>CAIQJF010000100.1 GCA_903872075.1 uncultured Caulobacteraceae bacterium | reverse complement strand
GGGATGGACGTTCTTCTTGGTCCAGCTCATTTCCGAGACGTGGACCAGACCTTCGACACCGGCTTCCAGCTCCACGAAGGCGCCGTAGTCGGTGATGTTGGTGATCCGGCCGGTGAGCTTGGCGCCCGGCGGGTACTTGGCTTCCACGCCATCCCACGGGTCGGACTGCAGCTGCTTCATGCCCAGGCTGATGCGCTGGGTGTCGGGGTTGATCTTGACGATCTGCACCTTGACCGTGTCGCCGACCGCCAGAACCTGGCTGGGGTGCGAGACGCGCTTCCAGCTCATGTCGGTGACGTGCAGCAGGCCGTCGATGCCGCCGAGGTCCACGAACGCGCCGTAGTCGGTGATGTTCTTCACCACGCCGTCGCGGACTTCGCCTTCCTGCAGCTGGCTCACCAGCTCGGTGCGCTGTTCGGCGCGGGCTTCTTCCAGGATGGCGCGGCGCGAGACGACGATATTGCCGCGCGGGCGGTCCATCTTGAGGATCGCGAAGGGCTGTTCCTTGCCCATCAGCGGGCCGACGTCGCGCACGGGGCGGATATCGACCTGCGAGCCGGGGAGGAAGGCCGAGGCGCCGCCGAGATCGACGGTGAAGCCGCCCTTCACGCGGCCGACGATGGCGCCCATGACCGGTTCGTTCTTGGCGAACACGCCTTCCAGGCGGGTCCAGGCCTCTTCACGACGGGCCTTGTCGCGGCTGATGACGGCTTCGCCCAGGGCGTTCTCGATACGCTCGAGGAAAACTTCGACCGTGTCGCCGACCTTGAGGGTAGGCTTGCCGGCGTCGTCGACGCCGAATTCCTTCACCGGAATGCGGCCTTCGGTCTTCAGACCGACGTCGATGATGGCGAAATCCTTTTCGATCGCCGCCACCAGGCCCTTGACCACGGTGCCTTCGGCAAAGTCGCGGCCGCCCATGCTCTCGTCGAGAAGGGCCTCAAAGTCACCCCGCGAGGGGTTCATGCTCATGTCGTTAGCCATTGGTGTTGTTGCTACTCGCCTTGTCAAAACCCATCGGTGCGTTTTCGCACTGATGGCGTTGAAATAAATTGATGGGATTTGGAGGGGCCCCCGGTCGTCGATGGTTCGGCGCGATGGGATTGGCCGATCAGGATGTCTCCCACCGGCCGCGCGACGCCTCGACGATGCGCAAGGCCGCATCGAAGGCCGCGTCTATATCGAGATCGGTGGTGTCGAGCAAGGCCGCATCCTCGGCCCGCCGCAGTGGCGCGGCGGCGCGGTCGGCGTCGCGGGTGTCGCGGCGGCGGATGTCGTCGAGGATGGCCTCGAAGGTCACCGGATCGTTCTGGGCGCGAAGCTGCAGATGGCGCCGGCGGGCGCGCGTCTCAGGGGTGGCGGTGACGAACAGCTTGCAGGGCGCCTCGGGGACGATGACCGTGCCGATATCGCGGCCGTCCAGGATGGCGCCGGGCTCGCGCGCCGCGAACCGACGCTGGGCGTCAAGCAGGGCCGCGCGGACGGCGGGGTGAACGGCGACACGGCTGGCGGCCTCGCCGGCGCCGCGCGTTCGAAACGCTTCGGATTCGAGGTCGTCGAGATCGAGACGGGCCGCCGCCGCGGCGGACTGAGTCTCGTCGTCGAGATCGCCGCCGGCCTGTTCAACAGCCACGCCCACGGCCCGGTAGAGCAGGCCGGTGTCGAGGACGGGAAGACACAGGGCCTTGCCCAGACGGACGGCCATGGAGCCCTTGCCCGACGCGGCCGGCCCGTCGATGGCGATCACGAACCCCATGTCAGGCGGCGTCGATACGCGATCCCAGCGCCGCCATGAGCGCCGTGAAGCCCGGGAAGCTGGTGGCGATCATGCCGGGTTCGTCCACCGCGATGGGCGCCTGCGCGGCGCCGCCGAGGATGAGGAAACTCATGGCGATACGGTGATCGCCATGAGTGCGGGCGGTGGCGCCGCCGGCCACGGCGTGGTTTGCGCCGGAGGTTCCCACCACGATCAGGCCCTCGGGCTCTTCCTCCACCTGCACGCCGCAGGCGGCGAGGCCCGCGGCCATGAGGGCAATGCGGTCGCTTTCCTTGACCCGTAGCTCGCCGAGGCCGCGCATGATCGTCGGCCCTTCGGCGCAGGCCGCGGCCACGGCCAGGATCGGATACTCGTCGATCATCGAGGCGGAACGCGCTTCCGGCACCGTCACCCCGCGGAGAGCGGAGTAGCGGGCGGTGATGTCGCCCACCTGCTCGCCGCCCGCCTGGCGGACGTTGGCGATCGTCAGGTTGGCGCCCATCTCGCGCAGAGTGTCGAACAGGCCGGTGCGGAGGGGATTGAGAAGAACGTTCTCCACCGTCACCGCCGAGCCCGGGGTGATCAGGGCCGCCACCAGGGGGAAGGCCGCCGAGGAGGGGTCGCCCGGCACCCGCACATTCGCCGCCCTCAGCGGCTGGCCGCCGCGCAGGCCGATCACCCGGCCCTCGGCTGTGTCCTCCACGGAGACTTCGGCCCCGAAGGCCCGGAGCATCCGTTCGGTGTGGTCCCGCGTCAGAATCGGCTCGATCACCTGGGTCTCGCCGGTCGCGCCGAGGCCGGCCAGCAGCACCGCCGATTTCACCTGGGCCGACGGTTCGGGCAGGCGATAGGCGATGGCCTTGAGATCGCCGCCACGCAGGCTGAGCGGCAGGCGCGGCCCGGCGCGGCCGGTGAAGGCGACGCCCATCAGGCCCAGGGGCTTGAGCACCCGGCCCATGGGTCGCCCGCGCAGCGAGGAGTCGCCCGTGAAGGTGACCCCGATCGGGAAGCCCGCCGCCGCGCCCATGATCAGGCGCGCGCCCGTGCCGGCGTTGCCGCAGTCAATGATGTCGGCGGGTTCGGCGAAGCCGCCCTTGCCGTCGACCCGCCAGCGCCCTTCGCCCAGACGCTCGACCCCGGCCCCGAAGGCCGCCATGGCCGCGGCCGTGCGGCGCACATCCTCGCCTTCAAGCAGGCCCTCGATCTCGGTGACGCCCGTGGCCAGGGCCCCGAGAATCAGAGAGCGGTGGGAGATGGATTTGTCACCCGGGGCGACGGCGACGCCACGAAGCGCGCCGCCCGCGCGGGAGGTCAATCGGCTCGGCCTGTCGCCTGCCCGCGCCTGGGCCGTGTCGGTCATGCGTTCGCGCTTCTTGGTTCGGGAAGGGGAATGCTTTTGACAGTGGCCCCCCGCCATGGCAAGTGACCGGCCGCTTCAAGCCAGCCAGCAGCAGAGGTCGCCGCATTGGCCAATCCCGAACTGGGCGCCAAACAGATTTGCCCAACCTGTTCGTCGAAATTCTATGACCTCGGCCGTCGGCCGGCGGTCTGCCCCAAGTGCGGCGCCGAGTTCGATCCGGAGGAAGCCCTGCGCAACCGCCGCGTCCGGGCTCGCACGATCGTGCCGGAAGACGACGCCGAGGAAGAAAAAGTCAAAGCGCCCGTCGACGCTGACGCCGAGGACGGCTTCGGCGCCGAACCCGATGAGGCGCCTGAACTCGACGCCGTGGTCGACGAGCCGCCGCTGATCACCGACGACGACGAGGTCGATCCGGACTCACCGCCGAACTCCCCGGCAGACGACATTGGCGTCGACTTCGCCGAGGACGAGGATCTGGCCGAGGCCGACGACGACGAAGTTCCGTTCATCGAAGACGAGGACGACGACTTCCCGGACGACGAAATCGACGGCCTTCCCGGGGAGGGCGGACCGGACGATCAATAGCCTCGGAGAAATCTTTCCGAGGCCCTTGATCGGGCGAAGCGGTCGCACTAGTTTCCGCCGCTTCGCCGATGGGGCCTTCCACAAGCCCCTCAACGAACCCGATTTTTCGGGGCTATAGCTCAGCTGGTAGAGCGCTTGAATGGCATTCAAGAGGTCAGCGGTTCGACTCCGCTTAGCTCCACCAACAAGGGCCGTCCGGTAAAGCCGGGCGGCCCTTTCCATTTGGGCCCGCCGGGTGCGCGCCGACCCGACGCCTTGAACTGCCCCTCTGTCATCGCCACCTAGGTTCTACGCCGGGTCCGCCGCCTTCGGGGACGGATCAGGCGGGGTCGCTTTATCCAAGGGCTCACATGAACCGTACGCTTGTCTTCGACAGTCCCCTGCTGCTCGGCTTCGATCATACCCGCGCGCTTATCGAGCGGGCGGCGAAGATCGGCGGGGACGTCTACCCGCCCTACAATATCGAGGACCTCGGCGAGGGCCGGCTCAGGATCACCCTGGCCGTGGCCGGGTTCGCGCCGGAGCACCTGCAGGTGAGCGTGGAGGACAATCAGCTGTCGATCGTCGGCCGGCGCGAGCCGGAGGCGGTCGGCGCGCCGGAACGGGCCTTTCTGCACCGGGGGATCGCCGCACGCGGCTTCGCCCGGGGGTTCATCCTCGCCGACGGAATCGAGGTGGATCACGCGACTCTCGAGGACGGTCTTCTGAAGATCGACCTCGTTCGACCGGAGCCCGTTCGCCGGGTCCGGAACATCCCTATCCGCACGGCCGGCCATTCCGGCGGTCCTGCGTCACCGGTGTAGAGTTCAGGAGTTACGACATGCCCTTTCCCAATCTGACCAGCGAAGCCTTCGCCGCTCTCGGCGGTCCCAACCTGGTCTACGTCCGCCCGATCAAGGCGGCCGAGATCATGGCCGACACGCCCGTGGAGACGATTCGCGGTTTCGATCTGAAGCCCGAGCAGACGCTCTATGCGGTTCACCGCGCCGATGGCGAACGCCTGGCCGTGCTGGGCGACCGCGACTCGGCCATCGCCGCCGCCCTGGCGCACGAACTGGCGCCGGTCTCGGTCCACTGAGCTGAACAGACGGGCCGCGCGCCGGCGGCCGCCGCGTCAGGCTGCGGTCGGCCGGCTCTCGCGGACAAGCAGGGCCTGAATGGCGTCGGCGCCGCCGGCCTGACGCAGCTGACCGCGCAACTCAGCGGAACGCATGGCGCGGGCGACGCGGGCAAGTCCCCGCAGATGTTCCGATCCGGCCTCGGCCGGCGACAGCAGGGCGAAGATCAGGTCCACCGGCTCGTCGTCCACCGAACCGAAATCCACGGGTGGGACCACGCGGACGAACACGCCGCGCATCCGGTCCAGGCCCTCGACCCGGGCGTGCGGGATTGCGACGCCGTGCCCGACCCCGGTCGGTCCCAGCGCTTCGCGTTCCAGCAGGGCGTCGAGGACGCGCGGCGCCTTGAGCTTGAAGGCGCGGGCGGCGATCTCCGAGATCGTCGCGAGAACCTGACGTTTGGTCGTGACCGTCAGCCGGGGCGCGATGGCGCCGCTCGACAGCAGATCGCCGATCATGAAGGCGGATAGATCGTTACTCACAGTGGGACGGTTCCGGAGACTTTAGGAGCGGAGATCGGCGGCTGAGACCCTGCGGACGCCTACGCCAGGACGACGCCGTTCGGAAGCTCCCGCAACCAGACTCAGGCCTGGCGCTTCGTACGTTCCGGATCGACCCACCCGATGTTTCCATCCGATCGGCGATATACCACGGACAAACCGCCATGGGCGGCGTTGCGGAACACGATTGCTTGAGATTCGGTCAGGTCGAGGTCCATCACCGCCATGGAAACGGTCATGGTCTTCAGGGGGGCCTCGGTCTCGGCGATCACCATGGCCGCGGGCGGATGGTGGGCCGACGAAGCCTCCCAGTCGTCCTCTTCCGCATCCTCGTCGCCGCCGCGAAGCACATATAGGGAGGCCGTCTCGGCCGCCTTCGCCGTGGCGGCGGCGGTGTGGCTCTTGAGCCGCTGCTTATAGCGCCGGATGCGCGTTTCGACCTTGGCCAGGGCCTGGCTGAAGGCCGCGTGGGCGTCGCCGCCCAGGCCGTGGCTCAGGAGATGCTGGCCCGTCGACAGGGTGACGGTACAGTCGACCTTGAAGCCGTGGCCGTCGCGGCTGACCACAACTTCGGCGTCGCCGCCGCGTTCAAAATATTTGCCGATCGCGGCGGTGAGTTCGTCGGACACCCGGGAGCGCAGTGCATCCCCGACGTCGACATGTTTGCCTGAAACCTGAACACGCATGCCCTATCAACACGCCCGCGCGGAGCCGGTGTCAAGTAAACGCGAACCCTTAAGAGAGGGCTAGCTGAAGCGGTCGCCGAGATAGACCCGGCGCACTTCCGGATCGGCGAGAATCGCCTCCGGCGTGCCCTCGAAAAGCACCTCGCCCGCATGGATGATCGAGGCCCGATCGATGATGTCCAGAGTCTCGCGCACATTGTGGTCGGTGATCAGGATGCCGATGCCGCGGCGGCGCAGATAGCCGATCACCTCGCGAATGTCGGCGATGGCCAGGGGATCGATGCCGGCGAAGGGCTCGTCCAGCAGCATGAAGGCCGGCTCGCTCGCCAGGGCCCGGGCGATCTCCACGCGCCGCCGCTCGCCGCCGGACAAGGCCGGCGCGGGGGAGGTGCGAAGGTGATCGATATGCAGCTCTTCGAGGAGCTTGTTGGTGATCTCCCGGACCTTGTCGCGCTTGCCCACGCGCATCTCGACCACGGCCATGATGTTCTGTTCGACGGTCATGCCGCGGAAGATCGAGGTCTCCTGCGGCAGATAGCCCAGGCCCTGGCGCGCGCGCTGGTACATCGGCTGGTTGGTGATGTCCTCGCCGTCCAGCCAGATGGCCCCGTAGTCGGCGGCGATCAGACCTGTGATCATATAGAAACAGGTGGTCTTGCCGGCCCCGTTCGGCCCCAGCAGGCCCACGACCTCGCCGCGGTTCAGGCGCAGGCTGACGCCCTTGACCACCTGCCGGCCGCGGAAGGCTTTGCCGATCCGGTCGACGATGAGGCCCGACCCAGGGCCGGGCGTCGTCGCCGAGGCGCCTGTCGATTCGGGGCGGGATCCGAACGCCACGTTCATGGCTTCTCCGTCCCGGCGGGCGGGTTGGTCTTGTCGGGATAGAACACGGCCCGGACCCGGCCCGGCTTGCCGTCGGCCCCGGTCTTGGCGTCCATCCGGGCCTCCTTGGTGGCGGTATTGATCGTCAGACGGGCGCCGCGGGCGACATCGAGCCCCTGCACGACGATCACGTCGCCGGTGATGACGATCTCGTCCCTGGCCTGATTATAGACAGCGTGATCGCCGCGGGCGTTCCGCTCGGCGGTCACATAGTAGACATGGCCGTCGGCCTCGATCCGTTCGGCGCCGCCGCAGGCGCTCTTGCCGTCGGCGCCGGCCTCTTTCTTGCGTGAGTAGACCGTGATGGTGTCCGCCCGCAGGCGGGTCTTTTCCTGGATCGCTTCGGCCGAGCCACGCCAGACCGCCGAGCATTGGGCGTTGCTGACCTCGGCCTGGTCGGCGGTGATATCGATGGGCGCCTTGGAATGGGTGTCGATCTGGGCGAACGCGGCGCCGCCGGCGACAGCGCTCAGGGCCAGGGTCAGGGCCGCGGCGTATCCGAGCCTTGCCGTCCATTGAGTCATGCGCGAAACCTTCAGAGCCGCGCCCCGAGGCGCAGCCTTTCCTTAATGCGGATTGAGGCGCGCGTGAACGCCGCCCTTGAAAACCACCCTATCGCCTTTGTCGTAGACGTCGAAAGCCTTGGACTGAAGGTCGCCCGCCGAGGTCTGGCTCGACAGCGCCGTCGGGCTGGTCACCGCTCCGGTGCGTGTGTTGACCACGGCCTCGTCGGTCGCGAACTTCGACGACTGGGCGTTGTCGGCCCGCACATGGCCCTTGAGATAAAGGATCCGGCTGTCCTCGTGATAGACGCCGCTGTCCGCCGTCAGGGTGGACGGATGCGGTCCCTCGGTGTCCAGGGTCACCGCGGGAAAATTCAGCAGCACGCGTTGGAACGACTGGTCATCGCGTGCGGCGCGACGCGCCTCCAGGGTGTAGGCCCGGCCCTGGCTGTCGCGGCCGAAGAAGTGTGGATTGACCATCTGAATGGGCGTGACCGCGTCGCGATGGGCGGCGTTCTGACGGCGCAGGGCGTGCGACACCACCAGGCCCACCAGGGCGGCGACCATGCCGACCATGATCATGGGCAGCAGCCAGCGCAGAATCCGGATGAACCGGCTGCGTACCCGCGCCTTGCCGCGCGGAGGCGGTCCGACGGGTTGGACCGGCCGGAGGGCGACGCCGGGCGCGAGGTCAGGCATGGGCGAAGATGTCGACCTCGTCCCAACCGGCGACATCGAGCGCGGCGCGATGGGGCAGGAAATCGAAACAGGCCTGGGCCAGGGCTGTCCGGCCCTCGCGAGCCAGCATGGCGTCGAGCCGGTCCTTGATGGCGTGGAGGTTGATCACGTCGGTGGCGGCGTAGGCGATCTGTTCGGGCGACAGGGTGGCGGCGCCCCAGTCCGAGCTTTGCTGAGCCTTGGAGATGTCCTGGCCAACCAGTTCGCGCGTGACATCCTTGAGCCCGTGACGATCGGTGTAGGTGCGCACCAGCTTCGAGGCGATCTTGGTGCAGTAGACAGGCGTGGTCACGACACCCAGGTGAAGCTGGAACATGGCGATGTCGAAACGGCCGAAGTGAAAAATCTTCAGCACCTTGGGGTCGGCCAGCAGGGCTTTCAGATTCGGGCAGTCGTATTGCGGCCGGCGGAGCTGGACCACGTGGGGCTCGCCGTCGCGGCTCTGCAGCTGCACCACGCACAGCGGATCGCGTCCGAGGCGCAGGCCCATGGTTTCCGAATCGATGGCGACCGACGTCGCGCCGTCAAACAGGCCGGCGGGCAGATCGCCCTGGTGCAAATGGACAGCCAAGCGTCGCTCCAGCCCCGAACAGGGGGCGATCCGGCCCCGGCTTCCCGAGGCCACAGATTTAAGGACGACCCGCTTCTGGGGCAAGTCGCTCCGCCGCCTTCGCGGGGGTCGGCGCCAAACCGACGCCGCCCCGCGAGGTGTGGTGCCCAGGAAAGGACTCGAACCTTCACGGCCGTTAAGCCACTGGCACCTGAAGCCAGCGCGTCTACCAATTCCGCCACCTGGGCCCGCCTGGGACAAGCCCGAGCGCGCGAAGGGCGGACCTCTAGGGCGCCCGGTTCGCATCGTCAATGACAGTTCGAGCCGAAGTGGCCTCCAGGTTTGCGCCGACGTTGCGTCCGGTCCGCTGCTCCTCTATCGCAACCGCCACGCGGACAACCAAGAGGTGTGCCATGCAAGGTCTTGTGACGGTCTTCGGGGGGCTCGGGCTTCGTCGGCGCCGCCGTGGTGCGCGCCCTGGCCAAACGCGGCGCGCGGGTGCGGGTCGCCGTTCGCAATCCCGGCCGGGGCTATCGCCTCCGGATGCTCGGTGATGTGGGCCAGATCGAGATCGTTCAGGCCAATCTGCGCGAGCCGCAGTCCGTCGCCCGCGCCCTCGAGGGTGCGGAGGCCTGCGTCAACGCCGTGGCCGTCCTGTACGAGAGCGGCCGCCAGACCTTTCAGGCCCTGCATGTGGACGGGGCGCGCGCCGTGGCGGAGGCGGCGCGGGACGCCGGCGTCCAGCGGTTCGTGCAGATTTCCGCCATTGGCGCCGGCGAGGGCTCCCCCTCGCTCTATGGACGCACCAAGGCCGCAGGCGAAGCTGCCGTTCGCGCGGCCTTCCCCGCCGCGGCGATCCTCCGTCCCTCGGTGGTGTTCGGCCCGGGAGACGCCTTCTTCAACCGTTTCGCGGCCATGGCGACCCTGTCGCCGGCCCTGCCGCTGATCGGCGGCGGCCATACTCGCTTCCAGCCCGTCTATGTGGGCGACGTCGCCCAGGCCGTGGCCCAGGCGGCGCTCGATCCCGCCGCGGCGGGCCGCGACTATGAGCTCGGCGGACCGGGCGTCTATACGTTCAAGGACCTGATGACCCTGCTCCTGGCGGAGATCAGCCGTCGTCGTCTGCTGGTGAACGTGCCGTTCGGCCTCGCCGGTCTGTTGGGACGGATGGGCGATCTGATGGCCGTCACCCCGTTCGCTCCGCCGATCACCTCTGATCAGGTGGCCTTGCTGAAGGCCGACAACGTCGTGGCCGCGGGGGCGCTCGGCCTCGCCGATCTCGGCGTCAATGCCACGGCCCTGGAGCCGATCCTACCCACCTACCTCTATACCTATCTGCGTGGCGGTCAGTATGCGGTTGACGCCCAGGGGCCCATGCCCGTCGTGGGCTGATCCGCGGCCGCAGCCGCGGTCATATTTCCGGCGCCGGCCCCACATAGCGGGCGCGTGGGCGAATGAGCGCGCCGTCCCGCGCCTGTTCCAGGGCGTGTGCGAGCCATCCGGCGCTGCGGGCGACAGCGAACAGGGCAAAGGGGGCGTCCGGCGGCAGGCCGAGGTTACGGCTCAGGGCCACCAGGGCGAAGTCGATATTGTCCCTCTGGCCCGTGGAGGCGTCCACGGCTTCGCGCAGGGCCTGCATGTCCGCCGGCGCCTGAAACGCCCGTAGCAGGGCCCGGGCCCGGGGATCGCCGTCGGGATAGAGCGGATGGCCGAATCCCGGCGTCGGCCGCCAGTGGATCAGGCGCGCCGCCATCGCTTCGCGCGGCCCCACGCGCCGCGCCTCCGCCGCCAGTCCATCCACCTCGGCCGCCATGCCCCCATGCAAGGGGCCCGTCAGAGTTGCGAGCCCCGCCAGCACGCAGGCGGACAGTGACGCTCCCGTGGACGCCGCGACCCGGGCGGCGAAGGTGGACGCGTTGAGCTCATGGTCGGCCAGCAGCACCAGGCTTCGACGGATCAGGTCCATGCCGCCGGCCCCGCAGCCCCAGGCCCAGCCGAGCCGCCGGTGGATCGGCCCCTCGCCCACATGGCCACAGACCGCGTCGGCGACCGTATCCAACAGGGAGGCGGCTTCGTCGGCGAGGTCTCGACCCTCCCGGCCCAGCGCCGGTGGATCTCGCGCCGTCCGGGCCGCCAGGGTTGTCATCAGGCGCAGCCTAACGCTCTCACCCTGAGGCGGCTGGAATCGGCGCACCCGGGGCGCGGGGGCCCCGCCGCCGCCGCGCAGCAGGCGGGCCACGGCCTCGAAGGTCTCGGTCTCGGCCAGGATGGCCGCGTCCCGGCCGCGATAGAACAGTCGCCCGCCCGAGACGCTGGTGATGGCCGAGTCGAGCACCGGTTCGCCCCAGGCAATGGCGTCGGCGGCCACGGCCGCGGCCTTGCGCCCGCGAGCCTTGCGTTTGGCCAGGCGGGCGATGTCGCTGCGTTTGTAGCGGCTGCGACGGGGCTCGGCCGGGTCGGCCTCAGCGCTGACGAGGCCGCGGCTGACATAGGCATAGAGCGTCTGGGGGCGAACCCCCAGCCGGTCGAGCGCTTCCCGCGCGGAGAGCCAGTCGGCTTCTTTCATGTTGATCAGTTTGATCAATCTTGATTCACTTTTCGCGACCCTCTCAGATGTTCGCCATCAAGACAAGGAGAGGCTGATGTCGAACGCGGTGGATGGACTTGAAGGTGTGGTCGCGGCCGAAACCGTGCTGTCGGAGGTCGATGGCGACGCCGGCCGTCTGCTGATCCGTGGCCATGATCTGGACGCCCTGGCCGGGCGCTGGCGGTTCGAGTCGGTGACGTCCCTGCTCTGGGACGGCTTCTTTCCCAGCCTGCCGACAGACCTCGCGCGGCCGCTTGGCGACGCCCGCGTGGCTGTGTTCCAGTCGCTGGCCGGCGCGCCGGATCTGCTTCAGCGGCCGGCGGTGGAGGCGGTGCGCGCGCTGATCGCGCGTTTGCCGGACGGCGATGACTGGGATCTCGCTCTGCAACTGGTCGCCGCGCCGGCGGTGTTCACCGCGGCGGTGGTCCGGGCGCGGGCGGGCGAGGCGCCGGTCGCCCCGGATCCCACCCTGGGCCACGCCGCCGATATCCTGCGCATGACCCGCGGCGCAGCAGCCTCCGCGGCCGAGTCCGCCGCTCTGGACGCCTATCTGGTGACGGTGGCGGATCACGGCCTCAACGCCTCGACCTTCGCGGCGCGAGTGGTCGCCTCCACGCGCGCCGGACTGACGTCGGCGGTGCTTGCCGGCCTGAGCGCCCTGAAAGGCCCTCTGCATGGCGGCGCGCCCGGGCCGGTCATCGACATGCTCGATGGGATCGGGACGCCGGAGAACGCCAGGCCCTGGCTGGAGGCGGCCCTCGACCGCGGCGACCGACTGATGGGTTTTGGTCATCGGGTCTATCGCGTGCGGGATCCCCGCGCCGACGCCCTAAAGCGCGCCGTCGCCGCCCTGGGCGCGGGCTCCGCCGCAGCGCCCGGGCGGCTCGCCCTGGCCGAAGCCGTGGAGGCGGCGGCCCTGGCGATCCTGCGCGAGCGCAAACCCGGCCGGTCCTTGCAGACCAATGTGGAACTCTACACAGCCCTGTTGCTGGAGGCCCTGGCCTTCCCGCCCGAGACCTTCACCTGCATGTTCGCCATGGGACGGGCGTCAGGTTGGATCGCCCATGCCCGAGAACAGCTCGCCGGCGGGCGGCTGGTGCGGCCGCAGTCGCGATATGTGGGACCAAGGCCACATCTGGCCGCCTAAAAGGCCCTGTGGCCCTACAGCGGCGGCGGCGGACACCCTATGATGCAGGAATGTCAGCCGCCGAACCGACCCATGCCGAGTCCGCCGCCCAGACCCGGGCGGTGACGATGCTGTCGGTGGCCACGGCCTTTGTCCTGGTGGCGATCAAGCTGGTCATCTGGCTGTTCAGCGGGTCGGTGGCGCTGATGGCGTCCATGGCCGACTCGGCGCTCGACCTCGTGGCTTCCAGCGCCACCTTCTTCGCTGTCCGCTACGCCGCCGCCCCGCCGGATTCGGAGCATCGCTACGGTCACGGCAAGGCCGAGGCTTTCGCCAGCCTCATGCAGGCGGGCCTGGTTTTCGCCTCGGCGGCCCTGATCGGCCAGGAGGCGATCCGCCGCCTGATCGATCCCAAACCCGTGCTCCAGGAGGAATGGGCGATCGGCGCCATGGCGCTCTCGATCGTGCTGACGGGCTTCCTGATCGCCGCCCAGACCAGGGTGCTGCGCCGCACAGCCTCGGTCGCCGTCTCGGCCGACCGGACGCACTATGCGGCCGATCTGGCCTCCAATGTCATTGCCCTGGCCGGGATCGCGGCCACGGCGCTGATGGGTTCGCCCGTCCTGGACTCCGTGGCGGCCCTCGTGGTGGCCGGAATCCTGCTGTGGGGCGCGGTGTCGGTATTCCGCGAAGCCTCGGATCAGCTTCTGGATCGCGAACTGCCGAACATCGACCGCGCTCAGATCGTCGCGCGGGTTCTGGAGGACGGGGCGATCCTGGACGTTCATCAGGTCCGCACCCGCGCCTCGGGGCCGGTGGTGCACATCCAGATGCACGCCGACCTCGATCCGGACCTGTCGCTGGAATCCGCCCATCAGATCGTGGTGGCGGCGGAGAAGCGGATCCTGGCTGATTTTCCGGCCGCGGACATCATCATCCACGCCGACCCCCGGGGCCGGGCGGAGCCGCACGGCGGCGCCTTCGCCGAGACCTACGAAGGTTGATCGGTCGTTCCTTTCGGATGGCGCGCGTGCGGCGTTGTCGGTTCGGCGGATTTGGCTATAGGTCGGTGGTCCCATGAGCCTTGTCCGCACCCTTTATCACTTTCCTCTGGATCCGGCCTCGCGCCAGGCGCGTCTGGCCCTGGCCGAGAAGCGGCTGCCGTTCGAGGATGTGGTGGTGCGCTACTGGGAACAGCCCCCTGAATTCATCGCGCTCAATCCCTCGGGGATGACGCCGGTGCTGGTGGAACGGTCGGGCGATCGCCAGCTCGTGGTCTGCGAGATTCGGGCGATCCTGGAGCATCTGGAGCAGCAGCAGCCCGAGCCGGATCTCCTGGGCGCCACGGCCGCGGATCGGGCGGAGGTGCGCCGGCTGATGCAATGGTTCGACCGCAAGTTCGACAATGAGGTCAACGCCTACCTGCTGCACGAGAAGCTGGAAAAGCGCCTCCTCAAGCTCGGCGCCCCGGACCTGTTCAACATGCGCCAGGGGCGCGACGCCCTGCGGGTTCATCTGATCTATATCGAGAAACTGCTGCAGGCGCGCGACTGGCTGGCGGGGCGTCGCCTGAGCCTCGCGGACTTCGCCGCGGCGGCCAATATCTCCGTGCTCGACTATTTCGGCGACATTCCGTGGCGCGATTTTCCGGCCCTGAAGATCTGGTACATGCGCATCAAATCCCGGCCGGCCTTCCGCAGCCTTCTCGCCGACCGCTGGCCGGGCCTCGCGCCGTCCAGCTACTATGACGACCTCGACTTCTAGCGAAGCCACTGACGGGCCGGTCGAGGCCCGGGTCCGGGCCGACGCTCTCGATCTGGGTTTTGACGTGTGCGGATTCGCCTCGGTTGTCGCGCCGTGGCCGGCCTCGGAACGTCTGGCGGCCTTCGTCGCCGCCGGCCGGCATGGCGAGATGACGTGGATGGAAACCACCGCCGCCCGCCGAGCCCATCCTCGCGCCATGTGGGCTGACG
Source organism: uncultured Caulobacteraceae bacterium (assembly GCA_903872075.1). Taxonomy (GTDB): domain Bacteria; phylum Pseudomonadota; class Alphaproteobacteria; order Caulobacterales; family Caulobacteraceae; genus Acaudatibacter; species Acaudatibacter aquilonius. The sequence goes on along the minus strand of CAIQJF010000100.1, from coordinate 58,273 downwards.
CCCGGGGCGCGATCATGCTGGGGATGAACTACGGCCCCGACGTCGATCCCCTGGAGATTCTGGCCCACCGCTCGCGGGCAGCCATCTCCGTCTATGCCCAGGGGCGGGACTATCACGAGCTGATCAAGGGCCGGCTCAAGCGCCTGGCCGGCGCGGCCCAGCGCCGCCTCGGCGGCGAGGTCAAGGTGTTCGTGGACACAGCCCCCCTGATGGAAAAGCCGTTGGCCGCCCAGGCCGGCGTGGGCTGGCAGGGCAAGCATACCAACCTCGTCTCCCGCCGGTTCGGATCCTGGCTGTTCCTCGGCGCCGTCCTGACCTCGGCCGAGCTGTCCCCGGATCCCGCCAGCGAGGATCATTGCGGCGCCTGCCGGGCCTGCCTCGACATCTGCCCGACCCAGGCGTTTCCCGCGCCCTATCAGCTCGACGCGCGGGCGTGCCTCTCCTACCTGACCATCGAACACGCCGGACCGATCCCGGATCGCTACCGCGAAGCCCTCGGCAACCGGGTCTACGGCTGCGACGACTGCCTGGCGGTCTGTCCTTGGAACAAGTTCGCCGTCGTGGCGCGCGAGGCCGGTCTTCAGGCGCGGGACGCGCTGCGGGCGCCGTCGCTCGAGAGCCTCGCCGCGCTGGATGACGCAGCGTTCCGGGCGCTGTTCACGGCCAGCCCCATCAAGCGGATCGGCCGCGATCGGTTCGTCCGCAACGTGCTCTACGCCATCGGCAATTCCGGCGACCCGTCTCTGGCGGCCTCGGCCTCGGCCCGCCTCGACGACGCGGATCCGGTCGTGCGCGACGCCGCCACCTGGGCGCTGGCCAGGCTTGCGTCTCAGTCCGCCGCGACGACCGCCCGCTCCTGAGCCGCCTTGGCGCGTTTGAAGCCGTCCCGCGCCTGCATGTCCTGCCAATAGGCCGTGATCTTCGGGGGAAATCCGTCCTGGAGGCCCAGGGTCTCGGCCAGCAGCAGGGAATAGGCGAAGGAGACGTCGGCCATGGTGAAGCGGTCGGCGCAGACGAAGCGCTCGCCGGTCATGGTGGCGGCGGCCTTGAGGCGGGCGAGGAACCACAGGCGATAGTCGTCGGCGGCCTGGGCGGCGCGGCGTTCCGGGGGCTCCAGGCGCGTGTAGCGCAGCACGATGGTCTGCGGGAATGTCAGGGTCGCCTCGCCCATGACCAGGAAGTTCATATAGTCCGCGAACGCATCTTCCTCGGGGCGTACGACCAGGTCGGTGGGTCCGTATTTAGCGCCCAGGTAGTGACCCATTGCCGCACTCTCGGTCATGCGGTGTTCGCCGTCGAACATCACCGGCACCGTCCCGAGGGGGTTGAGACCCTTGTAGCCCGGCATGCGCGCGCGCGGTGGAAACGGCATCAACACCAGTTCGTAGGGCAGGCCCATTTCTTCCAGCGCCCATAGAGCGCGGAAGGAACGCGCGTCCTGGCAGTGATAGAGCGTGATCATGGCGTCTCCGATCCGACGTCGTCTCCTTGGCGGAACTCGGCCGGCGCCACAACCCCTGCCCCTGCTCGGGCAAATCGTCTGCTGGCGGACATTGGCCCAGGTTGGATATTGTTCGATCGCGCGGGTGGTTTATGGAAGTTAACGTAGCATAGATCATATCGGACTGAGTTCGGGGGGCTTGGCGGGGCTCCATCGCACCGGACGTCCGCGTGATGCCGGGGCGAGCTGAATTGAACACATCAAGTTTTGAGCCGTACTTCACACCGGAGGCCCTTGCCGAGGTGCGCGCCAAAGCGGAATTCACGAACGCCATCGAGGGTCTCGCCGCGGGGTCGCTGGGCGAATACGCGCAGGCCAATGAGGCGGGTCGCTGGATGTATCGCGATCTCGGACGCAGCACGCTCTATCTGGTATCAGTGCTGTTGCACGGGGCCCCCGGCGGGCTGACCTGCGCGGCCCTGGCCGCCGCCGCCAAGTCCGGCAAGTTCGCAAGTCGCGGCCGGGTGATCGCCTTCCTGCAGCACGCGGAAAGCTTCGGCGAACTTGAGGCCGAGCCTGGGCCGCAGCCCTGGATCCGACGCAGGCTCCATCCCCGGGGTGATTTTTTGCCCCGCTTCAGGGAAGCCAACCGCGTCTATGCGGTCATGGCGGCCAAACTCTGGCCGGAACTCGCGGTGTTGCTGGATCGTTTCGACGACGACGCCTTTTTCCTGGCGCTGATCTACTGGGTCGCGGTGCTGAGCCGAACCCCCGGCGCGCTGCCTGGGCCCGAGGTCATGTTTCTGGAGCGTGATCGCGGCACGAGCATCCTCTTCAGGCTGATGTTGAGCCAAGCCCGGCCTCGCCCGCGGCTGTTGATGGAAGCTCCGATCTCCCGGTCCAGCCTGTCGCGCGAATTCGAGGTCTCGCGCATCCACGTCAACCGCCTGCTTGCAGACGCGTCCGCCGCGGGTCTGCTCACCGTCCCGGAGCCGGACCGGGTCGTATTCTCCGAGCTGTTGTCGGACGCTGTGGAACGCATGCTTGCCGCGACCCTGCAGCTCACGCGCGCCAGCCTGCTGGCCGCCGCCGCGAGTTGATCAGTTGGCGGAGATTTCGGACGCCAGACGCAGCATGAGCGCCGCGCCGCGCTCAAGCTGGGCGATGTCCACATATTCGTCCGGCTGGTGGGCCTGATCGATCGAGCCCGGACCGCACAGCACGCTTGGGAAACCCGCGGCTTGGAACTGGCCGGCTTCGGTGCCGAAAGACACCGTCCGCGCCGGCCCGTTGTCGCCGGCAAGGCGTCTCGCCAGGACCTCCGCCGCGCCGCCGGCCGGGGTCATGAACGCAGGAACATCGGCGGTCCGGGTGACGGTGACGCCCGCGCCCGGCGCCTTGGCCTTGAGGGCGGCGTCCTCGGCCTCGGCCAGGGCCATGAACTCGGCCAGGGCGGCGTAGGGGTCCACGCCCGCCGGGGCGCGCAGGTCGAAGACGAACCGGCAGTCGAGGGCCAGGATATTGGGCGCCGTTCCGCCGTTGACCTGGCCGATGGTCAGGGTCGGCCCTTTGGGTTCGAAGGGCGAGTCCGGATCGGCTTCCCGGTCCAGACGCTCAGCCAGGCGCTCGAGGGCCGACATCAGGCGCACCGCGGTCATGATCGCCGAGGCGCCCAGGTGCGGCTGGCTGGAATGCGCCTCGCGGCCGCGGACGATCACCTCATGGTACAGGATGCCCTTGTGCGCGCCCGCGACATTGAGACTGGTGGGCTCGCCGATCAGCACCAGAGCCGGATGCGGCAGGGTCTCGGCCATGCGGCGGATCAGATGCGGCGCGCCAAGGCAGCCGATCTCCTCGTCGTAGCTCAGGGCGATGTGCACGGGCCGCCGCGGCGCCGCGGCCTGGATGTCGGGCACGGCCGCCAGGGCCAGGGCGATGAACCCCTTCATGTCGCAGGTTCCGCGACCATAGAGCCGATCGCCGCGGCGCGTCAGGGTGAACGGATCGGAGGTCCAGGGCTGGCCGTCCACCGGCACCACGTCGGTGTGGCCGGAGAGAACGATGCCGCCGGCGACCATCGGCCCGATCGTCGCCAGGAGGTTGGACTTGATCCCCTCGGCGTTGGGGACACGCTCGGACGTCACGCCATGGCGGGCCAGATAGGCTTCCACCCAGGCGATCAGCTCGAGGTTCGAGCGATGAGAGGTGGTGTCGAACCCGACAAGGGTCTCGAGAATGCCGATGGCCCGCTCGGCCAGGGCCGCGGCGGCGGTCATCCTATTGGGCTCCGGGCGGGGCGATGCGGATCAATTCGAGCTTGAACTTCAGGACGCTGCCGGGGGGAATTGGTCCCGCCCCCTCATCGCCATAGGCCAGGCCCGCCGGCGCATAGATCTCCCAGACATCGCCTGGCCGCATCAGCTGAAGCGCCTCGGTCCAGGCCGGGATCAGGCCGCTGACCCCGAACACCGCCGGCGTGCCGCGCTGGTAGGAGGAGTCGAAGACCGTGCCGTCCAGCAGCGTGCCTTCATAGTTGACCTTGACCTCGTCGGACGCCTTGGGTTTCGCGCCGGCCGCGGGGCCGGATGACAGGATCTTGTACTGCAGACCGGACGCTGTGGTGACGACGCCCGGAGCGGTCTTGTTGTGGACCAGAAAGGCTTCGCCCTGCGCCACGACTTTCGGGTCGGCGTGCGCGCGCGCGCAGGCGGTGACGGTCAGGGCGCAGGCCAGGATCAGGATCGTGCGCAGGGCGGCGACCATGGGAAACTCCAACTGGGCGGATGTCAGACGACGCGGGGCGGGTAGCCCTTCTCACGCAGGGCGTCGATGATCTCCTGGGTGTGCAGAGCATCCCGGGTCTCGATCATGATGTCGAATTCGGCGCCCTTGGCCGGCACGTCAAGGGCCAGGCGGTTGTGCGCCACCTCAAGAATGTTTGCCCCCATTTCGCCGACGGTCGCCGAGACCGTGGCCAGCAGGCCCGGCCGGTCGTCGCCGATGATCCGAAGGGAAATCAGCCGCTGGGCGCGAACCAGTTCGCGGGTCAGGACCGAGGCCAGAAGGCGCGGGTCGATATTGCCGCCGGTGATGATCAGGCCGCAGACCTTGCCGTGGAACCGTTCGGGGTAGGCCAGCAGGGCGGCCAGCGACGCCGCGCCGGCGCCCTCGACCACCGTCTTCTCGACATTGCAGTAGAGCGCCACCGCCCGCTCGAAATAGGGCTCTTCGAGCAGCAGCACGTCGTCGATCAGGGGTCGCGCCACGGCGTAGGTGTTCACACCGACCGCTTTCACGGCGATGCCCTCAGCGATGGTCTGGCCGCCGCAGGGGGCGTTGAGGCCCCGCATCCGGGCCGTGAAGGACGGATACATGGCCGGTTCGACGCCGATGATGTGGATGTCGGGTTTCACCGACTTGGCGGCCGTGGCCACGCCGCTGATCAGTCCGCCGCCGCCGATCGGCACGGGCATGACCTCGATATGCGGAGCGTCCTCCAGCATCTCCAGGGCGATGGTGCCCTGGCCGGCCATGACGGCCAGGTCGTCGAAGGGGTGGACGAACACCAGGCCGCGCTCGTCCTGCAGCTTCAGGGCGGTCTGGTTGGCGGCGTCATAGCTGTCGCCGTCGATCACCACCGTGGCCCCGTATTCCCGGGTCTGCTGCACCTTCACGTGCGGGGTGCCGCGCGGCATGACGATGGTCACCGGCACGCCGAGCCGCTGGCCGTGATAGGCCAGACCCTGGGCGTGGTTGCCGGCCGAGGCGGCGATCACGCCGATCTTGCGCTCGTTGGCGTTGAGCTGGGCGAGGACGTTGAGCGCGCCGCGCTCCTTGTAGGCGGCGGTGAACTGCTGGTTCTCGAACTTCACCCACACCTCGGCGCCGGTAATCTCCGACAGGGTGCGCGACAGCCGGCAAGGCGTGCGCTCCACATGTCCGGCGATGCGGCCTGCGGCCGCCTTTATGTCATCGAGGGTGAGGGTCATGGCTGGGGGCTGGGGAGGCGGCGCCTGGGCGCGGGAGGCGCTGCCATAGGCCATTTCCCGGGCGAATTGAAGCGAGGCCGCGGCCCCAAGGCGCCGGACCGCCATCACGCGCACCGTCCCCGCGCAGGGGCTTGACAGTCGATATTAAAAATATCAATTCTACGATTAAAAAAATTGAGGTTACGGATGATCCGCAGCGACATTCATGATTGGCAGGCCCTGACCCGGCTGACCGCTGGCCAGGCTTTCGTCGTTGAGCGGGTGCGGCTGGTGGAGACCGGCATCGCCATCGAGGGGGCTTTCACACCGCCTCAACTGGCGCGCCTGTCGGCCGAGGATCAGGTGTTCATCGCCGCCTTCCTGCGCAGCCACGGCTCCATCAAGGAGATGGAGCAGGTGTTCGGGGTCAGTTACCCGACCATCAAGGCGCGCCTGTCGCGGATCGCCGCTGGCCTGGATTTCATCGACACCAGCCCGGCGCCGCCGCGCGCCGAGGTGCTCGACCGACTTGCCCAGGGCGAGATCAGCGCCGAGGACGCCATCGCCGCCCTGGAGGCCCGCGCATGAAACCCGTCAACGCCCTCCCAGTCCCACATCGCCGCGCCGACATGGCCGCCTGGCGGAGGAAGGCGGCGATCCGGCGCGCCCAGGCCGTCCCCTCCGCCCGGGGCCCGACGATCATCCGGCTCTGGCTGCCTCTGACCCCGCTGTTCGCACTCCTGGCGCCCCTCGCCCTGCTCGCCGCGCCGTTGGCCGACCTGCATCCGGCCGGCCGCCGGCTGAAGCCGATCCGCGCTGTCTGGGCCCTGGGGGCGGTGCTGTTCAGCCTGTCCGGAACGGCGATCGCCGTCGATCGGCGCGACGTCCACATCCGCATTCGTATTCTCTAGGAGCCCAGCTCATGAATGAAGACCGCAAGCGCGTCCTGACCCTGCTGGCCGAGGGCAAGATCACCGCCGACGAGGCCGAGCGCCTGCTCAACGCCCTCGACAACACCGCGTCGAAGGCGGGGAACGTCCTGCCGCGCGTCGGGCGCGCCCCGAAATATCTGCGGGTCGAGGTGGACGCCGATCGTCCGGTCAGCGGACCCACCAAGGTCAACATCCGTGTGCCAATGATGCTGCTGCGGGCCGGCGTGCGCCTCAGTTCGCTGATCCCGCCCACGGCGCGGGACGAGGTCAATGAGGCCATGGCCAAGCAGGGCGTCACTTTCGACATCAACCAGCTCAAGCCGGAGAATCTCGAAGAGCTGATCGAACAGCTGGGGGACCTGACCGTGAACGTCGACAACGACAAGGCCAAGGTCCGGATCTATTGCGAATAGCCCCCTCGGGCGGGCGCCTCAGCTGTAGGTGAAGTCGGCGGGCCCGTAGGCGTCCAGGCGCAGAAAGCGCACGCCCCTGGCCCTCAGGGCCGCGATCCCCATCGCCGCGCCGGCCCCGCTGGAGCGGCGGGGCTGGTTGATGTGGGCGACGATGACCGATCCATTTGTCACGCCGGCGAACCGGCGGGCCACGCCGGGGGCCGGCAGCGACGCCCCGTCGTCGGCGCTGAAACTGTAGGCCGCCACGCCGAGGCCCATCTCCCGGATCGCCGTCAGAGCTCCCGGGCTGTAGAAGCCCGTCGCGCCGCGATACCAGAGGGGCGCCGCGCCGCAGGCCGCCCTCACGGCTGCTGCGCCGGCCGTCGCCTCGGCCCGCACGGCGTCGAGATCGCGCGCGCCTGTCAGGCCGAACACCCTCCGGCCTCCCAGAACCGGCGGAATGTGCCGGGCGCCGTGATTTTCCAAAGCGAAGAGGTCGCGGCGGGCGAGCAGGAACGCGGTCGCCTCGGGATTGGCCCGCAGCCAGACGCCGCTGACGAAGACCGTGGCGGCGACGCCGCCGTCGACCAGGGCCCGGGCAATCCGCCCGTCGAAGCCGCCACCGCAGGCGTCGAAGGTCAGGAACACAGACAGGCCCTCTCCAGCGGGATGGGTCAGGCGCATGTGGGGCTCAAGCGGCCGCGCGCTGTCCGCCGCGACTCCCGAAGCGGGCAGGACGAGCGCCGCGGCCAGGACGGTCCGGCGGCTGGGGAGAGGGCGGCGTATCAGGGGTTCCATGCTAAGGCGGACCCTTAGCGGAGATTCGGGCGGAGGGCGCCATGACGGACACAGCCGACGGATTGCCTGAGGGTTTTCGACTGGACTTCGACCCTTCGCCCGAGCCCGAGACCCGCGCGACCCTGGCCCGCGAAATCAACGCCTTCCATTCCCGCACCGTGCCGCATGAAACCCGCCGTTTCGCCTTCGTGCTGCGTGACGGCGACGGCGCCATCAAGGCCGGGGTCATGGGGACGATGTCGTGGAGCTGGCTGTTCATCGAGGCCATGTGGGTGGACGATTCCCTGCGCGGCCAGGGCGTCGGCCGGCGGCTGATGGACCGGGCCGGGGTCCACGCCTTCGCCCAGGGCTGCCATTCGGTCTGGCTCGACACCTTCCAGGCGAAGGAGTTCTATCTGGCGCTCGGCTTCGAGGTGTTCGGCGAACTGGAGGCCTATCCGGCCGCTCAGAGCCGGGCGTTCATGCGCAAGTCCCTCGCCGCCACCTGACCAGCCTCAGGCGACTCCCGCCCGCAGCAGGTCGTGCATGTGCACGGCGCCCACCACCCTGCAGGCGTCGCAGACGAACATCAGCATGATCGGACGGGGCCGGTCGTTCATCAGCCGCAACGCTTCCGTCGCCAGAAGGCGCGGCTCCACGAACACCGGCGAGCGGTTCATGTGGTCGGCGACGGCAGCCGACAGCTCCGCCCTGGCCATGGCGCGGCGCAGGTCGCCGTCCGTGAAAGCTCCCACCAGGCGGCCCTCTGAATCGACCACCGCCGCCCCGCCATAGCGGCCGCGGGTGATTTCAAAAATGGCGTCCGAGAGGGTGGCGGTTTCGGGAAGGGTGGGGGTGTCGGCGCCCTTGGCCATCAGTTCGCCCACGGTGATCAGCTTCATGCCGAGCTGGCCGCCGGGGTGGAAATCGCGAAAATCCGCGGCGGAAAACCCTCGCGCCTCGAGCAGAGCCACGGCCAGGGCGTCGCCAAAGACAAGTTGCATCGTGGTGGAGGTCGTGGGGGCAAGGCCGTTGGGGCAGGCTTCCTCGGCGTCGGGCAGGATCAGAGGTATGTCTGCCGCCGCGCCCAGGGCGCTGGCCCCTTCCGACGAAATCCCCAGCAACGGCACGGCGAAGCGCTTGCAGTAGTGCGTCACCGCCCTCAGTTCCGGCGTTTCCCCCGACCAGGAGAGGGCCAGAACGACATCGCCCCGGGCGATCATGCCCAGATCGCCGTGACTGGCCTCGCCCGGATGCAGATAGACCGCCGGCGTGCCGGTGGAGGACAGGGTGGCGGCGATCTTGCGGGCCACGTGGCCGCTCTTGCCCATGCCGGTGACCACCACCCGTCCGGACGTGTTCAGAATCGCCGCGACAGCGGCGGCAAATGGCGCCTCCAGCGGCCCGGCCAGGGCGCCGGCCAGGGCGGTCAGGCCGGCGATCTCGGCGTCAACCGTCCGCAGGGCGGAGGCGGCCGGACCCACGGCGCGGACGAGGGGCTTTGGCGAGGCGGGCAAGGTGCGCTAGGTCTCCGTCGATTGAATTGACCGGCACCCTGGATGTGATGAGCGACGCGAGTAAGGCAAGACGGCCCGGTGTTATCTTCGACCGCGACGGGGTGCTGAACCACGACCACGGCTATGTGGGCCAGGTCGAGCGGTTCGAGTGGGTCGCAGGCGCCCGGCGGGCGATCCGCCGGCTGAACGACGCCGGTGTCGCCGTGGCGATCGCCACCAACCAGTCCGGCGTGGCGCGTGGCTACTACGGCCTTGAGGACGTGGCGCGGGTGCACGCGGCCGTGCGTGCGGATCTGGCGGCCGAGGGCGCCTGGGTCGATGCGATCTACATGTGTCCCTATCTGGCCGAAGCCACCGTGGCGGACTTCGCCCATCCCGATCATCCGGACCGCAAGCCCAATCCCGGCATGCTTCTGGCGGCCCTGACCGATCTGAATCTCGATCCCCTCAGGACGGTCATGATCGGTGACAACGCGTCCGACATGGAAGCCGCTCGCCGGGCCGGAATCGCCGGGGCGCTGTTTCCCGGGGGCGACCTGGAGCGCTTTCTGCTCTCGCTCCCGGGTCCCGATCTCGGCCTGAAGACATAATGGGAAACCGAGTGTGTCTCGCGCCAGCGGCGTCGCGGCCCTATCTAGCGGCGCCATGATTCCCTTCATCGACCTGGCGGCCCAGCAGGCCCGAATCCGGCCGGCTCTGGACGCGGCCATCGCGCGGGTGCTGGCGCACGGCGGCTATGTGATGGGGCCGGAAGTCGCCGCCTTTGAAACTCAGCTGGCCGCGGCGGGCGGCGCCCGGCGGGCGCTCTCGTGCGCCAACGGCACCGACGCCCTGGCCTTGCCCCTGCTGGCCTGGGAGATCGGAGCGGGAGACGCTGTGTTCTGTCCGTCTTTCACCTTTGCGGCCACACCCGAGGTGATCCCTTGGACCGGCGCCACGCCGGTGTTCGTCGACATCCTGCCGGGCACCTACAACCTGGATCCCGAGGCGCTTGACGCGGCGATCACGGCCGTGCGGGCCGAAGGCGCCCTGCGGCCGGCGGCGGTGATCGCCGTGGACCTGTTCGGTCAGCCCGCCGACTATCCGCGTCTGGCCGAGGTCTGCCGCCGTCAGGGCGTGAAGCTGATCGCCGACTCGGCGCAGGGATTCGGTTGCACCCTGGACGGCCGCCCGCCGATCCGGTGGGCGGACGTGGTGACCACCAGCTTTTTTCCGGCAAAGCCGCTGGGCTGTTACGGCGACGGCGGGGCGGTGCTGACCGACGACGATGATCTCTGGACGCGGATGGATTCCCTGCGCGTGCACGGCAAGGCGGTGGCCGGCGATCCCGCGGCCGGCGGCCATGAGCCGAAATATCTCAACGCCCGGGTGGGCATGAATTCGCGTCTGGACACCCTTCAGGCGGCCATTCTCATCGAGAAGCTGGCCATCTTCGCCGACGAGATCGATTGTCGTCAGGCGGTGGCCGCGCGCTACGCGGCGGGTCTGGCTGGGGCCTGCCTGTCGGTTCCGGCGGTCATCGCCGGCGGCGTCTCCACTTGGGCGCAATATGTGATCGAGCACCGCGACCGGGACGGCCTGGCCGCTCACCTCAAAAGCCAGGGCATTCCCACGGCCGTCTACTATCCCGTGCCCATGCACCTTCAGGGCCCCTACGCCGCCTTTCCGCGGGGCCCGGGTGGCCTGCCGGTGTCGGAAGCCAAGGCCGCCACCGTCCTGGCCCTGCCGATGCACCCCTATCTGACCGCCGAGATTCAGGACCGGATCATCGCGGCGGTGAGCGCGTTCAACGGCTAGCCAAAACGCCGCCGCAGGTCGCCGCGCGCATCCTTCCCGGCTGTGGGGCGTTGTTCTGCCGACCCGGGCGCCCGCGTGGGCCGGGCCCAGGAGGTCGGCATGCACGACCGTCGCACGTTTCTCTCGCTCTCCGCCGCCGCGGCGGCGAGCGTCCCTCTCGCCGGCTGCGGGACTCTCGACAAGGACGGTTACGACCGCGCCGCGGCCAGGATCCGGGCGCCCCTGCCGGAGACGCCGGGCTTTGCCTCGCTGGTGCGGTTCGCCACCCTGGCCCCCAATGGCCATAACACCCAGCCCTGGACGTTCTCCGATCACGGCACGGGGGTCGGTATTCACCCGGACGTTTCGCGTCGCACGCCCGTTGTCGATCCTGACGATCATCACCTCTTCGTTAGCCTGGGCTGCGCGGCCGAGAACCTCATGATCGCCGCGGGGGCCAACGGGCGGCCAGCCGCCATGGCCTTCGATCCTGTCGGCGAGGGCCGTATCGCCATCGATCTGGGCCGCGGCCCGCCGCGCGCGGACGCCCTGTTTCGCGCCATACCGGCCCGTCAGTCCACCCGGTCGGTCTATGACGGACGCGCGGTGTCCCCGGCGGAGCTGAATGCCCTGGCGTCGGTCGCGCAGATCGACGGCGTCCGCCTGGTCATGTTCACCGATCCCCGCCAGCGCGAGTCGGTGCTGGACTTTGTGATCAGGGCGAACACCCTGCAGGTCGGCGACCCGGCCTTCGTGAAGGAACTGCGGCAGTGGGTTCGCTTCAATCCCGAGCAGGCCGTCACCACGGGCGACGGGCTGTACAGCGGCTGCACGGGTCATCCGGCGATGCCGAGCTGGATCGGCGAGCGGGCGTTCGGCCTGGCCTTCACCAAGGACGGGGAGAACGCCACGCTCACCAAACAGATCCGCTCGTCGGCCGGTATCGCGGTGTTCACGGGCGACAAGGAAGACAAGGATCACTGGGTGCGGGTCGGGCGCAGCTTCCAGCGGTTCGCCCTGATGGCCACGGCCCTGGGCCTCCGCCACGCCCTGATCAATCAGCCGGTGGAATCGCCGCTGGTGCGCGCGGAATTCTCCCGCTGGCTCGGGATCGGGGCCGCCAGGCCGGATCTCTGTGTCCGCTTCGGCCACGGGCCCACCATGCCCATGTCCATGCGCCGCCCGGTCGCCGATGTGGTGCGCGCGGCCTAACCGCCCATCGCCGCCAGCATCCGTTCGAGCGTGTCCAGAGTGTCAGCCTCGCGGGCCGGTTTGTCCCAACGAATGCGGCTGATGCGCGGAAAGCGCATGGCCAGGCCGCTCTTGTGTCGGGTGGAGCGCTGCAAGCCCTCGAAGGCCACCTCCAGAACCAGGCCGAAATCGAGGTCCGCACGGACGGCGCGGACCGGGCCGAAGCGCTCGGTGGTGTTCTCGCGGACGAAAGTGTCCAGCTGTTTGAGTTCCGCGTCGGTGAAGCCGAAATAGGACTTGCCCACCGGGGTCAGGGTTGGATGGCCGCCGATGTCCGTCCGCCAGACCCCGAAGGTGAAGTCGGAATAGAAGCTTGAGCGTTTGCCGTGGCCGCGCTGGGCGTAGAGCAGCACGGCGTCCACCCGTCGCGGGTCGCGCTTCCATTTGAACCAGGGTCCCTTGGGCCGGCCGGCCAGGTAGGCGGAGTCCCAGCGCTTGAGCATCAGGCCCTCGGCGGCGCGGGGATCGCCGGGCGGCGGCGCGGCGCGCAGGCGGGCGAGGTCGTCCCAGTCCGCGAAAGGCTGAATGGGCGAGAGATCCAGCCGGTCCGAACCGTGGGCGGCGATCACGGCCTCCAGCCGTTCGCGCCGCGCGGCGAAGGGCAGGGCGCGCAGGTCGGTCTCGCTGTCGAGCAGCAGATCGTAAGCGCGGATTCCCGCCGGGAACTTGGCCATCAGCTTCGCGTCGGCTGTCTTGCGGTTCAGCCGCTGTTGCAGATCGCCGAAGGGGGCGATGGCGCCGTCGCGCAAGATCACCAGTTCGCCGTCGATCACGCCGTCGAAGGTCAGGGCGGCGACGACATCGGGAAAGGCCGCGCTGATCACCTCGCCGGTGCGGGTGTACAGCCGCCGTTCGCCGCGCTCGCTCACCGCCTGGACGCGAATGCCGTCCCATTTCCACTCGGCGGCGTAGTCGGCGGGATCGAGCTTCGGCAGATCGATCGCCTCATCCAGGGCCTGGGCCAGCATTACCGGTCGGAATCGACCGGGCGCATCTGCGGTGGGGCGTGCGGCGCGGCCCTCCAGCCAGGCAAAGAGATCGCCATAGGGCGGGGCGAGGGCGTGCCAGACCTCCTCGATCTCGGCTAAAGGAACGCGGCCGAGATCGGCCAGGGCCTGTTTGGCCAGGCGCGACGAGAGGCCCACGCGCAGGCCGCCGGTGACCAGTTTCAGCAGGGCCCAGCGGCCGTCGGCGTCCAGGGCGTCGAGCCAGCCCTCGATCAGGGACTGGGCCTCGACGCGGCCCGCCGTGCGGAGCGCCTCGACGACTTCGGACAGTTCGGGCGGGCGATTGGCCCCCGGCCTGGCCGGCCAGACCAGGGCGACGGTCTCGGCCAGATCGCCCACATAGTCGTAGGACCAGGCGAACAGGGCCGGGTCCATCCGCGCCTCCACCGCCGCCCGGATCGCCGCGGCCTTGGCGGACTTGAACGTGAGCGAGCCGGTCAGGGCGGCGAGCGCCCAGCCCCGGTCGGGATCGGGCGTCTCGCGCAGGAAGTCGCGGGTCAGGGTCAGCTTGGCGTTGCGCGACGCGGTCAGGCTCAGCCGGTCCAGCAGATGGGCGAAGGCGCGCATGGGCGATCAGTCCCCCTCGTCCTCATAGCCCACCAGGGCCAGGGCGCGGGCGGGCAGGCCGTTCAGATCGCACCAGCGGGCCAGGGCCTCCTCGCGACCATGGGTGATCCACACCTCGCCGGGGTGCAGTTCGGCCAGGGTGGCGGTGAGCTCGTCCCAGTCCGCGTGATCGGAGAGGATCAGCGGCAGTTCCACGCCCTGCTGCCGCGCCCGGGCGCGGATGCGCATCCAGCCCGAGGCGAAGGCGTCCACCGGGTCGGGGAACCGCCGGGCCCAGGGGGTCGCGAGCGCCGACGGCGGCGCGATGGCGATCTGGCCGGTCAGCTCGGCCTTGCTCGCGCCGGTGGCCGGTGCGAGAGGCCCGAGATCGACGCCGAAGCCTTCGTAGAGCGCATTCAGCCGTTCCAGCGCGCCGTGCACATAGAGTGTCCGGTCCCAGCCGGCCTCGCGCAGCAGTCGGATCACACGCTGGGCCTTGCCGAGGCTGTAGGCCCCGACCACGTGGCTGCGCTCGGGGAACTGGGCGACGGAGTGGAGCAGGCGGGCGATCTCGCCGGTGTCAGGCGGATGGCGAAACACCGGCAGGGCGAAGGTGGCCTCGGTGACGAAGACATCGCACTGGACAGGTTCGAATGCCGTGCAGGTGGGATCGCGCCGGCGCTTGTAGTCGCCGCTGACCACCATGGTCAGTCCCTTCCAGCGCACCACAGCCTGGGCCGAGCCGAGGACATGTCCCGCCGGAACGAGGGTGACCGCGACGCCATCACGCCTGATTGTCTCGCCGTAGGTCATGGCCTGGGCCGAACCGGCGAAGTTCGCGCCGTAGCGAACCTGCATGATCGCCAGGGTCTCCGGCGTGGCGAACGCGGCTCCGTGGCCGGCCCGGGCGTGGTCGGCGTGGCCATGGGTGATCACCGCCCGATCCACCGCACGGGTGGGGTCGATGTAGAAATCGCCCGGCGGGCAATAGAGCCCCTCGGGACGGGGGTGGAGGAGGTCCTGGGGTCTGATCATGGCGGGTTGGGGGGAGTTAACCACAGAGACACAGAGACACAGAGGGTATCCCGCCTTCGTCGTCTGCGACGCGAAGCGTCACCAAGTCCAACTTGGGCCTACAGCGGCTTCGCCGCCAGGGCCGCGGCGCCCCGCGAACCCCTGTGTCCTCTGTGCCTCTGTGGTGAAAACGGTCTCTCCGGCCAAATCGCAACGCCAAGGACAGCGGGCGTATAGGCGGCCGCGCGGGATTGTTTCTATAAGGGACCCATGACCTTCGATGCAGAAGCCCTGGCCCAGATCGGCGCGCGCATGGCGCAGGGGACACCTCAGGCGGCCGCCCTGAAATTCCGCCTTGTCTCGGCCGACGCCGCGGGCGCGGCCATGGCCGTACCGTGGAGCGAGCAACTTGTCGGCGATCCGGACACCGGGGTGATGGCCGGCGGGGTGATTACGACCCTGCTCGATCATGTCTGCGGTCTGTCGGTGTCCTGCGCGGTGATCGCCGCGGGCCAGGGGATCATGGAATACGGCATGGCCACGCTGGACCTACGCATCGACTACATGCGCCCGGCCGCGCCGCGGCGCGAGGTGATCGCCCTGGCCCGCTGCTACAGGCTGACCCGCTCCATCGCCTTCGTCCGCGCCAGCGCCTTCGAGGACAGCGAGGACGATCCGGTGGCCACGGCCCAGGCCGCCTTCGCCTTCACCGGCCCCCGCCCAGTCGTGGCGCCCGGGGGGGCGTCGTGAGCGCCGCCGGCCTCGCGCCGCAGAGCCGGGCCGAGCGCCTGGCGGCCCTGCTGGCCTCGACCCCCTACATGGGCTTTCTCGGCATGACCGCCGAACTGGCCGGCGACGAGATGACCGCCATCCTGCCGTTCGCGGATCATCTGGTGGGCAATGTCCTGATCCCGGCCCTGCATGGCGGGGTGATCGGCGCCTTCCTGGAGATGACGGCCCTGTGCCAGCTGGCGGTGCGCGAACCCCTGCGCCGCCAGCCCAAGACCATCGACGTGACCATCGAATATCTGCGTCCGGGCCGGGCTCAGACCACCTATGCCCGGGCCGATGTGCGCAAGATCGGCCGGCGGATCGCCAATGTGCATGTGGAGGCCTGGCAGGAGCACAAGGCCTCGCCCGTAGCGGCGCTGCGCGGCCATTTTCTGCTCAGCCTCGCCGAGGAGGACGCGGCGGGATGAACGGGCGGGTCTGTCCGGTGCTGACCACGGCGCGGCTGACCCTGGGGCCGCACACAGCGGCGGACTATGAGGACAGCCTGGCCATGTGGTCGGACCCGGCGGTGGTTCGCTATCTGGGCGGCGATCCCTCGCCGCCGCAGGAGGTCTGGGCGCGGCTGTTGCGCTACGGCGGCCTCTGGCCGCTGGTCGGCTATGGCTACTGGCAGGTTCGGGAGACGGCCACGGGCCGGTTCGTGGGCGAGATCGGCCTGGCGGAATTCCGGCGCGAGATCACACCCAGCATCATCGGGGTTCCCGAGGCGGGTTGGAGCCTGATGACCTGGGCCCACGGCCAGGGTTTTGCGCGGGAGGCGACGCAGGCCATGCTCGCCTGGGCCGATGAGATGCTGGATCGGCGTACGGTCTGTATGATCGATCCCGCCAACACGCCCTCCCTCGCCCTGGCGAACAAGCTAGGCTACCGCCGCTATGCGGATAGCCGCTATAAGGGACGGGACACAGTCCTGCTGGAGCGTCTCGCGCCATGAAGGTATCGACCGTCCCAACGCTCGCCGCCCTGGCCCTCTTGGCCGGGATCTCGGGCGTCGGCCCGGCCCTGGCTGCCGCAACGGCGCCGACCGGACCGGGGCCGTTCGCGCCAGGCCGCGTGACCGCACATGTCGACGCCGCGCGGCTCTCCGAACACATCCGTGTCCTCGCCTCCGACGCCTTCGAGGGCCGCGGTCCCGGGACTCCCGGCGAGACCAAGACCGTCGGCTATATCGCCAGCAAGTTCAAAGCCGCGGGGCTTCTGCCCGGCGGCGACAAGGGCGGCTGGACCCAGGCCGTGCCCCTGCGCCGTTTCGAGACTCCGGGCCCGATCTCGGTGAGCTTCACGGAAGGCGGTCAGGGTCACCCGCTGACGGAACTCGACGACATCGTCGTGCATAGTCTCGTTCCGACCGCCCACGTGACGGTCAAGGACGCTCCGCTGGTCTTCGTCGGCTATGGCGTGACCGCCCCGGAGCGCGGCTGGAACGACTTCAAGGGTCCGGACGGCAAGGATATCGACCTGAAGGGCAAGATCGCCGTCGTGCTGATCAACGATCCCGACGGCGAGATGGACCCGGCCGATCCGCTCTATGGCCGCTTCGACGACAAGGCCATGACCCTCTACGGTCGCTGGACCTACAAATACGCCGAGGCTGCGCGGCGTGGGGCGCTTGGTGTCCTGATCGTCCATGAGACCGCGCCGGCCGCCTATGGCTGGAACACGGTCAAGAACTCCAACAGCGCCCCGCAGTTCGACATCGTTCGGCCCGATCCTGCCGCCCTGCATCCGCTGATCGAGGGGTGGATTCAGCGCGATGTCGCCGCCGCCCTGTTCAAGGCCGCCGGGCTGGACTTCGAGGCCGAAAAGGCGCGGGCGCGGACGCTCGGTTTCACGCCGGCAGTCCTGGCTGGGGCCGGGTTTTCGGCCGACTACGCCGTGGCGACCAGCACGATCGTCAGCCACAATGTGGTGGGTAGGATTCGGGGGACGACGCACCCTGGAGAGGCGCTTCTGTTCGGCGCGCACTGGGACCACCTGGGGATCGGCCTGCCCGACGCCCGGGGCGACAAGATCTATAACGGGGCGGTGGACAATGCGACCGGCGTCGCCGGGCTCCTGGAACTGGCGCGCGTGCTCAAGGCCGACCCCAAGCCTCGGCGCAGTCTCTGGTTCGTGGCGTTCACGGCCGAGGAGAAGGGCCTTCTGGGCTCGGAGTATTACGCGGCTCATCCCCTCGCGCCGCTGGGAACGACCGTCGGCCTGCTCAATCTCGACGTCATGAACGTCAATGGCCGGGCCTGGAACCTGTCGACGCGCGGCAAGGGCGACGCCGACCTCGACAGGCTGGTGGCCAGGTTCACCACCGCGCAGGGCCGCACCTACAATCACGACAGCCACCTGGAGGAGGGCAGCTACTACCGCGCCGACCACTTCTCTCTGGCCAAGGTCGGGGTTCCAGCGCTCACCCTCACCGCCGGCCTGCATCTGGTAAAGGGCGGCAATGCGGGTGGAGAAGCGGCGCACAAGGACTATGTGGCCAAGCGCTATCATCAGCCCGCCGACGAATGGAACCCGGATTGGGACCTGTCGGGGGCGGCGGCGGACCTGGAAGTCTATCGGTCTCTGGGCGACTACCTGGCCAACAACCGCGAGTGGCCGGGTTGGCCGGATCGGTCCGAATTCAAGGCGATCCGCGACACCACAGCCGCGGCGCGCAACCCCTGACCCCACAGTGACCGACACCATTCGCGTCCTGGACGGGCCGTCGGCATGGGCCGCGATCGAGGACCTGGCCGATGTGCTGATCGACTGCGTGGACCGGGGCGCGTCGGTGAGCTTCATGGCGCCGCTGACACGAGACCGGGCCGAAGCCTTCTGGGCCGGGGTCGCCGAGGGCGTGGCCGCGGGCGAGCGGATCCTGCTTGTGGCTGAGGACAAGGTCGGCGCCTTGCTCGGCACGGTGCAACTCGTCTTCGCCGGCCCCGAGAATCAGCCGCATCGCGCCGACGTGGCGAAGATGCTGGTGCGCGGTAACGCCCGCCGGCGAGGCCTGGGCGCGCGGCTGATGCGCGCCGCCGAAGACGCCGCGCGGGCGGCGGGCAAGACCCTGCTTGTGCTGGACACCGTGACCGGCGGCGACGCCGAGCGCCTCTATGCGCGTCTGGGTTGGGAAAGGGTTGGCGTGATCCCGAACTACGCCCTGTTTCCCGACGGCCGGCCCTGCGACACCACCGTGTTCTTCCGGACCTTGTAAGGGTTTTCCGACGCTGGCGCCGGCCGGGCGGATTTGGAGGATAAGCCGCGTCGCGGCGTGCAAGGCCTGTCGACGAGTCTTGCCGGGATCCTCTCGCGCAACAGGTGGATCGGATTGGCGCAAGATGGTCCCGGCGAACGTCCTGGCTGGCTTGGCGGTGTGCGCCGGTCTGTTCGCTCTAGCGGCGCCGCCGATCGCCTCGGCGGCGGCGAACATTGCCCCGGCGCCGACCACCGCGCCTATCGCGCCCACCGCGCCGGACGGTGTCATGGGCTGGTCCTGGGGATCGCCGCCGACGCAGGATCTCAAACGCGCGGGCAAGCCGCGGTCCAACGGTGTGACGGTGTATGTTCCCGCGACTGCGCCGCCGGTGTTCCGCGGCGTTCCATTGCGCCACATGGACCTCGCCTACGACCACGGCCGTCTGTTCAGCGGCAATCTCTATTTCGAGGGGCTGCCGACCCGCGAGGCGGTGAAAGAGGCTCTGATCGCCGCCTATGGGCCACCCACGGAGTTCGTCGACAGCCGCGGTTGGCGCCATTGGATCTGGCCGGACCAGAAGGTCGACATCCAGATCTATTGTGACGACGCCAAGCCCGCGACGGTGGTCAATATCTCGCGCGGAGACTAGGCGACCCGCCTCAGCTCAATGCGGCGGCGCGGCGTGCGCGCCCTCGCCCACCAGAACCGTCACGCTGAACGACCGCCGGATGACGAAGCCCAGAGATTCGTAGAGGCTGATCGCGGCGGGGTTGTCGTCCATGGCGTGAAGGAACGGCACGTCGCCACGCGCCTGGATTCGGCTGGCGACCATCTGCGTGAGGCGTCCGCCGTAGCCTTTCCCACGATGATCCGGGCGCGTGCAGACCCCGCTGACCTCGGTGTAGCCGTCCGGCCGCATACGTTCGCCGGCCATGGCGGCGAGAACGCCGTTCACCCGGACGCCGAAGAAGGTTCCGAGTTCATGGGTCCGCGTGCTGAACGGCCCCGGCTTCGTCAGGGTGGCGAGCGCCAGCATCTCGGGCGCGTCCGCTCCTGTCAGTTCGACGATATCAGCGACGTGCGCTGGCGCGGAGAAGGATCCGGCGACCATCTGGACGGCGCCGGCCTGGAACACCGCGCGCGTCCCGGGCGGGGTTGGCGAGGCCTCGGCCTGAAGCAGCACGACCGACTCCGTGGCGCCGATCAAGGCGGCCAGGGCGGCGAGGCTCTCGGGTGAATCGTCCGCCGTGGCCGCGAACGGTCCGAAGGCCGGATCGAACCGCAAAGCCGGCGGCGCCCCGAGGGCGAGCGGTTTCTGGCGGCCGGTCAGCGCGCCCCAGGCGGGACGGTCAAGGGGGTGGAGGGCGGTCATGGGCTGGGTCTGTGCGCCGTCGCGGTGGGACACGTCAACGACCGCCCGGAGTCACTGACCGCCCCGGCTCAGTCCCGTCACGGTGAGCCGGCGAAGGGCGCCGACGATCACCGCGGACGAACATGGGGTGTGACCCGTCAACCACTCTGCAAGCAGGCCGACCTGCGCGGCGGCCAGCCAGGCGGCGGCAAGGCCGACGGGTAGATCGGGCGGCGCCCGCCGCGAGAGGGCAAGCCGGCGTTCGAAGGCCGCGCATAGCGCCTGAGTGAGAATCTGGCGGGTCGCGCCGGCGAACAGGACGTTGCCGACGCGCCGGTTCTCCCAGAAATGCTCCACGACCTCGTGCTCTCGGGCCGGATCCCCGCCATCGACCATGCCGGCCAGGATCGCGAACGGCTGCTTCAGGCCCTCGCGAAGCAGGTCGTCCTTGTTGCGGAAGTGATCGTAGAAGGTGCTCCGTCCAACGCCTGCGGCGTCCGCGATCTCGCCGACCGAGATGGCGTCATAGCGCCGCTGCAGAACCAAGCTGACGAAGGCGGCCACCAGGGCCGAACGGCTACGCTGCGCCCGGCGATCCAGCCCATCGCTCCCCGACAGGCCATCCGTGATGATGTCGGTCACCTTGATCTCCCATCCGACAAATGGCCGCGACTGTCCGAAAACCGACATTCAGGCCGGTTTGTCCGGCAACTTGGCCGGGAAGGCCGATAGGAGTCCAGGGTCTTCCGCAGCATGCCATCGACGGACCGCCATGACCGATCCCTCACCCCGCCCTCGCCTGAAGCCGGCCCGATCGATGCACGGCCATATGTGGCTGATGGGATTTGTCGGCGTCGCCGCTGGTCTCGTGCTGCTGATCTATGTGCCGGGCCTCACCGTGATCTCGAAGTCGATCCTGTTTTTTGCCGGCTTCCACCTGGTGGGGGCGGTGGTGCTGGTCGCCTCGCTGGCCATGGGGCCCGCGCGCGGACTGGGCCCGCTGCTCCGCCGCTGGACCGGCGCCGAGGCGCGCGCCAAGAAGGACGCCCGTTTCGATTTCGGTTGGGGCCCCGGCTGGATGAACGGTCTGGCCATCGCGGCGCTGATCAGCGCCGCGGCGGCCGTGGCGGTGGAGGTCGCCGCGCCGCGCCTCTGGCTCCTCGGCTTCGGTCTTGTGGCGCTGGCCACCAGCTTCTTGGCTGGCAATGTCATCATGCGGGGGTTCCGTCGCCCCGATCACATGGTTCTGCCCCTCGTCGACCTGGCGCTGTCCGAGGCCGATGTCGTCCTGGACGCCGGCTGCGGCGCGGGACGAACCTCGATCGCCCTGGCGCGGGTCGTGAAGGGTGTCCGCATCGTGGGCGTGGACAGGTTCGACGCCGGCTATATCGACGGCGGCGGTCGCGCCCTGCTGGCCCGCAATCTGCGGCTGGCGGGTCTCTCCGACCGCGTTTCGGCGGAAACAGCGGATCTGACCGCTCTGCCGTTCCCGGATGGGGCGTTCGACGGCGCCGTCAGCGCGCACGTCTACGACCATCTGGGCGCCGCCAAGGGGCAGGGTCTGCGCGAACTGATCCGGGTGCTGAAGCCCGGCGGTCGCTTTCTGATGATCGTCTGGACGCCGGGCTGGTCAATGTTCGCCGTCGCCAATGTCCTGTCGTTCTTCCTGACCTCGAAACAGCGCTGGCGCGGCCTGGCCGAAGGCGCAGGGTTCCGTCGACTGGATGAAGGCGTCTTCAACAACGCCTGGTTCATCCTCCTGGAGAAGCCGGGCGGGGCCGCCACCTGACCGGAGGAGAGGCGATGCTCTATCTGCTGATCAAGGCCGCGCTCTCCGGATTGATCATCGCGGCGGTGTCGGAGATCGCCAAGTGCTCGCCGGGCTTCGGCGCCCTCATCGCCGCATTGCCCTTGGTGTCGGTGCTGGGGATGATGTGGCTGTGGCGCGACACCCACGATCCCGAACGGCTTGCCGCGCATGCGGCCGCCACCTTCTGGTTCGTGCTGCCGTCGATGCCGATGTTTCTGCTCATGCCGGCCCTGCTTAGGCGAGGAGCCCCCTTCTGGGCCGCGCTCGGGGCCGGCTGCGCCCTGACAGTGGGGCTCTACCTGCTGCTTGTCTGGATCGGGCCGAGGATCGGCGTTCGGTTGTAGGCTGTGGGGCTCGGAGCCTCACCGCGTCTTCCACGCCTCGGGGCGGCTTGAACGACGCCCCCACTCCCGCTCCCAGATTTCATCGGCGGTCAGGGCCGGCGCGGGCGTCCTGGCGGCCAGAGGCCGGGTCAGGCAGGCATAACGGGTCTCGTCGGCGATATGGTCCTCGGCATCCGTGTCGAGGTCCTCGGCGCGCATGCGGTCGTGCTGCAGCACCGGCACTGTGCGGATGAAGTCCCGACAGGTGTCGAAGACGGCCAGAAGCGGGCCCTCGTCGGTCCCGGCGATGCGGGCGCGCACCTGATCCCAACCGCTCACGGCGCCCGCGCGTCCGACCCGTGTGTTGTCGGCCTCGCGGAAATTGACCCCCACTCTTCGCATCCGCTCGCCGATCGACGGGCCGCCGTTCTGGGCGAAGATCGAGGGGTCGGCCACGGCGTGGCGGATGTTCTCGCCCGCTTCGCGGGCCAGGATGCCACGCGCCACGGGCTCCGCTTCCAGACGCAGGCCCTCATCGGGCCGGCCGGTGGAGCCGTACCATTCGCGGTAGCGGACCAGCGCGCCCCGCGGCAGGACGAGCCCTTCCCGTACCGTGCGGGCGTCGGCGGCCACGGCCCACCAACCGATGCTGAACGGCTTGGCGTAGCCCCAATCGAAGGCCCGGATGCGCGTCCAGTCGTGGGGGATGGGGAAGGGCGCGACGATGTTGCGGTTGGACCATTTGTCGAAGAATGCGCCCTGGATGATGTTCCAGTCGCCCTCCAGCCAGGCGCGGACCAGCTCGACCGAGCCGGTCTGCTGGAGGCGAGAGACATAGTCGGGATCCTGGCTCAGCAGGGCCGGATTGTCGGTCAGACGCGCGGGAATGAAGAGGCGGTCGAGTAACCTCACTCCGCCGGTGAAGGGATCTCGGAACGGTTCTTTGCGGGCATTTCGACCGTCGCCATCGATGTAGCGGGCCTTTACCCAGTTGTGGCCTGGGCCGCCGGGGTTGCACGTGGCGCGAAAGCCGCAGGGCGCGCCGGCGGCGCTGCGCAGGGTGGCCTTGAGCTTGTCCACAGGCCCCGGATTGGGGAACTGGGTCAACTCTTCGACATAGACGCGGCTATAGTCGTGGCCCTGGTACAGATCCGCGTCGATGTCCTTGTCCAGATGGCGACAATAGAGCACCGCCCCGTTCGGCCACTCGAAACGCGACTTCGAATCGCGCCACACCGCACCCTGGTGTTCACCGTGGGCCGCGAAAATCTGTCGCGCCCTCGCGATGGTGGGCTCAAGGGCGATGCGATGCCGGCGGACCAACAGGCCCCGCGCCGCCGAGCCGTACAGTCGGGCGTGGAACATGAAATCGCCAAGCGCGGCGTCGGTCTTCCCGCCGCCGCGGGCGCCACCATAGACCACCTCGAAGACGTCGCTGCCGACGAATTTGGCCTGCGGACCGGGCTGAGGCGCCCAACTCAAGGCTGGGGCCAACCGGGCAGGCGGCGCGTCTGGTCGGTCCGCCTGGGGCCCCCGAGTGTCGGCATGTCATCCTCGCGATTGAGCGCGACACTATGTGGGAAAGATTGCAAAATGTCAAGTTTTACCGCATGTCAGAAGTGGCCGGCATCGCCCCGCCATTGACCCCGCCCCCCCGGCGGCTTAACCGCTCGGTCATGCTGCACGGCCTCTCCTCTCTCGCGCACGAGGCGCGCGCCTGGCCTTTCGAACAGGCCCGCAACCTTGTGGCGCGCCTGCTGCGCGCGCGCCTGGACGGCGAGGCGCGCGATCTCGCCGGCTCGCTGATCGCCGAAGGCAAGATCGGCCAGGCCGTGGACGCCGCGCCGGAACTGCGCCGCCCGGTGGTGTTCCAGACCGGCTATGGCGCCTCCGGTCTGCCGCACATCGGCACCTTCAACGAGGTGGCCCGCACCACCATGGTCATCCAGGCGTTCCGGGCCCTGACCGAGGATACGATCCCCACCCGCCTGATCTCGTTCTCCGACGACATGGACGGCCTGCGGAAGGTGCCGGACAACGTCCCCAACCGTGAGGCCCTGGCCGAGGATCTCGGCAAGCCCCTGACCAGGGTGCGCGACCCCTTCGGCGAGTTCCCCAGCTTCGGGGACCACAACAACGCCCGCATGCGCGCCTTCCTGGACGAGCACGGCTTCAACTACGAGTTCTTCTCGGCAACCGAATGCTACCGCACCGGCCTGTTCGATCAGACCCTGCGGCGGGTGCTGGAGCGGTTCGACAAGGTGCAGGGCGTCATGCTGCCCACCTTAGGCCCCGAGCGGCGGGCGACCTATTCGCCGTTCCTGCCCATCAGCCCCAAGACCGGCCACGTGCTGCAGGTCCCGACCCTGGAGCGCCACGTTGATCGCGGCACGATCGTCTTCGAGGACGAGGACGGGACCCTGACCGAGATCCCGGTGACCGGCGGCGCGGTGAAACTGCAGTGGAAGCCCGACTGGGCCTGCCGCTGGACGGCGCTGGATGTCGACTATGAGATGGCCGGCACGGACCTGATCGACTCGGTGAAGGTCTCCTCGCGGATCTGTTCGATCCTTGGCGGCACGCCGCCGGAGGGCTTCAACTTCGAACTGTTCCTCGACGAGAACAACCAGAAGATCTCCAAGTCCAGGGGCAATGGCCTGACCCTGGAGGAATGGCGCCGCTACGGGACGCCCGAGAGCCTGGTCTATTATCTCTTCCAGTCGCCCCGCTCGGCCAAGAAGCTGTCGTTCGACGTCATCCCCAAGGCGGCCGACGAATATCTCCAGCAGCTGGACGCCTACAATCGCCCCGTCGTCCGTGCGGCTGACGATCTGGCCCGGCCGGCCAACCGCCTCGACAACCCCGTGTGGAGCGTCCATGGCGGCGCGCCGCCGGAGACGGGCAGCCCGGTCAGCTTCAGCCTGCTGCTGAACCTCGTCTCGGCCGCCAATGCGTCGGACAAGGCGATCCTGTGGGGCTTTGTCGGCCGGCTCTATCCGGACGCGACGCCGAAGAGCGAACCGCTGCTCGACCGCCTCGCCGGCTATGCCATCAACTATTACGAGGACTTCGTCCGGCCGGCGAAGACGTTCCGCGCGCCTGATGACAGGGAACGCGCCGCCTTCGCTGACCTTCTGGCCCGTCTCGAGGCCTTGCCGGCCGACTGCAAGGACGCCGAGACCATCCAGAACGAGGTCTACGCCGCTGGCAAGGACGCGGGGTTCGAGCCGCTTCGGGCCTGGTTCGGAGCGCTGTACGAGGTCCTGCTCGGCCAGAGCCAGGGTCCGCGGTTCGGCTCCTTCGCCGCCATCTTCGGCCTCGCCGAAACCAAGGCTCTGATCGCCCGCGCCCTGGCCGGAGAGGACCTGTCGGTTCCGGTCGGCTAGGTCATGGGCGACACCCCGGCGGACGACAAGGCGGGGTCCGACCGTTCATGGATAGCCCGCCTGCCGACTCGCGCCGCGCCTGTCATGGCCGCCGCAGCAGCGGCGACCGCCGCCGCCGGACTCTGGCTGCGACGCAAGGTCGGGCGGCTTCCTGAAGCCCCGTCCGTCGCCCCGCCTCTCACGCCCGAGGAACACGACGCGGCCGAACCCGGCCGGGGCCGGGCGGCGCGATGGCCCTGGGCCATCCCGTCGCGGGGCTGGAAGGACATCCTCTGGCGGACCTATCACGCGGTCGGGCGCAACCGGATGGGGGCGGTGGCGGGGGGCGTGACCTTCTATCTGCTCCTGGCCGCGTTTCCGGGCCTGGCCGCCTTCGTGTCCGTCTACGGCCTGTTCATGGATATCTCCGGTGTCGAGACCCAGCTTCACGAACTGGGGCGCGTGTTTCCGGCCGATGTGGTCAATCTGATCGGCCAGCAGATGTTCCGCCTGGCCGGGCAGCGTCAGTCGACCCTGAGCCTGGCCGTGGTCGGCGGCGCCCTGGCCTCGGCCTGGAGCGCCAACGCCGGCATGAAGGCCTTGTTCGACGGCCTGAACGTCGCCTACGGCGAGGCCGAGAAACGGCCCTTTCTGCTGCGCAGCCTCATCACCTATACGGCGACACTCGGGTCCCTGACGTTCCTGGTGGCGGTCACATTGCTGACCGTCGCCGCGCCGGTGTTTCTGGCCACGCTCGGCTTGCCCCAGGTCGCCGTCTGGCTCGCCCCGGTTCGTTGGCTCGCCGTCTACGCCATCGCCGCGGCCGGCTTCACCCTGGTCTGCCGGTTCGGACCCAGCCGCGCCCATGCCCGATGGCGCTGGGTGGCCTGCGGCGGCGGCGGCGCGGCGCTGGTGTGGATGGCCGGGTCCATGGGCTTTTCGACCTACCTCGCCAACTTCACCCACTTCGGCGCCACCTACGGCTCCCTGGGGGCGGTGATCGGCTTCATGCTGTGGGTGTGGTTCACCGTGATGGTGATCCTGGTCGGCGCGGAGCTGAACGCCGAGATCGAGCACCAGACCGCCTGGGACACCACCGTCGGGCCCGAGCAGCCCATGGGCGGCCGCGGGGCCGTGGTGGCCGACCGTCTCGGCCCGGCGTTCGCGGTCTCGCCCCGGGAGGCCCGGGACTGGCTCCGCGACTTCCTCGGCCGCCAGGTCGATGAGGTGCGCCGATTCCTGCGCCGGCTGATCGGCCGCTGACGGCCGATCGCCGAGTCAATCGATGTTGATCGAGATCGTCGGTTTCGAATGGCCGTCGGTTCGGTCGGCGGTCCAGCCGCCGCCGTGGAACCGGAAGTCGTCGTCGATGTAGAACGGTCCGCCGGCTATGGCGAAGGATGCGATCAGGCAGCCGATCGACAGGAAGAAGCCGACCACAGTGATGATGGCGAGGGTGCGGATCATGCCGTGGCTCCCTGAGGCTCGAGGGCGGGTTTCAGCAGGCGCATGTGCAGCCGGCCGTACCAGACCAGGACATTGGTGCAGCCGATGCCGATCATGGAGGTGAGGGCTCCCAGGCTGGCGCCGCCGGCCATGAGGCCGAAACCGCCCAACACCAGGGCCGCCACGGGGGCGGCGTGAACCACGAAGGGTCCGGCGATCATCAGGGCCACGCCGACCACAAAGATGGCCAGGGCCGCCACGGCCAGACCCAGAAGGGTTCCGGCGATCCACAGCACGATGGGCAGCAGGATCAGCACATCGATGGCCCCCAGACCCAGCACCGCGAACACGGCATTGGCCGCGGCCGACGGGTTGCGCTCGCTTTCCCAGCGGCGAAGACCCGCTTCGGCCCGCAGTTCCCGGGCCAGACGGTCGGGATCGCCCAGGGCGGCGGCCACATCGGCCTCGGCCCGGCCGGCGGCGCGGGCCTCGGCGAAATGGGTCTCATAGTCGGCGAGAATATCGGCGATGGCCGAAGGGGGGAGACCCCTCAAGCCCGCGCTCAGGCGCGCGATGAAGTCCTGACGGGTCATTGGCCCCCTCCAAGGATGGCGTCGACGGCCGCCGAGAAGGCGGACCATTCGGTTCTCTGGGTTTCGTGGCGGTCGCGGCCGACGTCGGTCAGCCGGTAATATTTGCGCGAGGGGCCGGAGGCGCTCTCCACCAGATAGGTGGCCACCAAGCCATCGGCCTGCATGCGGCGCATCAGCGGATAGACGGTGCCCTCGCCCATGCCGATCCCGTCGGCGAGACGGCTGGCGATCTCATACCCGTAGGTGTCGCCCCGGGAGAGGAGGGCCAGAACACACAGTTCCAGCACCCCTTTCTTCAATTGTACCTGTACGGCTTCGGCCACGTCGGCGCTCCTTGTTCGAGAGCCTGTTTATGGCCAGCTACCTTGTGACGCAAGCTACCTTGCCATGAATAATTGTTCATGTGGCGGCGGCGCTTGTCGCGCGCTATGATTACAAAAGATGCATAGAGACCACAGATGACAAAAACCCAGCCGAGCGAACCGATCACCGTGCGGGCCGCCAAGGACATGGTCGGCGAGATCGATGCCCTCGCGGCCGCCATGGATCGCTCCCGCAACTACGTCGTCGTCCAGGCGCTACAGGCCTATCTCGACGCGAACGCCTGGCAGATCGCCCGCATACGTGACGGGCTGGCGGCGGCGGATGCCGGTCAGGTCCGATCTGCGGCCTCCGTTTTCTCCGACATCGCGGCAAAACACGGCTGGACGCGATAGGTGCGGCTGGTCTTCGCCGAACCCGCGGCCGAGGATCTCGACGACATCGTCGCCTACATCGGCCTCGACAGTCCCTCCGCCGCCGAGGGCGTATTCCGCGCCATCGCCGCGGCGGTCGAGCGGCTGGCGGAGTTCCCGGGGCTCGGCCGAGCGGGACGCCTGCCCGACACGCGGGAGTGGCCGGTGGTCTCTCTACCCTACGTCATTATCTATCAGGTACGGGGCGAGGATGTGGTCATCCTGGCCGTCTTCCACACCGCCCGGAATCTGGCCCGGGCCATGGCCGAGCGACGGCGAGCCCTGGATCCCTGATCCAAGGCTTACACGCCAGCGCCGCTACAGCGCGAAAGAGAACCCGCCGTTCACCGGATAGACCTGACCGGTGATCCACGGGCTGGCGTCGGAGGCCAGGAACAGGACCATGTTGGCCACGTCGTCCGGGCGGCCGGGGCGACGGATGATGTACTTCTCCAGGGTGCGCTTCAGGCGCTCCGGATCGCCGTTCAGGGTGCGCTCCACCGCCGGGGTGGCGGTGAGGGCGATGGCCACGGAATTGGCGGTGATCTCATAGCGGCCGAGGGAACGCGCTACGGAACGCATGAAACCCGCCGCGCCCGCCTTGGCTCCGGCGTAGATTTCCAGGCCCGCGTCGCCCCAGCGGCCGGCGTCGGAGATGATGGTGATGATCCGGCCCGGCGCCCGGCGGGCGATCATGCCCGGGATCACCGCGGCGGTGCAGTTCATCACGCCGTACAGGTTCACGCCGAGAAAGCTGTTCCACACCTCCGGCGAGGTTTCCCAGAACGGCTTGCCGAGATCCGCCGAGGGCGTCGCGCCGGCATTGCCGGCGTTGTTCACCAGCACGCCGATGGGGCCGAGTTCGGCCGTGGCGCGGGCGACCATGTCCTTGACGTTGGCGTGATCGGAGACGTCGGCCTGCAGGGCCAGGGCCTTGCCGCCCTCGGCGCGGATTTCCTCGGCCACGGCCTCGGCCCGGGCCAGCAGATAGTCGTTGACCACCACGCCGCCGGCGTTGTGCGCCGCCAGATGCAGGGCGATCTGCCGCCCCACGCCCTGACCGGCGCCGGTGACGAGCGCCACGCGCCCGCTCAGATCGAGCACTTCCTTCATGGTTTCTCTCTCCCTTTGGTTGGCATCGCGCGCGGCGCGTTGGGTGGCCGGGCGTCGGGGACTATTTGACGGGAGCGGCCGGCGCGGCGCAACTTTCTCCACGGCGGCCGCGAATAAAGTTATAGCGCAAGGACACTGATGTTGCGGGGGCGCTGCGGTTCCCTCGCGACGTCGCGGGCGTGGGATCGGTGAGATGATATCGGCTTTCGACCTTTCGACCGGATACGGGTCGTCTGCCGCCAGGCGCGACGGCCGCGCATGAGTCTGGACGCCGGCGACGACCGGACCCCCGACAGCGCCGCGGCGGCCCTGGCGTTCTGCCTGCAAGTGCTGGGGATTCCCGCCGATCCGGCGGCCCTGCTGTATGAGAGCGGCAAGGCGCGGCTTGAGGTCGTCGATCTGATCGCCATCGCCCGGCGGTTCAATGTGAAAGCGCGGCAGGTTTCCACCACGCTCGAGCGACTCAAGACCACGCCGGCCCCGGCGTTGGCGCGCCTGCGTGACTTGGGGTGGGTTCTGTTCGGCGGCGCGGACGCCGAGCGGGTGCTGTTGCAAGTCCCGGGAGAAGATCGTCCCCGGACCCTGACGCCGGCCGAATTCGCCCGGATCTGGGACGGCCAGATCCTGCTCATGGCCCGGCGCGCGGCCCTGGACGATCCCTATCAGCGCTTCGGCATCCTGTGGTTCGTGGCCGCGATCCGGAAATACCGTCGCCCGCTCGGCGAAGTGCTGATCGGCTCGTTCTTCGTCCAGCTGTTCGCCCTGCTGACGCCGTTGTTCTTCCAGGTGATCATCGACAAGGTCTTCGTGCACCGGGGGCTCTCCACGCTTGAGGTTCTGGCCATCGGCATGGCGACCCTGGGCGTCTTCGAGGTCGTGCTGGGGGGCCTTCGGACCTATCTCCTGGCCCACACCTCCAACCGGATTGACGTGGAGCTGGGGGCGCGACTGTTCAGCCACCTGTTCTCCCTGCCCATGGCCTATTTCCAGGCCCGGCGGGTGGGCGACACGATCGCAAGGGTGCGTGAGCTGGACAACATCCGCCAGTTCCTGACCTCCTCGGCTCTGACCCTGTCGCTGGATCTGTTCTTCGCCCTGATCTTTCTGGCGGTGCTGTTCCTCTACAGCCCGCTGCTGACCCTGATCGTGGCCGCGGCCCTGCCCAGTTACGTGCTGCTCAGCGTCCTGCTGACGCCGGCCTTCAAGTCGCGTCTTGATGAACGGTTCCGCCGGGGCTCGGAGAACCAGACCTTCCTGGTGGAGGCCGTCTCGGGGGTCGAAACCCTCAAGTCCATGGCCGTCGAGCCCCTCATGCGCGCGCGCTGGGGCGAGCAGCTGGCGGCCTATGTGAAGGCCTCCTTCCAGGTCACCCTGCTCAACACCGTGGGCAGCCAGACCGCCGCCTTCATCAACAAGATCACCGTGGTGCTGGTGCTGTTCTTCGGCGCCCGGCTTGTGATCGACAGCCGCCTCACCGTCGGCGAGCTGGTGGCCTTCAACATGATCGCCGCGCAGCTGGCGAGCCCGGTGCTGCGCATCGCCCAACTGTGGCAGGATTTCCAGCAGGTGCGGCTTTCCATCGACCGCACCGGCGACATCCTCAACAGCATCCCCGAACCGGGCGCGGCGGAAGCCGCCGATCTGCCGGATATCGCCGGCCATATCCGCCTGGAGGCCGTCAGCTTCCGCTATCGTCTCGATGGCCAGCCCGTGCTCACCGACGTCGATCTCGACATTCCCGCCGGCCAGATCCTCGGCGTGGTGGGCTCCTCAGGGTCAGGCAAGAGCACCTTGGCCAAGCTGATCCAGCGCCTCTACTCGCCCGAGACCGGCCGCGTGTTCGTCGACGGCCACGACCTGGCCGTGGTGGATCCCGCCTGGCTCCGCAGCCGGCTGGGCGTGGTCATGCAGGAGAGCGTGCTGTTCAACCGCTCGGTGCGCGACAACATCGCCCTGGCCGATCCCGGCATGGACGCGGCGCGGATCGTGGCGGCGGCCAAACTTGCCGGGGCCCACGAGTTCATCAGCGCTCTGCCGCGCGGCTATGGCACCATGATCGGCGAGCGGGGCGCTTCGCTCAGCGGCGGTCAGCGGCAGCGTATCGCCATCGCGCGGGCCCTGGTCCGCGATCCGCGGATCCTGATCTTCGACGAGGCGACCTCCGCCCTCGACTATGAGAGCGAGGCGGCCATCCAGGCCAATATGCGCGACATCTGCCGGGGCCGGACAGTGATCCTCATCGCTCACCGGCTCTCGACCCTCAGGGTCGCCCAGCGGATTGTCACGATCGAGAAGGGCCGGATCGTTGAGGACGGCACGCATCAGAGCCTGCTGGCCAAGGGCGGGCGGTACGCCGAACTCTGGCGGTTGCAGTCCTCCCTATGACCGGACCTGAAAACAACACGCCGAACCCGAAACCCCGTCGGGACCTGAGCAGCCGGTTTGCGGCGCTGGTGGGCGCGCTGGAGCCGCAGGATGAGCGCGAGTTCCTGCCCGCCGCCCTGGAGGTGATTCAGACCCCGCCATCTCCGGTGGCGCGGGTGTTCGCCGCGGTGATCGTGCTGTTCTTCGTCTGCGCTGTGGCCTGGGCCTTCATCGGTCACGTGGACGTGCTGGCGACCGCCCAGGGCCGGGTCCTGCCGGCCGGCGACATCAAGACCATTCAGCCCCTGGATCCCGGCGTGGTGCGCGCCATCCGGGTGCAGGACGGCGATCACGTAAAGGCCGG
This sequence comes from uncultured Caulobacteraceae bacterium, assembly GCA_903872075.1. Taxonomy (GTDB): domain Bacteria; phylum Pseudomonadota; class Alphaproteobacteria; order Caulobacterales; family Caulobacteraceae; genus Acaudatibacter; species Acaudatibacter aquilonius. Next base: position 26,222 of record CAIQJF010000100.1, on the reverse strand, counting down.
ACAGGTCATGGTCGAGCTTGACCCCACGCAGGTCGGCGCGGACCGCGATCGCATCGCGCGCGATCTCGTCCAGGCGCGTCTGGACGTGGCCCGGCTCACGGGCCTGAGGGGCGGCTTCGCCGGCGGCGGTCGCGAGTTCGTCGCGCCGCGCGGCGCCCCACCGGAAGGGATCGAGGAGGCCCGAGCCGCCATGCGCGCCCAGGCGGATCTGGAGGCGGCGCGTGTCGCCGCCCTGGGCCAGCAGGCGGCGGAGAAGGCGGCGCAGGAAGCCGAGGCGCGGGCGGAAATCGACAAGCTCAACGCCACCCTGCCCATGCTGGCGGAGAAAGAGCGCATCCATCGCGACCTGACCGCCCGCGGCTATGGCACGACCCTGTCCTATCTGGACGCCCAGCAGCAGGTCACGGCCGCGCGGCAGGAGCTCAACGTGCAGCTTCAGCGCGCGCGTCAGGCGGCGGCCGCCCGCAAGGCGCTGGAGCGCCAGAGGGACGGCGCCGGCTCGCAATTTGCCGCCGATGTCCTCTCCGATCTCCGCAAGGCGGAAGAGCGCGAGAACGAGCTCAGCCAGCAGTTGATCAAGGCGCAGGACAAGACCGCTCAGGCGGAGATTCGTGCGCCGGTGGATGGCGTGGTCGAACAGCTGGCCGTTCACACCCTGGGCGGCGTGGTGACACCCGCCCAGCATCTGATGATTGTCGTCCCCGACAGCCGCGACCTGGTGATCGAGGCCCAGCTGGCCAATCGCGATGTGGGCTTCGTCCATGCGGGCCAGGCGGTGAAGGTGAAGATCGAGACCTTCAGTTTCACGCGCTACGGCTTCCTTGACGGTCGGGTCGTGAGCGTCAGCCGCGATGTCGTGGCCCAGGCGCAGCCGCCCGCCGACGCCTCCGGCGCGACCGCGGCGAACCGCCCGGCCGCGGCGCCGACCTATGTGGCGCGCATAGCGCTGGCGCGGACGAGCATGGTGGTGGACGGCGAGACCCGGCCGATTCAGCCCGGCATGGCCGTGACGGCCGAGATCCGCACAGGCAAGCGCAGCATCATCGACTACCTGCTCTCGCCGATCGCCCGGAAGACCCAGGAGAGCCTGCATGAGCGGTGAGGGGCGGGGCGCCCTGCTGGCCATTCTGCTGGCCGCGTCGCCCGCCGCCGCTCTCGCCGAGTCGCTCACCGACGCCATCCTGCTGGCCTATCAGACCAATCCGACCCTTCGCGCCCAACGCGCCCAGCTGCGCGCGATCGACGAGGGACTGGTGCAGGCGCGCGCGGGCTACGGGCCGCAGGTCGGGATCACCGGTCAGGCTGGATACGACGTGGCGCGCATAGAGCAGCCGGGCAGCCCCTTCAGCCCGGCCGCCGACAAGACCTACCGGGCCCAGACCGAGTCGGCCGACCTGTCCATCGTCCAGCCGCTCTACTCTGGCGGGGCGACCCGAGCCCAGATTCAGGCGGCGAGCGCTGACGTTCTCGCCGGACGGGCGAACCTCCGGCGGGCCGAGAGCGACCTGATTGTCCGCGTGATCACGGCCTATCTGGATTTGCGGCGTGACCGCGAGACCATTCGTGTACTGAAGGACGAGATCGCCAATCTGACCGCCGAGTTCGATGAGACAAAGGCGAAGGGCGAGGGCGGCCAGCTTACCCGGACCGACGTGGCCGAACGCTCGGCCGCATGCTCTCGGCCCAGGCCGAACTCAATCTCGCCGAAGGCCGCCTGAACGTCAGTAACGCGCAGTATCTGGCCGTGGTCGGCCAGAGTCCCGGCGCCCTGGATCCCGAGCCGGAGCTTGCGGGCCTGCCGCGGACGGTCGAGGAGGCGTTCGACGCCGCCGAGCGGAACAATCCCCAGCTGATGGCCGCGATCGCGACCGAACGGTCGGCCCGTCAACGCATCGCCCAGGCCAAGGCGGCCTTTGGGCCGACTCTCTCAGTGAGGGTCGACGCCACGGTCACGCCGGCCGCCGCCTATCTGGAGAAGCAGTATGCGCGCAGTCTGACCGGCGCGGTGACGTTCAGCCAGCCGCTGTTCACCTCGGGTCTGACCAACTCGCGCGTGCGCGAGGCGGCCGATCGCGACAGCCAGGCGCAGTTGGAAATCGAAGCCACGCGCCGGGGCGTCATCCAGCAGGTGGCGCAGGCCTGGAGCCAGCTGGTGTCGACGCGCGGCGCCCTGGCCATCGAGGTGCGCCAGGTCGAGGCCGAGAGAGCCTCGGTTGAGGGCAATCGGATCGAGGAGCGCGCCGGGTTGCGATCCACCATCGAGCTTCTCAACGCCGAGCTGGAACTGACCACCAGCCGGGTCACTCTGGTGCAGGGGCGGCATGACGAATACCTGGCCAGAGCGTCCGTCCTCGCGGCCATGGGCCTGTTGGAAGCGCGATTCCTGGTTCCGGGGGTCGAGGCCTATGATACGCGGTCCGACCTCGATCGCGCCAAACGCATCGACGCCCCGCCGTGGGAGGCCGTCGTCGGCGCCGTCGATAGCCTCGGCGCGGCGGCGCCTGGACGCCCGATGGCGAAACAAGAGGGCGGGTCCCGCCCGTCAGACCTTCCGCCCCTCCCCCAGTCACAAAAGCCCTGAGACGAGAGGTCCGGCCCATGCCCCTTCCGCTGGTTCTCGCGCCGATCATGCTGAGCCTATGGCCATGGCGACATGCGCCGGCCCTCGTGGTCGAACGTCATCGACTCGGGGCCTGGACGGTGGAAACCCGCGACGACCGCTTCGCCGGCCGCAGAACCTGCCGGGTCACAGCGCCCGGCCTGACTTATGAACGCGGCGCGCTGGTGGTTCGGCTCGGACGTCGGACCGACACCGCCGACGCTGTCTATCGCGTGGACGACGGGCCGCCGGTCGCGGTCCGGTCGGAACTGATGGACATGGCGCGGCGGGGCTTCGCCATCGACCAAGACGATCTTGCAAATCCTAGTGGCGGCGTGGTCCGCATCCCGGAGGCCCGGCTCAGCCAGGCGCGCCGAATCTCCATCAGAGCCGGAGTCAACCGCACGATTGTCAGGGTTGGCGTCACCGGCTTCGCCGCCGCCCTCGATAGCGCCCATGCCGCCGGCTGCGCGCCGGGAGATTTTACGGGTTGAATTCCGCGTCGCGGCGCAGACGGGAACCAGAGTTTCCTCCGTGCGTTAGAGGCGAACATTGCGATTCGGCCGGGCGCGTGTAGCTTGCGCGAGCCTGCGACGGTCGGCGGGCCATTGGAAAGATCCTATGACGGCGTACAAGTACAGCACCCTCGACGACAGCTTGGCCAACACCGGCACAAGCGCCTCGGCGATCAACGACTCCGGCAAGATCGTCGGCGTCTATCAGATCGACCAGCTCGATCATGGCTTCACGTTCGACAGCGGCGTGTACACAACGCTTGAGCCCCCCGGCACGAGCAACGGCAGTGACGCCAGCGGCATCAACAACAGTGGCCAGATTGTCGGGTCGTTCCAGGATGCGAGCGGCAATCACGGCTATGTCTACAGCGGCGGCGTGTTCACGACCCTGGACGATCCCCTGGCGGTCAATCGCGGGGCCAAGGACACCGTGGCCACGGCCATCAATTCAACCGGGACGATCGTCGGCTGGTACGGCATCTCGGACGCCCAGAACTTCGTCAGCCAGCACGGCTTCATCCTGCAGAACGGCGTCTACACCACCATCGACGACCCGCTGTCGTTCGGCGCCCTGTTCGTGACCACCGTCACCATCCCCACAGGCGTGAATGACTCCGGCGTCGTGGTGGGTGAATATCTCGACGCCATCGGCTGGCATGGCTTCAGCTACACGAACGGCACGTTCACCACGATCAATGATCCGCTCGGCGTCAACGGCACCTATGTCACCGGGATCAACAACGCGGGCGAGATTGTCGGCTACTACGCCGACGCGAGCCACGTTCACGCCTTCACCGACATTGGCGGCGTGTTCACCACCATCGACGAGCCCCTGTCGACCAACGGCAGCTATATCAACGGGGTCAACAACAACGGCCAGCTCGTCGGAGAGTACTTCGACGCCACCGGTCTGCACGGGTTCGTGGCGACGCCCCTGACCGTCACCTACCCGTCCAACACCGCCAACTTCGACTTCCAGGGCGACGGCCTAAGCGACATCCTGCAGCGCAACCTGGACGGCAGCGTGCGGCTGTGGAACGGCGCCAGCGGCGGCTCCCATACGACCCAAAACCTGGGCGTGATTCCGAACAGCTGGGTGATCCAGACCACCGGCGACTTCAACGGCGACGGCAAGGCCGACATCCTCTGGCGCAACACCAGCGGCGAACTGTCGGAGTGGCTCTCCAAGCCGGGCGGCGGCTTTACCACGCCGGGGTTTGGCATCGTGTCCAATGCCTGGCAGGTTCAGGCCGCCGGCGATTTCAACGGCGATGGCCTGAGCGACATTCTCTGGCGTAACACCAACGGCACGGTCAGCATGTGGCTGACCACCGTCGGCGGCGGCCACACTTCCCAGGATCTCGGTGTCATCGACTCGAGCTGGACGATTCAGTTCGTCGGCGACTTCAACAGCGACGGCAAGGCCGACATCCTCTGGCGCAACAGCAGCGGCGAAGTCTCCGAATGGGTGTCTAACGCGTCGGCGACCGGGTCCGGATACACAACGCCCAGCTTCGGCGTCATTCCCAGTTCCTGGACCATCGCCGGCGTCGGCGACTTCAATGGCGACGGGATGAGCGACATCTTCTGGCGCAACAGCAGTGGCGCCGCCAGCCTGTGGATCACCACGCCGGGCGGTGGCTACACGCCCGTCGATGTCGGCACGCTGGGCAGCAGCTGGGTTGTGCAGGGCGTCCGTGACTTCAACGGCGACGGCAAGGCCGACATCCTGTGGCGCGACGCCAACGGCGACGCCCTGGAATGGCTGTCGACGGCTGGGACCGGTTTCACGGGCTTCACCAACAACACCCAGGCTCCGCTCGCCAACGGCTGGACCGTGGTAGGCGACAAGCCGCCGGCGCTCAGCGCCAGTCTGACGCCTGCGGCGCCGCCGACGTCCTTCGATTTCAACGGCGACAAGCTCAGCGACATTCTCTGGCGCAACACCAACGGCACCGTCAGCCTGTGGACCACCAGCCAGGGTGGCGGGCATACCGCTCAGGATCTGGGCATTCCCGCCACCAGCTGGAGCGTCCAGGCCTCGGCCGACATCAACGGCGACGGCAAGGCCGACATTGTCTGGCGCAACACCAGTGGCGAGCTGTCCGAGTGGCTCTCGAAGTCCGGCGGCGGCTTCACCACACCGAGCTTCGGTATCATTCCCACGTCCTGGTCCATCGAGGGCGCGGCGGACTTCAGCGGCGACGGTCTGAGCGACCTTCTGTGGCGCAACACCAACGGCACGGTCAGCGTCTGGTTCACCACAGCCGGCGGCGGCCATACCTCGCAGGATCTCGGGATCATCCCGTCCAGCTGGGTGATCCAGAACACCGGCGACTTCAACGGCGACGGCAAGGCCGATATCCTCTGGCGCAACACCAGCGGCGAGGTGTCCGAGTGGCTCTCGAAGCCGGGCCAGGGCTTCACCGGCTTCACCACGCCGGGCTTCGGCGTGCTGCCGAGTTCCTGGGTCATCGAGGGCGTGGGCGACCTGAACGGCGACGGGCTCAGCGATATCCTGTGGCGCAACACCAACGGCACGGTCAGCTCCTGGCTGACCACCGATGGCGGCGGCTACACGCCCCGGGACCTGGGAGCCATGAGTTCGGCCTGGTCGGTGATGGGCGTCCGCGACTTCAACGGCGACGGCAAGGCCGATGTCCTGTGGCGCAACACCACCACCGGCGATGTCACTGAGTGGCTCTCGAACAGCGGCCAGGGATATACCGGCTTCACCTCCAGCGACCTGGGCGTGATCCCCAACAGCTGGACCATCATCGCCGACAGGCCGCCGGCCCTCACCGGCTCGCAGACCCAGGCCCTGGCCCAGTTCGTTCAGTCCATGGCCCAGGTGGGCGGCGATACGGGGAGCGGCCAGACGGTCTCGACCTTGATGACGCCGGACGCGACGACATCTGTGCTTGCGGCGCCGGGGTCCGGGGCGGTCTGAGTTTGCCCCGGCAAATTGACGGTTAGGTCCTGGCCGGCGCGGGTGTGACCCTAGCATGACGTCTACGCCGCCCGGCTCGATTGCAGCGCCCGATCCGGCCGGCGCTTCCGTCGCGAGCGCCACACCCTTGCGGGCGGACAGCCAGGCGGCAGCGTCAGGCAGCGATGCGCCTGCCTCGCCGCCGCTGAAAGCAGAGAAGCCGGCCTATCCGCCGCCCGCCGCCACGCCCACTCAGCTGGGGCCTCTTGGCATCCGCTATGACTTCAACCAGGGCGCCAGGATCGTTCTTCCGCCCCGGGCGGACACCGATCCGCCGTGGAAGGTGCGTCTGCGCGATCTGGACACCGGCAATGTGCTGTTCGAGAGCGAGAACCGGGGCGCCTTCGTCGCCAGTTCGAAGCGTTTCTACGTGCGCTTCCGCCTGGAAGTCCGCGACGGTGACGAGCTGATTTTCGAGCATGACCACGACTGCAGGGATCGGGAGGTGACGATCAACTTTCCGATCGGCACGCTTGGCGATGTCCTGGCGTGGTTTCCGTATGCGGAACGGTTCCGGACGGCCCACGGGTGCAGGCTGACCTGCGCCCTCTCGCCGCTGATCATCCCTCTGCTGAAGGAGACCTATCCCGAGATAACCTTCGTCGATCACGACCAGGCCTTGGCGCTCAAGCTGGCTGACGGGGCCTACGCCACCTACGCCCTGGGCCTGTTCTTCGACGACAAGGACAATACCTGGCAGCCCACCGATTTCCGCCAGGTCGGTCTTCACCGCACCGCGGGCTACATTCTGGGCGTCGATCCCGCCGAGACTCCCCCCAGGATCGCCCTGACCGACGACAGTCGGCCCATCGCCGAGCCCTATGTCTGCATCGCGGTGCAAAGTTCCAGCGGCTGCAAGATGTGGAACAATCCCCTCGGCTGGCGCGAGGTCGTCGCCCATATCAAGAGCCTGGGCTATCGGGTGATCTGCATCGACCAGAAGCCGGTCCATGGGTCAGGCCTTCTCTACACCCACCTCCCGCACGGCGCCGAGGACGAGACCGGCGACCGGCCACTGACCGAGCGCGCCCGGTGGCTGAAACATGCGGCGGCCTTTGTCGGCCTGTCCAGCGGCCTGGCGTGGCTGGCCTGGGGGGGCGGAACGCCGACCGTGCTGATCAGCGGCTTCACCCATCCGTCGAACGAATTCACCACGCCCTATCGCGTGATCAACTGGCATGCCTGCAACAGCTGCTGGAACGATCCGAAGGAGCGGTTTCAGCACAACGATTTCATGTGGTGCCCCCGGCACCAGAACACGCCGCGCCACTTTGAATGCACGAAGCTGATTACAGGCGCTCACGTGAACAGGATGATCGATCGTGCTTTGGGCGCGCGAGTGAAGCAGACTACAGTTCAAAGTTAGAACTTGGCCCGACGATCCGCAGGACGTCCTCGTCCCTGAGCTATGGCCACTTCCGGAGGACTGCCGCCGTGACAGAGACGATGGTTCCCAACGGCGGCTATATCGTCTCCGACGCGGTGGCGCCGGTGAGCCTGACCACGGCGCAGGCTCTCGGCTCTGGCGGCGTGATCGACGTGACGTCGATCGCCTATGCGAACATCACCTCCGCCTATCTCGATCCCGCGACCGATCTCCTGACCGTCTACAGCGGCTCCGGAGCCAGCAGCACGGTGCAGCTCTCAGGAGACTTCCAGGGCGCCTCGATCGCGCTGGTGAGCGACAACAATGGCGGCACGAACATCTTCGATCTGGGTGTCGCACCGGAGGCCAACGACCCCGTCTCGCCGCAGGTCACCGCCCAGCAAACCCTCATCCTGGCCGGCAGCCATCTTCAATTCGTCAACACCCTCGACAGCAGTGTCGGGCAGGGGTTCGAGAACGCCATCGTCTCGGCCGAGGCCTTCTATCAGGCCCGGATCGCCAGCACCGCGACCTTGAATTTCTCGTTCCAGATGTCGCCCCTGGCGGCGGCGGGACAGAACAGCTTCACGCCCTACTATACGAATTTCTCGCAGCTGCAGACGGCGCTGGCCAAGGCCGCGACGAGCGCGGCCGACATCGCCGCGACGGGCGCGATGAAAGGCCTGGCGAGTACGTTCGGCGGGACGACGTTCGCGATCGCCCAGTCCCTGGCTGTGGTGCTGGGTCTCCCCGGCGCGGACCCGACGACCAGCGACACGACCGAGCTCAGCAGCGGCTTGCCCTATTTCTACGACCAGAGCGCGCCGGCCTACGGCGCGTACGACGCCGTCGCCATCCTCGAACACGAAATTTCCGAGGGGGGGCTCGGACGCATCGGTGGCGCCGGCGGGGCACCCAACGTCATGGATTTGTTCCGCTACGCCGCCCCCGGTGTGCCGGACGCCAGCCTGGGGCAGAGCGGACGTCCGGCCTACTTCTCGGTCAACGGCACGCAGATGCTGACCGAATTCCATAGTCCCATCGGTTTCTTCGGGCTCAATGACGGAGCGGACTCGGCCGACTGGGATCCCTCGAGCACCGGCCAGCAGCTCACCTATATCGCCGGGCAATCCAACCAATACGACGCCTATGGCGTGACGACGACCGGCCTTGTGGGGGCGGTTACCTATCCCGACCTGCTGACCTTGGACGTCATCGGCTGGACCCTGTCATCCGTGGCGCCGATCACCACCGTCTCTTCCGGACAGACGGTGAACATCGCCGCCGGCGAAGTCGATAGCGGCGTCACGGTCCAAAGCGGCGGCACGCTGAACGTGGGGTCGGCCGGAACCGCCCAGGCGATCGTGGTCTCCGGCGGCATCGAATTTGTCCTGAGCGGCGGGCTGGACATCGGCGCCACCCTGGAGGCTGGCGGCGAGCAGGTGGTCTCCAGCGGCGCAAGCGCTTCGGGTGTCGTCGTCCAGTCCGGCGGTTTCCAACTGGTCCGGTCAAACGGTTACAGCAGCGGGACCACCGTCATGTCCGGCGGCCTCGAGCGGTTCTACTCAGGCGCCTTGGCCTCCAACCTGGTCGTCAGCAGCGGCGGGATTCTGGGGACCGAACTGATCGTGCCGGGCGGGACGAGCACCACGGTGATCTCCACGACCGCGACAGATACAACGGTGGTCAGTGGGGTGACGGTGATGAGCGGCGGCGTCATCGAGACGCAGGCCGCCACAGTCCAGACCGGGGGCTTCCTCGTCCTTCCCGCCGGGGACATCCTGCCCGGCCTCACGACCGTGTCGTCCGGCGGCACGCTGTCCGGGCCCGGCCTCATCACGGGTAACCTGTTTGACTACGGACTGGCCGAAGGGGTCGTGATCAGCGGCTCGTCGACGGCGAAAAAGGCCTATCTCCAGGTCGAGGCGGGTGGGACGGTCAGCGGGATCACGATCGAGGCCAACGGCGTGCTGTCGGTGTACCAGGGCGGCGGCGTGGTCCAGGCGCTCACCCTGCGCGCCGGCGCCACCCTCGATCTCGGAAACGTCGTCGCCACCGGGGCCCATACGAACGCCGCGAACCAGTTGATCGTGACCAGCGGCGGCGCGACGACGGACACGCTGGACGGGGTCACCGCCCCCGGCCTGTTGTTCAAGGCGGTAAGCGATGGAACCGGCGGGACAAATCTCATCGCCTATGCGCCGCCGCCGGACGACTTCAATGGCGACGGCCTGAGCGATATCCTCTGGCGCAACAGCAACGGGACGGTCAGCCTCTGGTCCACCAGCTCGGGCGGCGGCCACACGGCTCAGGATCTGGCGATCATCGACCCCAGCTGGGTCATCCAGCTCGGCGCCGATTTCAACGGCGATGGCGTGGCCGACATCCTGTGGCGCAACGCCAACGGCGAGGTCTCCGAGTGGCTGTCCAAGCCCGGCGGCGGCTATACGACCCCGGGCCTTGGCGTGGTCCCGTCCTTCTGGACCATCCAGGCGGCCGGCGACTTCAACGGCGACGGTCTCGGCGACATCCTCTGGCGCAACGCCAATGGAACCGTCAGCCTGTGGTTCACCGGGGTGGGCGGCGGCTACACGTCCCAGGATCTGGCCGTGATCGACTCCAGCTGGTCGATACAGTTCACCGGCGATTTCAACGGCGACGGCAAGGCGGACATCCTCTGGCGCAAAACGAGCGGCGAGGTCTCCGAATGGCTCTCGACCACGGGAACCGGTTTCTCAGGCTTCACCACCCCCGGTTTGGGGGTTGTCCCGACATCCTGGACGATCGAGGGCGTGGCCGATTTCAATGGCGATGGCCTAAGCGACCTTCTCTGGCGCGACACCAACGGCACGGTGAGCATCTGGGTCACCACCGGCGCCGGCGGCTACGCGCCCCAGGATATCGGCGCGATGGGCTCGGCCTGGTCGGTGATGGGCGTGCGCGACTTCAACGGCGACGGGAAGGCGGACGTCCTGTGGCGCAACACCAGCACCGGCGACGTGACCGAGTGGCTGTCCAACAGCGGCCAGGGCTACGCCGGCTTCACCTCCACCGACCTCGGCGTCATTCCCAACAGCTGGACCGTCGCCGCTGACCGGCCGCCAGGCCTGACGGCCAAGCCGCGCCGTCCGCCCTCGGACTTCAACGGCGACGCCCTGAGCGACATCCTCTGGCGCAACGCGAACGGCACGGTCACCGTCTGGTACACCGGTGCGGGCGGCGGCCACACGTTTCAGGATCTTGCGGTCATCGACCCCAGCTGGGTCATCCAGCTCACGGCCGATTTCAATGGCGACGGTCAGTCCGACATCCTCTGGCGCAACGCCAATGGCGAGGTCTCCGAATGGCTGTCGAAACCCGGCGGCGGCTATACGACGCCCGGCCTCGGTGTGGTCCCATCCGCCTGGACCATCCAGGGCGCCGGGGATTTCGATGGCGACGGTCTCAGCGACGTTCTCTGGCGCAACACGAATGGAACCGTCAGCCTGTGGTTCACCGCGCCCGGCGGCGGCTACGCGGCCCAGGATCTGGCTGTCATAGACGCTAGCTGGAAGGTCCAGTTCGCCGGCGACTTCAACGGCGACGGCAAGGCCGACATCCTGTGGCGCAACACCAGCGGCGAGGTCTCCGAATGGCTCTCGACCGCGGGAACCGGTTTCTCGAGCTTCACCACCCCTGGTCTGGGGGTTGTCCCGACATCCTGGACGATTGAGGCTGTCGGAGATCTCAATGGCGACGGCCTCAGCGATCTGCTCTGGCGCAACACCGACGGCACGGTGAGCGCCTGGTTCACCACCGGACCCGGCGGCTACACGCCACAGGACATCGGGACGATGGGTTCGGCCTGGTCGGTGATGGGGGTTCGCGATTTCAATGGCGACGGCAAGGCCGACGTCCTGTGGCGCAACACCACGACCGGCGATGTCACCGAATGGCTGTCCAACAGCGGCCCAGGCTATGCGGCCTTCACCTCGGCCGACCTCGGCGTTGTCGACACCAGCTGGACCATCGCTGCCGACCGGCCCCCAGCCCTGAGCGGCTCGCAAAGCCAAGTGCTGGCGCAGTTCGTGCAGTCCATGGCTCAGGTCGGCGGCGCGACGGGCGGCGGCCAGACACTTCCCGCCCCCCTGACGTCCGACACCACGATGTCGGTGCTCGTGGCGAGGGGTTCCAGGGATGTCTGAGGCCTAGCCGAAACGCTCGTCGCGGCTCGCCGGCCTCGCCGCCCGTCACGGCCGTTAGGCGGAAACCTCCGGGTTGGCGCAATGGGGCGCGGCCTCAAGGGCGCTCAAGGCCCGGGCGTCGAGCTCCACGGCCGTCCCGGCGGTGAGATCGAGTTCCAACGCCGGTGCGCGGTCCTTGACGGAGAGGCGGATGCGGGCAGGCGCTTGAGGGCTCAATCTCACGCGCGCCAGACGCCCGTTTTCCACGGCGGCCGACACTAGAATGGCCCCGTCGGCGCGAAGCCCCGCGAACGACGCGTCGGTCCAGGCCTGCGGCAAAGCCGGGAACAGGCGCAGCCTGCCCGGCGCGCTCTGCAGGAGCAAGGTCTGAACCGCATCGGCCGCGCCCATGGCGCCTTCCAGGGTGAACGCCCCGAACGGGGCCTTGCCGTAACCCTTTCGCCCCCAGTCGCCATTGGCGTGAAAGCCGTTGGGAAAGACGAACGCCGCGCCGTAGTCCAACAGTCGACGCCGCGCGGCGTCCCCATCGCCGATCCGCGTGGCGATCGCCGCGGCCCAGGCGTGGCTGTAGCCCATCCAGAAATCGCCCGAGGCCGCGTCGAGCTCCCGGGCCGTCGCCACCGCCACCCGCCGGTCGTCCGGCGTCCCGTCGAGGCCCGCGAACAGCCCCAGCGGGTGGACGCCCACGGCATGAGAGAAATGACGATGGTGGCCGGGATAGGCGAGCCCAGGCGCCACCAGCAGCGCGCCGGACTCGGCCAGGGCGCACGGCGGCAGATCGGCCAGCACCGATCGCCAATGGGCGGCCTCATCGGCCCTCGCCAGGGCGAGCGCCATGTCCGCCGCGGCCCCCAGCACCCAGCGAAAGAGGGTCAGGTCATAGTTGGTCCAGCTCGCGAACCACGCCTCGGGGCGATTGTCGCCCACCTCCGGCGAGGAGGACAGGGCGACCGACCGAAAGCCGTCCGCGTCGCGAATCTCGCTGATGGCCGCCACGAAGCGGCACACCGCGGACAGATAGGGATAGGCCCGGTCCTCAAGAAACCCGGGGTCCTGGCTGTAGCGCCAGTGAAGGTGGAAATGGTGCGCCAGCCAGGCGCTGGTCGACACCGAATGGGTGTATTGGCGCCAGCCGCCTATCTGAAGGTTGGCGATATCCGCGGTCATCGGCACATTCAGGCCGTCCACGCCATAGAACCGGCGGGTCCAGTCTTCGCAGGTCTCGCGCGTCGCCCACAGCCAGTCGAGAAAGCCAAGGCCCGCCTCCAGCTGATCACCGGCATAGGCCGGCCAATAGGTCATCTGGGTGTTCAGGTCGTGGTGGTAGTCCCCCTTCCAGGGCGGCAATCGGCCGTCGTCGGTGGTCCAGACACCCTGCAGGGACGCCGGCGGGCCGCCGCGCCGGGCCGTGGCCCCGAATTGCGACATCCCGGCGTAGTAGGCCTGCTCAATGGCGGGTTCCGGCAGGTCCACACGTCCGCGCGACCAGTAATCGGCCCACCAGGTGGCGACATCGGCGGACTCCGCCGCGAAGTCACGGCCGAGCGCCGCCTGGGTGGCGGCGATCGCGCGCGCGCCCAGGTGAGGATCGCTCGTCTCGCCCGTCTCGATGCGCCAGGCGGCCAGCCAGGCGCCGTCCTCGGTCTTCTGCGCCAGGACCACGGCGAAGCCGAAGCCGCCAAAACCCGCCTGAACGAAGCCTTCGACGCCGTCCCCGGACAGCAGGCTCGGCGGCGAATAGCCCAGATCCCAGGCGTTGTGGCGGCTGAGACTGAACTTCCCTTGCGGCGCCAGCCCCTCCGGCGGCCCGCCGAACGGCGGGGTGATCAATCTGGCGACGGGCGTCGCTCCCTGCACCCTCAGCCGCCCGACATTGCCCGTCGCCGTGATCAGCGCCTCGAGAACGGCGCCGTCGGCGAAGTCCAACCGCGCCATGCCGGTCGCGCGCTCGAAACGCCAGCGAACCGCCGGCAACGGAAACGTCAGCTCCAGCCGTCCCGCCGACAGCCGCGTCGGCCCGGCCCGGTCGTAGGGCGCTTCCAGCAGGGTCTTGAGCCGGTCGTGATCACCGGCGTGGTGGGCGGCCGCGACCAGGTCCCAGCGGTAGTCCGGCCCCGCGTATTCCGGGATGGGCCGCTGGTCCCACAGGTCCGCGCGGTCGAGCGAGAGGATGAGCGGCTGGCCGTCGCCCCACAGGCTGACGCCAACCAGGCCATCGCCGAGCGGCAGGCCATGGTCGGAGGACTGCGGCGCCGTGTCGAATTCAAGGGGATGGCGCCAGACAGGGTGCGCTGGGTCCAGCATGGCCAAGGTCGGTCCCGGTCGGCCCTAGCGCGGCCAGAGAACCGGATTCATCGGCCCGTCCGCCACCTCGCCGGGCGGCACGGAGCCGAGCCAGTATTTGTGGTCCAGGGCCCTGACGCCGCTCAGGTCATCGCTCACCCGGGTCCCATCGGCGTACCAGATCACGGTCATCACCGACCGCATCAGGGGCGTGGGATTGGCCGGGGCCCGGTGCAGGGTCCAGCCCCGGTGGAAGGTGGCGTCTCCGGCCTTCAGCGCCCCGTGGGTCGTGGTGGTGAAACCCTCGCGCGCGACCAGGCCTGCGAATTCTGCCTCGGACTCGTCGCCGATCGTCCAGGGCCCCAGGTCGCGCCGGGCGTAACTGCCGTCGGCGAAGGTCATGGTGCCCACCGCCTCGGGCACATCCACCAGGGGCATCCACATGGTGATGGTGTCGTCGGTGTCCAGCGGCCAGTAGGTCTGGTCCTGGTGCCAGGGCGTATGGCCGCCTCCAGGCTCCTTGGTCAGGGACTGATCGTGATAGAGGCGCACGCCCGCCACGCCCATCAGCTCGGCCGCGACCTTGGCGAACCGGGCCGAGAAGACGAACGGCTTGATGGCCGCGTCCCGGGTCCAGAGATTGTGCCCCTGAAGGAACGCCTTGAAATAGGTCGCCCGCTCTTCGAGCGGCGGGGCCTTTTCCGCCAGCCGGCGCTCCTGCGCCAGGATGGGCGGGGCGAATCGGGCGATCTCTTCGGCGCTGGCCAGGCCCCGGACCACGGCGTGGCCGTGGCGGCGGAAGCCGTCGACGGTGCTCGCGTCGAGGGCGAAGGGTGTGTCGATGCCGGAAGGCGGGGGCAGGTCGGCTTGGGTCATGGTCGGGGCCCTTACTGCACGATCGGGATGCGGCCGGAAACCCGGCAGGCGTCGTCCGTTACCCGAAACTCTCCTCCAGACTCGCCAGCCTCGCCGCCTGATCTTCCGCGATCAGCGGATTGATCACATCGTCCAGGGCCTCGCCCTCGATCACCTTCGGCAGGTTGTAGAGGGTCAGGTTGATGCGGTGGTCGGTGACCCGGCCTTGGGGGAAGTTGTAGGTGCGGATCCGCTCGGAGCGGTCGCCGCTGCCGACCTGGGTCTTGCGGGTCTCGGAGCGCTGGGCGTCCAGGGCGTCTCGCTTCTGCTGGTGCAGGCGCGCGTGCAGCACCTTCATGGCCCGGGCGCGGTTCTGGTGCTGGCTCTTCTCGGAGCTGGTGACCACGATGCCGGTGGGCAGGTGGGTGATGCGCACCGCCGAGTCGGTCTTGTTCACGTGCTGGCCGCCGGCGCCGCTGGAGCGATAGGTGTCGATGCGGATGTCGGCGTCCTTGATCTCGATATCCACGTCCTCGACCTCGGGGAGCACGGCGACGGTGGCGGCGCTGGTGTGGATGCGGCCTTGGGTCTCGGTGTCGGGTACGCGTTGCACCCGGTGGACGCCGCTCTCGAACTTCAGGCGGCCGAAGACGCCCTCGCCGGCGATGGAGGCGATGATTTCCTTATAGCCGCCGGCGTCGCCCTCGGAGACGCTCTCCACCTCCACCCGCCAGCCGTGCTCGCTGGCGTAGCGCTGGTACATGCGGAACAGATCGCCGGCGAACAGGGCCGCCTCGTCGCCGCCGGTGCCGGCGCGCACTTCCAGAATGGCCGAGGCGTTCTCGTCGGCGTCGCGCGGGGCCAGCAGCAGGGCCAGTTCGCGCTCAAGCTCGGGCAGGCGGGAGTCGAGTTCGGCGATTTCGTCGCGGGCCATGGCGGCCATCTCGGCGTCGTCGTCGGCGATCATCCGCTCCAGGTCCTCGCGCTCGGCGCGGGCGCTGGCCAGGCGCTGGGCGAACTCGGCCACGGGGCGCAGCTCGGCGTGCTCCTTGCCCAGGCGCACGATCTCCTGGCCGTCACTGGCCGTCTCCATGCGCGCCTCCACCTCGCGGAAGCGGTCGAGAACCTGGTCGAGACGGGCCTGGGGAAGGCGCAAGGCGGGGAAACCTTTGGACGAAAACGCGAGGCGCGCTTCTAACGCGGCCCGCCGCCCGCGTCACCCGGCATCGAAGGCCCTTGGCTGACGTTAGGGTGAGGGTCTATCTAGCCGCCGTCCCTTTTTCACACGCGGAGCCGCCTAAAAGGTCCGCATCCGGAGATTAACCCCATGGCCGAAGCCTATATCGTCGCCGCCACCCGCACCGCCGGTGGCCGCCGCAAGGGTAAGCTTGCCGACTGGCATCCCGCCGACCTCGCCGGTCAGGTGCTCAACGATCTGATCAAGCGCACCGGCGCCGATCCGGCCCTGGTGGAAGACGTGATCATGGGCTGCGTCGGTCAGGCCGGCGAGCAGGGCAACAACATCGCCCGCGGCGCTGTGCTCGCCGCCGGCTTCCCGGAAAGCGTGCCGGCCACCAGCGTCGACCGTCAGTGCGGATCTTCGCAGCAGGCCCTGCACTTCGCCGCCCAGGCGGTGATGAGCGGCACCCAGGACATCGTCATCGCCGCCGGCGTCGAGAGCATGACCCGCGTGCCCATGGGCACCCCGGTGATCCTGCCCGCCCAGGCCGGTCTCGGCTCGCCCATGAGCCCCCGCCAGAAGGAACGCTATCCCAACATCCAGTTCAGCCAGTTCATGGGCGCCGAGATGGTCGCCGCCAAGTACGGCCTGACCAAGGACCAGCTGGACGAATACTCCTATCGCAGCCACCAGAAGGCGATCGCGGCCACCCAGGGCGGCGCTTTCAAGGACGAGATCGTCGGCATCGAGATCACCGACGCCGAGGGCAACAAGACCCTGCACACCGTCGATGAGGGCATCCGCTTCGACGCCACCATGGACGGCATCAAGGGCGTGAAGCTGCTGCAGGAGAACGGCAAGCTCACCGCCGCCAGCTCAAGCCAGATCTGCGACGGCGCCTCGGGCGTCATGGTGGTCAGCGAAGCCGGCCTGAAGACCCTGGGTGTCGATCCCATCGCCCGCATCCACAGCCTGACCATCACCGGCGGCGATCCGGTCATCATGCTGGAAGCCCCGATCCCGGCCACCAAGCGGGCCCTGGCCCGCGCCGGCATGAAGATTGAGGACATCGATCTCTATGAAGTGAACGAAGCCTTCGCCTCCGTGCCGGTGGCGTGGCTGCAGCAGATCGGCGCCGATCCCGAGCGCCTGAACGTGAACGGCGGCGCCATCGCGCTCGGCCACCCGCTGGGCGCCTCGGGCACCAAGCTGATGGCCACCCTGATCCACGCCCTGAAGGCCCGCGGCAAGCGCTACGGCCTGCAGACCATGTGCGAAGGCGGCGGCCTGGCCAATGTGACGATCATCGAACGTCTCTAGACTTCAGTCGATTTCGACCTAGCTGACGCCGCCGGCCGTAAGGCCGGCGGCGTTTTGCGTCGCACCCCAGGTTTAGCGGCGATAAAGCCATAGAACGGCTGGATCCGGTAAAGGTTTCGCCGGCGCGCCGCCGCCAGCCTATATTTCTTTCGAGCTTGTATTCGGTATTCCGGGCGCGCCAACCTTGCGGGCGCACGATGATCATCCGTCGGTGATCACGCGTACTATTTTCCCGGAGACACCTCAATGCGTAAACTCATCGCGATCGGCCTGTTCGCGGCCGGCCTGGCCCTGAGCGCCTGCAACACCATCGAAGGCGCCGGCAAGGACGTCTCCAGCGCCGGCCACGCCGTCACCGACACCGCCCGCGACGCCAAATAGCCTCCGCGGGGCCGCTCGCGAGCGACGGCGGACGCTAGGTGGCGTCCGGTGTCGCCGCCGGCCGGTCGGTGATGTGCCAGAGCACCCCGCTCGGATCGAAGACATAGGCCACGGTCAGGCCCCAGGGCTCCCGTTTCGGCGGCCGGGGCGGGCGCACGCCGAAGCGGCCGGGCAGATCGAGGGCTTCGATGCGGGCCCACCAGTCGGCGATGTCGTCCACGGCCAGTTGCATCATGCAGTTTTCGGCCCAGTCCTTCTGGTAGAACCGCTGCAGGATCAGGCTGGTGGCGCCGATGGTGAAGATGGCGACTTCGCCATCGAACACCTGGGTGAAGCCCAGCGCCGTGTAGAAAGCCCTGCTGGCCCCGAAATCCAGGGTCGGCAGAAACGGCCGCGCCGCCTCGCCGCCATCGGGAATGGTCATCGGCTGTTTCCCCTGTTCCGCCCGTCCGGACGACCGGCTCGCGCCGAGCTGTCGCGGGCCCTATGATACACGCATGCCTTTCACCGCCACCGTCCTCACCATGTTCCCGGACGCCTTTCCCGGCGCCCTCGGCGTCTCGCTCATCGGGACCGCCTGGCGGGAGCAGAACCTGTGGAGTCTGGAAACGGTGGACATTCGCGCCTTTTCCAAGGATAAGCGCGGCTTCCTGGACGACACCCCCGCTGGGGGTGGGCCCGGGCAGGTCATGCGGGCGGACGTTATCGCTTCGGCGCTGGACAGCGTGGCGGCGAACGGCCGGCCGTTTCTGTATATGAGCGCCCGAGGTCGCCCCCTGACCCAGGCGCGGGTGAAGGCGTGGTCCCAGACGCCGGGCGTGGTCATTTTGTGTGGCCGGTTCGAGGGGGTCGACCAACGCGTGCTCGACGCGCGGAGGTTCGAGGAGGTCTCGGTCGGGGATGCGGTGCTCGCCGGCGGCGAGGCGGCGGCCCAGGTGGTGATCGAGGCGTGCGTGAGGCTGATCCCCGGCGTTCTGGGGGAGGCGGCCAGCTTGAGTGAAGAGAGTTTCGAGGACGGTCTCCTCGAGCACCCGCAGTTCACAAGACCGCGGACGTTCGAAGGCCAAAATATCCCCGATGTGCTGCTGTCGGGTCATCACGGTGAGGTGGCCAAATGGCGCAAGGCGCAACGGGAGAACACGACGCGGGAGCGGCGCCCGGATTTGTGGGCGGCGCATCTCGCCAATCAACAGGCAAAGGGCGATTAAGCCCAGTAAATCAGGAGTTTGAACAGATGAACGTGATTCAGCAGCTCGAGCAGGAAGAGGTTGCTCGCCTCCTCGACGGCAAGAAGATCCCCTATTTCCAGGCCGGCGACACCCTGCGGGTGAATGTCCGCATCAAGGAAGGCGAGCGCGAGCGCGTTCAGGCCTATGAAGGCGTCTGCATCGCCCGCTCGGGTGGCGGCCTCCAGGAAAATTTCACGGTCCGCAAGATCAGCTTCGGCGAAGGCGTCGAGCGGGTCTTCCCGATCCTCTCCCCGATGATCGAATCCATCGAGGTAAAGCGTCGCGGCGCCGTCCGTCGCGCCAAGCTCTACTATCTGCGTGATCGTCGCGGGAAGTCGGCCCGGATCGCCGAGCGCACCTCGGGCAACATGGGCAAGGACGACACCGAGGCCTGAGCCTCGACTAGCAGCCTGCCTGACCTCTTACAGAAACCCGGCGCGGCGACGCGCCGGGTTTTTTGTTTGAGATTTCCGGGTGTTCATGGGCTGGCGGGGCGAGCGCCGCCCCCGCCTGCGGCCGCCGCGCCACCGGCCAGACCCGCCGCGCCAGCCGCGCCGCCACCCAGCAACCCGGCCTGGCTCGCCACCGGCGCCAGGATCACCTGGCAGCTGGCGGCGCAGGTGCGGATGAACTCATCGTGGGTGCGACCGGCCGTTTCGTGAGCCGCCACGATCTCTGTCCACCGGACTTCGCAATAGCCGCGCTGACGTTCGTTGGAGATCTTGCGCAGCTTCTCCTCCGCCTCGCGCGGACAGTCGTTGAGGCACTGCTGGATATAGGCCTTCTTGCCGAGCGGGCGGGCGAGGCTGTTGGCGGGAAGGGTCCGCCACTTCTGCTCGCAGTAGGCCTGATCGGCGGGGGAAACCTGCTTGGTCTTCGCCGCCAGAGCCAGGGGCGACGCGCCCGCAATAACCATGATCGCGGCGAAAAACAGAGCCTTCATCGACAACATATCCCGCGCGCGAGCCGTCTCGCACTTAGGGCCCCATAGCCTTATCGAGGATTTTCAGCAATGCGATGGAATCCCTGAGGTCCGGCGCGGACCCTGCCCGCGGAAGGTTCATGACCGCCAAAGAGCCCCAGACCCTGCGGCGCGGATTAAGGCTCGGCGGCCGGGCGCTGCTGGTGACGGCCGCCTATGTGGCCGCCGCCGTCGTCATTTTGGGCACGGTGTTCGCGCTGCGCGGTCTGGTGTCGCCCGGCGTGCTGAAGAGCTTCCTCGCCTTCGTGCTGGTGGCGAGCCTGTCGGCCGGTCTGGAGCCAGGGACCGTCAAGGCCGCAGCCTTGACCGAGGCCGGGATCGGCGCGACGCCCCAGACCGTCTTTTTGGCCGCCGGTCTCCTCAAGGCGCTGATCGCCGCGCCCATCCTGACGCTTCTTTGGGCGTTCGCCGATCCCTCCGCCGCACCGTCCGCACTCGCCCTGACCCCTGCGATCGCCTTCGCCGGTTTCGGCGCCACCGATCTTCGGGTCCTGTTCGACCTCGAAGGGCGCTACGCCGCCGCCATCGGCCTCAAGCAGGGCAGCCTGGCCGGGGGAATTGCCCTCGGCGGCGCGTGCCTGGCCATGGGCCTGCCGCTGGCGGCCGCGCTGGCGATATCCACCCTGGCGCGGCTTCTTCTGCTGGCCTTGGTTCTGGGCCGTCCCGTCGCCGCGGCACGCGGCCCCTGGCGACAGGCTGCCGCACAACTGGCCAATCGCCGCTGGCTCGACCTGGCGGCCGTTTCCGTGGTCGCCGCCGTCGGCGGGTCGGCGGACCGGGTGATCGGGCTGCGCTGGCTCACCGCAGCGGACTATGCGGGCTACTATCTTGTTTTCGAACTGCTCTCGAAGTTCTGGCTGATCCCCTATGTGCTCGCGCCGATCCTGTTCGCCCGGCAGGCCGCCGGCCACGACGCCCGGGGCTTTGTGCGCGGGGCGTGGCTGCTGACGGCCCTCGCGGGCGCGGTGTTTCTGACCGTTGTGGCCGCGATTCTCACGGTGTCGCCCGCCGCGCCGGCGCAATGGCTGGCCGCGCCGTTCGGCTGGGCGATCTGGCTGTTCGCCGCCGCCGTGACGGTCAACGGTTTCGCGCAGCTGCGGCTGTCTCAGCTTCAGGGCGAGGGGCGGGGGCGACGGGCCACGGTCGGCGCGATCGCCGGCGCTGCGGTGGGAACGGCGCTGTTCTACGCCGGCGCGCGCTGGTTCGGAGCGCCGGGGCTGCTCGGGGCGTGGCTGGTCAAATCGGCGCTCGAACTGATCCTGCTGAGCGACCCGCCGGGCGGGTCGCGAGGCGCCGCGAGGGTTAGACCTTGATTTGAGCCGCCATCCGCCTGCATGAGCTTTGCAACCACAAGATGGAGGGACTGCTCGTGACCCAGGTGTCCAAGACCACCGCCCGCGGCCTTGTCGAGGGGCATTGCGACCCGCGCTTCGCGCCCGTGCTCGACGCTTTCGTCGAGAACTTCGAGCGCCGCGGTGAGGTAGGGGCCAGCGTCTGCCTGACCCTTGAGGGCAAGACCGTCGTGGATCTGTGGGGCGGTCAGGTCTCGCCCGGCGGCGATCCCTGGAAGTCCGACACCATCACGGTGGTCTATTCGTGCACGAAGGGCGCCTCGGCCCTGTGCGCCCACATGGCCGCTGACCGCGGCCGTCTCGATCTGGACGCGCCCGTCACCCGCTATTGGCCGGAGTTCGGTCAGGCCGGGAAGGAGGGCGCTCAGGTTTCCATGATGCTCGACCATTCCGTCGGCCTGCCGGGCCTGCGTGAGAAGCTCAAGGACGGCGCCTATTACGACTACGACTACATGGTCGCCATGTTGGAGAAGGAAACGCCGTTCTGGAAGCCGGGCACGCGCAACGGCTACCACGGGGTCACCAGCGCCTGGACCGTAGGCGAGATGGTGCGGCGGTCCACGGGCCGGCGCATGGGCGTCTTCCTGCGCGAGGAGGTCACCGGCCCGCAGGGCGTCGATTTCTGGATGGGCCTGCCCGAGGAACATGAGCCCCGTGTGGCCCTGATGCTGGCCGCGCCGGTGGACGATCAGGCGCGCAATTCACGCATCGCCCTGGCCATGCGCGGCGACCCCACAGGCCCGACGGCGCAGTTCATGCTGAACAGCGGCGGCTTCAACGCCAACAAACGGGCGGCGCGGGCGGCCGAGATCGGCTCGGCCACCGGCTGCTCCAACGGCCGCGGCCTCGCCGGCCTCTATGCGCCCCTGGCCAATGGCGGATCGCTCAACGGCCGCCGGCTGGTGGGCTCAGACACCCTGACCCGCATGGGCCAGGTTTCCGTGGCCACCCATGAGGACGCCACCTTGATGATCCCCACGCGCTTCTCGCTGGGCTTCATGAAGTCCATGGACAACCGCAAGCTCGAGAACACGGAGTCCTGCTCGGCGATCCTCTCCGAGGCGGCCTTTGGACATGTGGGGGCCGGCGGCTCCATCGGCTTCGCCGACCCTGAGTGCAAGATGAGTTTCGGCTACTCCATGAACCAGATGGGCCCCGGCATCCTACTCAACCCCCGCGGCCAGGCCGTGGTGGACGGGGCCTATCAGGCGCTGGGTTACCGCGGCAACGCCGGCGGGGCGTGGGTGGCTTAGGGCAACCGCCTCAGGACTTCGGCGCCGGAGCCTCGCCCTTGCTGGGCTTGGGCCCGGTCCAGGCCCAGCCGGAAATCTTCCATTCGCCGGCCTGTTTGCGCAGGGTGTAAGTCATGCGCGCCGGCTCATGCATCGGCGCGCCGTGGTCCTTGAAGGCGTAGACCACGGCCATGACCACATAGGCGTGGGACCCGTCGTGCTCGGTGCGCACCACATTGCCGAGGATCACCTTCTCTTCGGTGATGCCCAGCTTTGCGTCATTGGCGGTCAGATCCTTGGCCCAGTCCGCGAAGGCGGTCGGGCCGCGCCAGATGTACGGCGGGACCTCGTCGATAATCACGGCGTCGGGCAGATGCGTCGACGCGGCCGTCTTGATGTCGCCCTTGTCGAAGGCGTCGAGGAAGGTGTGTATAGGCGCGGTCAGGTCCGCGGTGCTGGTCGCCGCCACGGCGCTCCCCGCCATCGTCATCGCCGCCAGAAGTCCCAGTCCCAAAGTGCGCACGCTCGCCTCCCTTGATTGCCTGGGGGAGAGTGAAGACCCGATCAACCAGGCGCGCAAGGCCTGTCCGCCGTCGCCAGACCCCGGCTGCGCTGGAGCGGCGGGCTTGCCGCCAGGAACGCCATGATCACCACGTCCTGCACAAAATGTATCGCAATCGGCCAGCCGACGCCCTGGGTCTCCAGCAGCGCCTTGGCCAGGAACCCGCCCAGGAAGGCGGCCATGGCGGCGCCGATGGGACCGCCCGGCGTTCCCCCTACGTGGGCCAGACCGAAGCCCGCCGCGGACAGCGCCACGATCGCGGCCGGCGCCAGCACGCCGGCGAGGGCCGCGGCGGGGACGAAGCGGTAGAGCGCCTCCTCCGTGACGGCGTTGGCGGCCGCGGCGGCGAGGATCAGCGGCGCCAGAGCGATCACAGCGCGCGGCGATGGCTGGTCACGGCGGGCCTGAACGAGCAGGAAGCCCAAGGTGGCCAGGGTGATGATCCCGCCGATGGTCAGGCCGACCGTACGCCAGCTGTCGCCCGGCGCAACGCCTGGCCAGGACACCGGCCCCGCGGGCGCTGCCATGTCGCCGACCCGCGCGAAGCGCGTGAACGCGGCGGGGTCGATCAGCCATGTTGCCGACAGGACCGCGATGGCGAGCAGCAGCGTGATCGACTGGTAGCGCAGTTGAAAGCCGGCGAAGTCGCGTCCGCCGAGAGCCCGCGCGAGCCGCGCCGCGCCGAACAGTCCGAGTGAGGCGACGACGAAATAGGCTAAGATTCCCACCCACGGTCCGAGCATGGCTGCCATCTGCGGGCTCCCCTTCGTCATCG
Source organism: uncultured Caulobacteraceae bacterium (assembly GCA_903872075.1). GTDB lineage: Bacteria > Pseudomonadota > Alphaproteobacteria > Caulobacterales > Caulobacteraceae > Acaudatibacter > Acaudatibacter aquilonius. The sequence goes on along the minus strand of CAIQJF010000100.1, from coordinate 2,418 downwards.
CGGGTGACGCGGCGCGGTTCTATCGCCTAACCTGCCTGAAAACGAACCCCCGGGGAGGGTCCATGCTCGACAATTTCGCCAATCCGATTCCGGCCGATCGCCCGTTGGCCGGCCATCGGCGCCGCACATGCTGGCGGGGAGCTTGACCCATGGCCATGCCCTCGGGGATCGGCATCGTCGATACGATGATCGGCTTTCCGGCCGACGATTTCAAAATGTACGACTTCATCCGCGAGCAGCTGAAGGACCCTTCAGCCAAGTTCGATTTTCCCGTGGAATACATGTTCAAGAACGTGCCGAAGGAGCTCTACGGCGCGGGCGATCCCATCAGCCTGACCCTGCGCGAAATGGACCGCTATGGGGTGGAGATCGGCATGATCGGCGTCGGCGGCGAGGTCAGCCGCAAGGCGCTGAAGGATCACCCGGACCGCTTCATCGCGCACGGCAACGTGGATCCCAACGCGGGCATGGCCGGCATCCGCGACATGGTGCGCCAGTACGAGGAATTCGGCGTGCGGGCCTTCGCCGCCTTCAACGCCGGCTACAATCCGCAGGTGGGGATCGCGGACGCCAAGATGTACCCGATCTACGCCAAGTGCGTGGAGCTGGACGTGCCGATCTTCTCCTGCGCGGGGGTGCCGGGCCCGCGGTTTCCCATGTGGCCGCAGGAGGTGCGGCTGATCGATCAGGTGATGTACGATTTCCCCGAGCTGGTGTTCGTCACCCGACACGGCTGCGAGCCGTGGGAGGATCTGGCCGTGAAGCTGATGCTGAAGTGGCCCAACCTCTACTATTCGACCTCAGCCTTCGCGCCGAAGCACTATCCGGAGGCGATCGTGCGCTACGCCAACAGCCGCGGCGCGGACAAGATCATCTACGCCGGCTATTTCCCCATGGGGCTGTCGCTGGAGCGAATCATGACCGACTTGCGGGACGCGCCATTCAAGGACCACGTCTGGCCGAAGTTCCTGCGGGACAATGCACGGAAGGTGCTCAAGCTCGATGCCTAAGACCACCACCAAGCTGGCGCCGCTTGCCGCCAGCGCCGCGTTGCTGCTTCCCGCGTTCGCGGCGGCGGGCGGTCTGCCCCCCCCAATCACCGAAGCCGGGTCCGGCGCGGTGCAATGCTACGCACCCGATCCCGCGAAGAAACGCTGCGAGTCGATCGGCGCCTATGCGGCGGGGCCCGATGGCGCGATCCTCAACACGGCCACCGCCCTGCTGTCGTCCTCGCCGCCGCTGATCATGACGACGGTCTCGCCGGTGGTGGTGGAAAACGCCCAGGTCTGCGGGACGCTGGGTGAGCCGGACATCGACCGCGCCACCTTCGTCGTCGAGGGAAAACCTGCCAATCCGAGCCAGACGCTACGCCTGCAGCAGGCGGTGAAGACGGCTTTGCAGAGCATGCTCGGCAAGCGAATCTGCACGGCCTATGAGCCCGCGTCGGAGGGAGCGCTGCAAACGAAGGTGTCGGTCGATGGCGCGCCGCGTCCGGACATCGTGCGCAAGGTGGCTTGGGTGAAGCCGGCCGACGGCTATCGAGTCGGACCTTAATCGAGACCGCCTAATTCCCGAAAATGCGATATGTCGTGTATATTAAAGTCGACCATGACGCGACGCCACCGACAATTGAGCCAGTATATAGGAGAAGTTTTAGCGCATCTAGCCGTCCGATGACAGTTTGAATGGGAGAAAAACGATATTTAAGGCGAGTATAGTGAGGCGAAAGGGTGAAATTGTTCGTGGATAAAACCACATTCAACGGCGAACATTTGTCGCTTTGGGTCGAATGTTCTTGAGTCATGCACGCCATGCCAGCCCCCCCCCGCGTCTCAACAGGCAACGAGGCCGCGATTTTTATCGTCGTTGTTCGTTGTTAGTGCCTGATAGCTGTTGTATGCTATTGTGTATCCGCTGAAAATCATCCGCATATAGGTATATTTCCTATATTCCATTGCCCTTAAAGTATGTGCGAACGTATAGTACCCAAGAGGGTTATTTCTGGCTGCGCGTCGGAGCGCGCCCGCCAATATTTTCACCGCCCAAATGTTCGGCCGCCGCAATGGATCGCCGAGTAAGCATTTTCGGCTGTCTTCACATGAATTCCGATGGAAATATTGTCTATAATATTCCGCGCGGAAATGAAATCGGGTTCGGCCCCTAACGGTTGAGGCATTGGCGTCGGCGGTCGTATTGACTCCGTACGTATGACTCGAGACGACTTGGCAATGATGGCAAGATTTCCGCGAATAACAGGAACCTGAGAGTTGTTCGGACGTAAGCATCCGGCGAACCCCGCATCGGCGTAGCTATTCGGCTGCGGCCTCGGCGCTGCGGGCGGCCTTCCAGTTCCACGGCAGCAGCTCGTCGATTTGGCGGGCGGGGTGACCTGCGATGCGGCCGAGGACGTCGGCGAGC
>CAIQJF010000099.1 GCA_903872075.1 uncultured Caulobacteraceae bacterium | reverse complement strand
GGTCGAGGCGGCCCGGCGCGCCGACGACGGCGCGGCGGCGCGCGCGCGGCGGGCGCAGGCGGTCGCCTACCGGGTCATGGCCGCGGCGGCTGGTGACTTGCCCGGGTTCGAAGAGGCCTCCCGCGCGCTGTTCGCCGGCGACGCGGCGCGCTTCGCGGAGCAGATCCAAGGCTGGCCGGACGACGTGGCCGCTTATGTCACCCGTCTGGCCTTCCCCGCGGAGCCCTCCGGAGCGTCACCGGAGAGTTGATCATTCCTGGAGCGCCGCTAGGGTCGCGACGAACAACACCCGGGGAGATCCGCCGTCATGCCTACCGCTGTCGAATTCGACGCCATCGTCTATGGCGCAACAGGCTACACCGGCCGCCTGGTCGCCGAGCACCTGCTGAAGACCTACGGCGTCGGCGGCGCGGTGCGTTGGGCCATGGCCGGGCGGAGCGAAGCCAAGCTGGCCGAGGTGCGCGATCTGATCGGCGCGCCGGCAGACCTTCCGCTGGTCGTCGCCGACGCCCACGACCCTGCGGCGCTGGAAGGCATGGTCCGGCGGACCAAGGTGGTCATCACCACCGCCGGCCCCTACCAGCTGTACGGCTCGGACCTCGTGGCCGCCTGCGCCAAGGCCGGTACCGACTATGTGGACCTGACCGGCGAATCCAACTGGATCGCGGCCATGATCGCCGCCCATGAGGCCGCCGCGAAGGCGTCGGGCGCCCGGATCGTGTTTTCCTGCGGCTTCGACTCCATCCCCTTCGACATGGGCGTGTGGTTCGTGCAGCGCGAGGCCGCGGCCCGCCTGGGCGCCCCCGCGCCGCGCGTGCGCGGCCGGGTGCGGGATATGCTGGGCGGCCTCTCCGGCGGCACCATGGCCAGCGGCATGGCGACCATGGCGGCGGTGCAGAAGGACCGGTCGATCGGAGCTCTGCTGGCCAATCCCTTCGCCCTCACCCCGGGTTTCACCGGTCCGGCCCAACCCGACGGCGACAAGACCTATGAGGACACCGTCACCGGGTCCTGGGTCGCCAGTTTCATGATGGCCGGGATCAACACCAAGGCGGTGCATCGCACCAACTTCCTGCTGGGTCACCCCTGGGGCGCCGATTTCAAGTACGACGAGATGCTGATGATCCCGGGCCCGCCCAAGGACGGCGCGCCGCCGGCCGCCGGTTTCGACTTCGGCGGCGCCAACCCGCCGAAACCCGGCGAAGGCCCCACCAAGGCGGAGCGGGACGCCGGTTTCTACGACATCCTGTTCATCGCCGAGACCGCCGACGGGCGGACCCTGCGCGCGGCGGTGAAGGGCGATATGGACCCTGGCTACGGCTCGACATCGAAGATGCTGGCCGAGTCCGGCCTTGCTCTTGCGTTCGACGTCAGCCGCGAGATGACGCCGGGCGGCTGCTGGACCTCGGCGGCGGCCATGGCGGAGGCTCTCCTCAAACGTCTGCCTGAACGGGCCGGGATCACCTTCCACGTGGAGGGCTGATCCGCCCTGGCACGGGACAGGTTGTCGCACACATAACGAAGCCGGAGCCCGTACGTTTTCGCTTGCCCGCGACCACGGAGTGGCCGTAATGGGGCCGGAATTTGTTGCAGGGGCGTTACGGTCCGGTAATTGCAGGCCTTTCGGGCAGGTCCGCACAGCGATCCTCAGAGGGGTCGCGTGGATGGTTCCAGACTGCATGCGTAGTGAGGGTGGGGCGCTTGGGATACGTACTGGGGATATCGGCCTACTACCATGACGCCGCGGCGGCCCTGGTGCAGGACGGCGAAATCATCGCGGCGGCTCAGGAGGAGCGCTTCTCTCGCAAGAAGCACGACCCGCGGTTCCCGCGTCACGCCATCAACTATTGCCTGGGCGAAGCCTTCATCGACCCCTCGGAACTCGAGGCGGTGGTCTTTTACGACAATCCCCTGCTGACCCTCGACCGGGTGATGAAGAACGCCGTGACCGTCGCGCCGGGCGGCCGCGATCAGTTCGTCGCCGCCTGCCGCGGCATGCTGGGCGGCAAGGCGCGGCTGAAGGACGATCTGGAGTCGGTGCTGGGCGAAGTTCCCCGCCTGCTCGGCGCGCACCACCACATGGCTCACGCCGCCAGCTGCTTCTATCCCTCACCCTTCGAGGATGCAGCGATCCTGACCATCGACGGGGTCGGCGAGTGGGCCACCTGCACCCTGGGCGTCGGCCGCGGCTCCCAGGTCGAACTCCTCAAGGAGATCAAATACCCGCACTCGCTGGGGCTGCTCTACAGCGCCTTCACCTACTACTGCGGCTTCAAGGTGAACTCGGGCGAGTACAAGCTCATGGGCCTCGCCCCCTACGGCCAGCCGGTCTACGCCGACATCATTCGCGACACCCTCATCGACGTGAAGGACGACGGCTCGTTCCGCCTCGACACCGGCTACTTCGGCTATCTCGACAGCGGGCTGATGATCAATGAGCGGTTCGAGGCCCTGTTCGGGGGCCCGGCCCGCAAGCCCGACAGCCTGATCACCCGCAAACAGATGGACCTGGCCGCCTCGATCCAGCTGGTGACCGAGGAGATCGTGCTCAAGCTCGTCGCCCACGCCAAGGCGGTCACCGGCAGCCGTAACCTGACCATGGCCGGCGGCGTGGCGCTCAACTGCGTCGCCAACGGCCGGGTCTGGCGGGAAAGCGACCTGGACGGCCTGTTCGTGCAGCCGGCGGCCGGCGACGCCGGAGGCGCCCTGGGCGCAGCCCTGCTGGTCTCGCATCAGATGCTGGGCGCGCCGCGCACGCCCAAGGCCGCAAGCGACCCCATGAGCGGCAGCTATCTGGGGCCCCGCTTCGAACCTCACGAGGTCGCCGCGATCGTCGACCGTCAGGACTGGCCGCACGAACATGTCCCCGACGAGACCGAGCGCGCCGCCAAGGTCGCCGGCGCCATCGCCGAGGGCATGGTCATCGGCTACTTCAGCGGCCGGATGGAATTCGGCCCGCGCTCGCTGGGCGGCCGCTCGATCCTCGGCGATCCGCGCAACCCGCAGATGCAGAGCACCATGAACCTGAAGGTGAAGTACCGGGAAAGCTTCCGGCCCTTCGCCCCAGCGGTTCTGGCGGAGAAGGCGGCCGACTATTTCGAGATCGACGGCGAGAGCCCCTACATGCTGCTGGTGGCGCCGGTGAAGGAAGACCGTCGCGTCGCCATGGTTCGCCCGGTGACCGAGGGCGACGACATGATGCCGATCCTTCACCAGGCGCGCAGCGACATCCCGGCCGTCACCCATGTGGACTACAGCGCCCGGGTTCAGACCGTGGACGCCGAGCGCAGCCCGGCCTTTCACAGCGTTCTGAGCGCGTTCGAGGGCCTCACCGGCTGCCCGGTGCTGGTGAACACCTCGTTCAATGTGCGCGGCGAGCCGATCGTCTGCACGCCGCAGGACGCCTACCGCTGCTTCATGCGCACCGAGATGGACCTGCTGGTGATCGAGGACCGGCTGTTGTGGAAGCGCGATCAACCGGCCTGGCCGGAAGACGACGACTGGAGGAGCGAACATGAGCTCGACTGAGGCGCCGACCGTAGACGATCTCGCCCTGGCCGTTTTCGACAGCGCGGTGATCCCGCTGGCCGAGGCCCTGCGCGCCTCCGGCCGGAAGAACTATTTCCCGCTGGGCGCCGACACGGGCGCGGCCAGCTATTTCGAGGCGCCCTCGCTGGGCGTCATGGGCGCCGCCGACTTCGCCTTTCCGGGCGAAGGAACGCCGGAAGGTCTGCTCGACGCCGCGGCCGCCGTCTGGGCGGCCCAGGGCGAGACCGGGCTGGCCGATCTGGCCGGGCGGCTGCGGCCCGTCGCCGAGGCGCTGAGGACCGAAGCCGCCGAGAACAACGGCGAGGTCGACATCCTTTGCTACACGATGTTCTGATGAGAGAAGCGCCCTCCCCCATGCCCGAGATCACCTCGCTGGACGCGGCGATCGAGGCCGATATCTGGACCTGGCTGAAGACGTTCGTCACCGTGAAGAACGACTTCTACAAGCGCAAGTTCGCGCCCTGCCCCTACGCTCTGGCCGCCTTGCTGGCGGATCAGGTGGACGTCAAGGTTCACGTCAAGGGCGACGTGCGCGGCTTCATCCGGGCCAAGTCGGAAGAGCTTCGCGACACGCCGGCCCTGTCCACCCGCGTCATCGCCTTCCCGCCGCGCATCCAGTTCCAGTGGGGGATCAGCGACTATGTGGAGATGCTCAACGCCGAGCTGATCGCGGACGGGGTGTTCCTGAACACCGGCGTCACCAAGACCATGCCCAGCCGCCATACGGGAGCCAACGGCAAGGATCCCTACTTCATTGTGGTCGCCAATCGCCTCGAGGCGGTGCTCGACGGGGCGCGGGCCCTGGCGCGCACGAAGTTCTATGAGAACTGGCCCAAGGATCAGTACGAGCTGGTCGTGGAGCGGCGCGAACGCATGGCCAAGCGCTATGGAAAGACGCCACTCGAAGGCTAAACCATGTGGCAGTCACACCTGAGCTACCACCCGCGGATCGGCTACACCTATACGCCCAGGTTCAAGGGCCGTCTGCCGCATGAGAGCGGCGGCTATCTGATCCGCACCAATGCGTCCGGATTCCGCGCCGACCGGGACTTCACCGACGAGAAGCCCCCGGGGACGTTCCGCGCCCTGATGTTCGGGGACTCTCAGACCGCCGGCCTTGGCGTCGGCAACGCCCAGAGGTTCAGCGACCTGCTGGAGAAGGCCCTGCCGGGGCTGCACATCCACAACCATGGCCTCGACGGCGTGGGGACCGACCAGCTCTATCTAGCCTGGAAGGAATTCGGTCAGGTCCAGCACGATCTGCTCGTGCTCTGCGTCTATGTGGAAGACATCGCGCGGGTGAACAGCCGGTTCCTGAAGTTCCAGGACGCCGAGGGCAAGGAGGTGTTCTACGCCAAGCCCTATTTCGACATCGGCTCCGATGGGCTGGCGCTGAACCACATCCCCGTGCCCAAGCGGCCGGTCAGCCGCGAGGAGCTTCCCGCCGATCCGGCCCCCGCCCCGGCGCAGGGAAACGGCGCCTATCGCATGGCGCGGGCTGCGCTGCGGGTCATGCTGCCGCACCCAGCCCTCCGCAAAGCGGCGAAGGACCTCGGCCTGATCGACCTGGCCCAGAAGGTTACGGCCATCCAGCGCGCGCCCGGCTATGAGAGCGCCGACAATCCCGGCTGGCGTCTGCTGGCCGACATCATCACCCGGTGGATCGCCGAGAGCCCGGTCCCGGTGCTGATCGTGCCGATCCCCAACTGGACGTTCGTGGAGCAGTCGGCCGATCCGGAGGGCTACCGCGCCCGCTATCGCGAACTGGCCGCCGCCACCGGCGCGGCGCTGCACGACCCCCTGCCCGATCTCTGGTCCTACACGCCCGAGGAGCGCCGCGCCTTCCGCTTCAAGTCCGATCCGCATCTGACCGTGAAGGGGCATCAGGCCATGGCCCGATCGCTGACGCCGGTCTTCGAGACGCTGATGCGCGAGAAGGCCTAGGGGCGCAGCCGCCGAAAACCGGTTAGAAACGGCCCACGCGCGACGGAGGCCCATCAACATGAACTATCACCGCATCGGGGTCATCGGCCTTGGGCAGCGGATCGCCCATGTGCTGGCGGCGATGAAGGAAGTGGGCTGGATGCTCGAGGTGGCGGGCTATTCGGACCCCTCCCCGGTCGGCCTGCCCATCCTGGCCGACGCGGGGATCGAGCCGGGCCGCAGCTATCGCGATGAGGCCGAGCTGCTCGCCGACGGGCCTTTCGACCTGGTGATGATCGGCTCGCCAAACCATCTTCATTTCGAGCACCTGAAGACGGCGTTCGCGGCCGGCTATCCGATCTTCGCCGAGAAGCCGATCGTGCGCACCTTCGCCGAATCCTACGCCCTCGGCCGGATTCTGAGCGGGACCGCCGTTCCGCCTCTCTTCATCGGCCTGGTCATGCGTTCCATGCCCATCGTGCGGGAGGTGATCGCGCGGGCCGACTCCGGGGAGCTGGGCGATCTGATCTCCATGGACGCCACCGAGCACCTGCCGCCGGAGCACGGGGCCTATCTCGCCCGCAACTGGCGGCGGCGGCAGGCCTGGGGCGGCTCGTTCATGCTCGACAAGGTGTGCCACGACTTCGATATCTTCGGCCGCATCGCCGGGGCCCGCCCGGCCCAGGTCGCCAGCTTCGCCGGACGGCGGGTGTTCCGGCCCGACCGCGCGGACGTCCCCCTGACCTATGAGGACGGCACGGCCGCCTACGCCGGGCGCGACGCCGGCTGGATGGGGGCCAATGACGCCTTCCAGTCCGACATGGACGTGGACGACCATCAGGTGGCCATCGTCCACTACGCCAATGGCTTGGCCCTCTCCTTCCACTCCAACAGCCATGTCTCACTGCAGGAGCGGCGCTGGTACGTCGCCGGGACCAAGGGGACGATGCTGGCCGATCTGGTGCGCAACAAGCTGATGATCCGGCCGGCCCTGGACCGCCGCAAGCCCGAGCGCATCGACTACGCCACCCGCACCGCCGACAATCACAACGGCGCCGACCAAGCCATGGCCATCGACCTGCTGGCGGCGCTGGAGGGCGAGCGGGCCTTCCCGGTCACGCCGCGCGACTCGCTGGAGGCCGGCCTGACCGTCATGGCCATCGACGAGGCCGCCGCCACCGGCCAGATGGTCGACTGCCGCCCGATGTGGGCGGCGTTCGACGAGGCGATGGCGCCGGCGGGTTAGCCCCGCCGCCCAGTGTGGCCAAACTCACCGAAACAGGCCGAGACACGCCCCGCGCCGGAACTCTAGGCTCAGGCTGAAACACCCGACGTCAACGGGGGAGACCGATATGCGGGGCATCTGGATTCTGGCGGCGGCGGCGGTGCTGCTTTGCCTCGGGCGCCCGGCGTTCGCGGCGCCGCCGCTGGCCGCCTATGGCAAACTGCCGGCCCTGGACATGGTTCGGCTGTCGCCGTCCGGCGACAAGATCGCCTTCGTCGCCGTGGACGGCGAATCCCGCCGGCTGTTCGTCCGCAAGGTGGGCGGTGACGCGATCTTCGTCAGCCCCGTGGGCGCCAACAAGATCCGCGACCTGAGCTGGGTCGGGGACGACTATGTGCTGATCAAGGCCAGCGCCACGGCGAAGTTCGGCAACGGGGCCCTGGACAAGTGGACCTACTCCACGCGCGCCGAACTGATGGTGGTGCTCATCGTCAATCTGAAGACCCACAGCCTTCAGAAGATGTTCGATCACAACGAGCTGGACGTGTTCCTGGGCGCGGTGGACTTCGACTATGGGCCCCGGCTGATCGGCGGGCGCTGGTACGAATTCGTCCACGCCTTCGACACCCAGAAGTGGCACGGCAACGTCTACAAGGTCGACCTGGAGACCGGGAAATATGCGATCATCAACACCAACCTCGGTGACGACTACGGCTATCTGATCGGCGCCAACGGCGAGATCGCGGCCCGCACCCAGTACAGCGACCTGTCGAAGAGCTGGAGCGTGTTCACCGGCGCTCACGGGTCTCAGACGGTGGTCAAGCGCCCCTCGCCCCTGTTCACCGTCGATCTCGCCGGTCAGGGGCGGACCGCGGGGACGATCCTGGTGAGCGACTCCGACGACCAGAAGGACAGCTACGACGAATACCCGATCCAGGCCGACGCGCCCCCGACGCCGCTGTTCGCCGGTCACAGGGTCGCGGCCCTGATCACGGACCCGGCCACCAATCTGCTGCTTGGCGGCCTTCTCGACGGGGGCAAGTCAGCGGTGCTGTTCGATCCCACGATCCAGCGCCACTTCGACGCCGCCCAGAAGGCGTTCGGCGGCTACCACATCACCCTGGAGAGCTTCTCCACCAGCCTCAACCGGATGGTGGTCAAGACCGACGGGTCCGACGATTCCGGCACCTACTGGCTGATCGACATGACCACCGGCAAGGCCGACGAACTGACCGCCGCCTATCCGGCGATCGGCCAGAAGGACGTCGGGCCCACCCGCATGTTCGCCTATGAGGCGGGCGACGGCCTGGCGATGGAGGGCGTCCTCACCCTGCCGCCCGGTGGCAAGGCCACCGGCCTGCCCCTGGTCGTCATGCCCCACGGCGGTCCGATCGGATTGCATGACAGGGTCGGCTTCGACTGGTGGGCGCAGGCGTTCGCCTCGCGCGGCTATGCCGTGTTCCAGCCCAACTATCGCGGCTCCGGCGGCTATGGCGTTCCGTTCCGCGACGCCGGCATGGGCGAGTGGGGACACAAGATGCTCACCGACATGAGCGATGGCGTCGCCGCCCTGGTCAAGGCGGGGATCGTCGACAAGACCCGGGTCTGCATCGTCGGCGGCAGCTATGGCGGCTATGCGGCCCTGGCCGGAGTGACCCTGCAGCACGGGATCTACCGCTGCGCGGTCTCGCTCTCGGGGCCCTCGGACATCGGCGCGGTCATGGCCGAACGGGGCGACAGCGACTATTCGCCGGGCGGCCGCTACAACCAGAAGATGTTCGGGGTGAAATTCGGCGGCGACCAGGAGATCGGCCGGATTTCGCCGCTACGTCACGCGGGCGAGGCCGAGGCGCCGATCCTGCTCATTCACGGCAAGGACGACACCGTGGTGCCCTATGTCCACAGCCTGTCCATGAGCCGCGCCCTGGAGGGCGCGGGCAAGACCATGCAGCTGCTGACCCTGGACGGCGAAGATCACTGGCTGTCGCGCGAGACCACCCGCGTCCAGACCCTCGAAGCCTCGGTCGCTTGGGTGCAGAAATACAACCCCGCGCCCTGACCTAGGCCGGCGCGGCCGCGGACGCGGCGGCGCCGTAGCTACGCCGCAGCAAGGCGAAGCCCGCGGCCGCGCCGCCGAGGGCCAGGAGGATCGGGGTCGAGAGGGGGACATGGGCCCAGATCAGGGCGGCGGCGACCAGGCACCCGGCCGCGCAGCCCACATCCCAGCCACCTTCGGTGGCCATGTGGAAGCGCAGGGGACAGGGCGAGGCCTTGGCCAGGTTGTAGACCGGGGTCATCATCACCGGTTCGAGCAGCATGCCGGCGACGGTGGCCAGGGCGTTGGCCAGCACGGCCAGGGCCGGGCTGTGGAGCGACACCGCCTTGAGCACGACGACACCGGCGCAGGCGGCATAGGCCAGCCAGAGCGAGCGACGTCCGTGGCCGAGATCGATGAAGCGGCCGACCACGAGGCCCGCCACCGCGCCGACCACCCCCGCCAGGGCCATGGCCCCGCCGAAGTTGGCGAAATGCTCGCCCAGGGTGACGAACAGGGCGATCTGCCAGACGTAATAAAAGCCAGCGCCGAACCAGCCGTCGGCGGCCTGTAGCACCACCGCGAAGCGCGCGGCGCGGTAGCCGCCGGGGGCGGTCTCCACCACCGGCGGATTGGGCGCGCCGAGCAGGGGGAGGACGGCGGCGGCCTGGGTCACCGCCACCAGGCAGAAGGTGGGCAGCGGGCCGAACACCGTCAGCCCCCAGCCGCCGATCCAGGGGGCCAGGATGTTCATGGCCGCCACGGCCGCCGCCCGCACGCCGATCTGGCGGCCGCGGTTCTCGGCGTCGCCCAGCGAGGCGAAATAGGCGTGCAGGCTGGTCCAGTAGAAGACGCTGCCCAGGGAGCTGACCGCGATCAGGGCCAGGAGCATCAGGCCCGGCCCATGGACGAAGGGCAGCATCGGGAAGATCGCCGCCTCCAGCACCGTGCCGATCATCAGGGTCGACCGCAGGCCGTGGCGGCGCCCGACGATCAGCACCAGCGGCCGCAGGACGAAGCGGCCGGTGTTCATGGCCGCCAGGGTGCAGAGCACCAGGGGGATGGCGACGCCCGCCTTGAGCAGGAAGACGAAGACGAACACCCCGCCGGCGCCCTGGGCCAGGGCCTGGATGGTGGTGTGGAGATTGACGCGGTTGATGGCGTCGTTGCCGAAAAAGCTCACGGAGGAAATCCCGGATAGAGGGTGTGCGCGGGGGAGCGGGCGCGGCGGCGCGCCAGGCTCCCGGGTGGGGCTTCGGTGGGATCAGACCCGAAGGCGGGATGTGCACATGGGGTGAGAGTGGCATGGTGGCGGGGGGTTGGCAAACACTCGCCAGGGACGCCCCCTCCGTCACCTCCGGTGACACCTCCCCCGTACACGGGGGAGGAGATGGGCGCGCTGGGGGCTTTACCCGAGGTGACGGTTTAACGGCGCCATCGCGTGCGCTAGGGTCTCGCCCAACGAGAGAAACGCCGAAGCGGAGATCGGGCATGCGGGCGAGGAGGGCCGGGAAATGACTGACGTGACCCAGGCCCTGGACGTGCTGGCGCGGACCCGTCTGGGCGGCGAGGGGGCGGCCGAGGTGACCCGCCTGACGGCCGGCGCCAGCCAGGAGATCTGGCGGTTCAATGTGGTGAAGGGCGGGGAGAAGACCGCCCAGATTCTGCGCCGGGCGCCCGGCGGCGACCGGGTGTCGGAGAGCGCCATCGGGCCGATCGTCGAGGCGCGGCTGCTGCAGGCCGCCTGCGCCGCCGGCGTGCCGGCCCCGGTGGTGCGCTGGGTGCTGACCGAAGAGGACGGCCTGGGCCTGGGCTATGTGATGAGCTGCGTCGAGGGCGAGACCCTGGGCGGGCGGATCGCCCGGGGCGAGGCGTTCGCCCACGCCCGCACCGTTCTGGCCGGGCAATGCGGCGCGGCCCTGGCGGCGATCCACCGCATCGATCCGGACGCCTTCCCCACCCTCAAGCGGGTGACCCCGCTGGAGTTCGTGACCCAGTATCTGGAGGCCTATCGCGCCACGGCCTGGCCGCGGCCGGTGTTCGACCTGGCGTTCCGCTGGCTGCTGGACCGCTGCCCGCCGCCGCCGGAGAGCCCGCGGCTGGTGCACGGCGATTTCCGCAACGGCAATATCATGGTGGGCGAGGACGGCCTGCGCGCGGTGCTCGATTGGGAGCTGGCCCATGTGGCCGACCCCATGGAGGACCTGGGCTGGATCTGCGCCAATAGCTGGCGGTTCGGGGTGGAGCATCTGCCGGTGGGCGGGTTCGGGCGCCGCGAGGATCTGTGGGCCGGCTATGAGGCGGCCGGCGGGGTGAAGGTGGATCCGGACCGGGCGCTGTTCTGGGAGGTGTTCGGCTCGCTGCGCTGGGGGGTGATGTGCAGCGGCATGTTCACCAGCTTCCGCTCTGTCGATCCCAGCGTGGAGCGGGCGGTGATCGCCCGGCGCACCTCCGAAACCGAAATCGACCTTCTTCGACTGATCGCGGCCTGAGCCATGCAGGATCATCCCCATCCCAGCGAGATCATCGCCGCGGTCGCCCGCTTCCTGAAGGAAGAGGTGGCGGCCGGCACCACGGGGCGGCTGTCGTTCAACGCCCGGGTGGCGGCCAACGCCCTGGAAATGATGACGCGGCAGCTGGACACTCAGCCGAACGCCGAGGCGCGCGAGCTGGCCTCGCTGAAGGCGCTGCTGGACCTGGACGGCGATATCGCCACCCTGAACGCCGAACTGTCGCGCCGCCTGGCGGCGGGCGAGGCGGACATCAACACGCCCGGGGTGGCGGACCATCTGTGGACCACCACCCTGGCCAAGCTGGCCGTGGATCAGCCGACCTATTGGGGCTATCGCGCCGCCCTGACCGAACCGCTCCCGTCCGAGCGGGCCGCCACCGCCAAATCCGAAGCCTGAAGACCACAAAGAGGAACCGCCATGGACTTCAATCTCTCTCCAGAGCTCACCGCCTATCTGGCCGAGCTGGACACTTTCATCGAGGCGAAGATCAAGCCGCTGGAGAACGCGGACGACAACATCCGCTTCTTCGACCATCGCCGCGAACACGCCCGCACCGACTGGGACAACAACGGCCTGCCCCGCCATGAGTGGGAACTGCTGCTGGCCAAGGCCCGGCAGATCGCCGACGAGGGCGGCCACCTGCGCTATGCCTGGCCCACCGAGATGGGCGGCAAGGGCGGCTCGAACCTGGACATGGCGGTGATCCGCGAACACCTGGCCGCCAAGGGCCTGGGCCTGCACAACGACCTGCAGACCGAACATTCGATCGTGGGCAACAACCCCTTCATCCTGATGTTCAAGGAGTTCGCCACCAACGCCCAGCACGACAAATACGGCGCCGACCTGCTGGCCGGGAAGATCCGCACGGGCTTTGGTCTGACCGAGCCCTACCATGGCTCGGACGCCACCTGGATGGAGACCAAGGCCGTGAAGGAGACCCGCGACGGGGTCGAGGGCTGGCTGATCAACGGCGAGAAGATGTGGACCACGGGCATGCACGTGGCCAGCCACGTGATGTGCTTCGCCCGCACCGGCGGCAAGGACGGCGACGCCCTGGGGATCACCGTGTTCCTGGTGCCGGTGACCTCGCCCGGCTTCAAGATCGAGGAATATCTGTGGACGTTCAACATGCCCACGGATCACCCGCGGGTGTCGTTCACCAATGTCTGGGTGCCCGATGACGCGATCTGGGGCGTGGAAGGCCGGGGCCTTGGCCTGGGCCAGAGCTTCGTGCACCAGAACCGCATCCGCCAGGCGGCCAGCTCGCTGGGCGCGGCGGTCTATTGCATCGAGGAGAGCGTGAAATACGCCCGGGCCCGCAAGCCCTTCGGCCAGGAGCTGGCCCGGAACCAGGCGATCCAGTGGCCGCTGGTGGAGCTGGCCACCCAGGCCGAGATGCTGCGCCTGTTGATCCGCAAGACGGCCTGGCAGATGGACCACATGGAGCACAAGGAGGTGGAGCGTCAGCTCTCCGACAAGGTGTCGATGTGCAACTATTGGGGCAACCGCCTGTGCTGCGAGGCGGCCGACCGCGCCATGCAGGTGCACGGCGGCATCGGCTATTCGCGGCACAAGTCGTTCGAGCACATCTATCGTCACCACCGCCGCTATCGGATCACCGAGGGTTCGGAAGAGATCCAGATGCGCAAAGTGGCCGCCTTCCTGTTCGGCTATATCGGCCCGCGCAAGAAGGAACTCTCGGCGATCACCTGGGACGACGTGGACTATCGCAAGGGCCACTAGGGCCTGACTCTCTAAGGCTGGCGGTCGCCGGGCGTTTGCCTGGCGGCCGGCGGGCTGGGTTTGGCGGTTCCCCGGCCTTCGGCGGGCGTGGGGCCGGCGTGAAATGGCGGCTTCCTGGCTTGTTTTGGCGTCTTTTGGCTTGTTTTCACGGCCGGCGCGGAGAGCCGAATTCGCCACAACCTATTGTATCATAGAGATATTGGGCCCCTCGCCACCCGGCCGCGCTCGGTTTCGCGGTTCAGGTCGAGGTTTTGGCGCAGGCGTTCGACCTCCAGCAGGGTGAGGCGCGCCTCCTTGATCGCCGCCGGCGAGCCCACCGACTCACAGGCCTTGGCGACCTTGAGCAGGGCGGCGATCACCGCCTGGGGGCGGGCGGCTTGCAGATCGGCCTGTTCCTCACGGATCTCGGCAATGCGCTCGACGATATCGGGTTGGGCGGCCAGCCGGCTGGCGTGGCCCTGGCCGGCGGCGAAGCCGGCGTCCTCATAGGCGATTTCCAGCCGCGCGCCCTGGGCGCGGGCCTGGGCGAAGGCTTCGTGGCGGGGATTGGGGAGGAGGGGCATGGGGGTCCTGGGGCGAGGGGGTGGGCGCGCAAAGCTTCAAGAAATTGCAATATGCAATTTTTCTCGGGGCATTTCAAGGGGCGAAAGATGAAAAGTCGGCCTGGCCCTTGGACATCGGCGGACGGGCGACCGTAGCGCGATGGTCCGACCCCGCGACAGACAGCAGCAGCGGCTATCGACCTAACGCGTCCCTTGCGGCTGACCGCCCATTCTGACCATTTTTGAAATATTTTCTGACGCTGGAGCGGTCCGATTCCGCCCGGGCTACGCACCCAGCTCGTGCTAATAGTTAGATTAGCTTTCCCGAACTGCGGATTCCGATGATGCCGCCATGTCATTCCAAGATCATGCCGCCAGGCATTCCGAGATGATCCCGCCACCCCAGGGGGCCGCTTTTCGACGGTGTGATTGGCGTGGTTTTTCTGGGGTTGGTCAAGCCTGAGGTTTGG
>CAIQJF010000098.1 GCA_903872075.1 uncultured Caulobacteraceae bacterium | reverse complement strand
GGTCGCCTCGGCCAGGGCGCTCGCCAGGGCCTGTTCGGAGACAAGGCCAAGCCGCGTCAGCACCGAGTCCAGCGGTTCGCCCGTCTCGCTCCGCACCAGCCGCGCACGGACCAGGGCTTCCGTGGTCGCGAGGCCGCGGTCAACCACCAGCTGCTCGAGGGTCAGCCCCGCGCCGGCGCCAGGCAGCATCGCCGGAAGTTTGGCCGCGACAGGCGTCTGAAGGGCATCGGCCAAGAAAGTCTAGCTCCGTAAGTCGCGACGCTGTTGCTGGTCCATCATTCCACCAACATCCGGTGCAGCGCCAGAGTTCCTCGCAGGCCGGCGCTGATCATCTGGCATTGGTCTGTTGCGCCGGCATGTCAATCCCGCGGACGCACCGCCGTTAGACGGTTCCGTCATCGGCCGCTCTGCTCTAGGAATTGTCTGGCTTGAACGCTGCAGGGCCGATTGATCCATGACGCGGTTGCCTCCCGACCACCCCGACCGGCGGACACTGGCCGACGAGGTTCACGCGCGCCCGCCGGAGGCCCTCGAGGCGCCATCCCGTGCGAGTTGCGTGGCGCTGCTGGTGGATCCCGAACAGCGGTCCGAGGAACAGGCCCATCTGGCGCGGCTGTGCGAGGCGATGGGCGTCGCCCCGCCGCCGGCAGGCGCCATCCACTTCGCGGCCAGTCTCGGCGCCGTGCGGCTTCGCTGGGAACGACATGGGGAGTTTTCCACCTACACGCTGTTCGCCGCCGGACTGAGCCCGACCCCGTTCACCGCCCCGCCCACCGCCCTGCTGCCGGAGGGCTGGCTGGGCGGCGCGCCGGGGCGCACCGTCTTCGCCGGCCACGCGAAGCTTCTCAGGGCCGATGCGACGGATCCCACGCCCGAATTCCTGGCCGCCCATTTCGATGGCGAGGTCGTGGTCGGCGCGAGCGTCGGCGGCGGCGCGGGCATGGCTTTTACCGATTTCCATGTCCATTCCGATGGCTTTTCGCGATTCCTGCTGATCGACCGCAGCTTCACCCCGCGCCAGGCCGGTCGCACCGTGCAGCGGCTGTTCGAAATCGAGACGTATCGGATGATGGCGATGCTGGCCCTGCCGGTGGCGCGCGAGCAGCTTAAGCGCATCGCCGTCATCGAGCGGGAGCTGGCCGAGTTGACCGACGAGATCGCACGCCAGACGGCCGCGGATGAGACCCTCCTGGCCGCGCTCACGGCCAAGGCCGCGGAGGTCGAGCGGGGCCTGGCCGCCAGCCAGTACCGCTTCGGCGCCTGCCGCGCCTATCACGCCCTGGTGACACGTCGGATCGCCGAACTACGCGAGCGCCGGCTGTCGGGGATCCAGACGATCGAGGAATTCATGGGCCGGCGGTTCACCCCCGCCGTGGCCACCTGCGCCAGCGCCTCGGAGCGGCTGCACGAACTTTCCCGTCATGTGGCCCAGGCCAGCGCCCTGCTCACCACCCGCGTGGAGATCGCCCGGGAGAAGCAGAACCAGGACCTGCTGGCCTCCATGGCGAGGCGGGCGACCCTGCAACTGCGCCTGCAGCAGACCGTGGAAATCCTCTCGGTGGCGCCCCTGACCTACTATGTGGTGGCCATCGTCGGCTATGGCGCCAAGGCCCTGAAGGCCGCCGGCCTGCCGGTGGAGCCGGAAATCGCCGAGGGGGTCGCCATACCCATCGTCGCCCTGGCCCTGATCCTGGCCATGCGATGGGTGCATCATCGGGTCTTTGCGACTTTGGAGCACAAGGGCCCTGATCTGGAGCTCTAGACGCGGGCGTGATCGTCGTTCAGGTGGACTTGGCCTTCGGCTCCGGGGCGGCCTCGTTGGCTTGCGCCGGGCGGGGGCCAGTTCGATAGGGGATGCCGGTGACCAGTTGGCCGTAGTCGGTGCGCCGCGGATGGATGACCACAACGCCCTCATGGGTGATGACGTACTCGCGAATGTCCTTGCTGTGATTGCCGCCGCGCATCTTGATCACCACCATCGTCTTCCGAAGCTGGCCATCGATCTCCACATAGCGCAGCCGGACAATGTCATCGGTCAGGAACGAAATGGCGTAGCGGCTGAATTCCAGGGAGGTGAAGTTGTCCTCGACCTCCACGGTGCTCAGGACGGTTATGCCCGCGCCCGTCAAGGCGCTGATCATCCGGTAGAGCGACTCACGGAAGTCCGCGCGGAATCCCGGCGCTAGGGCCATCTCGAAACCGACCAGGGAATCGATCACCAGCCTTTTGGCGCCGACCCTTTCGATTGCGTCCAGGATCGCCTGCAGGGTCTCGTCGACAGACAGGTCAAGGGGCCGAAGATAAAGGGTCTCAAGCGCCCCGCTCTTGGCGGCGGCATGAAGATTCAAGCCGAAGTTTTCACCCCGCCGCACGTAGGCCGCCGGGCGCTCTTCGAAAATCGCCATGATTCCCGGCTCGTCCCGGCGCAGGCCCTCGGCGATGAACTGGGTCGCCAAGGCGGATTTTCCCGTGCCCGACGGCCCGGCGATCAGCAGGCTGTCGCCTTCCAGGATGCCGCCCCCCAGCATCTTGTCCAGTTCGGGAACGCCGAGGGAAAGCCGGCGCGGTTGCGACGGCTTGGATCTTTTGGAGTTCAGTCCCAGCGTTCGTGAAAAGGCCTGAAGTCCCGCATCGGTGATCCGGATCGTGTGCAGGCCGGGCACCGACGCCTGGCCGCGTTGTTTGACGATCTGGAGCTTGCGCACCACGGAATTGCGCTCCGTGGACTGCGACAACCAGAAGATCCCGTCGACCATGGTGAACAGCGAATTGTCGCGGACTTCCTCGCTTTCATATTCGCCCACCAGAAAGGTCGTGGCTTCCCAGCTGGTCAGGAACTGGGCGAGGCGGTGTACGAACGACTGCACCTCCATCTCACCGACCTCGCTGGTCGCCCTGCGCGCCAGGGTGCGGAAGGAGTCGATGATCACCACGCCGGCGTTGGCCGCCGTGACATGGCCGATGATGGCCTCCAGCACGACGCCGAGATCGTTCTCCAGGATCATGTCCGAGAGATTGATGAACTTGAAGGCGCCGCCCAGCTTCTCGTCGTCGAAAAAGGCGTACTGTTGCTGGTAGCGCAGCATCTTGATGACGGGCTCGCCTAGCACTGTGAAATAGAGCGCCGGCTTCTCCGCCGACGAATTGGCGAAGGCGATCTGATGCACCAGGGTGGTCTTGCCGCAGCCCGGCGAGCCGGCGATCAGGTTGAACGAAAATTCCGGGACGCCGCCGCCGAGAATCTCATCGAGGCCAGGCACGCCGGTGGCGAGTTTGTGAATCTTCACCCGAGCGGGCTTGGTTGCGGCAGGTTCAGGCGTGTCGCCCACCGATGGTTTCGGCGTCTTCATGTCAGGAAGTCCTGGTGGAGGGCGGTGTCCTGGCCGGGAGTCCGTGGCCAGATATCATCCAAAATACGCGGCATCACGCTCGGCCCCACGAAGGCCTCCAGCAATCCCAGCAGCTGGGCCAGCATGGCCACGCGGCCATCCATGAAGGCCGCGTGCGTGAGCTGGGCGCGCGACATCTCCCACCCCTCAAGAACCCCGTCGGCGTTCACCCGCAAAGCGCACAACCAGGAGACTTCCGCCCTGGCCAGAGCCAACGCTCGGCACAGCAGCGCGCGAAAGCCGCCCTTGCCCATCAGCGCGCCAAGCTTCGGCAACAAGGTCTCGATGACGGGAAAGGCCGTGGCTGCACCCGTCATGGAAATCGCCCGCGCCGCCGCGTCGGCGACCATCAGGTGGTTGGCGAGGCGCCGCATCTGAGGAGAACCACGAGTCATCTGGCTGCGTCCCGGCGCGGGATTGGATTGCGTCTCAGTCCAGGCCCGCCGCTCGCGTCGGAATCAGGGCGCGCGCCCGTCGGCGGTGGCGCAACGTCGCTCCAAGCGCGCAGACGCCCAGCGTCAGCATCAGCCAGCGCGCAGGCTCCGTGACGGCCGTCACGGATATTCCCCCGAGCCTGTCATTGTTCGCGTGGATTTCGCCGGGAACGAACTCAGCATAGGCGATTCCGGCCGGAAGGCCGTTCGCGAGACCCGGGCCGCCTGTGTTGGTCGTGGCGGACAGAAAGTTCCCGCGTCCCGGGGCCCCTGAATACACGTCAAACGCGATAGGCGTGGCCGCCGCTGACGGATCGGTCTGTGACGCCTGCGCCGCGCTATGCGCCTCGCCCTCGCCAAGCATCGGCTGGAGGTTCGTCGTGGCGGACGCCGACAGTGCGGTCACAAGGCCCGCGAATCCAGCCAGAGCCAAGGCCACGATGGGAGTTGCGGTGATATTCATCCGAGGGCTTTCACGCGACACGCCACAAAAACACGAATGTCAGCGAGACCGGCCGCCGTTGATTGCGGAATCGCTGTCGATTGGCACAACGTGTCGGCAAAAGAGCCCGGGTGTCAAGAATCGGAAAGTACTCAGCGTCGGCGGGGTTTCATCTTGGACGCCGGGCCGAAATTGACAGAATGGCTTTCGTCTAAGCTTGACGATTAGCGATTTTAACTGGTTTCTCTGGTCTCACCATCCTCGGGCCTGAGGTCATAGGGCGCGACCAATGCCCACACGTGGGCCGGAATCATGGATTTCATCCGCCGGGGTTCGGCGCGCCGCAGGTGCAGGACAGTCTCCACCGCCTTCATCTCCACCCGGGCCCGGGCGAATTCCAGGCCACGGGGACCCACCCTCGGCATCATCCAGCCCATGATCCCGCGCATGAAGCCGGGCATCCGCCGCAGCGGCAGGCCGCCCGCCGCGCGGGCCGTATTGATCAGAAAACCCTTCACCGGGCCGGCGCGCTTGCCGGCGCTGCCGGGCGCGGCGGTCTTCAGTTCACCGCCCAGCAGGGCGACCAACTCCTCGCCGCGGTCGTTGCGCACCAGCAGCCACTGGTCGCCCTCGCCGCCCATATAGCCCACGGTGATGTCGGCCAGGACGTTGGTGTAGTCGACGCAGGTGCGGCAGGTGAGGGGGAAGAAGTCGCCCGGCAGGTCGGAGATCGGCAGCTTCAGGAACGGAATCTCGCGCTTGCCGCCGCCCGCGAAGCGCAGCTCGACGTGATAGTCGGCGCGGAACTCCAGATAGGTGATGGTCTCCGGCCTGTCCGAGAGCAGCCCAAGGAACGTGTGAAAGCTCTCGGTGCTGGTGTTGTCCGAACAGGGCGTGCCGATGACGTAGAGACGCTCGAAACCGAGTTCGGCCTCCAGCGCGCGCAGGGCGTAGACCTGACAGGGGATGCCGATCACAGCCAGGCGCTTGTGGCCCGCGGCTCGCGCCGGTTCCAGCAGAGCCAGCAGAGGCGCGTAGCCCATGCGCATGCCGCGCGCCGCCGCCATGCCGTCCGGCTCGGTGATCAGGACCGGAACAGGCCGCCAGCGGTCGTCGGGATCGGCGGCCATGGTCAGGACCGCGTCCACGGCCCCGGATTCCAACAGTTTTTCCGCCAGACGCGTGGCGATGCCGGTCCACTGTGCGCCGTCGCGGGCCGGCGCGAGGCGGGCGCGGACCATGCGCCGGAAGGGGCCGAAGAACAGTTCATCGGGCCTGGCTGGATCGCGGGCGCGGCCATGAACCTTCGTCTCCATGGCGGGATAGTCGGGCTTGATGAACTGGCAGGCCGCGGCGCAGCGCTTGGGATCGGCGGTGCGCGACACGCCGCAGTCGGTGCAAAGGTCGCGATGCGCGGCGGAGGCCACGGGGGGCGCCCAGACCGGACCGCCGGGATCGGATCGCCATGTCATCCCGCAGGACCCTCCCGACGCCGGCCATGCGCCCGGCGGGCGGATTCGGCGACGTCATCCTGACCTGAAAGCGGGACCCGCGACAACAGGCCGACGTCGTTCTCCGCCAGCCGATGAATTCATTTTGAACCATCGCGGCCAGGGCCGACATTAAGCTGCGAAGGCAAGGGGTATTCATGTCGGGGAGCCCAAGTCCGGACGGCGGCTCGCGTCCGTCGATCGCGAGAGAGACACGGACCGAGGCCGCGCTGATGGCGCGGATCGGCGATGGGGATCTGCGCGCCTTTGAGGACCTGTACCGGCGCTATAACCCCCGTCTGTCGAGGTTTCTGTTGAATATGACCCGTCGCCCGGCCCTGGTGGAGGAAGTGCTGAACGACACGCTGATGACGGTGTGGACCCGACCCGAAAAGTTCAATGGAACCAGCCGGCTCTCGACCTGGATTTTCGCCATCGCCTATCGCAAGGCGCTCTCCGCCCTGCGCCGCCAGGACCAGCCCATGGAAGACAAGGACGCCGAAAACCGTCTCGCCCCGGATCCCGATCCGGAGCAGCGACTCGCCGAGGGGCAGACCCGCACGATCCTGCTGGCGGCCATGCAGACCCTGTCTTCCGACCACCGCGCCGTGGTCGATCTGACCTACTATCATGACATGGGATACCGGGAGATCGCCGACATCATGTCCTGTCCCGTGGACACGGTGAAAACCCGGATGTTCCATGCGAGGCGTCATCTCAAGCGCGCCCTGGGCGATCGCCTGGCTGACTGGAGGTAGCCGCACCATGACCGGACGCATTCTGCCCTTTCCGGACGACTCTCACGCCGAGACCCAGTCGCTGCTGCCGTGGTTCGTCACCGGACGGTTGCAATCCGACGAACGGCTTCGGATCGAAGCACACCTCGCCGTATGCGCCGATTGCCAGGCCGAGGAGCGCCGCGAACGGCGGCTTGAGGCCGAGGTTGCCGGCATGCCGCTTGAAGTGGAGGAAGGCTGGGCCCGGATGCGCGCCCGGCTTGAGCGCGAACCCCGTCGAAGGACGGCTGCCGCGGCGCTGGCCGCGCGCATCGCAGCGGCGCGCGCCGGTCTCCGCCGGGTGTTTCTGGCCACGCCGGGCTGGGTCGTTCCAGCGCTCGCCGGGCAGGTGGCGCTCGTGGTCATGATGGGCTTCATCTGGCCGCGCCCGGCCGTGACCCCAGCCTATCACGCGCTCAGTGCGCCGGTCGTGGCCGAGGCGGGCAATCTCGTGGTGATCTTCCGCCCCGAGACTCGGGAAGCGGACCTGCGGGGCGCCCTTCGACAGGCCCACGCGCGCCTGGTCGGCGGTCCGACCGCCGCCGACGCCTATGTTCTTCGTGTTCCCGCATCCGAGCGCGCCGGGGCCTTGGCGACCCTTCGCCACCGCGCCGACATCGTGCTCGTCGAGCCGCTCGACACCGGCGATCCGCAATGATGATCGCCGCCCCGTTCCGCCGGCTGGCCCTGCTGATCCTCTTGGGGCTGGGCGTCGCGGGCGGCTGGGCCAACGCCGCGACGACCAATGCCCCTCAGGTCGCCGCGATCGCGCCCAGCCGCGAACTTCTCGTGCTGCTGCGTCTGCCCCCGGTCCACTATCGGCCTGGGGGTGATGGCGGCGACGCCTATTCCGATGGCGCGGGGGCCGAGGCGCGCCGCCGTCTGGCCGAACAGTTGGCCAAGGCGCACGGGCTGAGCCTGGTGACGGACTGGCCCATGCCGCTTCTGGGCGTGGACTGTTTCGTCATGGTCGCCCCGGAGGGCCGGACCGGCGAGCAGGCCGCGACGGATCTCTCACACGAGCCGGCTGTGTCCTGGGCGCAGCCCATGGGCGTCTACCAGGCTCAGGCCGGGGTTTCCGCCCCGAACGACCCGCTCTTCCGCGCCCAGCCCGTGGCCAGGGGGTGGCGTCTGGCCGACCTGCATCAGATGTCGACCGGCCGGGGCGTGAGGGTGGCGGTGGTCGACAGTCAGGTCGACACGGCCCATCCCGACCTCGCGGGTCAGGTCGTCGTTCAGGAGAATTTCGCCACTGGCCGCCCGAGCGATCCGGAGCGGCACGGTACGGGCGTGGCCGGCGTGATCGCCGCGCGGGCCGACAACGGACTCGGTATCGTCGGGGTCGCGCCGGAGGCCCGGCTCATGGCGCTCCGGGCCTGCTGGCAGACCGGACCGCCGGGCGCGGCGACGATTTGCGACTCCCTGAGCCTGGCCAAGGCCCTGCATTTCGCGGTCGATCATCATGCCCAGGTGATCAATCTCAGCCTTGCTGGACCTCCCGACATTCTGCTCGGCCGCCTGATCGATGTGGCCCTCGCGCGGGGCATCACCGTCGTCGGGGCTTTCGACCGCCAGCTTCCCGCCGGCGGCTTTCCGGCGTCCTGGTCCGGGGTCATCGCCGTGACCGACGGCGAGGTGGAAGCGGGGCGGCCCAATCTCTATACGGCGCCGGGACACGACATACCGACAACGGAGCCGGGCGGACGATGGGATCTGGTGAACGGCAGCTCTTTCGCGGCGGCGCATGTGACGGGCCTGATCGCACTGACGCGACAGGGCGCTCACGGCCAAGGCTCCCGCGATGGACATCCCCTCGTCGTGCGATCTTCCGGTGGCGCCCTTGACGGCTGTGCGACCCTCATTCGCGCCTTCGGTCCGTGCAACTGCGCCTGCTCTCGCCTTGCGGACAGCGCCGTGGCCGTGCGCCGTTGAGGTGAGTCGCGGCCGGGGCGTTACCCTCGCGTTGGCCGTGGGCCTGCTCGGGGTCGGTCTCCCCGGCGTGTCGCCGGCGCAGGTCGCCGTGACGGCGACGGTCGCCTCCGACAGCCTCTATCGCAGCTATGATCTCAGCTACGGCGGGCCGACCCTGTCGCTGTCCGCCCTCTATGACGCGCCGGGCGGGTTCTACGTTGGCGGCGCGGTGACCGGCGTGGCCGCGCGTCATCGCGGGGGCCGGTTCCTGGGCCACATGGAATATGCCGGCTACGCCTTCCGTCGCAGCGCGGCGACCTCAATCGACATCGGCGTCTCCAACGCCAACTACGTGCAGTTTGAAAATCCTGCCTATCACGTTGATGAAACTGAGGTTTACGCCGGCTACGTGACGCCGCGGCTGAACGCCTATGTCTACTATACGCCGCACTATCTGAACTCCGGGCTGAAGGCGCTCTATGCCGAGGTGAACGGCAACGCCCGCCTGGCCGGCCCGGTGCGGGTGATCGGCCATCTGGGCATGGTCACGCCTCTGACAGGCGTCGGCGATCGCCACGAGCGCTGGGATGTCCGCTTCGGCCTGTCCGTGCCGTTCCCGCATGGCGAGGCGCAGGTCACATGGTCGGAGAGCCGGCCCGACCTCGACTACGCCACGAACTATGCGCGCGGCCGGGGAACCGTCGCGCTGACGCTCAGCCGCTTCTTCTGATCGCGGGGCGAGGTTTTCTCGCGAGGCTTTGAACCCTTTTCCCTCGGCGAGGCATCCATGGCGGGGTCGGGATTGTTCCGGCGCCGGCCAGCCATGGGAGGGTTTCGTGGTGGATGTCTCTAAGGTGCGCGCCGTATCGGCGATCGCAATGATGAGTGTGTTGTTTGCCGCGGCCGGGGCCCGCGCCGGCGACACCTTCGGCGTGACCAATCTGGTGTCGGACGGCTTTGTTCCCGCCAAGACCATCGATGCTTCGCTGGTCAATCCCTGGGGCATCTCCGCCTCGCCGACGGGACCGTTCTGGGTGTCCGACAACGCCGTCGGCCAGAGCACCCTCTACAACACCGCCGGCGGCAAGCTCGGCTTGACCGTCAACGTTCCAGGCGCGCCCACCGGGCAGGTGTTCGCCGCCAAGCCCGGCGAGTTCAACGTGACCGACGGTGTGAAGACGGGCAGTTCGGCCTTCATCTTTGACAGTGAGGATGGCACGATCTCGGGCTGGTCGCCGGGCGTGAACTTCACCCAGGCCTTCGTCGCGGTCGACAATTCCGGCTCCGGCGCGGTCTACAAGGGCCTGGCGATCGGCAAGAGCGGCGGCGCGGATTTTCTCTACGCGGCCAATTTCAACTCCGGCGAGATCGAGATGTACGACTCCAGCTTTTCGCTGGTGAAGTCGTTCACCGACCCCGGCGTCGCGGCCGGCTACGCGCCGTTCAACGTGCAGAACCTCGGCGGCGAACTCTTCGTCACCTACGCCCTGCAGGACGCTACGAAGCACGACGATATCGGCGGACCCGGCAACGGCTATGTGGATGTCTTCGCCCTCGATGGAACCTTCTCGCGTCGCCTGGTGTCGGTCGGCGGCGATGTGAATTCGCCCTGGGGTCTGGCCATCGCGCCCAAGAGCTTCCGCTCCTACGCCGGCGATCTGCTGGTGGGGAACTTCGGCGACGGCACGATCGGCGCCTTCGACCCGCTGACCGGCGCCTTCAAGGGCGATTTGCTGGACAAGAACGGCAATCCGCTCGTGCTCGGCGACCTCTGGGGCCTGATCCAGGGCAATGGCGGCCAGGGCGGCGACGCCGACAAGATCTATTTCACCGCCGGTGTGCAGGACGAGGCCCATGGCCTGTTCGGCTCCATCACCGCCGTGCCGGAGCCCGGCGCCTGGGCGCTCATGCTCGTCGGTGTTGGTCTGATGGGCTCGCGGCTTCGGGCGCGTCGCGCGGCGGCCGTGGCCGCCTGAGACCTGGCGACCGAACCAACTGCTGATGAAGGGGAGCCTTGCCGTGTCAAACCCAGACTTGGCGTGTGTAATCGGTCCGACCCGGCGCCTTCTGATCGGTCGCTTCGCCACGGCCATCGGACTGGCGGGCGTCCTTGGGCAGGGTCTGACGCCGCGGCCTGCCGCCGCGGCGTCGGCCAAACTCCAGCCGACAGATATCGGCTACCAGGCCAAGCCTAGGGGCGGCCTGCGCTGCGAACAATGCGTCAACTGGCAGGCGCCGTCCTCCTGCAAGGTCGTGGCCGGGGTCATCGACCCCAACGGCTGGTGCGGACTGTTCAGGGTTCGCACCTAGCGGCGTCGCGCCGCTCAGGACGCTCCAACTGCAACCCAAACGAACGGGGGCCCCCATGGGTGGACTCGAATGCTGGCCCACGCGTGTGAGCCATGCCTTGATGCTCGCGCTGGCCTTGATGGTGACTTTCGCGGCCCCGGGGGCCAGGGCCGTGCCCAGTTTCGCCGCCCAGACGGGCCAGCCCTGCAACGCCTGCCATGTCGGCGGGCTTGGGCCACAGCTCACGCCCTTTGGCCGGGACTTCAAGCTGCGCGGCTACACCGCCCGCGCCGTGCCGTGGAACATCCCGCTGGCCGGCTTCGTCAACGCCTCCTATGTCGCCACCGCAAAGGCCCAGGACGCGCCGCCGGCCCCCCATTTCGGCCGTAACGAGAATCTCGCGGTGGACCAGGTGAGTCTCTTCCTCGCCGGCGGTTTGGGTCACCACCTCGGCGCCTTCGTGCAGACCACCTACGACGGGGTTGGTCACGCCTTCAGCTGGGACAATGTGGACGTTCGCGCGGTCACAACCGCCCACTTTCGTGGCTCGAACATGGTTCTGGGGCTGACCCTGAACAACAGCCCGACGGTACAGGATCCGTTCAACACCCTGCCGACATGGGGATTTCCCTACACCGACTCCGGCCTGCCGCCCGGCCCGGGGGCGTCGCCGCTGATCGGCAATCTCGGCCAGACGGTTCTGGGCGTCACGGCCTACGCCTGGATCGACTCCCGGCTCTATGTGGAGGCGGGCGGTTATCGGTCCCTGGGCGCGCGGATGCTCGCGCGGCTCGGCGCCGATCCCTTCTCGCCGGGCGAGATCGACGGCGTCGCCCCCTATGCCCGCGTGGCCTATCACCGCAACTTCGGGACTCAGAACGTCGAGGCCGGCGCCTTCCTGCTCGACGCCCGGATCTTCCCGGGGCGCGACCACAGCGCCGGCGCGGCCGATCACTATACGGATGTCGGTCTGGACGCGTCGTACCAAGCTTTCATGCAGAACCAGGACGTGATCACCCTCAACGCCCGATATACCTACGAAAAGCAGAAGCTGAACGCCTCGCAGCCGCTCGAGCTGTCCGCCAGGCGCGATCTCGATCTTCAGGATATCCGCGTCGACGCCTCCTACTACTGGCGCAACCGGGCGGGGCTGTCGGCGCAGGTGTTCGACACCTGGGGCGGCGGGGACGACCTGCTCTACGCCGACAATCGCCGCCGGCGGCCCAACAGCGCCGGCTTCGTCTTTCAGATCGACGAGACCCCGTGGGGCGACGGCCGCTCGCCGTTCGGACAGCGCTTCAATGTCCGTGTCGGCGTCCAGTACACCGCCTATCTCAGCTTCGACGGGGCGGGGACCGACTATGATGGCTCCAGCCGCCAGGCGGGCGACAACAACACCCTGCGGGTTTTCACCTGGATCTACTATTGAGGCGACCCGGCCCCCGCCCGGCTACAGGCGCAGCGTGACCAGCAGGATCGCGAAGAGCCCGTAGAACAGGCCCATGCTGGCCAGAAAGCCGCGGGAGATCACCCCGCGCCGGAAGCTGATGAACATCACCGTCACGGCCGCGGCCGTGACGCCGCCGGCCAGGATCAGCGAACGATCCAGCAGCCATGGCGTCCAGAACAGGCCGAAGGCGGTGGGCACGGTGGCCTGGATCATCATCGCGCCGCTGATATTGGCCAGGGCCAGGCGGTGTTTGCCCTGACGCACCCAGATGATCGCGTTCATGGTTTCCGGCAGTTCCGTGGCGATCGGACTGAGCAGCAGGGCGAGGAGCTGAGGCCTGAGGCCCAAGGTCGGCCCAAGCGCGTCGAGTTGGCCGACGAACAGGCGCGAGGCGAGAAAGATCACCACGCTGGCCGCCAGCGTCTGAAGCAGGCTGAAAGCCAAGGGTGGCGGGCCAGGCCGCTTGCGGGCGATGATCAGCGGCTCGATCGCCTCTTCGCCGTCGTCCGTGTCCCCGCGGCTCATCTCCCGCCAGAAATAGAGCGCATAGGCCGACAGGAAGGCCACGCCGAGCCACGGCTTGTAGGCGAAGGCGATCAGACCGACGCCGAGCTTGACAACGAAAATGGCCAGGAACGCCCCCTGGTCCCGGCTCAGCCGGGCGAACTCTTGGCGGACCGCGGCGGTCCGTTTGAGATGGCGGCCACTCAGGATCAGGGTGGCTCCCACCGTGGCGTAGGCGATGGTGGCCAGGACCAACGGCCCGCCCAGAGCCGCGCCGACGCCGAGCTCGCGTTGATGATCGCCTTTGCCGAAGGCGACGGCGACGAAGGTGATGACGCTCTCGGGCAGGGCGGTGCCGAAGGCGGCGAGGATGGTGCCGGTGGCGGTGCGGCCCACCGACAGGGTGCGCCCCAGCCACTCCACGCCGTTCACGAAGAACTCGCTGGCGAAGTAGATCACGCCGGCCGAGGCCAGCAGCAGAGTCACGGTGATCAGCAGCGGCGTCATCGTGACTCCTGGACGGCGGAAGAGGCATCGCGTCCATGGGCCTGGAAAGCAAGTCAGGGGTTACACGCGTGGCGATGCGCGCCGCCGCCCGCGCGATTGACGCACCCCCTCCTGGCGCTAAGGTCGATTTCCGCTGGACCGCCCCCTCAAGAGGCGGCCGGCGCCCCCAGGGAGACCCTCATGACCTCAGCCCCGCGCCATCCGCTGACGCTCGACGCCCGTGATCCAGCCAATCTGCGCGGCGATCCGATCACTGGCGACCGCTACTATTCGCCCGAGTTCGCGAAGAAGGAGTGGGATGGCCTGTGGACCCGGATCTGGCACATCGCCGGGCGAGTGAACCAGCTGCAGGAGGCGGGCGATTATGTGGTGCACGACTTCATGCATGAGTCCGTGATCTGCGTAAAACAGGCCGACGGATCGATCCGGGCCTTCTACAACACCTGCCTGCACCGCGGACAGCGGCTGGTGGATGACAGTTCCTGGGTCCGGGATTTCAAATGCCCCTATCACGGCTGGGTCTGGGGCGTGGACGGCCTGCTGAAGGACCTTCAGGACCGGGATGATTTTCCGCAGGGCGATCCCTGCGGCAAGCTGCGGCTCAAGGAGCTGCGCTGCGACACCTGGGGCGGGTTCGTCTGGTACACCATGGATCCGGACGCCCCGGCCCTGCTCGATTTCCTCGAGCCCATGCCGGAGATCTACAAGAACTACGCCCTCGACAGCCTCGTGCGCGTGGCCTGGATGCGCATCGAGCTGAACACCAACTGGAAGTTCGCCACCGACAATTTCGTGGAGTCCTACCACACCCGAACCCTGCATCCGCAGGTGCCGCCGTGGATCGACCAGCACGTCTCCAGCGCCCGTCACGAGATGTTCCCCAAGGGTCATGGGCGCACCGTTCAGCCCATGCGCCCGTCCCTGGTCGACCGCCTCCCACCGGGCGTTCCGGAGCCCAACGACGCCCTGCTGCGGATGTGGGACATCGACCCGGACGCCTATCCCGACTTCGCGACCAAGGTCATGCAGGGCTGGCTCGACCTGAAGGCCCAGAAGCGCAAACTGTGGAAAGAGCGCGGCTATCTCCACTACGAACATCTCAACGACGAGGAGCTGACCGACAGTCCGCACACGGTCTTTTTCCCCAACGTGACCATCTCCTTCCTGCCCGACAACATCGGCTTCTTCCGCACGGAGCCGCACCCGGACGATCCAGGAAAGTGCTTCTTCGACCTTTGGAGCTTCGTCTTCCCTGTGGAGGGTGTGGACGAGGTTGACGCCCTGATGATCGGCCGCCGGCCCCTGCGCGAGGTGGAATTCTGCGATCATCGCGTGTTCGACAAGGGCCGCGGATGCGCCGATATCGCCGGCCAGATCGTCTATCAGGATATGACGATCGCCGAGAACCAGCAGCGCGGGATGCGCTCACGCGGCTACCAGGACGCCTATCTCGCCGCCCAGGAAACCCGCGTGCGCTTCTTCCATGAGGTGCTCAACGACTGGCTCGAAGGGCGGCGCTGAGGGCCGAACCGACCGCGCGAGGTCAGAACACCGAGCCCAGGATCCCCAGCTGCGTGGCCAGGGCCACGGCGTGGCTGCGCGAGCGCGAGCCCAGCTTCTCGGTGGCGTTGGCGATGTGAAAGCGCACCGTGCGCTCCGACAGACCCAGCGCCCGCGCCGCCTCGGCGTCGGAGGCGCCCTTGGCGATCAGGGTCAGGCATTCCAGCTCGCGAGCCGTCATCCGCGCCAGATCCTCGGCGGCGGCGGGCGGGTCGGACCTCTCCCGGACAAGTTCCAGGAAATAGTGGGCGAGCAGAAGCAGCTCCGGCCCCGCCGCGTCGGTGAGTCGCTCGGAGGCGGCGCGGTCCAGCGGTCCCAGCCAGTTCACCGCCGCGAACCGGCCGCGCGGCAGGCGGACGGGAACCATCACCCCGCCGGTGATCCCCAGCCGCGCCAGCACCGCCAGCTCGCGTGAGCCGTCGGGCAGGGGCGGGCCGTCCGGCCACGACGCCGCCGGCCAGGCGAAGGGCAGGTGGCGGAGCCGCGCGGCCACCATGGAGGCCGAGCCGGCCGAATAGCCGCGCTCCAGCCACTCGGCGATGAAATCGCGCGGCCAGCCCAACAGGTCGGTCAGGGCCTCGCCGCCCGCGTCGCGCAGGGCGTCGGGGTGGGAGACATCGCCCACGACGCCGACGTGTGTCAGGCCGCAGGCCAGAGCGGCGCGATGCAGGATGGCGGCGGCGGCGCGCAGGTCGCTCTGGGCGCGAAGCTCATCGATCAGCGCTTGGAGCGCGGCCTGAAGGCTGTCGGGACTGGAAGAGTCAGTCATTCGCGCGCCGTGTCACCCCGTCTTCCCCGCCGCACCCTGTCACTTCCGACAAGTGTCCTGCCCGAGCCACTGTGCGCTAAACCTCTCCCAGACCAAAGCGGGTGAACAGCCCGATCGGGTGTGGGAGGACTGAATGGACAGGCTTGAGATCGACAACCTGCGGCGGCTGATGGCCTATGAAAAGGCCCGGACCGCCCCGCCGGCGGCCTTCCCCGACCTGCCGCAGATTCCCGCCGGGCGCTACACCGACCCGCGCTATTTCGAGCTTGAGCAGAAGCACATCTGGAAGAAGAGCTGGCTGCTGGCCGGCCATCTCGACGAGCTGCCCGAGGCGGGTTCCTTCCGCCTGTGGGAGACCGCCGGTCAGCCGGTGCTCCTGGTCCGCACCCGCGAGGGCGGCGTCAACGCCTTCTACAACACCTGCCGCCATCGCGGCGCGCCGCTGGTCACCGAGACCTCCGGCCGCCGCCCGCTGCTTACCTGCAAATACCATGGCTGGACCTACAGCCATGAGGGCGACCTGCTGGCCGTGCCGGGCGAGGAGGACTACCGCGATCTCGACAAGTCCTGCCTCTCGCTGATCGCCGTGCGCTGCGAAATGTTCGGCAAGCTGATCTTTGTCAATTTCGACGACAATGCCCCGACCCTGCTCGACTGGCTGGGACCTGTCGCCGACGACTGGCGCGAGTTCCAGTTCGATAAATGCCGCCTCTCGGCCCGCCATGTGTTCGATCTCAATTGCAACTGGAAGGTGGCGATGGAGGCGAACATGGAAGTCTACCATATCCGCAACATCCACCCGACCAGCGTCGGGCTGATGATCGACGACCGCCAGAACGTGAACACCCTGTTCGAGCACGGCCATGGCCGCATGATCTGTCCCAGCCGCCAGGATGGCCCGCCGGCCCTGGCCCTGACCGTGCCAGGTCCGCCGCGCAAACAGATCGAGACCGTGGGCGAGATCGCCCGCACCTGCACCCAGTCCTACAATCTGTTCCCCAACTTCGTCGCGCCGCTCAGCCAATATGCCCTGCCGCCGCTGATGTTCTGGCCCAACGGCATCGACAAGTGCCGCTTCGAGACCTGGACCATCGCGCCCGACTGGGGCGACGGCGCCGGGCCGGACCTGTGGACGGTGAACGACGGCGAGCGGCTCTGTGACGTGCTCCTGGAGGACACCGAGTTCGGCGTCTGGATCCAGAAGTCGATGAACTCCGGCGGCTTCCGCGGCGTGCCGCTCAGCTATCAGGAAGCCCGCATCTACCACTGGAACCAGACCGCCGACCGCATGATCGGGGTGGACAACATCCCCGCGGAACTCCGTGTTCAGCAGGTCATGGGCCCCGAGTGGGTCTATCCCAGCGACCCGCGCCTGGAAGAACTCGATCAGGCCATGGCGGCGGAGTAGCGAGCCTAAAACATCGGGGCCATGTGGTCCGGATCGCACTTCAGGTCGATCAGCAGCGGGCCCTTGCGGTTACGGATCGCCGCCTCGGCGGCGGCGAGATCCGCGGCCGTGCGCACCGTCACGCCCTCGCCGCCCAGGGCGCGGGCCAGGCGCGCGAACTCCGGCCAGGCGATCACCGAGAGGCTGGGGTCCATGTTCTTGTTGCGGAACTGGATGTGCTCGGCGCCGTAGCTGGAGTCGTTGCAGAGCAGCACGATCAGGTCGAGCCCGTGACGCACGGCGGTGTTGAACTCCGTCAGCCCGCCCAGCATGAAGCCGCCGTCGCCGCACACCAGCAACGCCGGCCGCCCGGGCGCTCCCGCCGCCGCGCCCACGGCATAGGCCACGCCCAGGCCGATGGAGCCGAAATTGATGGTGTGGACATAGGCTCGCGGCTCGGGCGCATCGACGAACTGCCAGGTCGAGCCCATGAACCGCCCGCCGTCCACCACCACCGTCCGGTCGGCCGGCACGGCCTTGCCCAGCCGGTGCAGGGCGCGGCGGGCGTCGACGGTGGTCGAGGTCGACATGTCGGGCAGGCCGTCGAGAGGTGAGTGGGAGGCCAGGGCCTCGGCCAGCTCCGGAGTCCGGAACCCCGAGGCCGGGATCTCCGCCGCGTCCAGGGCGGCGACGATCGCCTCGGCCACCGCCGCCGGATCGCCGGCCAGGGCCGCGTCCACCGGATAGACCCGGGCCAGGTCGGCGGGATCGGTATTGCACTGCACGATGCGGCGGTTCTTCACATAGGCGCCCAGGCCCGAGGTGAAGATGTTCATCCCCGCCCCGAAGGCGATCAGGCAGTCGGCGCCGCCGATCGCCTCGGCCGCCGGGCCCAGCGACAGGGTGCCGTGCACGCCCAGGTCAAAGGTTTCGCCATTGAACAGGCCCTTGGCTCTCAAGGTGGTCGCCAGGGGTGCGCCGATGCGCGCGGCCAGGCGGATCAGGGCCGCTTTCGCCGCCGGATCGATGGCGCCCCGGCCGGCCAGCACGATCGGCCGCCGGGCCGCGGCGATGATCCCCACGGCGTTGTCGAAAGCCTCGCCAGCCGGCACGCGGCCCATAGGAGGGGGAGGGGGCGCCGGGACCTTGCGATAGACGACCTCCTGCCACTGGAAATCGACCGGCACGTTCAGGGCCACCGGCCGGCGCTCATTCACCGCCCGGCGCAGGGCGAAGGCCAGATCCTGGCTGAAGGTCGACGGGGCGCGCAGTTGCTCGAACCCCGCCCCGGTGTCGGTGATCAGGGCGCGCTGGTCGCAGTCCTGCAGATGGCCGCGCACCTCGACGCTGGTGTCGCCGCACAACAGTAACATCGGCAGCTGGGCCTTCACCCCCTCCACCAGGCCGGTCAGGGTGTTGGTCACCGCCGGGCCATGGGTCACCGTGGCGACGCCCACCTTGCCGGTGACGCTGGCGTAGCCCAGGGCCATGAGCACCGCCCCGGCCTCGTTGGCCGCGGCGATATAGCGGCCCTGCTGCTCGCGGATGAAGGCGTCGACCATGTAGAGATTAGCGTCGCCGATCAGGCCGAAGACGGTGTCGATCCCCTGGTCCTTCATCGCCCGGGCGATGGCCGAGTGGAAATAGACTGTCCTGTCGTCCGGTTTGCTCATCGCCGCGCTCCCGTGGGCCGGACTGACGCCGCGCCTCGCCAGTGATCCTAGCGGTCGGACGGGGCCTGTCGAGAGACGCGTGATGCGCCAGCTTAAGCGTTTGCTTTTCCGGCCCGCCCGCCGGACGATGGCCCATGACCGCCGCCGCTGAGCACCCGCTTCTCGCCCGACCCATCCTGCCGACCCTGGCCGCCCTGGCGGCGCCCAACACCCTGGCGATGATGTCCTCAACCCTGGTGGGCATCGCCGAGACCACCTACGTCGGGCGGCTCGGGATCCCCTCCCTGGCGGGCCTCACCGTGGTCTTTCCCCTGATCATGATGATGGGGATGATGTCCGGCGGGGCCATGGGCGGGGGTGTCTCCTCGGCCATCAGCCGTTCCCTCGGCGCAGGCGATCCGTCGCGGACCGCCGCCCTGCCCATGTGCGCCACGGTGATCGGCCTGACCGGCGGGGTGTTTTTCTCCAGCCTTATGTGGCTGGTCGGCCCGGCCTTGTTCGGGATCATGGGGGCCAAGGGCGCCGTGCTCATCCAGGCCATCGCCTATTCCCGGGTTGCGGCCTTCGCCGTCCTGCTGATGTGGGTCTCCAACACCCTCGGCGCGGTGATGCGGGGCGGCGGGCGCATGGGGCCGCCGGCCGCCATCGGCCTGATCGGCGGGGTGTGCCAGATCCTGGTGGGCGGGCTTCTGAGCCTCGGCCTGTTCGGCGCGCCGCGCCTGGGCATCACCGGCGTCGCCCTGGGCCTGCTGGCCTCCAGCGCCCTGACCCTGACCCTTGGCCTGGTCTTCCTGCGCCAGCGCGCGGCGCAGGTGCGCCTGACCTTCCGGCCGGACTATCTGCGCCGGCCACTGTTCGCCGACATCCTGCGGGTCGGGGCCCTGGCGGTGCTCTCGCCGCTGCAGTCGACCACGACGGTGATGGTGCTCACCGGCCTTGTCGCCCGCTTCGGGGTCGAGGCGGTGGCCGGTTACGGCATCGGCGCGCGGCTGGAGTTCCTGCTCATTCCCCTGGCCTTCTCGATCGGAGTCGCCAGCCTGCCCATGGTGGGCGTCGCCATCGGCTCGGGCCGCATTGATCGGGCCAAGCGGGTGGCCTGGACCTCGGCCGCCGCCGCCGCCGCGGCCCTGGGCGCCGTCGCCATCGTCTTCGCCATCTGGCCCCAGCTCTGGGCGGGCCTTTTCACCCACGCACCGGGGGCCGTGGACGCCACGGCGAAATATCTGCGCTTCGCCGCCCTCGGCTTTCCGTTCCTGGGCGCGGGCCTCAGCCTCTATTTCTCCGCCCAGGGCGCGGGGCGCATCGGCGGACCGATCCTGGCCCAGTCCTCGCGCCTGGCGGTGGTGGTGATCGGCGGATCGATTCTGGCGGCGATCCACGCCCCCATGGCCGCCCTCTTCGCCCTGATCTCGCTCTCCATGATCGCCCTGGGTCTGGGCGCGATGCTGGCGGTGAGGCTGACGCCTTGGGGCGTGGCGACGACCCGCGCTTGACCCCGAGAGAATGGTTGAAGGCTGACCTACGCGCGGGCGATAGTCGTTGTTGAGCGGCTCAAGTTTGTCCCAGGAGGGCAGGTCGCATCGGGTCCAGAGGGGAAATGTTCATGAGGATGTATCTCGGCGCGATCGCCTTCACCTTCGCGTTGGCCGGCTCGGTCGGCGGCCTGCCCGTCGCCGCCTGGGGCGCGCCGGACCCCGCCGCGTCCGACCCGGCTGACTACGCCGATGTGTATTTCGTGCCGTTTCCTGACCAGAGGAACTACCAGCAACTCACCCGGTCGAATGACCAGTGCCACTCCCCGCTATTGCCGAAAATCATCGGCATGGTGGGAAACAGCTTTTATCCCAACAAAAGTGGGCCTTTCCGCTGGAAAGTCGGTGAGAGATTTTATTTTCATGTTCTCAATTTGAGAAGAGCGGTACCCGAATTTTATTCCTGTAACAACATAAGTAGTTTTGTTCCTGAAAGGGGGAAGAAATACTACATCACTCAGCAGTTGGGCTACGGTCAAGGCGGCAAAGATAATGTGGGAAAAATACTGGACGCCTGCATGATTCATGTCGTGGATGAATCGGGGCAGTCGCCCGAGACGTATGTCGCGCATCCATTGGGCGTCGATCTGATCACGGGGTCTTACTGCAAGCCGCCCAAGTCCTGACGCTATCAGCGTCAGGGGCGGAATCCGGGTGTTTGGTAGCCCCGCCGCGAGTTGAACGCGGGTCAGGCAGTTATAAGCTGTACGCTCTACCGTTGAGCTACGAGGCCACAGACGGCGTTTCCGCCGTGGCCGTCATATGGTCGGCGCGTGGGGCGTCGAGGCTGCAACGGGAGCATGGACCACAGGCGCGCCGACGCCATGGCCGGTCGCGAGGGCGACCTGTCCGGCGAAGAGGGGGCTGCGTTCCATGGAGGCAATGTAGCGGACGCACGAACGTCTCGAAAGTCCCCTCATTCCGGCGCGGCGAGCGCCTCCAAGGTTCGCGCCCAGAACAGGATCTCCGCGTCGAACTCCCGCGCCGCATCGCCCGGAAGCGCCGGGCTGCTGAACTGGGTTTGGGGAAAGAACTCCACCGCGCCGGCCATGGTCCCATCCCGCCGGACCCGGAAGAGGGTGATCGCCGCGTCGCCCCGCACCGAAAGGACCAGATCGGAGTCCGGCGCCGCACCGGCGGCGACCGCGTGAACCATGCCTGTGGCCTGGGACTGCACCGCGAACTGACGGTCGGGCCAGGCCGCGCCCTTGGCGGCCAGACCCAGGTCCGGGGCGATGGTGGCGGGGAGGGTGGTGTCGCGGCCCTTGTCTGCGATCGCCTTAAGCAGTTGGGACATCACCGCAGGCGGCAGGGTGTGGGCGGGCCTGGTTGCTGGCGTGGTCTGCGCGTAAGCGCCGGTTGAGGCGAGAACGTTAGCGACCAAGGCAGTCACCGCTGCGAGGCTGGAGACATGAAAACGCATGGTGACACCCGAATCCCGCCGCAAGCTTCGGCGACCCAAGTCTAGACGATACCGCGCAGCAGGATATGTCCCCGGTGAAACCAATGCGGCACGACGCCCGCGCTAACCCGCGCGGCGCGTCATCCAGGCGCTGAGGGCCAGCAGTCCGCCAAGCACGCAGACGTGGATCAAATCGCCGTGCAGGAAGACGATTTGCGCGCCTAGGGCGCCGACGTCGACGCAGAGCAGGGTCGCGGCGCCCAGGAGCGCAGTGCGCGGCCACAGCAGCAGGGCGGCGCCCGTCACCTCGATCGCGCCGGTGATATAGCGCAATGTCTGACCCAGCGGCAGGTCCGCGAACTCCGCCACCATCTTCGGCTGGCCGGTCAGTTTCATCGCCGCCGCGGCCAGGAAGGCGAGGGCGAGCAGGCCCTGGAGGGTCCAGCCGGCGATCTTCAGCCAGGCCGGCGGTGCGGTCTGGGTTGTGTCTGTCAAGCTTGGGCTCTCCACCGAACTGATCAATCGATCAGGACTATACAGACCTTGATCGACCGATCAATATGCGGTGCGGCTTTGGGAGCGAGATGGTGGCGCGGCGCGATACGGCCCAGGCCGAGATGACAACCGGCGACGCCCGGCGGCGCATCCTCGACGCCGCCCGGCGCGCCTTCGCCACGGCCGGTTTCGAGGGCGCCTCCACCCGCGCCATCGCCCTGGAGGCCAGTGTCGCGCAGAGCCTGCTACTGTATCATTTCAAGTCTAAGGAAGCGCTCTGGCGGGCGGTGATGGACGATGTCTTCGCCGGCCTGAACGACTGGATCATCCATCATCAGCCCGATCTGCGCGACGCCGGGCCCGCGAAGCGGCTCATGGTGCTGGTGCGCGGCTTCATCGATTTCTGCGCCAGCGACGCCGACATCCACCGCATCATCACCGTCGAGGGCCGCGCCGCCACCGACCGCCTCAAGTGGCTGGTCGACACCCATCTGCGCGCCAACCACGCCCGGGTCTGCGCCCTGATCCGCCGCGGCCAGGAGGCCGGCGAGGTCCGCCCCGGCGATCCGACCCTGCTCTACTACAGCTTCATCGCCATCGCCGGCACGGCCTTCAGCCTCGCCCCCGAAATCGCCCTGGTCAGCGGCGACGACCGCCTGGTGGAGGCGCAGGCCATCGAAGACCTGATCCGCGCGCTGTTACTGACGGATTTTGCCACTGGCTAGCGCCCGCGCCTAGGCCGCCTTCACAGGCAGGGCGATGGTTTCCAGCATGGTGAGATCAAGGGCTGACGCGTGATCGATATCGAGCCCCACGACCGCGCCCGAGGCGTCGAAATCGACGCTGAGGCCCTCGGCGATCTCCCGCGTCTCCGCGCCGGGTCCGGCCTTGAGCTCGATGTAGAGGCTGTCGGTCTCCGGATAGTAGTGCAGCTTCATGGGCGATCCCTGCCAAAGTTCCGATCGAAAAAGGCGTTGTGAACCGTCTCGCCGTCTTCCAGCGTCACGACCCGCAGCATACGCGATTTCCCGTCACGCGTATCTGTCACCTCGGCCCACCGGCGGACGCGCCCGTCCGGTTGACGGATTGTGCGGAGAGGTCGGCCGATCACGGTGGCGCACATCGACAGATCGATGTAGGGCCGCTTGCGCCTGACCTGCTCGTCAAAGTAGCGCGTGGTTTTCACATTGCAATAGTAGCGGCGATTGTGACGATTTGCAATGTTGTCCAACGTTCGGGATTGTTGCCGATTGGGGGTAGCGGGCGTTAGAGGCCAGGGTGATGGCCTCGACCTCCGGGGCGGCGGGGGAGGCGGGTCATGTCGCGGATCAAGGTGTTTGGCGATTCCATCTCGGGAAACTGCCTGAAGGTGAAGTGGACCCTGGACCGCCTGGGCATGGCCTATGACTGGATCGAGACGGGGGTCCTGAACGGCGAGACCCGCACCGAGGCTTTTCTCGCCCTCAATCCCGCCGGCCAGGTTCCGCTGGCCGTCCTGGCCAACGGCCGGCCCCTGGCGCAGTCCAACGCTATTCTGGTGCATATGGCCGAGGGCACGGACCTGATCCCGACCCATGCCTATGACCGGGCGAAGATGTTCGAATGGCTGTTCTGGGAGCAGTACAGCCACGAGCCCTATGTGGCCGTGGCGCGGTTCCAGGTTCGCTACCTGGGCCGCGAGGCGTCTGATCTCGATCCGAAGCTCGTCGAACGCGCCTACGGCGCCCTGGCGCGGCTGGACGACGCCCTGACCGGCCGGGATTTTCTGGTTGGCGGCCGCCTGACTCTGGCCGACATTTCGCTGGTCGCCTACAGCCGCATGGCCTCCGATGGGGGCCTCAATCTGGCCGCCTATCCGGCGCTGCGGGCCTGGATCGCCCGGGTCGAGGGGGCGTTGGACCTGGGGCCTTACGTCCCCGGCTGAGGCGTCTTCGTCTGGCTGGGCGGCGGGCCCATCAAGGCCGGCTGGAACAGCAGGGCCGAGACCAGGGTCCAGATCAGGGAGATCATCAGCAGCTTGCCCATGCTGGCCGTGCCGGGGTGGCTGGAGGCCCACAGGCTGCCGAAGCCGGTGGCCGTGGCCAGGGCGCTGAAGAACACCGCCCGGGTCAGGCTGGACTGCAGCAGGTGCTCGCCGCCGCCGCGCCAGGCCAGGACGAAATAGATGTGGAACGCCACCCCGATGCCGAACAGCAGGGGCAGGGCGATGATATTGGCGAAGTTCAGCGGCTGACCTATGGCCACGCAGCTGCCCAGGGTCAGCAGGCCGGTGAGCACGATCGGCGCCATGGTGATCGCCACGTGCCGGGTCCGCCGCAGCACCCCATAGAGCAGGGCGGTGATGGCGATAAAGCTCAGAACGCCGGCTTCGGCGAAGGCCCCGGCCACCGCGCGGCCGCCCTCGCGCACCTCCGCCGCCGGACCGGTGGCGCCGGGGGCGACCTTCTGCACCGCGTCGATGAATCGGTTGAGCACGCCGGTGTCGTTGCCGTCGCCCTTCGGCACGACCGAGACCCGGGCCCGGCCGTCGGGCGCCAGCCAGTCGCGGCTGAGTTCGGGTGGCAGATCGGCCAGGCTCGCCGGGCCGGCCGCCAGGGCGGTGCGGGTCTGATCCAGAACTGTGGTCAGCCCCGGCATCAACACCTCGGCGGCCCTGTCGCGCGTCGGCGCCGGGGCGGCGGCCAGCCATTCCAGGTTTCCGGCCAGTTTCAGCGCCGCCTGAGATCGTTCGGGCGTTTCGATCTTCGCGGCCGCCCGCAGATCGGCGGCGGTCTTCGTCAGCGCCGCCACGGTCTCCGCGTCACTCGGCGCCGGCGCGGTGACCAGGGGATCGAGCGTGAGGTCCAGGAGCATGGCCGCGTCGCCGATCGCCGCGACCTTGGGGGCCTGATCCTCGGGGATGAAGCTCGACAGCGTGCGGGCCTGGGCCACCTGCGGCAGGCGCTCCAGCTTTCGCGCCAGGGCGTCGGCTGCGCTCAACGAGGGGGCGATAATCTCCACCGTATTGGGTGACTGATCCGGATCCTTCATCAGGTCCAGAAGGGTCGCCACCGACTCCACCTTGGCGCTCTTCAGATGCAGGGTGTTGAAGTCGAAGCGCAGCCAGGGGAGGCTCGCC
Source organism: uncultured Caulobacteraceae bacterium (assembly GCA_903872075.1). Taxonomy (GTDB): domain Bacteria; phylum Pseudomonadota; class Alphaproteobacteria; order Caulobacterales; family Caulobacteraceae; genus Acaudatibacter; species Acaudatibacter aquilonius. Next base: position 71,197 of record CAIQJF010000098.1, on the reverse strand, counting down.
GCACAGATCGCGGCGGCGCCCAGGGCGATGCCGATCACCAGCCGGCGATTGCCCAGGATCACCGCGTCCAGCCGCTCAAGGAAATCGGTCTCGTCTGGCGCCGGACGGGTGGGCGCGCCGAAAATCCGGATCAGGGCGGGCAGCACCGAGAGGTTGAGGCCCAGGGCGATGAACATCCCGAGGCCCGCGATCACGCCAAGCTGCGAGACCCCGACATAGGCGGTTGGGGCGAAGGCCAGGAAGCCCACGGCGATGGCCGTGGCCGCCAGGGTCAGCGAGCGGCCCATGCCGCGCCCGGCGGCGATCAGGGCCTCGCGAAGCTCGCCGCCGGCGGCGAATTCGGTGCGGAAGCGGACGCTGAACTGAATCCCGAAATCGATGCCCAGCCCCACGAATAGCGGGATGAACGCCACCGAGATCACATTGAAGCGGTGGAAGATCGCCAGACCGCTGGCCGCCGCGCACACCAGGCCGATCAGGGTGGTGATGACGATCGCCGCGATCAGCCGCGCCGAGCGCACAGCCATCCACAGCATGATCAGGATCGCCGCCCCGGCCAGGGCGCCGATCAGGGCGGCGCGGTCGGCCAGGGTGGCGAACTCCTCGTCCTGCAGCGGCACGGGCCCGGTCAGGCGCACCGTGACGCCGTGGGCCGGATCGAATTTGGCGTCGCGCGTGGCCTTGCGGATGAAATCCGACGGACCGGCGCCCGACAGTAGCTCGCTGAAATTCAGCACCGGGCTGGCCAGCACGATCCGGCGCAGGGCCCGCGGCTCGGCCGGCTTGCCGGAGATCAGGCTGCGCCAGGAAAACACCGCCGGCTTGTCGGCGCGCAGCTCATCCAGGGTCGTGGACAGGGCCGCGATCGGCCGGTCCAGGTCGGTGAGGGTGGCGTCGCCCGAGCCGACCCCTTGCAAGATGGTCGAGAACGTCCTCGCCAGCCCGCGCAGGGTGGGATCGGCCGCCAGGGGGCCCAGGAACGGCTGGGCCTTCACCAGCTGATCCATCTGGCTCTTCACCTCGCCCGCGTCCTCGAACAGCAGGCCTTCCTTGGCGAAATAGGGTCCGGCGTCGGGCCGGCTGACGAACTTGAAGAGGTCGGGGCGCGCTTCGAGCTTCGCCGTGAGGTCGGCCGCCGCCCGCTCGGCCAGCTCCGGGGTCGCCCCATCGATCACGGTGACGATCTGATCGCCCTCGGGCGAGAAGAGCCTGTTGAACGCCGCCTCGCGCTGGCGCCAGGCCAGCTTCTGCGAGATCAATCCGTCGGTGTCGCTGGTCATGGCGAAATGGGTCACGGCGAACATCGCCGCCAGGGCGGCCAGCAGCAGCCCCAGGGCCGCCGTCAGCCGGGGGCGGTCCACGCAGGCGGTGACCAGACGCACGATGACCGAAGTCGAGACGGCGGACGGTTCGGCTGGTGCGGTCAAGGGGTCTCCATGCCGTCCAAGGCTGTCGGGAAGGCGCATTTAGGCAATCGCGTGCACGGACGCCAGCGCGACCGCCAAAGCTTTACGTTGAACAGGCCCCACGCGGCAGACTAAGGACCCTTAAACCGGAGACCCAGGTGCGCCGCGCGATTCCCCTCGTCCTCCTGCTGATCGGCGTGCTGCAGCCCGCCCTCGGCAGGACCAAGACGCCCGGCGATCCCTGGGAGCGCACGAACCGGCGCATCTTCGCTCTCAATCAGGTTCTCGACCGCAAGATCATCGGCCCGCTGTCGCGGTTCACCAGCGGCCTCACCCCTGGCCCGATCGGCCGCATGATTCACAATTTCCTTGTGAACCTGAACGAGCCCGTGGTGATCGCCAACGATCTGCTTCAGGTCCGTCCGGGCCCGGCGATCCGCTCGGCCTTCCGTCTCGTGGTCAACACCACAGCCGGGGGCCTCGGCGCCATCGACGTGGCCAAGGCCCTGGGCGATCCCATGCACGTCAATGGCTTCGGCGACACCCTCGGCCGCTGGGGCGTGCACTCAGGCCCCTATATCGTCATCCCGGTGTTCGGCCCGTCGAGCGTGCGCGACCTGTTCGGCATGCTGGTGGACGACATCACCCTGCCGGTTCAGTCGGTGAACTATCCCTACCGCACCGAGGTCGACGTCACCCTGGTGGTGGTCGGCGGCCTGAACCAGCGCGCCGATGTGGGCCGGGATCTGGACACCCTCCTCGAAGGCGCCGCCGATCCCTACGCCACCCTGCGCTCCAGCTATCTCCAGTCCCGCGAAGCCCAGATCAAGGGCCCCCAGTCCCTGCCCGACCTGCCGGATCTGGAAGACCCGGGGGCGGGGGCCGCGCCGGCCAAGCCGGCGGATGCGCCAGCGCAGGCCGCGCCGCCAACGCCGGCCGACAGCCCCGCAGCCGCTGCGCCCACAGCCGCTTCGCCCGAACCGGCAGGCCGCCTGCCTGCGCCTGCCGCCGCGACGAACCCGGCTGCCGCCGAAACACCGCCCGATCCGCCCGCGCCCGCGCCGCCGCCGGCGGCCTGATCAGGACGCCCCAGGCTCCGGGTCCTGATCCGGCTCGTCCAGCCCGCCCTTCACCAGACGCACCCCCTCCAGCCCCTGCCAGGTCAGCAGGGCCGGGACGCCGATGGCGATGTCGCGGGCGCGCTTGAGGAGGGAGACGGCCAGGGAGAGTTCAGGGCCCAGGCCGAACAGGGGCCCGAGCAGGGCGTAGGAGGCTTCCTGCACGCCGATGCCCATGGGGGCGGCGAAGGCGGCGCTGCGCACGGCGCCTACCAGACTCTCCACCGCCAGCATTGCGGCGAGGTCGATGTGGATCCCGGCGACCTTCAAAGCCAGCCACACACCCGTGGCGCTGGCCACCCAGGCGCAGAGGTGGAAGATCACCGCCGCGGCGATGCGCCGGGGGTGATGATAGAGGCGGTCGATGGCCTCCACGACCTCGACGGTGCGCTCCGCGGCGCCGGGGATGAAGCGGGCGATCAGCCGCTCGATCAGGATGCCGCCGCGGCGCTGCAGGACGATGAAGGCCACCGCCCCGGCCGTGGTCAGCAACAGGCCCACGGCCGCCGCGCCGATCAGGGCGTTGTGGTCGGAGTGGGTGCCCAGCCGCGCGATCAGCAGGCCGATTCCCAGACCGGTGAACCCCAACTGGGCGATCAGTTCGGTAGTGACGTCGACCACCGTGGTGGCGAAAGCCGCCGTGGGGCTCACGCCCCGCTCCACCGCCGCCCGGGCGCCGACGACGAAGCCGCCGAGATGGGAGAAGGGCAGGAGTTCTCCCGCCGAGTCGCGCACCACCCGGGCCCAGATGAACACCGGCCAGCGGCGCCAGGGTTCGTCGTGGCCTATCGCCGCCCAGGCGCAGCCCAGTAGGGTGAAGGGGACCACCGAATAGAGGACGAGGGTCAGAAGCCCTCGCCAGCCGACCCGGCCGATGGCGGCAAATACGGCGCCGAAGCCCACATAGCCGGCAATCGCCGTGGCGGCGACGAGGCCGATGACGATGGCGATAATGATGCCGGGTTTCATCCGGCGTCCTTAAGCCCCGCAGCGGCGAAGTCCAGGAAGCCGCCACGCCGGATGCCCGGGGCGGACGCGGCCGTAACCACCTCAGGGTCGGTCAGGGCCGCCAGTTCGTCGCTGTAGCGATAGCCGGGCGCGGAGCCGGGATAGGCGTCGGCCGTGGCCGGATGCAGGTAGATCTCAGTGAGGCCCGGCGGCAGGCTTTCGATCAGTCCCCGCAGGCGCGGCGCGGTCATGGCCCCGCTCCAGCGCAGGCCGAACACCTGGTCGGGAACGATCAGGCCGGCGCCGCGGAGTCGGGACCGCAGGCCTTTGGCCATCAGGTTCATGGGCGAGACGGCCGGATAGGCCCCTTCCGGCTCGATGGCGCGAAGCACCGAGTCCGGCTCCACCGGGGCCCGGGCGGCGCGCAGGCCGTAGCGGGCGCCGATCTTCACGATCAGGCCGGCGATGGTCGGGTGCAGGTGGAAGTGCTTGTGGGCGTTGACGTGATCGAGGGTCAGACCCGTGGCGGCGAAGGCCGCGAACTGCGCCGCGATCTCCGCCTCCAGCTGACGCCGCGCCTGGGGATTGAAGAACATCGTCGCGCCGGCGGCGGCCATGTCGGTGCGAAAGGCGCCCGTGGCGTCCACCAGGCGCGAGACCTGCTCCGGCGGCAGTGCGGGTCGCCCTTCCACCAGAACCAGATGGAGTCCGACGGCGAGCGAGGGCAGGGCCTTCGCGCGGGCGACCGCGTCCGCCGCGGCCGGGGCGGCCACCATCAGGCTGGCGGCGGTGAGCACGCCCTGGGTGTGGGCCAGCTCCACCGCCTGATTGACGGCGACATCGGCGCCGAAGTCGTCAGAAGTGACGATGAGACTAGAGATCGCCATCCACCCGCAGCACCGTCTTGCCCAGGCCCTGGCCGGTGAGGGCGAAAGTCAGGGCCTCGCCGAAATCCGCCCAGTCGAACACGCGGCCCACGGCGGGGGAGAGCCGTCCGTCCGCGGTCCAGCCCGCCAGGGTCTCCAGGTGGCCGCGCGCCAGGGCCGGTTCGAACAGCATGTGCTGGCGCACGTCGACGCCGGTGAGGGCTGCACCCTTCATCAGGGTGAGGTTGGCGCCCAGGGCCGGGATCGGGCCGCCGACGAAGCCCACCACCAGATGCCGCCCGTTCCATCCGAGGGAGCGGAACGCCGCCTCGAACAGGGGCCCGCAGACCGGATCGAACACCACATTCAGCGGCGCGCCGTTCAGCGCCGACTTGAGACGATCGCGCCAACCCTCTGGAGTCGTGTTGATAACCGCGTCGGCCCCATGGATCAGGGCGAACTCCCGCTTCTCCGGCGTGGAGGCCGCGGCGATCACCCGCGCGCCCAGGATCTTGCCGGCCTGCACCGCCGCGATGCCCACGCCGCCCGCCGCGCCGAGGACCAGCAGGGTCTCGCCGGGCGCCACGGCGCCCCGGTCGATCAGGCCGTGCAGGGCGGTCAGGCCGTTGAGCGGCAGGGCGGCGGCCTGGGCGAAACTCAGCGAGTCCGGGATCTTCAGGGTGTTGGCCGCGGGCGCCAGGGCGAACTGCGCGAAGCCGCGCCCGCCCATGGCCATCACGCGGTCGCCCACCGCGAGGCCGCTCACGCCTTCGCCCACGGCGTCGACGACACCGGCGATTTCCGAGCCTGGGATGTGCGGCGCGGGCGGCTTCACCTGATAGCGGCCGAGCGAGATCAGGGCGTCCACATAGCCCACCCCCACGGCGGCGACGCGCACGCGGACCTGGCCCGCGCGCGGCTCGGGGATTGGGATCTCCACCTCGGCGTAATCGTCGAGGCTCTCGATACGGTCGGCTTGTACGGCTCTCATTGGCCCCTCGCGTTCGTCATCATCGTCATCCCGCCGCGCTCAGCCGCCGTCGAAGCGGCCGCCGCGGCCCTGGCCGGCGGCGAAGCGCGCCGCGCCGCTCTGGGTCTCGCCGCTGGCCAAGGTCGCCTGACCCAGGCGCGTCTCGTGCGCCGTGGCCTCATCCCAGGTCAGGCTCCATTGGTCCAGGACCGAACGGCGGTCGTTGCGCAGGCAGGTCTGGGGGAAGGCGGCGATGTCCTGGGCCAGGGCGATGGCGGCGGCGCGGGCCTGGCCCTTCGGCACAACCCGGTTGGCGAGTCCGATGGCGAGGGCCTCGGCGCTCTCCACCGGGCGGCCAGTGAGAATCAGATCCATGGCCCGCGAGCCGCCTATCAGGCGCGGCAGGCGCACCGTGCCCAGGTCCACCAGGGGGACGCCGAAGCGGCGGCAGAACACCCCGAACACCGCGCCTTCGCCGATGACGCGCAGATCGGCCCACAGGGCCATCTCCAGGCCGCCCGCCACGGCGTAGCCCTCGATTGCGGCGATCACCGGCTTGGAGAGTTCCAGACGCGTGGGGCCCATGGGGCCGACATCGCTGGTCTCCACGATCCGGTTGGCGGTCCCGCCTTCGGCCACGGCCTTCAGGTCGGCGCCGGCGCAGAACACGTCGTCGGTGCCGCTGAACACCGCGACGCTGGCGGTGTCGTCCGCGTCGAAGCGCTTGAAGGCGTCATAGAGCGCCCAGGCCGTGGGCCCGTCCACGGCGTTGCGCCGCGCGGGGCGTGATAGGGTGATCACGGCCACGGGGCCATCGAGGGCGTAGGTCACGGCGTCCATTGAACGGATCCTCCAGGCTAGGCCGCGCGCGTCAGGCCACGCGGCGCGGCCTGTTGATCAGTCGGCGAGGCGCCGTTCAAGCTGATAGATGGGCAGGACGCCGTAGCCCTTGGCCAGTTCCACCTTGCCCAGATAGCGCGTGGCGAAGCGGTCGGGAGCGGTGGCCGCCAGGATCGCGGCGAAGGCCTGGGTCGTGTAGACCTCGCCCGGAATGGCGGCCGGCTCGATCCGCGCCGCCAGGGTGACCTCGGAGCCGTAGAAATTGGGACGGCCCGTCACCAGGTCGGTTTCCTCATAGACCGGGCCGAAATGGAGCCCGATGCGCATGCCCTCGGCGCCTGCGGCGCCAAGGCCCGCAACATGCACGCCCTTGAGGGCGTCGATGATGTCCAGGGTGATGGCGGCGGCCGAGGCCACGTCCTCGATGATTCCGTGGAAGGCGTCGCCCCAGGTGTTGCGGCTGAGGATGGCCGGGCCGTAGCGGCCGAGAACCGCGGCGATCCGCCCCATGACCTCGCGATTGAAGGTTGGGATGGCCGACTCCGGCAGGCGTGAATAGCCTTTGTAGTCGGTGAAGATGATCGCCCGGGTCGTCCGCCCCACGCCCAGGTCCGGGGCGATGTCGTCGGACCATTCCATGCTGCGGTCCATGTCGCCGGGGTCGATGATCCGGGTCTCGAAGCCGAGACTCTTCCAGTCGCCCACGTCATGGCCCGCGCCCGCCCCGCCCCGGGCCGGCAGGCCGTCCCAGACCGCCAGCTGCACCGACTCGGTGGCCATTTGACCCGCCCGGAGCAGCGACAGGCCCCGGGCCAGCTGCGAACCGTAGGCGAACTGCGAGTCGTAGCCGACGTATTCCATGCGCGTCGCCAGGGTGACGCCCGAGGCGCGCGCGAAGCAGTTGTGGAAGCGCGGGATCCACTCCCGCCCCCCAGGCGCCACAGAGGCGCGGATGAAGTCCTCGTCCCCGAACGGCAACACCACATGAAGTTCGCCACCCCTTCGCAGGATTTCCTCGGCGAACAGAATGTCCGCGCCGCTGGCCAGGGCCCCATAGGCGATGGTCGAGCCCAGGGAGTCGATCTCGGCGGCGATGCGGGCGGTCAGTTCCGCCTCGACGGCCGGATCGGGCCGGAACATGTGGCCGGTGTAGGTGATCACCGGCGGCGGGCGCAGCGCCGCAAGGAGGCGCCGCTGCTGGTCGGCGGTGAGGCTCGTGGTCGGGGCGAGCCAGGCCAGTTGCCGGCAGGCCGAGGCCCGATCGCCCAGACCAACCGCGCCGGCGGCCATGGCCGTTTCGATCGCAGCCAGAGCTTCGTCGCCCCAGCCCAGCAGAACCAGGGCTTCGGCCTGCGTCGCCGCGGCATACCAGTCCCGCGGCGGCGACAGCTCAGGATGGGCGAGGATGACCCGCGCGAATTCCTCGGCCTCCGCCCGGTGGCCGGCCGCCCAGGCGGTGGTGGCGGCGTTGATGGCCGGGAAATAGCCGTGGCGCACCCGATAGGCGCGGAGATAGGCCTCGCTGGCCTCTTCGAAATGCCGGCGGCGGTCCTCGGGCGCGGCGGAGTTGAGCGCGAGATCCTTGAACAGGCGCCCGCGCAGGGCGAGGCTGTCCTCGTCGGACGTCAGTTCGCCGAGCCCGTGCAGTTCATAGAGGCTCTGGGCCCGGTGGGTGTCGCCCATCTGGGCCGAGGCCAGGACCTGAAGGTAGCGGAACCGCGCCTCGGTTCGCCCGGCGGCTATGGCGCCCCGGGCGAGGTCGAAGGTGGCGAGGGCATTGCCGTCCCGACGGGCGCGTTCAGCCTTGGCCAGAAGCTCGTCGGGATCCGCCGGCAAGGGCGCGTCAGGCCGCGATGGAACGGCGTTCCTTGAGGAACTCGAAGAATTCGACCCCCTCACGCAGGCGCCGCTTCATCATGTCCGGGCTGCGGACCATCTCGTTGACGATGGCGCCGATCTTCCGCGGGCGGAAATAGAAGCTCTTGTAGAAGGTCTCCACGCTGGCGAAGATCTCTTCGTGGCTGAGGTGGGGGTAGTGCAGCGGCGCGATCTGCACCCCGTGTTCATCCACCAGTTCGGCGTGATCGGCGTCCAGCCAGCCGTTCTCCACCGCCTGTTTGTAGAGGAAGGTGCCCGGATAGGGAGCGGCCAGCGAAACCTGGATGGTGTGCGGGTTGATCTTGGCGGCCCAGGCGGCGGTTTCCTTCAGGGTCTCGCGGGTCTCGCCCGGCAGGCCGGCGATGAAGGTGCCGTGGATGACGATCCCCAGCTCGTGGCAGTCCTTGGTGAACTGCTCGGCGACTTCGATGCGCATACCCTTCTTGATGTTGTGCAGGATCTGCTGATTGCCGCTCTCATAGCCCACCAGGAGCAGGCGCAGGCCGCCGGCCTTCAGCTTCTTGAGGCTCTCATAGGGGACATTGGCCTTGGCGTTGCAGGACCAGGTAATGCCCAGCTTGCCCAGTTCCTTGGCGATGGCCTCGGCGCGGGGCAGGTCGTCGGTGAAGGTGTCGTCGTCGAAGAAGAATTCCTTCACCTGCGGGAAGGCCTTCTTCGCCCAGGCGATCTCCTCGATCACATGTTCAACGCTGCGGGTGCGGTAGCGGTGGCCGCCCACGGTCTGGGGCCACAGGCAGAAGGTGCAGCGCGATTTGCAGCCGCGACCGGTGTAGATCGAGATGTAGGGATGCTTCAGATAGCCGATGAAGTAGTTCTCGATCTTCAGGTCGCGCTGATAGATCGGCGAGACGAAGGGCAAGGAGTCCATGTTCTCGAGGATCGGCCGGTCGCCATTGTGGACGATCACGCCCTCGGCATTGCGATAGGACAGGCCCAGGATGTCGGCCCAGGGCTTCTCGTCGGCCACATCCTTGATGGTGAAATCGAATTCGTTGCGGGCGACGAAGTCGATACAGGGCGCGGCCTTCATGCTGCCGTCGGCGTCCACCGCCACCTTGGCCCCGATCAGGCCGATCTTCAGCTTCGGATTCTCCGCCTTGAAGGCTTCGGCGCATTTCACGTCGGAGGCGAAGGACGGCACCGAGGTGTGCATGACGATCAGGTCGTAGTCCTTGGCCAGCGGCAGGATGTCGGCCAGGGACTGTTTGTGGGGCGGGGCGTCGATCAGGCGGCTGCCTTCGACGAGGGCCGCGGGCTGGGCCAGCCAGGTGGGGTACCAGAACGACTTGATCTCGCGCTTGGCCTGATAGCGCGAGCCGGCGCCGCCATCGAAACCGTCGAAGCTGGGGGCCTGGAGAAACAGAGTGCGAAGCATGAATCAAACCTCAGGAATGTGAGAGAACGCCGTCCCGTCCCACGCGAAAACGCCGGCCCTGCCAGCCCACGGTGTTGACCGCGAAGCTGGCGATGAAGACACCAAAAGATAGGATGTCCCTCGCGGGAATCATCCACCAGACCCCGGATCTTGCGCCCGTCGCCCTGTCCATAGCGAATTTGCAGCCAATACGCACCCCAAGCGCGGTCAAAAACAGGGCGATCGCCGGAATGGAGAACCCGGCAAGGGTCGCTGCGATCAGCGCCAGGGGTAGGGGATAGGTGATCACGCTGCCCGCATAGCCGCCGGGATCGATCTGTCGGACCGTGCGGCCCCAGCGAAGTTCGTGGTCGACCAGGGCGCCGCCGCCGGCCTCGAGGCAGAGGTGGGAGACCACCATCGGCGGGATGGCCACGGCGAGGCCCCGGGCCCGCACCGCCCGGCCGATCTCATAGTCGTCGGCCAGATGGTCGGCGAAGGCTTGAAAACCGCCGATCTCGGCCAGCGTCGAGGCGGAGAGCGCGATGGTCGAGCCGAAACAGGGATCGGCCAGGCCCAGGGTCTTGCCCAGGACGGCGTTGGGCAGGAAGCCGTAGGTCAGGGCCATGGCGCCCAGGCGCGACCAGAGCGAGCCGTCGTCCTGGCCGACATAGAGGCAGCTCACCGCCCCCACGCCGTACGGGGCCAGGCCGGCGGCGACGCGCCGCAGATAGTCCGGCGCCACGGCGATGTCGGCGTCGCTGAGCACCAGAACCCCGTGGCGGGCCCGGGCGGCGATATTGATGAGGTTCGAGACCTTCCGATTGCTCCCGTGCTGCGTTCCATCCACGACCAGGACGATGTCAGCTTCGGGGCGCCTGGCGCACAGGGCCTCAACGACGGCCACGGCCGGATCGTCGCCATCGCTGACGCCGAACACGATCTGCACCTTGGCCGGGTAGTCCTGATCGCAGAACCCCTCCAGCACCTCGCCCATGGCCGGATAGGCGCCGTGCAGCGGCTTGATCAGAGTCATGGGTGGATAGTGGCCGGGCGCGGCTTGGCGACGGGCCAGGAATCGGACGGAGAGGGTCGTCGCGGCGATGACATAGGCCAGTCCGACGAAACTCATCAGTCCGAAGAGGCCAGCGAGCAGGGCGAGCGGCCCGCCTGCGAGCAGTCCCGTCACGTTCGCCGCATCGCGCTGCTGTTCACCCGAAGCCCCGCCTTCGCGTCATCGAAGAGGTCAGCGTTGCCGCATCAGGATGGTGTTTTGAAGGCGCGGTCCAGCCAGGCGTTGGTGGAGGCCAGCAGCGCCCGGGCCCGCTCGGCCGGATCCGGATAGCCGTCCCGCAGCGCCTTCGACCGCAGTTCGACGCTCAGGGGCAGGCCGGCGGGCAGGAGGCCCACCAGTTCGGTCAGGGGCAGGGCGCCTTCTCCGGGCATAAGCCGTCCGTCCAGGGCCTCCGCGATGATTGCCTGAACATCCTCGGGCTTGGGCCCCGACGCGGCCGCGTCGCAGAACTGGGCGTAGGCGAAGCGCGAGGGGGCGACGCGCGCGAGGTCCGCCGGCTTGCCGTAGGTGCGGGCGAAGTGGAGGGGATCGACCAGCAGGCCGGGCTCGGGCCGCCCGCAAAGCTCGAGCACCTCAAGGGCGTCGGCCAGGGACTTGACGGTCGTGAAGGCGCCGAACTCCAGGGAGACGCGCACGCCCACGGTTCGGGCGTAGTCCGAGAGCCGGCCCAGCTTGTCGGCGGTGTCGCGCGGATCGGGGGCGACGCTGACCACCAGCACATTTGGCGCGCCCACGGCCACGGCGGCGTCAATGACCCGCAGGCCGTCGTCGTCCGGCGGGCCGGGGCGGATCCAGATCACCTCGGCGTCCAGCGCTTTCAGGCCGGCGTCGTCCAGACGGGTCTTCACCTCGCGCGCCACGGCCGGAGTCCAGGTTTCGAGATCCACCCAGATGCCCGCCGCCGGCCAGCCGGCCGCGGCGGCGGCGGCCACGGTCTGGGCCGGGGAGAACTCGACCATCACCCCGGCCGCCAGGGAGATCAGGGGTCTCTTGCCGTTCATCGCGTTCTCCCGTGGCGGCCGTGTTCGCCGGCCCGCCGTTGACGAAGGCTAGCGGCCGAGGGCAGGGTTGGAAACCAACAACAATGACTGTTTTGCGGGGAGCGCGTGATGAGGGCCAGTCTGTTTCAGGCGGCGGGATCTTTGATGACGGCGGCGGAGGCCGCGGATCCGACGCCGGCGCCCGGTGACCTGCTGATCAAGGTCGCCTATAGCGGCGTCTGCGGCACCGACCTGCATCTGACCCAGCCCGGCATCGCCTCCTCGCTCAGCGCCGGCGCGATTCTCGGCCATGAATTCTCAGGCGAGGTGGTCGAGGTCGGCCGCGACGCCATCGGCGGCTGGCGCACCGGCGAACGGGTGACGGTGATGCCCTACCGGCCGTGCCCGGCCTGCGGGGCCCTGTGCAAGGACGGTCTCGATATCATCTGCCCAAGCGTCGCCTATCTCGGCATCTCCCAGCCAGGCGGCAACGCCCAGTATGTGGCGGTGGGGGCCGGTCAGGCCATGCGCCTGCCCGAGGCCGTGCCGCTGATGTCCGGCGCCCTCACCGAACCCCTCGCCGTGGGCTATCACGCCGTACGCAAGGCCGGACAGATTCTGGGACAGAAGGTCCTGGTCATCGGCGCAGGCCCGGTGGGCCAGGCGGTCGCCCTGTTCGCCCGGCTGGCCGGCGCGTCCTGCGTCATCGTCTCCGATCCCAAGGCCCCGGCCCGCCGCCGGGCGGAAGTCATGGGCGCCACGGCGACCCTCGATCCCCGCGCCGCCGACGTGGCCACCACTTTCGCGGATCTCGCCAATGGGCCGCCGCAGGTGGTGTTCGAGTGCGTCGGCGTGCCGGGGATGATCGAGGAATCGGTGCGCGTCGCGCCGCTGTTCGGCCGGGTGATCGTGGTGGGCGCCTGCATGGAACAGGACCGGCTGCATCCCATGGTGGCCCTGGCCAAGGAACTGACCCTTACCTTCGTGCTCGGCCATGACCGCGGCGACTTCCAGTACGTGATCGACGCCCTGGCCCAGGCCCGCTTCGATCCCATGCCGCTGATCACCGAGGTGGCCGACTTCGACCGCTTCCCCCTCGCCTTCGAGGGCCTGCGCAGCGGCGCGGACAGCTGCAAGCTGCTGCTCAAGCCGAACTGAGGGGCGGGCTTACCAGCCGGAATAGCCGAGCAGGCCCCAGACCTGCAGGGTCACCGCGAAGGTTGCGAACACGACGAAGGCGGCGCCCTGGCGTGACCAGCGCCAGGCGCTCCAGTCATGCGGTCTGAGCGGAAAGATCGCGGCCAGGGCCGCCAGGGGCGTGGCCAGGGCGGCGGCAAGCAGGGCCCAGAGCCCGACCGGCAGCAGGGTCCCGGGATAGGCGAAGACGGCGCTGTTCTGGTCGCCCAGGGCCGCCATGCCGGCGCCGACGAACCCGAAGGCGATCAGCCATGCGGCGCACAGGCCGTCGAGCGCCAGGGCCGCCGCCCGCCCGGGCTCGCGGCGGCGGAACAGGCGCCTGACGCCCATGACCATGCCCCAGATCGCTGTGAACAGGGCCAGGACGGCCAAGGCCGACAGCCAGATTGCGCCCTGGAAGAAGCCGATCCGCTCGGCCGGACCGGCGCTGTAAGGGTCGAACTGCAGCATCCGCCCGCCGACCTCGTGGAAGGCGATGCGGGCCGGACTCGCCACATCGGCGAAGACGCCGTGACCGATGGGATAGAAGCGCGCGGTATGGTCGCCGCGCGGCACGATAATGTCGCCGTTGGGCATGGCCTTGACCTCGCCGGCCCCGATCAGGCTCAGCACCGCCCGTTCCGTGCGGAACGCGGGGCGCCGCAGGCTGCGGTAGGCGCCCGCCACCTTGGCGGCTTCGGCCTTGGCGTCCGCCGCGCGGGGCGGAGGGGGACTCGCCGGGCCGGCGAAGGCGGCCAGCAGGGCCTGCGGCAGGTGATCGCGCAGCGGGATGCCGGTGGGTGTGTTCACCGCGACGAAGATGCCGATCCCGGCGTCGGGATAGATCTCAAGGGTGGCGTGCTGGTAGATCAGGTCCCCGCCGTGGCCGAAGGCCGGCCGGCCGCGGATCACGGAGAAGTCCATGAAGCCATGGCGCCAGGAGCCCATCTCGGGTGTGTTGGCGAACAGCGGCTCGCGCAAGGTCGCGAAGCTCGTGGCCTTGAGGACGCCCGCCGCCTGCAGCCGCGCCGGATCGAGCAGGGCTTGCAGATAGGCGGCCATGTCCCGGGCGCTGGCCGAGAGGCCGCCCGCCGGCGCCACGTTGCCGATATATTCGAAGGCCTGCGGCTCCAGGGCTCCGGCCTTGACGTCGAAGCCGGAGGAAAGTCTTGCCAGAGCGGCCGCTGGGATCGGCGCGGCCAGATTGGCCGCATTGGCCTGCGCCACCGAATAGGGTTCGCGATAAGTGGCCTCGGCCATGCCCAGCGGCCGCAGGACGTGCCGTTCGACGTAGTCCTCCCAGCGCTGGCCGGTAACATGGGCGACCATCGCTCCGGCCAGGGCCGCGCCGTAGTTGGAATAGACCGCCAGGGTTCCCGGCTCGCGCACGCGGTGGACGCGGTGGGTCCTGAGATAGGTTTCGAGATTGGTCAGGTGGGCGGCGTCGCGGACGAAGAAGCCGCCGAGCACCGAGTCCTCGAAGCCCGCCGAATGGGTCATCAGGTGGCGAATGCGGATCGGCTCGCGGAAGCCCTCGTCTGGGATTTTCAGGTCCGGCGGCAAGTGATCGTTGATCGGATCGTCCAGGGAAATCATGCCCTGCTCGACCAGTTGCATGACGGCGATCCAGACCGGCGTCTTGGAGATTGAGCCGACCCGAAAAAGGGTGTCCGGCCCGGCCGGACGGGTGGGATTGGCGCCGGCCTGACCATAGGCCTTGGCGAGCACCACGCCCGAGCGGTCCACAACGGCCACCGACACCCCGGCGATGTGATCGCGAAGAATGGCCTGGCTCACCGCGCCGTCGACGAAGGCCTCGACCCTGGCGCGATCAAGCGGCTGTAAGGCGGCCTGCACGGGGGCCTGGATGGGGGGCTGGGCGGGGGGCGGCGTCTGGGCGGTCGCCGGAGCGCCGGTCAGCACCACAAGGGCCGCCATGCCGGCCGCCACGACCTTGCGGATCATCTGCATCCCCTGTCCCTCCATTCCCCTTGGAGAGAAGGCGTCAAAACCGGTCGCCGGACAACTTAAGGATTGGTCAGGCGCGTCGATCAGGCGGGGGGCTCAGGGCAGCAGGGCGGACCAGGACGGGTCCGAGGCCCCGAGATTGTAGGCGGCCGGGGCCAGCAGACGGCCAGAGATATCCACCGTCCACAGGTGCGAGCCGTAGCCGGTGTCGCGGGCGAACATCAGCACCCGGCTGTTGGGCGCCCAGGTGGGTCCTTCGTCGAGATAGCTGGTGGTCAGCAGTTTCTCGCCCGAACCGTCGGGCTTCATGATCCCGATGTGGAATTCCGAGCCTTCCTGTTTGGTGAAGGCGATCCACTTGCCGTTCGGACTCCAGACCGGCGTCGTATACCGCCCCGACCCGAAGGAGATGCGGTGGACGTTCGCGCCATCGGCGTTCATCACGTAGACCTGAGGCGAGCCGCCGCGGTCGGAGTTGAACGCGATCTGCGCCCCGTCCGGCGAGAATCCCGGCGAGGTGTCGATTCCCGGATCGGTGGTCAGACGGGTCGCCTGGCGGCTGGCCAGGTTCATCACATAGACGTCGGTGTTGCCGTCCTTCTCGGCCGAGAAGACGACCTTGCCGCCATCGGGCGAAAACCGCGGGGCGAAGACCATGCCTGGGAAGTGGCCGAGGGCCTCCTGCCGGCGTGTGGCGGTGTTGAGCAGATACACTGTCGAGCCCGTGGGCCGCAGGGCCATGTAGGTGACCTCCTGGGTGCTGCCCGAGAAGTGCGGGAAGAACACCTGATAGGAGCCGTCGGTGAGATAGACGGGGTTGGCGCCGTCTTGGTCCATGACCTGCAGGCGGCGGACCATCTTGCCGCGCGTCCCGCTCTCGGCGGCGAAGACGACCTTGGTGTCGAAATAGCCCTGCTCGCCGGTGAGCTTCTCATAGACCGCGTCGGCGATCTTGTGGGCCACGCGGCGCCAGTTGTCGGGGTTGGAGGAGAACTGCAGGCCCAGCAGCTGGTCGCCCGCATAGACGTCCCACAGCCTGAAATCGACGCGCATGTGGCCGTCGTTGTCGATGGTCACCTGACCGGTCAGCAGGCCCTGCGCGCTGATCGCCTTCCAGCTATCGAACACAGGCGGTGCGTTCACGTCCAGCGTCGCCGCCGGAAATGTCGCCTGATCGAGGGGGCGGAACAGGCCCGAGCGGGCAAGGTCGGCGGCGATCACCTGCTGGATCTGGGTCGCGGCCGCGGCAGGCCCTTTGAAGACCGGCACGGCGATGGGCAGGGGCTGGGTCGCGCCCTGGTCGACGTTGATGACGATCTCGGCGGCGGCCGGGCCCGCGACGGCGCCGCCCATCAGGGCAAGGCCGATGGCGAGAGCTTTGATCCATGAACGCATCAGGGCTGTCCTAGCGATTCGCGCACGCCGTCTTGGCGTCGAAGTTTACCGTGAACGTCTGGCCGCGGTAGACCGCGCCATAGGGCTCGGCCTGGTGGATGGCGTCGATGGCCCGCCGCGCCGCCGTGGCGATGACGGGGTTGGACGAGGTTTCGCGACCGCCTTCGGTGATGCGGCCGGTGACACGGCCATCGTAGCTCACCGTGAACTTCACCGGGATGACAACGCCCTCGCCCCCGGTGGCGTTGCAGTTGGGGTTCCACAGCCGCTCCAGAAGTTGCGACAGGCCGGCGATGTCGCTCTGAGACACGCCCGTGCCGGCGTCGACGCGGGCCTCGGTGGCGGTCTCGGCGCGGGTCGGGCCTCGGGCGCCCGAGGCCGGGCGAGGCGGCGAGGGCTTGGTCGTGCGGGCGATGTTGGCGGCCAGGGCGTCGAGGTTGAGGCTCTGGCGCGGCGGCGCCGGGGTGGGTTTGACCTGGGGATTCGGAGGTTGGGGCGCGGGCGTGGGGACGGGAGCCGGGGCCGGCTTCACAGCCTTGACGGGCGCCGGCTTTGGCGGAGCCGGGGCCGGGGCGGGCGTTGGCGGCGGGGCCGGAGCCTTGGCCTGAGGGACCGGCGCCTCCGTCTGGGCGGCCTGGGCCACCGGCGCGGCCTCGGCGGCGCGGGAGTCGGTGGTGGGTCCGCGCGTGACGATGGTGATCGGCACGGCGGTTCCCATGGGCGCGATCGCCGCCGGGCGGAGGAAGACCGCCAGGGCGAAGACCCCCAGGTGCAAGGCGACCGCGGCCAGGAAGGCCGGGGCCAGGGAGTCGCCTTGCCGCCGGGCCTGAGCGGTCATCGGCGCGACGCCGGGCCTCCCGCGCCGGGCGCCCTGGCGTCCGCGGCCGCGCCGGAGGAAGGGCCGCCAGTGTCGGTGATCAGGTCGATGGATGAAAAACCCGACTGCGAGAGGCTGGCCATGACCTGGGCGACCATGGCGTAGGACGCCCGGCCGTCGGCGCGGACGTAGATGGGCTTGGCGTAGGCCTCGCCGGCCATCTGGCGAAGGGTCGGCGAGAGGCCGGCGAAGGGCGTCTCGGTCTCATTGATGAAGATGCGCCCATCGGCCCGCACCGAAACGGTGATCGGCTGCTGCTGATCCTGCACCGCCGAGGCCTCGGTCTTGGGCAGCTCCAGCGGCACGCCCACGGTGAGCAGCGGCGCGGAGACCATGAAGATGATCAGCAGCACCAGCATCACGTCCACCAGGGGCGTGACATTGATTTCCGACAGGGCGGCGCGCCGGCCGCGGCGGGCGCGACCCCGGCGGCGGCCGGCGGCGAAGGCGTCGTGGGCTCCCAGCGCCACGGCTCTATTTCCGCTCGGCCAGACGGCGCTGGATCGCCGTCACCAGATCGTCTGCAAAGCCTTCGAGCCGGGCGGCGTACTTGCCCGCGTCGGTGGAGAACTTGTTGTAGGCGATATAGGCGGGAATGGCCGCGGCGAGGCCCACGGCCGTGGCGAACAGGGCCTGGGCGATCGAGGGGGCGACCACCGAGAGGTTGGTGTTCTTCTGGATGGCGATGGCCTGGAAGGCGGTCATGATCCCCCAGACGGTGCCGAACAGGCCTATGAAGGGCGATGCGGTGGCGACGATGGCGAGGCTCCCCAGCCCCTCCTCGACGCGCTGACTTTCCCGGGCCACCGCAGAGTCGAGCACCCGGTCGATGCGCTGGACCAGGAAGGCCGCCTGGGCGTCCTCGCGGCCCTCGGCGAGAAGGCCCTTGTCGCGCGCGCCGCGCCATTCGCGCAGGGCGGCCTGCAACATGCGGGGCAGGGCGTGGCGGGGCGATTCGCCGGCCGCCGCGGCGACCTCCTCGAGCGGGCGGCCCGACCCCACCTGATCCTCGAAGCGATCGGCCTCGCGGTTGAGGGCCGTGATGCGGATGGCCTTGTCGATGATCACGGCCCAGGACCACAGGGAGGCGAAGATCAGGCCCACCAGCACCCCCTTCACCACCCAGTCGGCGTGCAGGAACAGGTGGATTGGCGAGAAGCTCTCGGGGGTGATCGTGGCGGCGGCTTCCATGGCGATCCCTTGGCGTCGGAACGACGGGGTCTAAGACTCCGCCGCCGGTATCAACAGCGGGTTAAGGGATTGCAAAAGCTCCGGCGGCGGGCGGCGCGGGCGGCCGTCCGGGCGAATGCAGGCGGCCTCGACCTGGGCCGTGGCGATCACATCCTCGCCGCGCCGGATGGTCTGGCTGATCCACATTCGGGGGCCTTTGATCGTGTCGTAGGTGGTGACCACCACGAGGGCGTCGTCGATACGGGCGGGCTTGCGGAAGTCGATGGCGAGCTTGGTGATCACGAAAGCGCCCGGATCCTCGCGCTCCAGCAGGTCGCTATGGCTTATCCCCGCGAGGCGCAGAAAGTCGGAACGGCCACGCTCGAAATAGCGGACATAGTTGGCGTGGTAGACCACGCCGGTGAAGTCGGTGTCCTCGTAGTAGACCCGTACGGCCAGTCGGTGTTCGCGGCCCACGAAGCGGCCTGCGGACGGGGCGTCGCTCATGAGATGGGGACCCCGAGCGCAATCACGGCGCGGTCGAACAGGCGGTTGCGAACCGACTGGCGCCAGCGGCGGAAGGCATAGTGGCCGGTCGAGAGCGTCGCCAGGCCCGCGATGGCGAGGGGCGTCACCGAGCTCAACATATCCTTACCCAGCATGGCGAGGCGACCGCTGAACCACGCCGCCGCGACCTCGAAACCGACCGCGGCCACCAGGGCGTAGATCCACAGATCGATCGCGTCCCATTTGCTGGCGTCGAACCGACATTCGATCTTCGCGCCGTCGGAGGCGTCGACGACCTTGAGCTTCAGGGTCACCGCGGGCGGTTGCAGTCCGCCCTTCGGTCGCAGCCAGGCTGTGTCGCCCTCGGTCGATCCCTCGATGTCCGGCGACGCCAGCAAGGTCCCTAGCCCGACCAGGGCCTCCGCCGCGGGCAGGCTTGAGCGGAACCCTTTGGGCAGGGACCCGATGAAGGGGCGGCGGCTCCAGGTCGGCGTACTCACGGGCCTAAACCTCGTCCTCGTCGAAGAGTGTCGGCTGACCGCCCAGGCCCGGCGGGGCGGCGGGCGGCGTCAGGCCCAGATGGCTCCAGGCCTTGGCGCAGGCCAGGCGGCCGCGCGGCGTGCGCTGGATGAAGCCCTGCTGCATAAGGAAAGGCTCGATCACGTCCTCGACGGAATCCCGGGCTTCGGCGATGGCGTAGGCCAGGGTCTCCACCCCGGCCGGGCCGCCGCCATAGTTGTCGATCAGGGCGCGCAGGTAGCGGCGATCGAGGGAATCTAGGCCGGCGGCGTCCACCTCCAGCCGGGCCAGGCCCCGCGCGGCGCAGAGCCGGTCGATGACGACTGCGTCCTCTGCGGCGGCGAAGTCGCGCACCCGGCGCAGCAGGCGCCCGGCGACGCGGGGCGTGCCCCGGGCGCGGTGGGCGATCTCGGCGGCGCCGTCGGCGGCGAGGTTCAGCCCCATCTTGCGGCCGGCCTGCGTGAGCACTCTCTGAAGCTCGTCCGGCGTGTAGAACTCCAGCCGGATGGGGATGCCGAAGCGGTCGCGTAGCGGTGTAGCCAGCAGGCCGGCGCGGGTGGTGGCGGCCACCAGGGTGAAGGGGGCCAGGTCGATGCGGATCGAGCGGGCCGAGGGGCCCTCGCCGATCATCAGGTCCAGGGCGTGGTCCTCCATGGCCGGATAGAGGATCTCCTCCACATTGGCGGCCAGGCGGTGGATCTCGTCGATGAACAGCACGTCGTTGGGTTCGAGATTGGTGAGGATGGCGGCGAGGTCGCCGGCCTTGGCCAGGACCGGGCCGGAGGTGGCGCGGAAGTTCACCCCCAGTTCGCGGGCGACGATCTGGGCCAGGGTGGTCTTGCCCAGGCCCGGGGGCCCGAACAGCAGGACGTGATCGAGAGCCTCGCCCCGGCCGCGAGCGGCGTCGATGAACACGCGAAGATTGGCCTTGGACTGCTCCTGACCGACGAACTCGGCCAGGGTCTGGGGCCGCAGGGCCTTGTCGGGCGCCTCCATGGGCGCGGCTTCGGGCGAGACCAGGCGAGTCACCGGCCAAGCTCCTGCAGGGCGGCCTTGATGAGGGCGCCTTCGCCGGCGTCCTCGCCCAGGCGGATCACGGCCTGATCCACGACGCGGCGGGCGGCAACTTCGGCCACGCCCAGACCCATGAGAGCGGCGACGGCGTCGCCGGCCGCGGAGACGGGCGGCGGGGCGGGCGCGGCGCCCGTCGTCGCGAGCCCGCCGGCGACCAGGCCATCCGCGATCGGCTTGTCCTTCAGTTCGACGATGATGCGCAGGGCGAGCTTTGGACCGACGCCATTGGCGCGGGCGACGGCCGCCTTGTCCTCGCGGGCGACGGCGGCGGCCAGTTCCGGCGGCGAGAGCACGTCGAGCACGCCCAGGGCCGCCTTGGGGCCGACGCCCTGGATGGCCTGGAGCATGACGAAGGCGCGGCGCTCCTCGCGGGTGAGGAAGCCATAGAGGCGCGGGCCCTGGGCCTCCGACCACTGGGTCTCCACATGCAACAAGGCCTCATCGCCGGGCGCAGGCAGGCGGCCAAGCGTGCGCGCGCCGCAGCGGACGACATAGCCCACCCCGCCCACGTCGATGAGCACATCCTCCTCGGCCACCTCGGCGACCAGCCCGCGCAGGCGGCCGATCACGCGGCGCGCTCCAGGCGCTTTCGCGCGGTGCGCGCATGAGCGTGGGCGATGGCCACGGCCAGGGCGTCGGCGGCGTCGGCGGTGGGGCCGCCGGCGGTCGGCAGGATGCGGGCGATCATGAAGGCGACCTGATCCTTGTCGGCGCCGCCTGTGCCGACCACGGCCTTCTTGACCACCTTGGCGGCGTATTCGGCGACGCTGAGGCCCGCCTTGGCCGGGGCGATCATCACCGCGGCGCGCGCGTGACCGAGTTTGAGGGTCGAGGCGGGGTTGGTGTTCATAAAGGTCTCCTCCACCGCCGCCTCGTGGGGCCCGTGGAGGGCGATGATGTCGGTGACCGCGTCGAACAGGAACAGCAGGCGCTGGGCCAGGGGCTGGGTGTCGGGCGGGGCGATGACACCGTGGGCGATGTGGATGAGGCGCGCGCCGTCGACCGCCACCACGCCCCAGCCGGTGCGGCGCAGCCCCGGATCGAGCCCCAGAATGCGAATCGCGTTCGTCATGTGTTCCGCCACCTTCGCCCAATGGGGCGGGAAGGGGAAGCGGGTCGGCGCCTCAGGCCGCGAGCTTGGGCTTGATCGTCAGTGTCACATTGAGTGCGTTCAGCAGCGCGAGCAAAGTCCCCAGTGTCGGATTGGCTCCCTCGCCGACAGCCTTGTAGAGCGAACCCCGCGCCAGCCCGGCGTCGCGCGCCGTGTCAGTCATTCCCCTCGCCCGCGCGATGGTCGCCAGGGCGTGGGTCACATCGGAAAGATCGCCGGTCTCGAATGCCGCCGCCAGATAATCGGCAACATCCTCGTCCGTCGCGAGGTCGTCAGCGGCGTCCCAGGGCGTGAATTCGGTCGTCGTTCTGCTCACGGCAAGTCTCCGATCATTCGTCTCGCGGTCTCGATGTCCCGAGTCTGGCTGCTCTTGTCGCCGCCGCAGAGCAGAATCACGACAGTCGCCCGGCGGCGGACCAGGTAGAGCCGGTAGCCTGGACCGTGATCGATCCTCAGTTCCGAGACTCCGCCGCCGACGAGTTTGACATCGCCAAACAGACCGCGCTCAAGCCGGCCAATGCGAACCAGTATCCGTTTGCGAGCCAGACGATCGCGCAGGCCGGCAAACCAGACCTTGAACGTCCCCGACTGTAGCACCTGAATGGTGTGTTCCATATATGGGACGAGTCCTGAAATTCAAGCCACCGCCCGAGGCGCGCATCGCTGGCAGGTTCTGGGCAGGTTAGGGCAGGCGGCCGGCAGGGGCGGGGCAGGGGCGGGGCAGGTGGGGGGCAGGCGGCTGGCAGGTCGCGGGCAGGTTCCTGGCAGGTTTTGGCAGGTTCTGGCAGGCGACGTCAGCCGACGGGCGGGTTTACTGGGCTGTTTTCGCTGAGGATTTCCCGTTGGTCCAGGGCGCGTTGGGCGTCGAGGTCCTTCTGCACCTTGGCGGCGTCGACCAGGGCCATGCGTGCCTCGCGGGCGCCGGCCGGCGTCGACAACGCCTCGCTGGCCCGGGCGATGCGCAGCAGCCCCGCGATCAGGGTTCCGCGGTGCACGTCGGAATCGGCATGTAGCAAACTGCGCAGATCGGAAATCCGCGCCGCAACTTCGGGTCGTTTGGAGAGTCGGCTGGAATGGCCCTTGGCGAGCACGAATCCGGCGCGTTCATAGGCGTCGTCGAGGCGCATGCCCTTAGCGCGGGCCTGACAGAAGGCTTCCCAACGGGGATTGTCGAGTGGGGGCATGATGAGGCTCACCTGTTCTGAGGAGCCGCGCACGGGCGGCGAGCCATGCAATTTGAATGAAAAATTGCAAAATGTCAAGTAACGTTGGGCGCGTGGCTTCGCCCTTTTTGTCCGGTTGCGCCGCTGGCGGGTTTTACTTAGGTTTGCAATTGAGGAAGGCACGGGTCATCACGCAAATCGACTGCCACGCCGCCTGGATAGGGACACCGCCGATCACGTGCGACCAAGGCGCGAGTCGGCTGCTTGCCGTTGCGGCCGTGCTCCTGACCTGTCTCGGCGCCCACCCGGGCGCGGCTCAGGGCGTAACGCTAGACGCACGGGCCGCGCCAGGTGTGGCGTCCTGCCCCTACAAAGGATGGCCTGGAGACGGCTGCAAGTCGGCGACCGGCGGCTTCCTGATCGCCAGCTATGCCGGCGCCGCGAGCTTCTACGACTACGCCGCCCAAAGTGGACAGCACTGGGCGGGCGGAGGTCATCCCTGGCGCTGGAACTCGCCCGGGATCGACTATGGAGTCGGACCGGACAAGACCGTCGAACTTGAAGACCCGGCCAAGGCCACGCTCCCCGCCGGTTGCGCCTATGAGGCTGTCGCGCCGCCCGGCAAGGGCGGCATCGTGCGTTGCGGCGCGCCGGCCAACGATCCGGTCCTCGCGGGGCTCGACCTCGGTTTGCGGGGCTGCATTCCCGTCATCGTCGAGGTCAGCGTTACCGGTGCGCTGACCATCGTCAACAGCCATCTGGCCAACGGCGCCAATTGCAATGAGGGGATGATCCGGCTGGCGGACGGGGCGGCGGGGCTGATCCTGCGCGGCGTTCTGCTCAATGGCGACTACACCCATTTCGCAGGCCCCGAGGTCGTGGTCGGCGGCAATCGCCAGGGTCCGTTCGTGATGGTCTACAGCGTGTCGCTGGACACCGGGCCACTGCCGATCAGCGGCGAACTGATCGGGCCGCACGATGTGGAGAATAGCGTATCCATCGGTTCGGACATCGTCACGACGGACCCGAAGGGCCTTGCCGGACAATATTGCGACTGGGGTTGCCCGGCCGACCCAAGGCCCTATCCCCTGTTCATCTTCCGCAACAATGTCACCGTCATCTCCACCACGGGCCGTGTCATCGCCCTACCTGCCCAACCCCTTCCGGCCATGTCCCTGGGCGAGTCCTTCCAGGGCGACCACAATATCATGGTGTTCAACCATACAGGCGGCGAAACCCTCACCTACGCGCGCCACCTGGAGGGCGAGATCGCCGGCAACCGGCTGACGCTCACGAGCGGCAAGATCGGCGTCATTCCCTTCGGCGCGGACATCGTCGGGCTTCCGGGGGGCGACACGGCTGTCGTTCTCGCCACCCTTGGCGCCAACGAATTCGCGATCGCGGGCGTTCATCCGCCGGGCCGGTTCACAGGCGCAACCGTCACGCTCCAGAGCACAATGGCCGCCCTGACCAGGGTCGCCTATGAGCAGAGTTTCCAGTCGGTGGTTGTCAACGAGAACTACTTCGATCTGACTGGCGCCTATTCCTGCGTGAAGGACTTCGGGGCCACGGCCGACGCCAAGCTGGCGATGTTCAACTACAATCTCGTCACCGGCGCAGGCATCAAGGGTTTTGGCCGGCGGGGGGACGCCGACCTGTGTCCGCTCGGAAAATGAACAGCCGCGCCGCGAAACCCACGACCTGGAGCCAGCCATCCTGTTTGGCCGCCGGCTTGACGATGTGGTTAGCCCTGGCCGCCGGCCCGGCCCATGCCGCCCAGGCGGAAGCGCCGAGCCCGCAATCGGTAAGCTGCGCCTATGCCGGATGGGCGGGCGATGGCTGCAAGGCCTCGAAGGGCAGCTTTGTCATCGCCGACCACTTTCACGCCACGTCGTTCTACGACTACGCCGCCCAGAGCGGTCAGCAGTGGGCGGGCGGCGAACATCCGTGGCCGTGGAATTCACCGGGTGTCGACTATTCGGTCGGGCCCGCGCCCCACACACTTCTGCAGGATCCGGCGACGGCGTTGCTGCCCAAAGGCTGCGTCTACCTGGCGAAGGCGGATCCCGGGCGCGGGGCCGAAATTCGTTGCGGCGCCGAGGCCCGCCATCCGACCCTGTTCGGGATCGATTTCAGCCTGCACGGTTGCACGCGCCTTGTGGCCAGTGGCGCCTTCGACGGCATGATCACCGTCAGCCACAGCCGCTTCAGGAACGGGCCGAACTGCGACGGTCCGCAGGCCGCCATGATCCGGATCCTGAATGAGCGGGCCGGGCTGGCCCTCGTCAACGATTTCATCGATGTGGATTTCCCGGCTCATGACGCGCCCCTGGTTGCCGCCGGCGCCAGCGGACCGGCGACCGGTCCCTTCGTCCTGATCTATTCGGTGGTGCTCAACAACACGCCGCGTGCCTTGGCCGGCAACTACGCGGGGGCCATCGACATTGAGTACAATGACCTGATCGGCTCGGCGATCCCGACCACCGATCCGCAGGGCAAGCGTGGCGAGCTCTGCGAACTGGGTTGCCCGACCTTTCCCGCGCCCTACGCCGGGGCGATCTTCAGGAATAATGTGGTGGTCGTCCCGACGACCACGCGGCTGTATCGTCAGGCGCCGCCGGACGCGCTCGCGGGCATGGCGAGGCCACCCCCGGACAGTCGATTCATCAACGATCACAATATCTGGGTTGTTAACTATGCCCGCGGCGCCCTGGATATCCTGGCGACGCATCTCAACGGCCGCGTCGAGAACCAAGCCATGACCCTGTCGCCAGGCTATGTCGGGGTGGTTCCCGTCGGGGCGACGGTGTCCGGGCTGCCGGGCGGCGCGGAAGCCTTGGTCGTCGCGCATCTGCCGGATGGCGACTATCTGCTGACCGGCGATGTCGCCACCGGGCCATTTCGAGACGCCGTGGCGCGGCGCGAGACGGCGCTCGCCGTCCTGGTGCGGGTGTCCTACTCCGCCGTCTATCCACAGGCGTCGGTGACCGACAACTACGTCGACATGACCGGGGCCTATTCCTGCGTGCAGGACTTCGGCAGCCTGGCCGGCCCGACGGTCAATCGAGGTGGCCGAAATCTCGTCACTGGCGAGCCGATCACCGGCATCACCAGCCGCGACGCCGCGAGCGCCTGCCCGGTGAGTTATTAGATTACGACCCGTTCAGACGGAATCGTCTGAACGGATCGGGCTCTGCAACCGCACGCGGGCTTTGGCGGGATCGCCAGGTGCTCTACCGCTTGTCCAGGCCGGAACCACCAATCGGGCTGGTTTCCGCCACCGTGTCCATGGCGGCGATCAGCGGGCGGCCCCGGGTGATGGCGTCGCGGACCGACGGCAGCGAAAGCGACGCGTCGTGCGCCGCCTTCGATGCCCAGACTTCGGTGATCCAAAGCAGGTCCGGGTTGGCCGGATCGTTGGCGATGACATAGCTGAGACAGCCCGGCATCCCGGCGACGCCGTCGTTCAGGATTTGCGCGAGCCCGGCGCGTTGTCCGGGTTGAGCCGTCATCTTCCCGATCAGACCGTACATGCCCGGCATCCGCTCGGCCGCGAACGCCGCCGAAGCCGTGAAGAGAACCGCGGCAATGCCGCCTGCCAACGTCCGTCTGTCGATTTTCATTCAGGGACGGTAGCTGAGCTGGCCCCAACACCTCAAGGTCAGCGTTGCGGCGACAGACGTCACTGATTTTTCCGCCGCTGCCGCCAATCACGTCGACCTAGCGCATCCACCGGCAATCATGGCGACCATCATCACTTATCCCTAAAGTCAGGCGACGCGTTTCGCGGCGGTTTCAACGCCGCAGGCCACCCTGCCACCGGTTGTCGCTTGACCGCTAAGGTCCAGGTTTACCAGTCCAGGCCGAGTGAAAGAGGGAAAAATGTCGAAATTCACCGGCGGCTGTCTCTGCGGCGGCGTACTCTACACATACCAGGGCGAACTCGGCGGGGCGGCCGGAGCCGTGACGGTCTGCCATTGCGCCGCCTGCCGCAAGGCGCAGGGCTACGCCGCGGCGGTCGTTCCAGCATGCGCGGAGGGTTTCGTGGTGACGGCGGGAGCCGACCTCATCCGCGAATATGAATCCTCGCCCGGCAAGAAGAGGGCCTTCTGCTCGCTCTGCGGTTCGCCCCTCTATTCCCGGCGCGACGACAGGCCGGAGGTGTTGCGGATCAGGCTCGGCAGCCTGGATCATCCGCCGGAGAGCCTGACGGTGGACGCACACACCTTTACCGAAGGCGCGCCCGCCTGGGCCCGTCCCGACGACGCACCGAGATATGCCGGATTGGAGCCGGCGCGGACGTGATCACGGGCGCCGCGGAGACGTCCGGTGTCCGCGACCTACGCCGGCGACTTCCTCGGGCGGCCTCTGGGTTTGACTGACTGCGTCTGCGTCGTAGCAACGCTCCGACCGGCTTGGCCAAGACCCGCCGCTCTCGCCAGTCGAGACCGGGTGTCAGCGTAGTTCGGCGCAACCATGGGATAGTCGGCAGGCAGGCCCCATCTGG
Source organism: uncultured Caulobacteraceae bacterium (assembly GCA_903872075.1). Taxonomy (GTDB): domain Bacteria; phylum Pseudomonadota; class Alphaproteobacteria; order Caulobacterales; family Caulobacteraceae; genus Acaudatibacter; species Acaudatibacter aquilonius. The sequence continues at coordinate 44,274 of CAIQJF010000098.1, read as the reverse complement.
CGCGGTAGGCGTCCGGGGTCAGGCCATAACTTGTACGCAAATGCCGCTTCAACGTCTTGAAATGACGGCCGTCTTCAAGGCAGACGAGATAGTCCGGCGTGATGGACCTTCGCACCGACACGGCCGGCGGCTTTCGCTCGTCTAGCACGGGCTCGGGCTCGCCCAATCCGGCCAGGGCCCGCTGAACGGCATGGATCAAGTCGGGCAGATCCGCGGGTCTGGTTGGATTGTTCGTCACGTACGACGCGACGATCGCTGTTGTAAGGTCGATGACCGACGAGGTTTCTGCTTCCGTCATGCTCCGCTCCCGGCCGTTTGAAATGCTTTCCGGACCGTGCAGGTGTTCGGCGGGGCGTGGCAAGGAGATACGGCCAACGGAGCCAGCGATCGCGCTCTAAGGCCCGTAAATGGCGCCAACCTGCAGAATCAAGGCGTCGGCGGCGTCGACGATTGATGTCGGACGGCGGGCCGCCGTGAACGACTTCAGCCCGGTCTCGCGCGGTCCCAGAGGTCGTAGATTTTCGCGATTTCCGCGGTCCCGATTGAGTCGGAGAGTTCGCCCGTGCCGATGGCGAAAACATGGAAGCCACTGTCGATGAGGCCGCATGCGCCAGCAATCGCGAGCTCCGGGGTCGGATACCGGCTGATCAGGTGTTGGTCGCCGTCGCGATATTGGACGCGCCAGGGCATTGTTGAGACTATTTCGCCCATTCGCCAGCAAGGCAAGATGGCGAAGATACTCAGCGGACGCGCGCCGGCCAAGCCTCGCCTATGACGGTCCGCCCCCTTCGCCTATTGTCGGCGGCTCTCTCCCTGACCGAGTGAAACGCAGATGAAGAAACTCTACCTCGCCGTCGCCCTGCTCGCCTTGGCCGGCGGCGCGCCCGCGGCGACCATCACGCCGCTCTATGCCCACGATCTGCCCGACATCGCCGGCAAGGAGGGATCCATGCTGACGGTGGCCCTGGCGCCGGGCGAGATCAGTCCGGTCCACCGGCACAACGCCAATGTGTTCGTCTATGTCCTGTCGGGAACGGTGATCATGCAGGTGAAGGACGGGCCGCGGCAGACGCTGCACGCCGGCCAGACGTTCTACGAGGCGCCAAGCGATATCCACGTTCTGGGCAGCAACGCCAGCAAGACCCGGCCGGCCAGGTTCATCGTGTTCTTCGTCAAGGACAAGGGTGCGCCGCCGGTCGTGCCGGTTCCCTAACGGGACGGACGGGCGCTTTCGCCCGCTGCGGCGGCTCTCCATTCGGGGACCGCCCGGTGTCATTGGGCCGGACTTGGCGCGCGACCGGAACGGCGCCGCCACCTACGGGTTCTGAAAGGCGATTTCGACCCGCATCCCCTGGCCCGCGGCGGATGTCACGTCCATCCGCGCCTTCGCGTTCTGCAGGAGAGAGCGCACGATCAGCGCCGAAAGCTTGCCAGGCTTGGGCCAGGAATAGCCTTCGGGCAGACCGACGCCGTCGTCGGCAACCAGCACCCGGCATCCACCGGTAGCGTCGGTGGTGCTGTGCAGGGTGATCGCCCCGCCGTCGCGGCCCTGGAAGGCGTGCTTTAAGGCGTTGGTCAGCAGCTCGTTGACCACGAGCCCGGCAGGCATGGCAACATTGAGCGAGACCATCCAAGTGTCCACCTGAAGATTCAGGTGAATGCCCTCCATGGCGTGGGCCCGCATGACCGCGCTCGCGACCTCGCTCAGATAGATTCCAAGATCGACGACACCGTCGCCGGCCGAGTCCCCCAGGGCGTGGTAGAGTAGGCCGAGCGCCTCGACCCGCCCCGCCAGACGGTCGAATCTGTCGCCGGCGGGCCGGTCGGCAACGCCGCGGGCCTCGATGCGGATCAGCGCCGTGATCATCTGTAGGTTGTTCTTCACCCGGTGCTGCAGTTCCAGCAGATGGGTGTCCTTCTCGCGAACCTGCTCGGCGAGCTTGTCGAGGGAGGCGCCGTCGCGCCCCGGAGACTCGAGCAACGCCACCAGCCTGAAGACCGGTGTCCCGTCATCGTCCTCGATCAGATTGGACCAGGCGTCGACGGTCAGGCTCGCGTCGCCGTTCGGAATTGTAAAAGATCCCAGGTTGTCACGGCCGTGAACGATGGCCTCGCCCAGCGAGAGGGGCGGCGTGGCGTCCGCCTGACCCGGAAGATTATGCCAGTCGGCCCCAAGCACCGTGGCGTTCAACTGCCCGGAGAGGCGCTCGAATTCCAGATTGGCGTAGACGACGGTTTCGGTGGGATGCAGCTCCGAGACTGCGACCGCGATCGGTATCTGATCCAGGAATTGTTTGAAGCGGTCGCTTTCGAGAGCGGCCGCGAGATTGGGCGTCTCAAGCAGTTGTTCGACGCTGGCCATGACGAGCTCCGATGACATTTTGGCGGGCGGCGACCCTGGCCGGGCGGATAACGGTTCAACCGCGGAATTGTCGGGTGTGAGCGGACAGGTGCTGCTGTGGAGCGGGCCGCAACGATGCCTTAGGGCCTGGCCGGGGGTGTGGCAACTCAGGAGCGTTGTGGTCCCGGCGGGGCCGGTCAAAGCCAGGCTTGATCCGCTTGTTGATCGGAGACCTCCGCCAGTCGCCCAATTGGCGGCCGATGAACCGCGTCGCTGATGACGTTGAGTAGATTCCGAGGCCGCCAGATCGTCACACTCTAGCTTTAAAACGGCCTTGTTCCGTCATCGGCCAAGCTGAAGCCAGCCTGACGCCGCCAATGACGGGGCAAGGCTGTCAGTCATGATGGGGAGCATCACACGAGGGACGATCATCATGCTTCGGACATCCGCCGCCGCGACGGCGCTCATCGGTTTGGCCGCGCTGCTGTGCAGCCCCGCCTCGGCCTCCACCCCGGCCCATCGATCACGGGCCTGGGGTCGATCACGCTCAACGGCGCCGTGCATCAGACCGATGCGGTGGCGCAGATCGACGAAACCGACGCCCAGACCGCGTTCAATGCGCTGGTGGCCCTTCCCTCGTCGATGAACCTCACCGGCCATGATCTGGGTACGGTCGGCGTGCTCGCCCCGGGCGTCTACACATTTTCTTCGTCGGCGCAGCTCACGGGAACGCTCACGCTCGACTTCATGAGCAACCCCAACACCCCCTTCGTGTTCCAGATCGGATCGGGCCTGACGACGGCCTAGGCCTCGAGCGTCGTGGTGCTGAACGGCGGCCCGGGAAGCGCCATCTATTGGGAGGTCGGCAGCTCCGCGACCCTGGGAACGGGCAGCACCTTCGCCGGCAACATTCTCGCCGACCAAAGCATCACGCTGACCACCGGCGCGGCGATCCTGTGCGGACGGGCGATCGCCCTTCACGCCGCCGGCCGATCGTGACGTGGGCCTGAGTCCGAGCCCTGCGTCCGTCGCCGGACAGACGCCGGAACGGGGGGCGACGCCGCGTTTGCGCGTTGCGCAATTTGACGCAGGCGTCATCTTTGAGGCGGGCGGCTGTGGCGGTCGTCCCAGTCAGGGTAAGCGGCCCGACGGCCGCCAACCCTGAGGAACGATCGCCCCATGCCATTCTCACGCGCCGTCGCCGCTGGACTCTTCGCCACAACGCTGCTGGCCGGAACGGCCCACGCCGCCGTCATCGCCGGACCGACCCTCGGGACGATCGGCGCGACCTATCTCACCGGTCTTGAGTTCAAGGCCCTGACGGGCGCGACCCTGACCAGCTTCGTGTTTCAGAACCGCGGCAAGGCCGACACGATCGAACTGATCGACTACAGCGCCGCCGCGGGAACCTACACCGTTGCGAACTATGTCGTGACCGTCGCCGGCAATCCCCACCAGACCCTGACCGTGAACTGGGCGCTGACCGCGGGTGAGACCTACTATCTGTTCCAGACCACGCGCGCGAACGCCTATTTCACCAGCTATGGCGGCGCGCTGCCGGCGAACGGCGATATCGCCATCCTGCAGAGCGGCGTGTTCGGCCGGGGCCTCGGTCCGGCCCTGACCACAGGCGGCACGGGCGCCGCCTTTTGGGCGGCGTTCAACAACATCACCACCGGCGCGCCGCAGGCGCTTCGTTTGGGCGCCGCGCCGTCGAATGTGAGCGCGGTTCCCGAGCCCACGGGCTGGGCGATGCTGATCTGCGGTTTCGGTGTCGCCGGCGGCGCGCTTCGCCGGCGCCGGCGAGCGGCTTCGGCTTCACGCGATGTCGCGGCCGACAACTAGGCGTCGGCGCGCGGTCGCGGCACGGGGCGGCGATCGATTTGACTCGTTATGCAGTTTCCATGCATAACGAGTTCCTAGGGCGCTTCAGAACCCCGGGGACGTTTCGTGAATCACACCGTTCGGCGCCACGCGCGCGGCGCCTTAGCCGTCTCGGTCGTCGCGCTGCTGGCGGGCGTCCTAGCGCCAAGGCCCGCCTCCGCGGCAACAGAGACAGATGATGCCGCCAGCGCCATCGCGGTCGAACCGGTCATCGTCACGGCCCGCCTCCGGCCGGAGGATGTACAGGCGGTGCCTGAATCTATCTCGGTGGTCGGTGAAAGGTCGCTGACTACGACGGCGACCTACAACACCAATCTGCTGACGCAGCTCGTGCCGAGCCTGAACTATGCCTCGCCCAATCCCCGCAACACGGCGTTTACGATCCGTGGCCTGGGCAGCAGCGTGCTCGCCGTCTCCCAGGCCAATGACGGGCTGGAGCCGGGCGTCGGCTTCTATGTGGATCAGGTCTATCAGGCCCGCCCGGCCACGGCGTCGTTCGACTTCGTGGACGTGGAGCGGGTGGAAGTACTGCGCGGGCCGCAGGGCACGGTGTTCGGCAAGAACACCACCGCCGGGGCGATCAATGTGTCCACCCGCGCGCCCAGCTTCGCGCCCGAGGCCCAGGGCGAACTCAGCTACGGCGAACTGAACTCTTTCCAGGCCAAGGCCTCGGTGTCGGGCGCGCTTTACGGGGACAAGATCGCCGCGCGCCTGTCGGTCGTGGCGACCTCGCGCGACGGCGCCCTGAAGAACGTAACCACCGGTGGACGCGACAACAGCGTCAACACCCTGGGCTTCCATGGTCAGCTGCTGTTCAGGCCCGTGGAGACTTTCAGCTTCCGGGTGTCAGGCGATTACAATCAATTCAAGGCTCAGTGCTGCACCCAGGTCTATGTGGGTGTGGGGACCACGCTGAAATCCGCGGCCCGGCAGTACCCGGCGCTGGCCGCCGGCGTGGGCTACGCGCCGCCCAGCCTCAACCCCAACGACCGCCTGACGGACGTCGATGCGCCCGTGAAGGTGGACACAGACGAGGGCGGGGTGTCGGGGATCGCCGAATGGAACCTCGGCCCGGCGACGATCACATCGGTGAGCGCCTGGCGGTTCTGGGACTGGGACGCGGCCAACGACCGGGACTACACCGGCCTGTCGATCCAGACCCTGCAGCACATCCCCTCGCGTCAGGACCAGTACAGCCAGGAGTTGCGCATCGCCTCCAATGGCCACCGGACCGTGGAGTACGTGGCCGGCCTCTACTTTTTTAATCAGGTGATCACCGGCGAGCCGATCACCCAGTACGGCCCCCTGGCCACCTACTGGCTGCTGGGTCCGGCGCCGAAGTTTCCGGCCAATCTGCTCGACGGCTACGCCACCGACGGCCATACGCGGTTCAACAGCACCAGCTATGCGGCCTTCGGTGAGGTGACATGGCGGATCGCGCCGCGGTTCAACATCACCGGCGGCCTGCGCTACACCCAGGAGGACAAGCACGGCAGCTATGCCGCGACCGTCTCCGGCGGGCTGGCGGGGGTGTCGCAAAGCCTGCTGAACAGCCAGCTCTCTATCCTGCGGCCGCAGGCTTATTCGGCCCGGAATTCGGACGGCAGCCTGTCGGGGCGGGTGCTGGGCGCCTACGACCTGACCGACAAGATCATGCTCTACGCGAGCTTCGCCAAGACCAGCAAGTCGGGCGGCTTGAACATGTCCGGCCTGCCGCTGGACGCCAACAACCAGCCGGCCCTGGCCACGGCGGTGATCCGGCCGGAAAAGAACACGACCTATGAGGTGGGCGTGAAGTCACGGCTGCTGGGCAATCGCCTGATCCTCAACGCCGATCTGTTCGACACCAGCATCCACGACTTCCAGACCAATGTGGTGGACACCGGCCCAGGCGCGCTACGCGGCTATCTGGCCAATATCGCGCGAGTGAGCTCACGCGGCGCGGAGCTGGACGCCGATCTGGTCGTCAGCGCCAATCTCTCGGCGCACCTGTCCTCGACCTGGACCGACGCGAAATACGTCTCCTATGCGAACGGCCCCTGTCCGCTGGAGCTGATCAGTTCATCTACCACGGTCTGCGACCTTAGCGGCCGCGGCCTGCCGGGCACGCCCCGATGGGTGCTGTCGGCCGGCGGCGAATACAAGCACCCCTTGGGCTTCGGCGCGATCCGCGGCGAGGGCTATGCGCATGTGGAAGCCACCGCCCGGACCAAGATCTACGGCGATCCCACGGACTCGAAATATACCGTGATCGGCGGCTACAGTCTGATCAACGCCAGTGTCGGGTTCCGGGCGGGCGACCACTTCGAGGTTCAGGTCTGGGCCAAGAACCTGTTCGATTCCCACTATCTCCAGAATGTCACCGTGCAGTCCGGAAACTCCGGCCTGATCGTCGGCACGCCCGGCGATCCGAGTTCGGTGGGGGTGACCTTCCGGGCCCGATACTAGCCGGCGGCGATGCCGGTGAGGCGAGAGCGCAGAACCGCGCCCAGACCCCCGATTCCGATCAGCATCATCGCCCACGTCGAGGGTTCAGGGACGACACCGCCGAAGCTTAACGTGCCATCGAAGTAGAGAGAACTGGGGCCGCCTCTGGGGCCGCCGTAGATGCCGTTGTTCGTGTTGTTGACGATGAAGGTCAAGGTGTTCACGCCGACGACAAAGCCTGTCGTGATCGGCGCGAACGGCCCGGAGTTGCCATATTGGAACGTGAACGGGTTATTCGGACCGCCATTGGTGAAATAGAAGCGCCCATTTCCGGGTCCGTAGATACCAGATGAACTCACAACGACACCATTGAGCTCCATGACGGCCCGGTCGTCCACTGAGAACGTTTCCGTCTGCAGAACGGCATTGGTGAAACCGGTCGGCAGGGTGAAGGTCAGGCTGTCTGTCGAGAACGATGGCGCGTTCGATCCGAAATCGTCCTGGATGGAAGGCAGGGTCATCGTCGCGGCGCTGGCGGAGACCGTCAGGAGCGAGAGCCCGAGCGCCGCCCCTCGGAATAGAAACTGCTGCATGGCGTTCAACTCGCGAGAGACCTGCGCGGGTGTTGGACCGCGCGACGGATCATGGACCCCCACCTTCCCCACTGTCGGCCTCGCAGGCGCGGGCGCCTTGATCCAGATCAAAGCGCTTTTTCGGGTCCGGGCGCCGTGGCGCGCGTCAATCCACGCAGTCTTCCCGATTGTAAATTCCCCAAGTGGCCGGGCGGGGGTGATCCGCGTACGTCTCGTCCCAGCGAAACAGGACTTCGAGGCGCGTACAAAATGTTCAGTCGAGACCGGGCGATCACGCTCGCACTTTTTGCAGCGGTCGCCGCCTAGTCCGATGGCCTTGTACGATCTGGAGGTGTTTCGCCGTTTTCCCAACGGCCTTCGCCGCGTGAGGCGGGAAGATAGTGTGCAGTTCGAATCGGCTGATGAGGAGTCCGCCAAGCGCGAGGCCCATCAGCGCGCACGCGGCCTTCCCGCCAGCGACTATGCCGTGCTGAAAGGGCAGGGCGGCACACTGCTGTGGGTCGGGGCCGGCGAGATCGCCTGACCTCGCCGTTCCGAGTGTCAGAACACGCCTTTTGCCGTCAGCGTCGCGATGTCCTCGCCGGAGAGGCCCAGAAGTCCGCCCCAGATCTCGGCGTTGTCCTGACCCACGGTCTGGGGGGCGATAGCGCGGACCGCGCCGGGGGTGCGGGAGAGCTTGGGGAAGACGTTCTGCATCGCCACCTCGCCCCAGCGGGGGTGGGCGACTTTGATGATGGCCTCGCGGGCGGCGAAGTGCGGGTCGGCCAGCATTTCCGGGGCGCGATAGACCTTTCCGGCCGGGACGCCGTGGTCAATGAGCAGGGCCTCGACTTCCGCGATCTCTCGCTCTCCCGTCCAGACGTTGATCAGGGCGTCGAGTTCAGCCTGGTTGGCGCCGCGGGCGTTGTGGGTGGCGTAGCGCGGATCGTCGGCCAGTTCGGGCCGGCCCATGGCCTGGCACAGGCGGCGGAAGATGCCGTCCTGGTTCGCGCCGATCAGATAGTCGCCGTCGCGGCACGCGTAGACGTTGGAGGGGGCGATGCCGGGTAGAAACGCGCCCGAGCGTTCCCGCGTCATGCCGGCGACGGTGTATTCCGGGATCAGGCTCTCCATGACCTGCAGCACCGCCTCGTAAAGGGCGGAGTCGACGATCTGGCCCTTGCCGGTGCGGTGACGCTCATGCAGGGCGGTAAGGGCGCCCAGGCAGCCGTAGGTGGCGGCCAGGGAATCGCCGATGGAGACGCCCATGCGCGAGGGCGGCCGGTCCGGTTCGCCGACGATGTGGCGCCAGCCGCCCATGGCCTCGCCGATGAGGCCGAAGCTGGTCCGCTCGGCGTAGGGCCCGTCCTGGCCATAGCCGGACATGCGCACCACGATCAGGCCGGGGTTCGCGGCCATGAGGCTCTCGGGCGAGAGGTTCCAGCCTTCCAGGGTGCCGGGCCGGAAGTTCTCGATCAGAATGTCCGCCGTGCCAATCAGACGCCGGGCGAGATCCTGACCCTCGGGGGTGCGCAGGTTGAGCGAGGCCGACTTCTTGTTGCGGGCGATCACCTCCCACCACACCGGCTGACCGCGGCCCCACTGCCGCATGGGATCACCGACGCCCGGCGGCTCGAGCTTGATCACCTCCGCGCCCATGTCGCCCATGAGCTGGCCGCAGAAGGGTCCGGCGATCAGCTGGCCCATCTCCACCACCCGCAGGTCGGCGAGCGGGCCCTTGGCGGGCGCGTCCGTCACGTGCGCATCCGTCATGGGCGGCCCCCGGCGCCGGCTTCGGCATCCTCTTCGGCGAGGTTTTCGCTGATGCGGGTCAGGACGCGGCGGGCGATGGCCATGTCGTGGGGATCGACGCCGCGGATCGCCAGTTCGTTCACCTCGGCCACCCGCTCCATCATGGTCTCGCGCAGGGCGCGGCCGTTTTCCGTCAGGAAGACATTGGTCTTGCGGCGGTCCTCGCGGCTGGGCTCCCGCCTCACCAGGCCGGCGCGCTCAAGGGTGTTGAGGGCCGACACCGTGGTGGGATCCTGCATGCCGACCCGTCGACTCAGTTCGTGCTGGGTCATGCCCTCTTCGTTCCACAGGGCGCGCAGGAACGGCCACTGACCGGAGGTGACGCCGGCGGCCAGGGTCCGCCGCTCCAGATGCCGGGAGAAGGCGCGGAAGGCGATACGCGTCAGATAGCCGATACTGTTGGCCGGCAGGTCATAGAAGCCCGGCGGCGTGAAAGGTTCGTGTTTGGGGGACATGATCGTCCAGCAATGAAAAAGGGGGGCGCCGCGGCCGGGGCCGCGGCAGAAGACACTATTCGGCGGCGATCGCCGGGGTGTGGTTGGTGATCAGACCGACCACCTTGGTCCCGTCCGCGGCCACCGGATCGTGGGCCACGTCCGAGGCGTCGAAGTCTTTGGTCCAGCAGGCGAATTCGAGGCAGATGCCGTCCGGATCGAAGAAGTAGACGCTGCGCACGAAGACGTCGTCGGTGACCGCGGCGCTCACCTGCGCGGGCGAGTTGTCGTGGTTGAGCACCGGGCTGACCTGCACGCCCTTGGCCTTGAGGCGCTCGACATACTCGTCGAACTTGTCGACCGGCACGTTGAAGGCGATGTGGTTCATGGAGCCGTGGGCGGTGGTCAGATCGCCCATGGCCGGCAGGGCCTTGGGGCTGGCGACGCCCGGCGCGCGCTCCGGCGCGCCCTTGAACCAGAAGAAGGCCAGGCCGTCGCCATTGCCGATGTCGAAGAAGAAGTGCTGACCCATGCCGCCCGGCAGATCGATGGTCTTGGTCATGGGCATGCCCAGGACGTCGCGGTAGAACTTCACCGTTTCGGCCATGTCACGGCAGACCAGCGCCAGGTGGTTGACGCCCTGGATGTCGAATTCGGTGTTCTTCGCCTGCGCCATGGGGGCCTCGTGAGGGGGGAGGGTCGTTAGAGATCGAATTGAACCGACACGGCGCGCCCGTCAATCCGGTGAGGCCCGTAGTTTATCCCGATTGAAAGTCAGGCCCGCGCCGTGAGCCGCGCGACCCGCGCCGAGTCGAAATATTCGTCAAGGCGGGTGATGCGCCCGTCCGCGACCTGGCACACCAGACAGGCGGGCAGGACCACCGCGACGCCGTCGGCGCGAACAGCGCGCAGATCGTGCTGATGGACGAAGCCGCCTGGAAACACCTGGGCGCGGCGGTTCTCGTAGTGGCGGCCAGGAATAGCCTTCACGAAGCCGGACAGCACCTTGACGTTGTCCTCGCGGGTGGTCTCGAGCTCGTCGGTGTTGTGCCAGATCACCGCGCCCGGGGCATAGCTCTCGCGCACGGTGTCGATGTCGCCCTTCTCGATGGCGTCGAAGAAGCGGGTGATGAAGGCGCGCATTTCGGTGTCGTCGGTCATCTGGGGCGGCTCCTTGGCTGGCGGCGCCCCCTCGGGCGCGGTGGAATGTCGTGGTTCAACGCCGGGCAAATCCGGAGAAGGGCAGGCCTTCCTCCTCCAGTCGCAGCAGCTGGTTGTACTTGGCCATGCGCTCTGAATTGCGCACTGAGCCGATCTTGATCTGGCCGCCTGCGACGCCCACCGCGAGGTCGGCGATGAACGGATCCTCGGTCTCGCCGGAGCGGGCGGAGATCACCGTGGCGTAGCCGCCGGCGCGCGCCGCCGCGATGGCCTCCAGGGTTCCGGTGAGGGTTCCGTTCTGGTTGATCTTGATCAGGGCCGTGTTGGCGGCGCCCAGGGCGATCCCCTTGGCGATGCGGTCGGCCTGGGTGGCGAAGAGATCGTCGCCCACCAGCTGCAGATGGCCCAGGCGCCGGCTCAGGCCCGGCCAGGCGGTCCAGTCCTCTTCACCGAGGCCGTCCTCGATGGAAACGATGGGATAGAAGGCCGACCAGTCGGCCAGCTGGCCGATCATGTCGGCCGAGCCCAGGGTGCGGCCGGCGCGGGCCAGCACATAGCGGCCATCGGCGGCGGTGAGGGAGCTGGCGGCGATGTCCAGGGCGATGGCCGCGTCCTCGCCGGGACGCAGACCGGCGCGCTCGATGGCCCGCGTCATCATCTCCAGCGCCTGATTCGTGTCGGCGAAACCCGGGCTCAGGCCGCCCTCGTCGGCGAGCAGAGTGGTCAGGCCCGCCTCTTCGCAGAGCCGCGCGGCGGCGGCGCGGACATCGAGGGTCCAGGCGAGGGCCTGGCTGTAGCTCTTTGCGCCGATCGGCATGACCAGGAAGTCCTGCACATCCATGCCGCGACCAGCGTGCAGGCCGCCGCTGAGGATATTGACCATGGGCAGCGGCATGGCCGGCGCCGCGGTCCCGGCCAGGTCGGCGAGGCGGCGGAACAGAGGCTGGCGCAGGGCCTTCGCCCCGGCCCGGACAGCGGCGATGGACACGGCGAGAATGGCGTTGCCGCCGAGACGGGTCAGCTGGCGCGTGCCGTCGAGGGCGCGCAGGGCCGCGTCGAGGCCGCTCTGGTCGAGGACATCGCGGCCCTTCAGGACGGCGGCGATCTCGAGATTGACCCCAGCCACGGCCTTGGACACGCCCCGGCCTTCGAACCTGGCCGGATCGGCATCTCGCAGTTCATGGGCCTCGGCGGCGCCGGTGGAGGCGCCGGACGGGGCGGAGGCGCGGCCCGTGACGCCGCTGGCCAGGACCACCTCGGCCTCGACGGTGGGCCGTCCCCGGGAGTCGAGAATCTGGCGCGCGCGGACGGTGTCGATCTTGGCGACGCTCACAAGGTCCTCCGGCAGGGGCGCCGGAGATCGAAGGTCTCTGGTCGCGTGGGCAGGGATTAGCTAGGAGGGCGGCCGACGTCCACAGACCGGAACGCGAAAGCCCCATGCATATCGACGACGCCCTCAAAGCACGCCGCTCGGTCCGCGCCTTCAAGCGCGATCCCCTGTCCCGGGAGCTGGTGGAGGAGATTCTGACCACGGCGGCGCTGGCGCCATCCAACACCAATGTTCAACCCTGGCAGGTGCATGTGGTGGCCGGCGAGGTGCGCGACCAACTCGAGCGCGAGGTGCTGGCGTACCGCGAGACCGAACCTGCCGATGCCGCGGCTGAGTTTCCCCGGGCCAACAAGCGCAAGGAGCCCTACGTCTCGCGCATGCGCACGCTGGGCAAGGCGATGTACGGCCTGCTGGAAATCCCCAAGGGCGACGCGGCGGCCGGCTGGCGGCAGTGGGGCCGCAACTATTCGTTCTTCGACGCGCCGGTGGGGCTGATCTTCACCATCGACAAGGAGCTGGACCAGATCAACTGGGTGGACCTCGGCCTCTTCGCCATGGCGATCATGCTGGCGGCCAAGGCCCGCGGCGTCGACACCTGCGCCCTGGGCGCCTGGAACAACTACTGGACCGTCACCCGGCGGATCCTCGATGTGCCGGAAGACCGCTACATCGTCTTCGGCATGGCCATGGGCTACGCCGATGAGACCGCGGCGGTGAACACCCTGGTGGCCGAGCGCGAGCCGCACGAGGTGTTCGCGACGTTCCACGGGTTCTAACGGGTTGGAGCGGGCCGCCTGAGCTGGTAACCGGCGACGCCAGAGCATGGGTATATTCCACATCTTGACACCCTGGTTTGTGCTAAAGGGTTTATTTATTAGTATCAGCGCGTTGGTGTTGCCTTAAATCTTAAAACTGCAGGGCAAGGGCCCCAGTTTGTTCGGACCTAAACAGCTCATGGTGCGTTGATGACGGGCGGAGTCGATCGATCCCGCCCGGAGAACAGCCATGCGCAAGACATTGTCGGCCTCGCTTGCGGCCCTGACAGCCGCGTCCACCCTCGCCAGCGCCGCCCCGGCCTCTCCGCCGAACCTGTCAGCTCCGGGCGAGTTCCCTTCGGCGCTCGTGCTGCGATCGGGCTTTCAGCTCGCGCAGTACGGGCCCAATCGCGACGCCTATCGCGACCGCGGCTATTGGGATCGGCGCCAAGGTCGTGGCTACTATGACCGCACCTACGGCCGGGAACGTCACGACAACGGCTCAGCGGTGGCCGCGGGATTCCTGGGGTTCGTCCTGGGCGCGGCGATCGCCGGCGCGGCAACCGACCGCGATCAGGCCGCCGCCCGCTTGAACGATCCCGCATGGACGGCCAGTTGCGCGAGCCGATATCGCTCCTTCGACGCCCATAGCGGCACCTACCTCGGCAACGACGGCTACCGACACTATTGCCGCTGATCCGGGTCAGGGCCAGACCTTCGTGGGGCATCCCCACACGATCACCGAGTACAGACTGGCGAGCGTCAGGCGTCTCGTCAGCGGTCTGATTCTCGCTGGCCTGACCGCCACGGCCGGCTGCGCTGTGGGGCCTAACTATCGCGCGCCGTCACCCACGGCGCTGAAAACGCCGGCTCGGTTCAACGCCGTGCTGCCCCCGTCAGCCCAAGCCGCACCCGATCCGGTGCGCTGGTGGCGGGGCTTTTCCGACCCGGTGTTGACGCAGTTGATCGACCGGGCGCTGCGCGCAAATCTCGACATTGACGTCGCGGGTTCCAGACTGCGCCAGGCGAGAGCCTCGCTCGCCGTCGCCCGCAGCGCGCAACTTCCAACGCTCGATTTCGGCGGCGCCGCCGCGCGCACGATCGGTCAGGGCGGCGGCGACGCGACGCGGTTTCAGGCTGGATTCGACGCGGCCTATGAAGTGGACGTGTTCGGCGGCGTGCGCCGGTCCGTTGAGGCGGGACGCGCCGACAGTCAGGCCGCCCTGGCCAGGCTGCACACCGTGCAGCTGAGCGTCGTGGCTGAGGTCGCCGTCAACTACATCGCCGCAACCTTGGCGCAGGCCCGTTTGCAAATCGCGCGCGACAATCTCGCGGCGCAGGAAGAGACCCTGCAGATCGTCGGGTGGCGGGTGCAGGCGGGGCTGGTCAGCGCGCTCGACCTCGAACAGGCGCGTCAGCTGCGAGCCCAGACGGCCGCCAGCATCCCGACGATTGAGAGCGACTATGTCGCCGCCGTGAACCGGCTGGCGGTGCTGGCCGGCGAGGCGCCTGGCGCGGTGACCGCGTTGATACGGACGTCACCTAGCATTCCGGAGGCGCCCGCGGGCATGAGCGCTCCGATCCCTCTGGACGTGATCCAGCGCCGCCCGGATGTCGCCGCCGCGGAACGCGGATTGGCCGCGGAAACCGCGCGAATTGGGGTGCAGGCGGCCCAACTGTATCCTGCCCTGCGGCTTGCGGGTTCCTTCGGCGGATCCGGCGCGTCACTTCGCCAGCTCGCGGACAGCTCGATCGGCAATGTGATCGCCAACCTGACGGCGCCGCTCTACGAGGGGGGGCGGATCCGGGCCGCGGTTCGGGGGCAAAGGGCCGCGGCCGCCGCCGCTCTGGCGACCTATCGGCAAACGGTCCTGATCGCGTTGGAGGAGGTCGAGAACGGGCTCACCGCCGTCTCGGCCGCCGATCGCCGCGCGGTACAGATCAGCCTCTCAGAGGCGGCGGCGCGCAACGCCGCCAGCTACGCGCGCCGTCAATATCAGACCGGACTGATCGACTTTCGCGCCTTGCTGGACGCTGAACGCAGCCTCCTGTCGACCCAGGACGCCAGCGCCACGACCAAAGCCACTCGCGCCACCGCAACCGTGCAGCTCTACAAGGCGCTGGGCGGCGGATGGCAGGCCGGGCCCGAACCGGCCTCGGTGACCACCTCAACCTTCACCCTGAGGCCCGGATGACGCAGCCTGACACGACGGCCAAGGGGGACCCGAAGCTGGACGCATTTCTCGGCGTCAAGCCGCCCTCACGCCGCGCACGCCTGATCAAGTGGGCCGCCATCGCGCTGGGCGCGCTGCTTCTGACTGGCGTGGCGCTGTTCTTCGTCCTCAACAGTGGAACCAAACCGGCCTATGTGACGACGCCGGTGGAGCGCGGCGGCTTGCGGGTCACCGTCTCGGCGACCGGCAACCTACAGCCGACCAATCAGGTCGATGTCGGCTCGGAACTGTCCGGGCTGGTGACCGAGGTGCTGGTCGACAACAACGACCGCGTTCGCAAGGGCCAGGTGCTGGCCAGGCTCGACCCTTCGCGACTGCAAGACGCCATCACCAAGAGCGTCGCGGCCCTCGCCGCCGCCCAGGCGGGCGTCGTTCAGGCGCAAGCGGCCGCCCAATTGACCCGAGCGAGTCTGGCGCGGTTCGAAGAGGTGTCGCGCCTCTCGAAAGGCAAGGTGCCCTCCGGCGTGGAACTCGACACCGCGCGCGCGCAAAACGCGGGCGCAATCGCCGCGATTCAGACGGCGGAGGCGGTTGTGGCCCAGGCGCGGGCGCAGTTGTCGTCCGACCGCACCCAGCTTTCCAAGGCCACCATCGTTTCCCCGGTGAATGGGGTCGTCTTGTCGCGCCGGGTCGAACCCGGCCAGACCGTCGCCGCCTCGCTGAACGCACCGGTGCTGTTCCAGATCGCCGAGGATTTGAGCGTCATGCAGCTTGAAGCCAAGGTCGATGAGGCTGATGTTGGCCAGGTCAGCCAGGGACAAAGCGCGACGTTTCAGGTCGATGCGTTTCCGGGGCGAACATTCCCCGCGAGCGTTCGCCGGGTCGATCTCGGCGCCAATTCCGGAACCGCGTCGACGTCGGCCAGCGCCAGCGTCACGGGTGCGGTCGTTTCCTACACCGCCATCCTCGCGGTCGACAACGCCGGACTTACGCTGCGTCCAGGCATGACCGCCACGGCCGAGATCGTCACCATGCAAAAGCAAGGCGTGCTTCTCGTCCCCAACGCCGCCTTGCGATTCACGCCGACGGCGGCGGGCGCCGCGAAAGCGCCGGGCGGCGGCGTGACCAGCGTTCTGGTGCAACGCCGCCCCGGCCGCGGCGGAGCCTCGACACGCGACGTGGCGATCGGCCGGGGCAGTCGTCAAACCGTCTATGTGCTCACAGCCGAGGGTCAGCCGTTGGCGACCCAGGTGATCATCGGCGACAGCGACGGCAGCCACACCGAGGTGACTGGCCCGGGACTGCAGGCCGGCGCCAAGGTCATCACCGGTCAACTCTCCGCCGCCGCGGCCAAGGCCGGCCCGGTCGCCGCTCGTCAACCCGCCGCGCCCTAGGCGAACCATGGCGAGCCCCGGCCCCCTGATTTCCCTTTCCGGCATCACCAAGGTCTTCGGCGCAGGCACGGCGGCATTTCGCGCCCTGAAGGGGATCGATCTGGACATCGCCGCCGGCGATCTGGTCGCCGTCATGGGGCCATCGGGCTCCGGAAAATCGACGATGATGAATATCCTTGGCTGCCTGGATGTGCCGACCGCCGGCCAGTTTCTGTTCAAGGGCGTGCCTATCGAGACCCTGTCCCGGGACCAGCGCGCGCTGGTGCGCAGGCGCTACCTCGGATTCGTTTTCCAGGGGTTCAATCTGCTCGCGCGAACGAGCGCTCTGGAAAACGTCGAGCTGCCGCTGCTCTACAGAGGCGAAGGCAAGCGCAAACGTCGCGAGGCGGCCATGGCCGCCCTTGAGAAGGTGGGGCTCGTGGACCGCTGGGGCCGCACGCCGGGCGAACTCTCGGGCGGAGAACAGCAACGGGTCGCCATCGCCCGCGCGATCGTCACGCGGCCGGATGTACTGCTCGCGGACGAACCCACCGGAAATCTCGACACAGAGCGGTCCGTGGAAATCATGGAGTTGCTCACGGATTTCAACCGGACCAGCGGCACCACGGTGTTGATGGTCACCCACGAACCCGACATGGCGGCCTATGCCCGCACCATTGTTCACTTTCGCGACGGGCTGATCGAACACGTCGCGACCGGCGCCGCCGCACCGGCGGCCGTGGCCTGACGAGATGCTCATCACCATCATCGCCCTGGCCTTCGGGGAGATCCGGCGCCACCTGTTGCGCTCCTTTCTGACCATCCTCGGCATCGTCATCGGCGTTTCCGCCGTGGTGACGATGGTCACGCTCGGCGATGGGGCGACCGCGGCGGTCAAGGCGCAGATATCCGGGCTGGGCGCCAACATCCTGCAGATCCGCCCGGGCCAGGGCTTCGGGCATGGCGGCGGCGGCCCGCAGCCGCCGAATTTCGATCAGGCCGATGTCGACGCCATTCGCGCCCAGATCACCGGCGTGACCGCCGTGGTGCCACAGGCTCAGTCGTCGGGCATGGCCGTGCGTAACGCCGCGAACTGGTCGACGACGATCACCGGTACGACGGGTGACTATTTTGTCGCCCAACAGTGGCGGATCGCGTCGGGGCGGACGTTCACCGCGGCGGAGGAGCAGGCCGGCAAGGCGGTCTGCATTCTGGGCTCCACGGTGCAGAAGAACCTGTTCCGCAGCGAAGATCCGCTGGGTCAACGCTTTCGCATCCGCGACCTGTCCTGCGAGGTCATCGGCACGCTGGCGACACGGGGACAGGGCGGCGGCGCCAACGATCAGGACGATGTCGTGGTGATGCCGATCAAGGCGGTGCAACGCCGTTTCACCGGCAACCGGGATGTCCGCCTGATCCTGGTGGCGGCCAATCCCGACTATGACAGCACCGCGCTGCAGGCCTCGATCTCAACCCTTTTGCGCGAGCGCCGAAACATCACCGGCGCGAAGCAGGATGACTTCAATATCTTCGACACGCGGCAGATCGCCGAGACGCTTCAGGGCACGACCAAGATCCTGACCGCCCTGTTGGGCGCCGTGGCCGCCGTCAGCCTGCTCGTCGGAGGTATCGGCATCATGAACATCATGTTGGTGTCGGTGACCGAGCGCACGCGTGAGATCGGCATCCGCCTGGCCATCGGCGCGCTGGCGAACGAAGTGCTGCTTCAGTTCCTCGTCGAGGCGGTCGCACTGTCATGTCTGGGCGGCGTCATCGGCCTGGTGTTCGCCTTGATCGCGTCCGTCGCCCTCGCACCGGTGCTGCAGGTGCCCTTCCTGTTCGGTGTGCAGATCAACCTGCTGGCCTTTGTGTTCTCCGCGCTGATCGGCGTGGTGTTCGGATATTTCCCGGCCCGGCGGGCGGCGAATCTCAATCCGATCGACGCCCTTCGCCACGAATAGCCAGACTCGGTCTCAGAGCCCCAGCACCGCCTTGGCCATGATGTTGCGCTGGATCTCGTTGGTTCCGGCGTAGATCGAGCCGGCGCGGTCGTTGAAATATTTCGACGTCACGGTCCAGCTTGAGGCCGGGCCGGCGGGCTCGGTGTTGGGCCGGGGCGGGGCGCCGGGAACCGGGCCGCCCGGATGGGCGGCGTGGGGCTGCCAGGGGGCGGCGTAGAGGGCCGCGGCCTCTACAGCCAGTTCGGTCAGGTGTTGGCTGAGCTCGGTGGAGACGGTCTTCATCATCGACGATTCCGGCCCCGGCGCGTCGCCGCCGGAGAGCCTGGACATGGTGCGCAGCTCCACCGCCTCCAGCGCCTCGACCTGGATGGCGGCGTCGGCGAGGCGCGCGGCGAAGCGCCGGTGGTCGGCCTCGTCCAGGGCGCCGCCGGCCCGTTCGGCGGCGGCCGTGGCGCGGATCTTGTCCAGGCGGACCTTGAGCCCCGGCGCGCTGACCCCGCCGCCGCGCTCGAACTCCATGAGATACTTGGCCACCGTCCAGCCCTCGCCGACCTTGCCCACCGCATTGGCGCGGGGCACGCGCACGTCGGTGAAGAAGACCTCGTTCTGGATGTGCTCGCCGGAGAGAGAGACGATGGGCCGTACCTCGACGCCCGGCGTGCGCATGTCGATGAGCAGGAAGGTGATGCCGCGCTGGCGGATCGCCTCATCGGAGGTGCGGACCAGACAGAAGATCCAGTGGGCATAGTTGGCGTGGGTGGTCCAGATCTTGTGGCCGTTGCAGACGAAGTCGTCGCCGTCGGCCACGGCGCTCATGCGCAGGGAGGCGAGGTCCGAGCCTGACCCCGGTTCGGAGTAGCCCTGGCACCAGAACTCTTCGCCGGACAGCATCGGCGGCAGGAACCGGGCCTGCTGTTCCGGCGTTCCATGCCCGATCAGCACCGGCCCGCACATGCCCACGCCCATGGGCGAGACGGGCGGGGCGCCGGCGAGAGCGGTTTCCGTCGCCCAGATATAGCGGCGGGTGACCGACCAGTCGCAGCCGCCGAACCGCACCGGCCAGGCCGGCGCCACCCAGCCCTTGCGGTGCAGGATCGTCTGCCAGGCCATGGACGGGGCGAAGTCGGCGTAGACGCTGGTCAGGCTCTTGCCGACCCGGCGCAGATCGTCGGTGAGCTCCGCGTCGAGGAAAGCGCGGACCTCGTCGCGGAACCGCGCGTCGTCGTCGCTCCAGGCGATACGCATGGGATTGGGCCCTCTGGAATGTTCTATGATGCGGGGTAGAGGCTCCAGGCGGACGCGTCCATCGCCTCAAGCCGGGTCCGGCTCGTCCCTGTCAGTTCGCGAGCAGTTTTACGAACGCGGCGCCAGCCGCAAAAAAGGCCGCGCCGCCGGCAAAGACCGCGGCCATGACCTGCAAGACCGAGAGATGATACTCCCGCTGCTTCTTCTGGGAATCGATCAGCAGGTTGTCGATCCGCGCGATCTGTTCGCGGATATTCAGCTCTTGAGGTTGCTGCGGATCGACGGTCGCCATGCGCTGAACATAGACTCGCCTTTGCAAAAAAGAAAGTCTCTTTTTCGGTCTCAGTTGAGCGCGCAGACGGTTCCCGAGGCAGAGTCGGTATAGCCGCCGTCGGCCCAGGCGACTTCGCCGTTGACGACCACCGTGTGGACTCCGATGGCGTCGCGGACATAGCGCATGCCGCCGCCGGGCATATCGAACGCCGGCCGCTCCTCGCCCCTGCCGATGGTGGCGGCGTCGAAAACCACCACGTCGCCGGCCCAGCCTTCCTTGAGCGTGCCCCTGTCCTTGAGGCCCCAGATCTCGGCCGTGTCGGAGGTGATCTTCTTCACCGCCGCTTCCAGGCTGAGCGATCCGGATTTGCGGACGTATTCGCTGAAC
The DNA here is from genome assembly GCA_903872075.1 of uncultured Caulobacteraceae bacterium. Lineage (GTDB taxonomy): Bacteria > Pseudomonadota > Alphaproteobacteria > Caulobacterales > Caulobacteraceae > Acaudatibacter > Acaudatibacter aquilonius. Next base: position 24,144 of record CAIQJF010000098.1, on the reverse strand, counting down.
AGATAGCCGGTGTCGCCATAGGTGGCGAAGGAGGCGAGGTGCGCGCCGCCGTCGCTGGCGCCGATGTGCACCAAGGGGTTGGCCAGCATGGGGCCGATACGGTCGGTCACGTCGTGGCCGCGGTTGGCGGCCAGGAACGCAACGTCCAGCCCGTTCTCCAGCGAGAGATTGATCAGGGCCAGGGCGACGGGCTCGCCGCGGTCGGCGGCGATGTCCGTCAGAAGGCGGCCCGCCATGCCCTCCGGCGCGCGGTCGCCGCCGCGGGCAATGAGATCGCCCATGGCCTTGAGACCGCCGTCCGGCCCGGTGTCGGCCACCATCTTGGCGACGGTGTCCGGATCGGTAAGGGCGGCGATGCGCTGTTCCAACGGCAGGCGCAGCACCCGCACCCAGCGCGGATAGCGCGCGAAGAACAGGCTGGGGCGGAGCAGAGAGAAGCTGATGTCGATGGGCCGCGTCTGCATTTGCGGCCAGACCCGGGCGCCGCGGGCGAACTGCTCTTCCACCCGGGCCAGGGAGCGCGGTGCGTTCTCGGGCGTAAGGGTGCTGTCGAACACCGGCGAGAAGGTGGTGGGGATGCCGTGCTTCAGCGACAGTTCGGCCAGCTGATCGATGCGGGCGATCGTCAGGTCGACGTCGTAGAACTCCGGCACGATCTGCAGCATGCGGCCGAACTCGCCGAGCACGGCGCTGAGGCCGTCGAGCTCCTCGAAGGTCGCGAAGCGGCTGGGCACCGGCCGGCCGTTCTCGTCCACGTCCACGAAGCTGGTGGAGAGACCCACGGCGCCGGCCTCAAGGCACTGGCGCAGGACATCGCCCATGGCGGTGATCTCGGCGGCGCTGGCGGCGCGTTCCTGCGCCTCGGGGCCCATCACCCACAGGCGGATGACGCTGTGGCCGACCAGGGGGGCGACGTTGATGGACAGGTTCTTCTCAAGCGCGGCGCGGTAGCCGGCGAAGTCTTCCCATGTCCACTCGAAGGCCTCCGTGAAGGCCTGGGGCGGCATTTCCTCGATCTGCTGGAACATGCCGACCACGGCGCGGCGATCCGCGGCGCGCAGCGGGGCCAGGGAAAGGGAGCAGTTGCCGGGCACGACAGCGGTGATTCCGTGTTCCAGGGCGGGGCGCGCGGCGCCGTCCCACAGCAGCTGGACGTCAAAATGGGTGTGGGGATCGATGAACCCGGGGGCGACGACGCGACCGGAGGCGTCGACCACCTTGCGCGCGTCACCGGCCAGCGAGGCGCCGACGCCGGCGATGCGGCCGTCCTTGAGGGCCACGTCGGCCAGAAACCCCGGCGCACCCGTCCCATCGACCACCAGGCCGCCCTTGATCAGGATGTCGTACATGTCAGATGCCTCCAAGAACCGTTTCCGCCAGTATCTCGCGCCAGGAGCGCCCGATCAGGCCAGCCAGATTGTCTTCACCGCGACCGCCCATCAGGCGGAATCCCGTTTCGCCGTCGAGGGTCGTCGTCGCCTCGACGCCGTTCTCGTGACGCACCCGAACAACCAGTTCCGCCTGGCCATCGTGACCTGCCGCGATTTCCGCCGCCACGATCACCGCCTCGGCCCGGCCGTTCATCCCAGCGGCGGCTCGACGAACACCACGTCACTGCCCAGCAACAGGCCCGGCGGGCGGCGCATGGCGAAGATATGCAGGTTCCAGCCCTTGATGCGGGCCACCGCGTCGTCAAGCGGTTCGCCCGGCAGGGCGCGGGCGGCCAACTGCTCCACGGTCTCTTCGACGGCGGGGGTCACGAAACGACGCTGAGTGCTAAGAGACATGCCGACCTGCTGACGCCCCGGATATTTCTGGGTCCTGGACTTGTCAGGAAACGGCGCGAGGATCAACCAGGACACTTAGGCGTTGATGCAGGTCAATGCCCAGTCCCGCGATCCGGTTGAACGGTACAGGGCCGCGACGTTAAGTTGGATTAAGGAACGAGCCATGGACCATCGAATGAGCCGCCGCGGCGCCGGGTTCGCCCTTCTGACCAGTGTTGGTCTGGCCCTGGCTTTGCCTGCCGCCGCCGGAGATGCCGCCCACGGCAAGGGCGTCTTCAGCGCCCAGTGCGCCATGTGCCATACCGCCACCAAGGGCGGCCCCGCGATCCTGGGCCCGAACCTCTATGGTGTCGTCGGGCGCAAGGCCGCCAGCGTGGCCGGCTACAACTATTCGCCCGGCATGAAGGCGTCCGGCATCACCTGGACCGACGACAAGCTGGAAGCCTATCTTCCCGGCCCGCGGGCTATGGTGGCCGGCACCAAGATGACCTACGGCGGCCTGCACAATCCGGCCCAACTGGCCGACCTGATCGCCTATCTCGACAGCCTGAAATAGCGCGCCGACCCCGCGCGCCACGGCGGCGCGGGGCTGTCGTCCTTCGGTTTGGCTTGGATGCGCCGGTCCCGCGTTGGACCGGCGTAAGGTTTTCCGGCGAGGCCTAGTGCGCCGCGCCGAGCTTCGCCCGCAGCACATCGCCGATCAGGATCGCCGTGGGCTCCATGATCTCCACGTCGTTGAGGGCATCGGTCGCCGCGCTCTTGGCGAAGTCGATGGCCTCGGCATCGTGGGCCTGCTGTCCGGCCAACTGTAGGTCGTTAAGCACCGCGATCATCTTGGTGTGTTCCTCGAAGATCACCTCGCGGTCGGCTCTGACCCGATCGGCCATCTCCAGGGCCCACTTCATGTCGGGGGTCACCTTGCCGTCGACCAGATAGGGCAGGAGGCTCAGCGGGGGCATGATGTATTCAGCCTCGCGGGCGTCATGCTGCTTGAACAGGGCGACCGCCTTCTTCGCGATCTCGCCGACCTTGCCTCGGTGCGAGGTCAGGGCCGTGAGATGCTCCAGATTGTCGGCATGTTCGACGGTCTGGGACTGGGGAATTTCGTGGGTGACCGCCGCCGGCTGAGCGTTCGCCGCGCCATAGGTCGATAGTCCAGCGGTGGCGAACGCCAGTGCAATCACGATGTTCGTCGATGCCTTCAGACGCATGCCAACTCCTCCAGGCCGCCGCCATCGAGACGGATTGTCCCTCCAGCGAACCACGACGTCGTCACAGATGTCACGCCGGGGCCTGCGCGCCATTGACGCAGATCAACGGCGAACCTCGCCGACCCCCAACAACATGACCGCGAAGGGCGGGACAACCTAATGAATTTTCTGGGTTTGCCGAACCCTGGGCAAGGCCCCGAACGGCTAAGGTATTGCCCTTAAGGACATCGTCTGGCTGCCGCGGTCTCCTGCGAGAGCCTATCAAAAAGTTCTTGTTGCAAAGGAGTCGCACACCATGATCAAGGGCATCAACAGGTTGGCGGCGGTGGCCGGACGGCTCGTCCCGGGACTCGCTTTGGGCCTTGTCTTGCAAGGCGTTCCGGTGACCGCGGCGCATGCCGTGCCGGCTTTCGCCATGCAGACCGGACAGCCTTGCGAGGCTTGCCATGTGGGCGGTTTCGGACCGCAGCTCACGCCGTTCGGCCGTACGTTCAAGATCAATGGCTACACCAGCCGCTCCGGCGGCTTCACCCTGCCGCTCTCGGCCATGGTGGTCTCCTCCTACAACCACACTGCAAAGGGCCAGCCCGGCGGGGCGGCGCCCGGCTATGGCGAGAACGACAATTTCGGACTCGATCAGGCCAGCCTGTTCCTGGCCGGCGGCGCCGGCCATTTCGGCGCGTTCGTCCAGGCGACCTATGACGGGGTGGCCAAGGCCTTCAGCTGGGATAACCTGGATCTGCGGGCGACCACCAAGGCGGCGATCAAGGGCATGGACGTGGTCTTCGGTCTGAGCCTCAACAACAGCCCGACCGTGCAGGACGCCTTCAACACGATTCCAGCCTGGGGCTTCCCCTACACCTCCTCGGGCCTCGCGCCCGGACCGGCGGCCTCGCCGATCATCGGCAACCTGGCCCAGACGACGCTGGGGATTACCGGCTACGCCTGGCTGGACAACCAGTTCATGATTGAAGCCGGCGGCTACCAGTCGCCGAGCCGTGGTTTCCTGATCCACGCCGGCGCCGATCCAACCGCCCCCGGCTCGATCAGGGGCACCGCGCCCTATGCGCGGATCGCCTGGCAGAAGAACCTGGGCGCGCGGAACTTTGAACTCGGCGCCTTCCTGCTCGACGCCGACATCAATCCCGGATTGGATCTGACCACCGGCCTGAGCGACCACTATACCGACCTCGGTCTGGATGCGTCGTTCCAGATGTTCGCCGAACACGGGAACACGGTGACCTTCAACGCCCGTTACACCCACGAGCGCCAGAACCTGCAGGCCTCGCAGGCGCTGGAACTGGCCACCAACGCTCACCAGACGCTGGAGGATCTGCGCTTCGACGCCTCCTACTACTGGCACAACAAGATCGGCCTGACCTTGGGCGCCTTCGACACCTGGGGCTCGCATGACGACACCCTGTACGGCGGCAACACCGTTCCGCGGCCGAACAGCAGCGGCTTCCTGGTGCAGGTCGACGGAACACCCTGGGGCTCGGGCAAATCGCCGCTGGGACCGCGCTTCAACATGCGGGTCGGGGCGCAGTTCACCGCCTACACCAGCTTCGATGGCTCCGGCTCGAACTATGACGGCACGGGCCGCAGCGCCGGCGACAACAACACCTTCCGGGTCTTCACCTGGCTCGCCTACTGACCTCTCTTAACGGCCATCCTTCCCGAGACCCGTGAGAACTCGACCCGAGGCGGATACCGCCTCGGGTCGTCTTGTTTTAGGGTCGGGACCGGACGGCGGAAGGGCGGCGCGACACCTTGGCGAATCATCCGGGCCGGCTGGCCCCAGACATCGAGGCCTGGCTGAGGGCGGGCGCGAACGGACCGGCGCCGTGCGAGTCGGTGATCGAGACCTCGATCTCCTGGATCTTCCTGTTTCCCGACCGGGCCTTGAAGCTGAAGAAGCCGGTGGACCTGGGCTTTCTCGATTTCAGCACCTGTGAGCGGCGCGGCTGGGCGGCGGAGCGCGAACTGCGGTTCAACCGGCCGGCCGCCCCGGACATATACCGGCGCGTGTGCGCCATCACCCGCGACGCGGACGGCGACCTGACGTTCGACGGGGCGGGGGAGGTCGTGGACTGGGCTCTGGAAATGCGCCGGTTCGACGAGACCGCCACGCTGTCCAACCGCCTGGCGGTCATCGACGGCGCCTTTGCCGAGCGGCTCGGCCGCAAGGTAGCCGCCTTTCACCTGGGAGCCGACCGGGGCGCCGCCGGACGCGGGGCGGACGGCTTGCGGTTTGTGCTCAATTCCAACGCCCACCTGCTGCGCAGCGAGGCGAAGGATCTGGGCGGCGACGCGGTGGAGGCGCTATTGGCCGCGACCGAGGCGGCGTTCGCCCAGGCGGCCCCGATGCTGCGGGCCCGCGACGCCGCCGGTCTGGTGCGCTGCTGCCACGGCGATCTGCATCTGGGCAATATCCTGCTTGAGGCCGGCGAGCCGGTGTTGTTCGACTGCATCGAGTTCAACGACACGCTTCGGGAAATCGACATTCTCTACGACGTGGCGTTTCTGCTGATGGATCTGACGTTCCGAGGCGCGTCCGAAGCTGCAAGCCGGGTCATGAACGGCTGGTTCGACGCAACGGCCCGTGGGGCGGCCGAGGGCCTCTGGGAGGGCGTCGCGCTGCTGCCGTTGCTGCAGTCGGTCCGCGCCGCCGTCCGGGCTCACGTCAATGCTCTGGAGGGGCGGCTGGACGTCTCCCGGCGGTATCTGGCCGCCGCGGCGGCCTATCTCGCCCCCGAGGCGCCACGGCTGATCGCCGTGGGCGGCCTGTCCGGGTCAGGCAAGTCGACCCTGGCCAGGGCCCTGGCGCCGGCAGTGGGAGCCCCGCCGGGCGCGGTGGTCCTGCGCAGCGACGAAATTCGCAAACGGCAATGGGGTCTCAGCCCCACCGAGCGGGCGCCGCCCGAGGCCTATGCCCGCGACTCCAGCGCGCGGGTGTACGGCGAACTGTTCAAGGTCGCCGGCGTCTGTCTCAGAGCCGGGCGCGCGGTGATCGCGGACGCCGTGTTCCTGCGGTCAGGGGAGCGCGACGCGATCGCGGAGGTGGCGGCCGCGGCGGGGGCGCCCTTTCACGGTGTCTGGCTGGAGGCGCCGGCCGACACGCTGCTGACTCGCATCGCCGGTCGGCGTGACGACGCTTCGGACGCCGACGCGCGGGTGCTCGATCTGCAGTTGGCGCAAAATCCGGGGGCGATTGGATGGTTGCGCCGGTCGGACGCCAATGCGCCGGGCGGTCCGGCCGCGCTTCAGCTGGCCCTGGGTCTGCCCATGCCAGTGGGAAAGGCGTGAGTCCGGCGTTCACGAACCTCGGCGAAAGCAGTCCAGATCGCCGCGCCAACGCCGCCGGCCGCCCACACGGCCGTGCCGGCGATGATCGCGATGCCCACGATCATCAGGCCCTGCGTCGCCGCGGGATCGGCCGCGTGCGGCATGATCGCGCCGGTCGACACCACGTGCAGGTGGAAGAGAGGGCTGAGAGGATCGATCATGGTGATCTCCCGGGACGGGCGCCGCGCATATCCGGGCCGCTCCGTGGCCGTTGATGTGGATCAAGATCGACCCGGAGAAAACTCCGGTCCTTCCCTTAGGGAGCAGGCCGAAGTTGGCGCTGGAGCCACGGCCCCGTAGGGTTCCGTTGTGGACAGTGTCATTGCCGTTCCACACAGGGGTTTTCGGGCCATGAGTTATTCCGCGATCATGACGCACGTGCAGCCGGACGCGGCGTGTGCGCCGCGACTGGCCTGCGCCATCGCCTTGGCCAGGCGCTTTCAGGCGAGACTGATCGGCGTCGGCGCCGAGATGATTCCTCCGCTAGCGTTCGACAACGGATTCTATTCCGTGGACGCCGATTGGGTGGTGGCCATGCGCGAGAGCATCGATCAGCAACTCGGTTTGGCGCACGATGTGTTCAAGCGCGAGACCGCCGGTCTGCCCGCGGGCGATGCGGTCTGGCTCTGCGGCATCGACACCCCCGCCCCAGCCCTGGCCGCGGCCTCACGCGCCGCGGACCTGATCGTCCTGGGCGGTGTGGCCGACCGCGGCGGCAGTCCGTACCGCGACGCGGCCGCGGCCGAGGTCGCCATGCAGGCCGGCCGGCCGGTTCTGGTCGTGCCGGCGGGTGGAAAACCGCTTGCCGCCAACAAGATCGTGGTCGGCTGGAAGGACACGCGTGAAGCTCGCCGGGCCCTGGCCGACGCGCAGCCGTTCCTTGACGCCGCTGACGCTGTTCTGGTGCTGGAAATCTGTGACGGCGGTGACGCCGAGGACGCGCGGACCCGCACCGGCGACGTGACCGAAGCCCTGCGGCGGCGGGGCGTGAAGGCCGAGGCCAAGGTCGTCGTTCATCACCACGAGCACGTCAGCGGCCAGCTGCTCGACGAGGCCAAGGCCTTCGGCGCCGATCTGATCGTGCTGGGTTGCTACGGACACTCCCGCCTCGGCGAGTGGGTGTTTGGCGGCGTGACCCGGGACGTGCTCGCCAACGAAGAGGCCTACCTCCTCCTCAGTCACTAACCACCCCGAGCTCAGCCGGAGGCCTCATGACCGTCGTCGATCTCCCGTCGCTGCAGACGCGCCGCCGCGACCTGTTGGACACCTATGGAGTCAGGGCCCCGCGATACACGAGCTATCCCACGGCGGTTCAGTTCACCCCGGCGATCAACGCCGAAATCTATGGCGGCTGGCTAGAGTCCCTCCCGGCCGACGAGGTGGTCTCGCTCTACGCCCACATCCCGTTCTGCCGGCGGCTGTGCTGGTACTGCGGCTGCAACACACGGGTGGTGAACGGCGGCAGCGCCGTCAGCCGCTATGTCGGCCGGTTGTCCGAGGAGCTGGACCTGGTCCAGGCCCGGTTGCCGGGACGGTTCAAGGCCACGCAGATCCACCTGGGTGGCGGCACGCCCAATGTGCTTTCGGACGAGGACCTCGCGGCGCTTTTCGGTAAGCTGCGTCGCGTGTTCGACGTGACCGGGGACGCGGAGATTTCCGCCGAGATCGATCCGGTGGTGTTCAACGCGGACTGGGCGCGCGCGGCTGTGTCCCATGGGCTGACCCGGGTGAGTCTGGGCGTGCAGGATCTGACACCCGCCGTCCAGCGCGCGGTCAATCGCAACGAGCCCTTCTCGGTGATCGTGGAGGCGGTTCGCATCCTTCGGGGTCTTGGTGTTCCGTCGGTCAATTTCGACGTCATGTACGGCCTGCCGCGGCAGGCGGTGAGCGACGTTCTCAATACACTGTCGCAGCTCGTGACCTTGCGCCCCGATCGTCTGGCCCTGTTCGGCTATGCTCACGTGCCCTGGATGAAGGCGCACCAGAAGCTGATCAACGAGGCCGAACTGCCCGACGCGGTGGCGCGCCTCGACGCCAGCGAAGCCGCCGCCGAATTTCTGATGGCGGTCGGCTACGAACGCATCGGGCTCGATCACTTCGCCCTGCCGTCCGATCCGCTGGCGATCGCCGCGCGGGAAGGGCGGACCATGCGCAACTTCCAGGGCTATGGCGCCTCGGGTCCTCAGACCCTGCTCGGCTTCGGCGCCTCTGCGATCAGTCAGTTGCGCCAGGGCATCGTCCAGAACGTCACCGCCGAGCTGGCTTGGGGACAGGCCCTGGACAAGGGCCTGCTGCCAACGGCGCGGGGCGTGGCCCTGACCGCCGACGATCGCTTCCGCGGTGAGATCATTGAGCGGCTGATGTGCGAGTTCACCATCGACCTGGCCGAAACCAGCGCCGCGCACGGCTTCCCGGCCGACGTCCTGGCGGGCGCGGAACCGACCCTGGCCACACTGGAGCGCGATGGTCTGATCACCCGCGAGGGTTCGGTGGTGAGTGTCACGCCGCTCGGCCGGCCCTATGTCCGCGCCGTCTGCGCAGCGTTCGACGCCTATCTTGAACCGGAAGCCGGCCGCCACGCGCTAGCCGTGTAACGCGAAACCGCCGACCCCGATGGGGGGCCGGCGGTGGGCGCGGAGCATATCCTGATCAGAACTTCCAGGTCATCGCCGCCCGGACGGTGTGCACATTGTATTGCGGCGGGAGATCGCCGGTGAGCACCTGGCCGACCGACGCCCCGACGAGGGCCCAGTCGGTCGTGTCGAGGCTGTCGAACTGATAGCCCAGATAGATCGACAGATTATGCGGGCAGGTGATGCTGGCGTGCACCTTGACCTGATGGTCCGCCGATTTGGTGTTCAGATAGGGGTCGCCGCCATAGACCTGACCCGCCTCGTTGTTGGCCCAGGTCCCGCTCTGGCTGAAGCCGACGTTGCCGTAGGAATAGACGTAGTCGGCGCCCAGTTTCACGCGCGCGTTCACGCGGTGGGTGGCGTTGATGCCGGCCGTGTGCAGCTCATAGTTGGTGGCTTCCTGGAAGAAGTTGCCTCCGCCGACGACGCTCTGGTTGTTCAGCGCCCGCATGTCCCGCGTCGTCTGCAGGTAGGTGTAGAAGACGTGGATCACATCGTCGTCGCTGGCCTGGTAGCTCAGGTCCGGCGCGATGTTCAGGCTGGTGTCCTTGTAGATGCCGACGCTTGGGTTCACCGCGCCGTTATAGGTGGCCGGTGGGTTGTGATAGTGGTTGTCGGAATACTTGCTGTAGAAGCTCAAGGTCGCCTTGGGTGTCAGGGCGGCGGTGAAGATGCCGGTGACGGCGTCCTGCGTGCGAGCCGCTTCATAGAACGGCACCTGCTGGCAGCCCAACTGGTCGAGGGTCGTGCCGCAGTCGGACGGAATCTGCACCAGCCACAGGCTCCAGTCGGGCGCCGAGGCGGTCCGGTCGGAGTGAACATAGCCAATGGAGGCCGTGACGGTCGGGCTGATGTTCGATTGCAGCCTGACCGACTCTTCGTTGTCCTGGGCGTGGTGGGTGATCGCGTTGCCGCGGCGGTCGTCCCGGAAGGTGTAGCCCACCGTCAGGCGCGTCTCAGGCAGCAGATGGAATCCGGCCTGGATGTTCAGTTTCTGTTTGGTCCAGGATTCCGGAACCGCCTGCCGGTATTTGATATTCCTGGAATTCTGCACCGCGTCGGTCGGGTCGCCGTAGATCCACATCGCGGCGGTGTGCGGATCGCGCACATCGACGGTATAGGTTCCCCGAATATCGACCTGACTTTGCGGCCGGGCGGTAAAGCCGGCGCTGCCGAACCAGGTGTGGACGACGCCCTGTAGCGACGCCGGATTGAGCCCGAGGGGGGCGGCAGCGGCGCCCAGCGTGTTGTGAGTTGGGCCCGCAACCCCGCCGGTGTTCAGGGTGTAGGCGTTCTGGGTGACCGCCGTGAAGGGATCGTTCTGCAGCTGCAGGCCATAGACCAGGGTCGCGTTCAGCCGCGTCGTGGCGCTGGCGTTATAGGCCAGCTGGGCGGTGAAGGTATGCGCCTGGTTGCTGGGCGGCAGGGCGTAGACGCCGGACAGTTCATAGGCCGTGAAGGTCTTGCTGACCGGATCCTTCACATTGGTGAAGTTCCAGCCCTGGAAAGCGTAGCCCGCCTTGTTGTTGTCGACGAAGTTCGACAGTTCGTAGGAGAACACCGCCTGGAACCTGTGGGTGTTGTAGGCGGCCGAGGCCATGTAGATGTCGGTGTCGTAGTCCACCGGCATGGCAAAGGTCATCATGCCGGCATTGCTGCCGCCGGTCGTCATGGCCTGTTCGAGCGAGCCTTCCTTGTGCTCGTGCGAGAAGGCGGCCGTGAACAGCCAGAATCCCTGCTGAAAGCCGCCGCTCACGGCGCCTTTGTCGCGCCGCGTGCCGACCACCAGGGAGAACTGGTTGGCCGCGCCGTATTGCGCCACGTGGCTGCCGGCGGAGGAGGCGATGCCGGTCGACCCGCTTGCCTTATAGCTCGTGCCGTAGAAGGTCCCTGAGCCGATGTTTGGCGTGGCGGAGTTGCTGACGAAGGCGCCGGCGGCCGTGATGGCGTTGAAATAGCCGGTCGACAGATTGCCCAGGCGGTCCAGCACGGTGTTGAAGTGGTCGCTGGCGACATAGGTCATGGACGTGTAGGCGCCCGACAACCACCAGTGACCCTGTTGCCCGATCTTGATGTTGATCGAGGCTTCCGGGAGCACGCGGCCGTTGCCCGCGTCGATGTTTTCACCTGTGAAGGTGAAGTAGTCGGTCTTGCCGCTGTCCCAGGCGGCCCGGTGTTGGACGAGCCAGCCGCCGATGAAGCCTGGGCCGGATTTAGGCTTGCCGTTGTAGCGTCCGAAGACATCCGAGGTGTCCGACACGCCCCCGATCCCGATCGTGATTTCCTTGATGGAGTTCGGGGGGAACTGTGCGGCGGCCGCGGGCGTGGCTGGCGCGTCTGAGACGTCGAAGCCGGAACTGTCAGCGGCCGGGGCCGTGGGTTGTGTCTGAGCGACGGCCGCCACGGGCAAGCAGAAGACCGTGGCCAGAAGGGCGAGGCGCAGAGGGTGCTTGGTCATGTTCAGACCTCCTCAACGGAAGAATGTGGAGCCGCTTGGGCTGTTGGATCCGTGGATCTGCGAGTGGCAGTTCAGGCAGCTGCGGTCGCCGTAGAGGTAGAAGCTGCTGCTGCCGGGTTTGACCGAGTGGGCCGAGACACCGACCGCGCCCATGTCATTGGTGCCCGCATGGCAATCGAGGCATAGGAACGGCACCTTTTCCTTCAGCAGCCGCGGGTTCACCGAGCCGTGGGGATTGTGGCAGTTGGTGCAGTCTTCACGGACCGGCTGGTGTTCCCAGAGGTTCGGGCCGCGCTTGTCGGCATGGCAGCCGTAGCAGGTGTCGGTAACCCGGACCTTCTTCAGAAGGGTTGGGCCCGGAGAGCCGTGCGGGTTGTGGCAGTCGGAGCAGATCACCTGGCCTTCACGGATCGGGTGATGCGACAGCTGGAAGCTGAGCGCCCGCTGGGCGGCGTGGCAGGTGAAGCACTTTTCAGGCTGGGTCGCCCGGACCAGGATCGGGTCCTTGGTGGCGTGAATGGTGTGGCAGCTCACGCAGGCCAGTTTGTGGTCCTGGTGCTGACTGCCGGCCCAGTCCATGCGCAGGCCGTTTTGGTGGCAGGAGACGCAGGCCTTGTTGCGTTCGGCCACGGTCGAGGCGTTGGGGCCGACGAACACCACGGCGGGCAGGGCCTTCTTGCCGTTGGCGCCCGGTGTGCTCGCCACGTGGATCTCGCTGGGCCCGTGACAGGATTCGCATTCATGCTGGCCGAACGGAGAATGGGCGTCGCCCTTCGTTCCGTGGGGCGTGGCCATGATGTTGGTCACGGGCGCCTTGTCATGGCACTTCATGCAGGTGGCCGAACCGCGGTCGCTGTAAAGCGCCTGAGCCGGCTCAGCGGCCGTCGCCGCCGTCGCCTTCCTGGGTGCGTCCGCGGCGCTGGCGCCGCCGGCGCCGACCAGCAAGGCGAACGCCAGACCTAACCCGCCCGCCCAACCTGCAATGCGTTTCCCAGACATGGCGCCGACCTCCGTTAACCGGAATGACTTGTTGAATTTACGTATCTATTTCGCAACGAAGTCCGCCGCGCCTGCATCCAGGACTAGCGAGCGTTCGAACGAAACGTAGTGGAACCGCTTGGCGGTGTGGCCGGAGTGCACGGCAAAGGCGACCGTGTAGCGGTGGCCCGCCAGGATCGGGACCGCGCCGGGCGCATTGAGCTTGCGCGACAGCACCACGGTCCAGGTTCCGCCAGCGTTGGAGGCCTGCGCCGCAACGTTGGTGGGTTTCGTTTCGACCCGTTTGTCGAAGATGACGCCATTGGCCGCCACGGCGGCGGCCCCGGGGTTGAGCTTCGCCTGCCAGTACTCAAGCTGGTAGCCGCCGGCTTTCAGCGCATCGAGCGCCGCCGCCGGCTTCAGGGCGTCGCCACCCCCCTGACGCGACAGAGCCGCGCGCGTCTTGCTCAGATACATGGTGCGCGCAGAGCCGCCGGCGCTGGGCATGCCGGCGGAGTCGTCGTGGCAACTTCCCCAGCAGCCGGCGCGGCCGGCCTCGGGCACGCCGCCGCCGTTCAGCATCATCGTCACCTTGGTGGCGTAGGCCGCGTCGCCGTGCGCGTTGGGCTGAGACCCTTCCGCGAAGGTCAGGCGGACGTAGAGGTTCTGGTCGTCATGCGAGAACTGGACGTTCGCCGCCAGTGAGCCCGGCTTGCCGGGGATCGGGGAGGGTTCGTTCTTCTTGCCCGAGACCAGCAGGGCGCCCATGTTCTTCTCATCGCCGTCATGGCAGGCGGCGCAGTTCTTACCGGCCTTGAACTTGTCCGCCCCGGGATGGTCGGCGGTAGTCAGCGCCCATTCCCATGAAGACTGGCCAGGGTAGAACAGGCCGACGGAATGCGCTGGCGACGCGGCCCAGTTCGGCGCCGCCTGAGCAACCGGCGCAAGACCGACACCCATGAGGCCCAGTACTGCGGCGGCAGCCGTTGTTATTTTGTTCATCGCCTGATCTCCTGATGACTTATTGGACATCGAAGTCGCTACCGCCGGCCGGGCTGGCCTTCTTCGGCGTATCATCTTCGAATTTCTTGTGGGTAATGCCCTTGTGGCAATCGAGGCAGTTCTCGTCGGTCTTCATGGCGTCGACGTGCTGCGCCCGGACACTGGGGCGCTGATCGTCGAGGACCATGTTCGCGTACTTGTGGCAGGCCTTGCATTCGCGAGCGTTCGTCGCCGCGAAACTGGCCCAGACCTTCTTCGCCAACTCCAGCCGGCGGGGTTCGAACTTGGCCGGATCCGACTCGCCGAGCACGAAGTGATTCCACAGTTCGAACGAGGCCATCACCTTGTGGCCGAACGTGCCGGGCCAGTTGTTCTGAGGCACGTGGCACTGGGCGCAGGCGACGACCACGCCCTGTTGGTTTCTGAAATGCTTACTGTGCGTATATTCCTTGTACACAGTCTGCTGCATCTCGTGGCAGGTGTTTCCGCAGAACTGTAGTGAGTTCGTATAGTCGACAACGGTGGCATAGGCGCCGGAGAGGCCGATGCCGATGCCGATGGCCAGCACGCCTACGATTAGATAGGCGGCGCGGTCGCGGATGAAGCGGCCGATTGTTGACGATTGAGATTTCGGAGCCACGCGCACACCTCAGATCGGCGGAGTCGGAATCGCTCCGATCTTTCTGATTTGAATCTGCAACTTTGGGCTTCAGGCAGGTAGGTCCACACCCGACAAACTTGATAAGGCCATGAGCATTCGAAGATTTTATCTTGGCCTCGGGGGAGGACGTCGACACAGGCCACCGCGTCAGCCAGCGCGTCTGCTCATGCAGTTGGCAATCCGGTCCACGCCCATCTGAAGTTGTGGCCGGGCCAGACCCGCGTAGCCAAGAATTACTGCGCGGTCGTGAAAACGTGTCGGCCGCCGCGGGTGGGCGATGGGCGCCGTTACGGGGTAAAGTCCGACTCCCGCCGCCCGCGCCCGCTCGCAGGCCGCCGCGGCGGACGGGAACGGCGGCGGCAGCACCCAGGTAAACTGCGAGCCGACATCGGCGCCGATAAGATCCAGTTCGCCGAACCGGGCGGTCAGGTCGCCGATCAGGACGTCCCGTCGCTCAAGATAGGCCTTCCGCACCCGGTGGACGTGCTTTTCATACCTGCCGCTCGTGAGCAGTTCGGCCACGACCATCTGTTCGAGCCAGCCGCCGACCTCAGCCATATCCTTGATCGCCACGATCGCCGGCGCCAGGTCGGCTGGGACAACCATGAACCCCAACCCCAGAACCGAACCCAGGGTTTTCGCGAATGAGCCGATGTAGATGACGCGGCCGTCGACGTCGTCAGCGGCCAGCGATCTCGGGGGTGCGCCGCGGTAGCGAATCTCCGAGTCGCAGTCATCCTCGACCAGGAACGCTCCCGTTTCGCGCCCCCAGGCGACCAGACGCTCGCGGCGATGCGCCGGCAACCGGCCTCCCAGCGGGTCCTGCCGTGTCGGCGTGACATAGGCGAGCGACACCTGACCGCACGGCAGCCGGTCGGTTTCCAGCCCGTGTTCGTCCACCGCCACCGGCGCGATCTCAGCTCCGCGGCGCTGCAGGAGATCCACGACATCGGGAGTCCCGGGGGATTCGACCACGGCAACGTCGCCCCTGCGCACCAGAACATGGGCGATCAGGGCGGCGGCCTGCCGCCGACCCGATACGATGACGACCTGCTCGGGCGTGGTCATCACCCCACGCGTCACCGCCAGATGATTGACGATGGCCTCGCGTAGCTCCATGGCGCCGGCTGCCGGCGGGCCGCGGCGGACATTGGCGCGACCATGGTCGATGACGCCGCGGATCGACCTGAGCCAGGCCTTCTCGGACAGGAAGTGAACGCCATCGGTGCGGTGTGGATTGAAATCGATGAAGTCGGCGGTTGCTGTGGCCTCCTCCCGTCGCGTCCCCGTTGTCTGCGACGTCGGGCGCGCTCTCGGGGGCGGCGGCGGGTCACCGGCGCGCCCGTCTCGCGGGGGTGCGGAGCTGACGAAGGTTCCGACGCCGCGTCGCGCCTGAAAATAGCCCTCGCTGATCAATCGCTCGTAGGCGAGCGTCACCGTGATCCGCGAGACGCCGAGTTGTTCGGCCAGCATTCGGGTGGCGGCGACAGGCGTGTCGGGTTTGAGGGCGCTGGTCAAAATCAGCTGCCGTAGCTGATCGAACAGCTGATCCTGCAGCGTCTCGGCGGCGTTGCGGTCAAGCTGAAGGGCGATGCTCATCGTTGCGTTCGGTCGCCTATGTGGGATATATATCTCAACTAGACAATAAAACGTCCCGCAGAAGTCGACGTGGTCCCCGTATCATTGTGCCGTTGCTATTCGAACGACGTCTTTCGTCATGTCGATTGAATGTCCTCACGCTAGGCATCTACTGGCAATTTGCGTTGATCTGCATCAAAATGGCGAAAAATTGCCACGCCGGAGGCGTTCAGCGGCCTTACGTCAGGTGACTGCGCTTGCCGAACGCAAAAACGCCCGGCCAGGGCCGGGCGTTGTCTCCCTGAGCTTGTCAGGATGTTGAGGGCGTCGATCAGCGCTTCAGATTGATATAGGCCTGCACGCCTGCGAGTGAGACGATGAAGGCGACGAAGCCTGCGATTACCAGGGTTCCAAAGAACATCTCAGATCCGGTCATGGCGGGAAGAGTCACGGCAAGGGTCCTATAGTTGCGGTGAAAGAAAAGGCTGTGTGTCAGGCGCAGAGTTCGGTCAGCGCCCGGGGCTTGCGCAGATGGATCGAGCGGCAGCCTGCCATCTTGATCATGCCCGACACCTGAAGCTGGGTCAGGGTGCGGGAGACCGTCTCGATCGTCAGGCCGAGGTAGTCGGCGATGTCCTGACGCGACATGGGCAGTTCCAGATTCTCTCCGCCGCCCAACCGTTCGGCCATGTCGACGAGGAAGTTCGCCACCCGCTCGCTGGCCGACCGCCGGCCGAGGGTGAGGGCATGGTCCTGGCTGCGGCGCAGTTCGTTCATTGCCAGGGCCCAAAGCCGCCGGCTGGCCGCGCCGTCACTTTCGTCGCCCAAAGCCGAGCGGCGGGCCACCACCAGGACAGTGTCGGTCAGGGCTTCGGCCGTAATTCTATGTTCGTCGCTCGGCTCGATGCCGAACACATCGCCCGGCAGGTAGAAGTCGCAGATCTGACGGCGCCCGTCGGAGAGGACCCGGAATCCGCGGACGGCGCCGCGGACCACCTTATAGACCTGGTCGGCCGGCTCTCCCTCGCCGAACACTTCCTGGTCGCGGGACACGTGCATTGTGACGCCGATCAGCCGGATCTCGTCCGTCTCGACCTGCCGCGCGATCGGCGGCGGCGGGGCCTGATAGAGGCGCCGGGGGACGAGGATCGGTTGCATCTGCATCTGTCTGGCTCCGTTCCAGAGGGAACAAGGCCAAACTAGGCGCCCGATTGCGGCCGAGAAATTCGGGTCGTGTCCCTAAGGGAGCGCCCGCTAAGGGGTTGTACGGAGGGGGCCGCGCGCCCGGTCCGGTTGATAAAGATCAAGGCGAAACCTGTTCGGAGGGGGCCTCCTGAAGGGGGAGGAGAGCGCGACAGCCGTGGACCAGACGATGCAGCATCCGCGCAGGACATCCATCCTCATCGTTGAGGACGATGTGTCGCTGCTTGGCGCGCTCGTGTTCGCGCTGGAGGCGGAAGGCTTTGCCGTTCACGCCTATGGCCATGGCGCGCCCCTGCTTTCCGCCCCGATCGACGCCGATTGCATGGTTGTGGACATGCGACTGCCCGACACGGACGGCCTGACCCTGATCTCCCGATTGCGGGAGCGCGGTCACTGGATGCCGGCGATTCTCACCACGACGAACCCTGATGACCGGACGCGCCGGGCTGCCGAGGCGCTCGGAGTCCGAATCGTCGAGAAGCCCCTGATTACCGAAGAGTTGCGGCGGCGGATTGACGAGCTCGTCGCCGCCAATCGGCATTGAGGCTTGCGCTGGCGCGCGGTGTCAGCCGGCGTCGACTCGCATGGCCATGCGCACCAGTTCCGAGAGGCTGTTGGCGTGCATCTTGGTCATCAGGTTGGCGCGGTAGATTTCGACCGTGCGCGGGCTGATCTCAAGGTCGTAGGCGATGACCTTGTTGGCCTTGCCGGCGATCAGGCCGTCGAGCACTTCGCGTTCCCGCCCCGAAAGGGTCGCGATTCGCGCCGCGATCTCGGCCTTCTCGGTTTCCCGGGCCTCGCCCTGACCGCTCTCCGCCATCGCCCGGCGCACGGCGCCGAGCAGCGCCTCGTCGTCGAAAGGCTTTTCGAAGAAATCGATGACCCCCGCCTTCATGGCCTCGACCGCCAGCGGCACGTCGCCGTGGCCGGTCATGACGATCACGGGAAGCGTGACGCCGATTTCCTTCAGACGTTTCACCAGTTGCAGGCCATCCATGTCCGGCATGCGGATATCGGTGACCACGCAACCCTTGGCGGTCCGGGCGGCGTCTAGAAAGGCCAGGGCGCTGGCATAGCTTTCGAACGCCACATCGGCGGTCGACAGCAGGAAGCCCAGAGCGTCGCGGGCCGCGTCATCGTCGTCGATGATATGGGCTTTCAACTCAGACACCGGCGGCCGCCTCGCTGACCATCGGCAGGGTGAAGGTGAAGGTCGCGCCGCCGGCAGGATTGTTCTCAGCCCAGATCGCGCCGCCATGGGACTCGACGATGGTCCTGCAGATCGAGAGGCCCACGCCCATGCCTTCCTTCTTCGTCGTCATGAACGGTTCAAACAGCCTCGCCAACGTTTCGTCGCTGATTCCTGATCCAGTATCTGAAATCCTGACGGCAATGAAGCCATCCGCGGCGGGCGAAACCGTGACGGAGAGGTCACGCCGCGAGCTGTCCCGCATGGCGTCGATGGCGTTGCGCAGCAGGTTCAGCGCCACCTGCTGGATCTGGACGCGATCCACGAGCGCGATCTCGCAGTTCGGGTCGTAGGTTTTGGTGACCCGAACACCGAGTTCCCGCGCGCCGATCAAGGCCAGCAGGCTCGCCTCGTCGATCAGGTCCGGCAGGCGTTCGATGCGCTTCTCGGTCTCTCCGCGGCCGACGAACTGGCGCAGCCGTTGGATCACTTCGCCGGCGCGGACGGCCTGGTCGGCGGCCTTGCCAAGGGCTTCGGAGAGACGCGGGCGGTCCGCGGGGTCGCCCTTTTCAAGCAGGCGCCGGGAGCCGCGCAGATAGTTGGCGATGGCGGACAGCGGCTGGTTGAGCTCATGGGCCAGGGCCGAGGCCATCTCGCCCATGGCGGTCAGGCGGGAGATGTGGACCAGTTCGGATTGCAGCTGCTGCAGGCGGGCCTCGGTCTGTTCACGCTCGGTCAGGTCGCGCACGAAACCCGTGAAGGACCGCCGCGATCCGAGGTTGGCCTCGCTCACGGACAGGTGCATCGGGAACGTCGTGCCATCCCGGCGTTGACCGGCCACGACCCGGCCGATCCCGATGATCCGCTTTTCTCCGGTGTCGACATAGTGCTGCATGTAGGTGTCGTGGGCGTCCTTGTAGGGGCCGGGCATCAGGACCGCGACGTTCTGGCCCACGGCCTCGGCCTGGCTCCAGCCGAACAGCCGTTCCGCGGTTGAACTCAGAGACTGCATCACCCCTTTTTCGTCGGTGATGATCATCGCGTCAGGCACCGTGTCGAGGATCGACTGCAGATGAGCTTCCCGCTCTCGCAGCCGCCTGGCCCGAATGGCGTTGCGCGCCCGGGTGACCTGCATGCGTTCGCCGAGATAGGCCATGGCGGCGCTGAGAAGGACGAACAGGCCCAGGCCGATCGCCGGCAGATGCCGGCCCTGCGATGTCGCCCAGATCGGCTCCGCCACAGCGCCGACCGTGGCCGCCAGAAGTCCGGGGCCGGCGCCGCCCATCGCCGCCGCCGCCAGCACCGTCGGAGCGAACAGCAGGAACGCGCCGTCGTCGTCGAGGTTCACACCCAGGGCGAAGCACAGGCCGAGGCCGGCGACACTGCCGGCCAGGGCGACGCCATAGGCGCGCCGAAGCTGGGCGGTTCGGGTCAACTCCGGTTTCTGCGGGTCGACGGTCGGGTCGGCTGTCATGGCCATCGGGTAAACGTCCATTGCGCGGGGACGTCAATGCGGCGGCTGTGGCGCGAGGCCGGTTGACGTCGAACAAGGTTCGCGCCTCTTGTGGCGAGTATTGGAACGCTGCCAAGTGATCCGCGGCGGGCGCCGCCGCCGACGGCCCGGGAACATCTCCATGACCACCGCCGGTGTCCGTCCGTCCGACGCCATGATCGAAAACCGAACCTTCGACGAAATTGCCGTCGGCGAGACGGCCAGCGTCTCGCGCACGGTCACCCAGGCCGACATCGACCTGTTCGCCGTGGCCGCCGGCGAGGTGGCCCAGATCGGCCGGTTCGACACCGGGGCGGTGCCGCCCAGGGTGGTGGCGGACGGTCTCTTCGCCATGGGCCTGATCTCCAGCCTGGTCGCGGGGCGCCTGCCGGGGCCTGGAAGCGCGCTGCTGGCGCACGACCAGACCTTCCACCGGCCCATTTCCATCGGCGACACGATCACCGCGCGGGTCACCGTGCTTGAGAAGCGCACGGAAGGGCGGGAACTGCTGCTCGACTGCATCTGTCTCAACCAGGCCGGCGAGACGGTCGTCACGGGTCGGGCGCGGGTCACGGCGCCGGACGAGAAAATCCGTCTGCCCGCCCTTGAACGCGCGGAAATCCGGCTGAGCCGCCACGAGCGCTTTCGAAGCCTGTTGCAGGACGCCGCGCGCCAGCCGCCGCTGCCGACCGCCATCGCCCATCCCTGCGACGCCGATTCGCTCGGAGCGGCGGTGGAGGCGGCCCGGGCGGGCCTGATCGCGCCGATCCTGGTGGGGCCGAGACTGCGCATCGCAGCCGCGGCGGAAAAGGCCGGACTGGATATCTCCGCGCTTCGGCTGGTCGACGCGCCGCACAGCACCGCCAGCGCGGCGGCGGCCGTCGCCCTGGTCCGCCAGGGCGAGGCGTCGCTGCTGATGAAGGGCTCGCTGCATACCGACGAACTGCTTCACGCGGTGCTGGAACCACAACTCGGTCTGCGCACCGGGCGTTGGCTCAGCCACGTCTATCTCATGGATGTGCCGGCGTATCCCCGGCCGTTGCTGCTCACCGACGCGGCGGTGAACATCGCACCCGATCTCGAGCAGAAACGAGACATCGTTCAGAACGCCATCGACCTGGCCCATGTCATGGGGATCGCCACGCCGCGCGTGGCGCTTCTGTCCGCCGTGGAGATGGTCAATCCCCACATGCGCTCGACCCTCGACGCGGCGGCCCTTTGCAAGATGGCCGACCGGGGCCAGATCACCGGCGGTCTGGTGGACGGTCCGCTCGCCTTCGACAACGCCGTCAGCCCAGAGGCCGCAAGGCTCAAGGGCATCGTCTCGCCCGTCGCCGGCCAGGCCGACATCCTCGTGGCGCCTGATCTCGAGGCCGGGAACATGCTCGCCAAGCAGCTGACCTTCATGGCCGGCGCCGACGCCGCCGGCGTGGTGCTCGGGGCGCGCGTGCCGATCATCCTCACCAGCCGGGCGGACGCCGAACGCACCCGCATGGCCTCCTGCGCCGTGGCGGTGCGCATCGCCCGCGACACAGCCCGAGCCTTGATCTGACGTCATGACCCGTAAACTCCTGACCCTGAACGCGGGCTCCTCAAGCCTGAAGGCGGCCCTGTTCGAGGTCGACGACGGCCTGTGCCGCAGGGTCATGAAGGCCCACGCGGATGGACTGGGAGTTTCCCCCCGGTTCACGGTTCAGGACGCCTCTGGCGGAACCATCGCGCAGATCGCTTTGACCGGCGCGGAGGGCGCCTTCGAGGCCGTGATGGCCCGCGTCCTGGCCTGGGCCGATTCCACCGGCCCGGGGCTTTGGGCGGTCGGTCATCGGGTCGTTCACGGCGGCCGGGATCACGTGGGGCCCGAGCAGGTCACCTCCGCATTGCTCCTGGATCTGGACAGGCTCTGTTCGCTCGCGCCGCTGCATCAGCCGCACAATCTCGCGCCGATCCGCGCCATCGCCGCGGCGCGGCCCGATCTGCCGCAGGTCGCCTGTTTCGACACCGCCTTTCACGCAACCATGCCGCCGGTGGCCACGCGCTTCGCCCTGCCGCGCGTCTATGAGGCCGCGGGCGTCAGGCGGTATGGCTTTCACGGTCTGTCGTACGACTACATCGCCGGTCGTCTGACCGAGCTGGATCCGGTCCTGGCGGCCGGCCGGGTGATCGTCGCTCACCTGGGCGCCGGCGCCAGCCTCTGCGCCATGCAGGGCGGCCGGAGTATCGATACGACCATGGGCTTCACCGCCCTCGACGGACTGATGATGGGAACCCGGTGCGGGGCCCTCGACCCCGGCGTCGTCCTGCACCTTCAGCGCCAGATGGGTCTGTCGGCCGAGGCCGTCGAGGATATCCTCTACAAGACGTCGGGTCTGCTCGGCGTTTCGGGTCTGTCGAGCGACATGCGGGTGCTGCAGGCCAGCGATGACCCCCACGCCGCCGAGGCGGTGGAGCTGTTCGTCTATCGGATCGCGCGCGAAGCGGGCGGTCTGGTGAGTTCCCTCGGCGGACTTGATGGAGTCGTGTTCACGGCCGGCATCGGCGAGAACGCACCCGAGATTCGCGCCCAGGTTTGCGAACGTCTGGCCTGGCTCGGGCTGAAGATCGATCCGGACGCCAACCTTGCGAACCGCCCCGTGATCTCCGCGCCGCACAGCCGGGTCACGGTGCGCGTCCTACCCACCGATGAAGAGGCGATGATCGCGGCGCAGACGCTCGACGCGCTGGCCGGATCGGACTGAGCCCGCCACGGGCTCAGGCGAACAGCGCCTCGCAGCCCGTTCCGGCCAGGGCGGCGTCAACGGCGGCCTGGGGCGCGGGCGACAGGGCGGCCCGCGAGTCCCGCAGCCAGCGTAGGCACTTGGCCTGATAGGGGAAGGGCGGCTGGGTCCAGGGCTGGCCGTCCACGGTGGTTTCCACGGACTCCGCGCCGGACATCAGGGCCTTGGCGTTGGCCAGCATCACCGGCGGGTAGACCCGGCCGATCTCGCAGAGCAGGGCGTGCAGGGTGGCGGGAATGGTCGACGAATCCATCCAGTCGCCGTCCTGCGGCTCGACGCCGGTCCGGTCTTCCATGAGGTCGACCCAGGCAAACACGCGCGGCGCGATCGCCAGGGTCAGGGCCATCGGCGTCGGATCGAAATGCGCCAGTTGAGTGAGTTGGCCGTAGACGGCGAAATCGCAGGCCGCCGGCCGGGCGCCCAGCAGGTAGGGCTGGGTCTGCAGATGGGCCTCGAACAGTTCGAGGAACCGGCGGTAGCTGGCCTCGATGACAGGTCCGGTGACGGCGTTCGAGCCCACAACGTAGAGGCGGTTGATCTGGCGGTCGCTGATGAAGGCGCTGGTCTTGGCCAGTGTCTCGTCCGACTGCGAGAGATTGCGCCACAGCGGCAATTGGCGGCCAGCCTGATGGATGTCGGCCTCATAAGCCCAGCGATAGTGAAACATGGCCTTGGTCAGCCACTCGTCGGCATAGTCCTCGATGAGTTCGTCCAGAAAGGCGAGGGCGGGGTCGGTCGGGATGACGCTGCGACCGGCATGCTCGGCCTCAAGCCGGCGGATGATCGGTGTGGAATCGGTCACGGCTTCGAGGGCGCCATCGGGGCCGGGCAGGTAAAAGGTCGGCAGCAGCCGGACCTTGGGCGCTGGCAGTCCGGCCAGCGCCGGGCCCTCGCTGGGCAGGAGGCGATAGGGCAGACGGCGGTAGCGCAGCACACTGACCATCTTGCGGGTGTAGGGCGATCCTGGCGCGCCGCTCAGGGCGATGGGGTCCGTGGTCATGGCTGTCCTCCCGGCATCATCAATTGGCAGTATTGAAGACAATATATCGCCGCCGCGCCGCGGCGCCAGAGCGGGTTTGCGCGCCGCCGCCGCCTTCGGCTATCGATAGGTCTCATCCATCGCTGGAGACGAGATTGGCGCAAGCCCCGAGCCAGACGACAGAAAAGGCGCCGATCGACGGCCGGCGGCAGCGCACGCTCGACAGTCGCGCGCGCATCATCGCGGCGATGCTCGAACTCACTCTCTCCGGCCAGACGACGGTGAGCGCGGAACTCGTCGCCGAGCGGGCCAATGTCGGCCTTCGCACCGTGTTCCGGCACTTCAAGGACATGGACAGCCTCTATCGCGAGATGTCCCTGGTGATCGAGCGGCGCCTCCGCGACGGGGTCGCCTTCACCTTCAAGCACGCCGCCTGGCGGGATCGCGTTGGCGAGCTGATCGCGCGCCGCGCCGACATCTTCGAGATGATCACGCCGTTCAAGCGGGCGGAGGCGGCGCACCGGGACCGGTCCCGTTTCCTCGAACAGGACATCCTGCGGCTGAACAACTTCCTGCGCGACAAGCTGCGCGAGGCCTTGCCGCCGGCCCTGCACGAGGACCCCGTCCTGTTCGACGCTCTCGATCTATTGCTAAGCTTCGAAGCCTGGGAGCGGCTGCGCCGGGAGCAGCGGCTGTCGCCGCGCCGCGCACGCGAGGTTCTGGAGGCGACGGTCGCGCGGCTTCTCGCCGGTGTCGAGGACGCCAAGCTGGAAACCTAGCGCACTCGCCGCCAAAGTGGGCACTGGTTTGGCGACGTGCGAGTGCGCCAACTATTTGATTCTAGCGCAAACGCC
>CAIQJF010000097.1 GCA_903872075.1 uncultured Caulobacteraceae bacterium | reverse complement strand
TGCCCCGAACCCCGCCATCGCGGGGACGGAAAAGCGTCGCCGGAAGCTCGAGGAGCTCAGCGACATCGGCATGGAGATCGCCCGGTCGATCCAGGTTGAGGTCCGGCTCGAAGGTCAGGCCTACGGTCTGAAGCTGAGCCGTGCGGAGGGGCCAGCCCAGGCCCAGGCCGTGCGGGCGGCTGTTCCCGTCAAGTCGCGCGACGCCGCCGCCGCTTTCGCTCGCATCTCCAAGGCGATCCGGATGACCATCGCCCTGGAGGCCCGCACCGAACAGGAGCTGGCCGCCCTGATCGCCGGGGAACCGGCGGCCCGCGAGACTCGCCGCGCCGAACGCGCGCGTCGCGCTGAAGCGGAGACCAAGGCCCGCCACGAGGCCGACGTCGCAAAGGTCCGCACAATCGTCCGCGAGATCGCCGAGACCGAGTCCGAGACCCTCACCGAATACGAGAACCTCACCGACGCCCTGGACGAACGCCTGGAGCGTGACGAGGCCTACGCCCATCTCGAAGACACCGCGCTCGACTACGTCGTCCGCACAATCTGCAAGGATCTGGGGCTCAACCCCGACCGGCACGCCTGGACGGGACAGGGGCTTCCGCCCCGTCCGCCACTCTCCCGGCCGAAGTTCTCTGTCTTCAACACCCCGAGCCGCGATCCGAGGCCAGCGCCGCGAACGCCGCCGCCTGAGGCGCCGGTTCAGCCGCCTCCCGCCAATGACGCGGCGGCCGATCCCGGCATCGTCTTCTACGACCCCGCGCCGTCCATCCGGCGAGAGTGAGCGCCGGCGTCTCCGCGCCCGCTCCCCCAACCCTCCCATGCAATCTCCCGCCGAGTCGCCTATCTTGCCGGCGATGGCTGACGATGTCGCTCCTCCCGCCCTGACCGGCGCGGCCCTGATCAAGGATCAGGTCAGCCGCCTGCCCGACACGCCCGGCGTCTACCGGATGTTCGGGGAGGGCGGGGAGTCGCTCTATGTGGGCAAGGCCCGCTCTCTGAAGAAGCGGGTCATCCAGTATGCGCAGGGGCGCTTTCACACCAACCGCATCGCCCTGATGGTGGACCTGACCCGGTCCATGGAGTTCACCACCACCCGCACCGAGACCGACGCCCTGCTGCTCGAGATCAATCTGATCAAGCAGCTGAAGCCCCGCTTCAACGTCCTGCTGCGCGACGATAAGTCCTTCCCCGAGATCGTCATCCGCCGCGAGCATCCCGCCGCCCAGCTGCGCAAGCACCGCGGCGCCCACTCCATCAAGGGCGACTATTTCGGCCCCTTCGCCAGTGCGCTGGCCGTCAACCGCACCCTCAACACCCTGCAGAAGGCCTTCCTCCTGCGGTCCTGTTCCGACAGCGTCTATGAGAGCCGCACCCGCCCCTGCATGCTCCATCAGATCCGCCGCTGCGCCGCCCCCTGCGTCGGCCTGGTGTCGCTGGAGGACTACGCCGGCCTGGTGGATCAGGCCGAGGCCTTCCTGCGCGGCAAGAGCCGGGCGGTGATATCGGCCATGAGCGAGCAGATGCAGGCCGCCGCCGAGGATCTGGAGTTCGAGACCGCCGCCCGCTTCCGCGACCGCATCCGCGCCCTGGCCGCCGTCGCCGCCGAGACCCAGATCAACCCCGAGACGGTCGACGAGGCCGACGTCTTCGCCCTGCACAGCGAGGGCGGCCAGGCCTGCGTTCAGGTGTTCTTCTTCCGCGCCGGCCAGAACTGGGGCAACCGCGCCTATTTCCCCCGCGTCGACCGCAGCGACGAGGATCCGGCCATCATGGCCGCCTTCATCGGCCAGTTCTATGAGGACAAGCCCATCCCCAAGCTGATGCTGGTCAGCGTCGAGCCCGACGAGACCGAGCTGCTGAAGGAGGCCTTCTCCCTGAAATCCGGCCGCAAGGTCGAGATCTCCCGGCCCCAGCGCGGCGAGAAGCGCGGCCTGGTGGACAACGCCCTGTTGAACGCCCGCGAGGCCCTGGGCCGGCGCATGGCCGAGGGCTCGGCCCAGACCAAGCTCCTCGCCGCCGTGGGCGAGACCTTCGGCCTGGAAAGTCAGCCCGAGCGGATCGAGGTCTACGACAACTCCCACATCATGGGCACGAACGCCGTGGGCGGCATGATCGTCGCCGGGCCGGAAGGCTTCCAGAAGAGCCAGTACCGCAAGTTCAATATCAAGGACACCGAGCTCACTCCCGGCGACGATTACGGCATGATGCGCGAGGTCCTGCGCCGCCGCTTCGCCCGCCTGGCGCGCGAGGAGGAGGCCGGGGAGAACCCGCCGCGTCCCGATCTCGTCCTGCTCGACGGCGGCGCCGGCCAGCTGGCCGAGGCCCTGGCGGTGATGGCCGATCTCGGCCTCGACGACGTGCCCCTGGTGGGCGTCGCCAAGGGTCCCGACCGTGACGCCGGGCTGGAGCGCTTCTTCCTGCCGGGCAAGACGCCGTTCATGCTCGAGCCCAAGAGTCCGGTCCTCTACTACCTCCAGCGCCTGCGCGACGAAGCCCACCGCTTCGCCATCGGCACCCACCGGGCGAAACGCTCGGCCGAGATGCTGAAGAACCCCCTCGACGAGATCGACGGCGTCGGCCCCGCCCGCAAGAAGGCCCTCCTGCACGCCTTCGGGTCCGCCCGCGGCGTCTCCCGCGCGGCTGTGGATGATCTGGCGAAAGTCGACGGCGTGAGCGAGCCCCTCGCCCAACGCATCCACGACTTCTTCCGGAAGAGCTGACTACCCCTTCAACGCCCGTTTCAGGGCATCCTGCGCATCCCGCTTCGCCGTCCGGGCGATGGCCGAGGTCGTCGCCCAGTTGAAGGCGTGGAAGCCGCCCGGATAGACGTGCAGCTCCGTCGGAACCCCCGCTCGTAGTAGGCGGCGGGCGTATTCCAGGTTCTCCTCCAGGAAGAGATCCAGCGAGCCGGTGGAGATGAAGGTCGGCGGCAGACCGGTCAGATCCTCCGCCCGCGCTGCGGCCGCATAGGGCGAGACGTCCGACCCGCCCGGCTCGGCTCCCAGCAGGCACGACCAGCCGAAGCGGTTGTTGTGCGGCGTCCAGATGAACTCGCCCACGTAGGGATGCGGCGTGGCGGTGATGCAGGTCCGGTCGTCGATCATCGGATAGATCAGGTGCTGGAACGTCAGTTTGTGTTCCCCCCGGTCGCGGACCAGCAGGGCCAGGGACGCGGCCAGACCGCCGCCGGCGCTCTCGCCCATGATCCCCACCCGGGCCGGATCGACCCCCAGCTCGGCGGCGTGGGTGAACAGCCAGCCCAGGGCGGCGTAGCAGTCTTCGATCGCGCCGGGGAACCGCGTCTCCGGCGCCAGACGATAGTTCACGCTGAACACCACGCAATGCAGGTCCGCCGCCAGCGGTCGGTGCGCCGCCTCCTGCCCGGCCGCGTCGCCGCCCACATAGCCGCCGCCGTGGATGTGGAAGATGCAGGGCAGGGGCTCCGCGGCGCCCTTGGGCCGGTAGATGAACACCGGAACCTCCGGCGCGCCTTCAGGTCCGGGCACGGTGCGCACGGTCATCTCGGTCCGCGCCACGTCCTTCTCGTCCACCGCGAACCGCGCCGGGCGTGAGCGCATGGTGGGCAGGAAGTCCAGGGAGAGTTCCACCGTCGGGAAGGCCTCCAGCAGCGGCAGAAGCTCCGGATCCACCAGATGCCGGCTGTCGATCTTGGCCATGTCTCTCTCCCCGTTTGTCGTTGCCGGTCAGCTTGGCCCAGTGGCCGCCTCTCTGGCAACCGCCGCGGGCGTCGGCGAATCACGACCCGCGACAGCGCCCCGTCCGCCGCGCTAGACTCCGGGCATGGCCCGTCTCCCCAATATCATCACCGGACTTCGCCTGATCCTGGCGCTGTTCACCTTCGCCGCCCTGTCGGCGGCGGCGCTGCTCAGCGAGCAGTTGCCGCTGGAGAGCCAGTTCTCCCTGGAACGCTGGGCCTTCGTCGCCTTCGTGGTGGCCGCCCTGACCGATTTCGTCGACGGCTGGCTGGCCCGCCGGTTCCACGCCGAGACCATCTGGGGCGCCATCCTCGATCCCATCGCCGACAAGGTCCTGGTCTGCGGGGTGATCCTCGGTCTCATGACCCTCGGCCCCAATGCCGCCGTGGCCATTCCCGCCGCCCTGATCCTGTTCCGCGAGTTCACCGTCAGCGCCCTGCGCGAAGTCGCCGCCGGCAAGGGTGTCACCCTGCCTGTGACCCTGCTGGCCAAGTGGAAGACCACCCTTCAACTCGTCGCCCTGGGCGCCGAACTTCTGACCGCCTGCTGGGCGGCGTTCGGGCTTCCGGAGGATCCGGCGCTGCTGAATCCGGCGACGATGATCGCCCATGGCCTGCTCTGGCTCGCCGCCCTTGTCACCCTGATCACCGGCGCCCAGTACTGGGAGCAGGCCCGCAAGGCCCTGAGCCGCCCCGAGACCCTTTGATGACATCATGCCGACCGGGCGCTATCGCCCTTCTGTTCGTTTCCGCCGCCGTCCTGACGGCCCCGCTCGCCGGCCACGCCGCCGGCCTGCCACAGCCCGGCCCGCCCACGCCGCCGACCCCGGCCCCGCGCGATGTCCCCTATCCGGGCGTGATCCGCCTGGCGGTGGACGCCACCGACCTCGACCACGCCGTCTTCCGCGCCCACGAGACCATCCCCGTGGCCAAGGCCGGGCCCCTCACCCTGCTCTATCCGCAGTGGCTGCCGGGCAACCATTCGCCCACCGGCCCCATCGACAAACTGGCCGGGCTGACGATCTCGGCCGGCGGCAAGCCGCTGGCCTGGAAGCGCGATCCGGTGGACGTCTACGCCTTCCATGTCGCGGTTCCCGCAGGCGTGACGGCGGTCGATGTGGACCTGCAGTTCCTCTCGCCTGTCTCCACCAAAGAGGGGCGGGTGGTCATGACCCCCGACATGCTGCGCGTTCAGTGGAACACCGTCGCCCTCTATCCGGCCGGCCACTTCTCCCGCCAGGTGATGGTGGCGCCCAGCCTCACGGTCCCGGCCGGCTTCACCGCCGCCACCGCCCTGGAGGCGGTGTCCGCCGTCGGCGCGACCACGACCTACAAGCCCGTCCCCTTTGAGACCCTGGTGGATTCTCCGGCCCTGGCCGGGCGGTATTTCAAGCGCTTCGATCTCGATCCCGGCGCGAAGGTCCCGGTCATTCTCGACGTCGTGGCCGACCGGCCCGAGCAGCTCGTCACGACCGACGACCAACTCGCTGCGCACCGGGCGCTGGTCCAACAGGCTTACCGCCTCTACGGCGCGCACCACTACGACCACTACGACTTCCTTTTTGCCCTCAGCGACAAGCTGGGCGGCATCGGCCTGGAGCATCACCGCTCCAGCGAGGACGGGGTCGGGGCGAAATACTTCACCGACTGGGACAAGGAGCCTGCTTCGCGGGACCTGCTGCCGCACGAATACACCCACAGCTGGAACGGCAAGTTCCGCCGCCCGTCCGACCTGTGGACACCCAGCTTCAACGTGCCCATGCGTGGCAGCCTGCTCTGGGTCTATGAGGGCCAGACCCAGTACTGGGGCTATGTCCTCGCCGCCCGCGCCGGCCTGCTCACCAAACAACAGGCCCTCGACGCCATCGCCGGCACGGCGGCCAGCTACGATCACCGCATCGGCCGGGCCTGGAAGGCGCTGGAGGACACCACCAACGATCCGGTGATCGCCATGCGCCGGCCGCTCTCCTGGCTCAGCTGGCAGCGCAGCGAGGACTACTATTCTGAGGGCCAGCTGGTCTGGCTCGATGCGGACACCCTGATCCGCCAGCTCTCCGGCGGAAAGCGCTCGCTCGACGACTTCGCCAAGGCCTTCTTCGGGGTGGAGGACGGCAGCTTTATTCCCGACACCTACGACCTCGCCACGGTCGTCGCGACCTTGAACACGGTGCAGCCCTACGACTGGGCCGGCTTCCTGAAGACCCGCCTGGAAGGTCATGGCCCCGGCGCCCCGCTCGATGGCGTCGCGCGTGGCGGTTACCGCCTGATCTACACCGACACCCAGACCGACTACGCCAAGAGCGCCGAGGGGCGCCGCAAGAGCACCGACCTGACCTATTCCCTGGGCCTGACGATCGGCAAGGAGGGCGCCCTCACCGACGTCCTGTGGGACGGCCCGGCCTTCAAGGCCGGCCTCACCGAGGGAACCCAGATCGTCGCGGTCGACGGCGAGGCCTTCGCCGCCGACGATCTCAAGGACGCGATCCGCAACGCCAAGGGTGGGACAGCGCCGATCGAGCTGCTGGTGAAGAACAAGGACACCTACCGCACCGTGCGCATCGACTACCACGATGGCCTGCGCTACCCGCGCTTCGAACGCGTCCCCGGCAGCCCCGCCCTCCTCGACGACATCCTCGCACCCCTCAGGTGACGCCCCCTCCCCCGCTCTGCAGGGGGGGAGGGGGCGCAAGCCGGCTTCCCTTACCCTCGCATCGACATCATCTGCGGGATCGACTCCATCACCTGCCGCACCTTCGGCAGCGGATCGTTCACCACCTTGCTCTTGGTGTCGAACACCATCACCGGCCGCTCGGTCGTGTTGAACGCCGGCCAGTGCGGGATGGCGGCGCAGTCCGGCTTGCCGGTGCGGGCGAAGGCGACCCAGGCTCCGCCGATCTGATCGGCCATGTGCGCCGGCCCGGGCCCGGGGCCGACGAAGGCGCGGACCTTGTCGTAGCTGTAGAGCATGAAGGGAATTTCCATGGTGTGCGGGGTCTTGAACGCCCCGCCGTTCACCGGCGATTCCCAGGCGACCATGTACACAAAGGCCGGCGCCTTGCCCTTGGCGGCCTTGCGCGCCGCCAGGGTCTCCGAACCCATCATCATCCGGCCGCTGATCATCTGCTCCCACAGATAGGTTGGGGAATAGGTGGGATAGGCCTCGCGATAGGCGGCCAGCAGGGTCTGACCCGGCGCGCCGAACGGCTTGATCCGCGCCTGCAGGTCGTCCTCGGTCATCTTGCCGAACCAGGGTTCGCCGGCGGTGAAGATCGTCCACTCGTCCTTGCACCAGCCCACCAGGATCGGCACGTCGGCCGAGATGTCCGGGGCGTCGGGCGTGAAGGGATCGCGAGTGATCGCCACCTCGTCCAGGATCGGTCCGCTGCCCGGTCCGCCGAAGCCACCGCCGGCCTTGGCCACCGCCTCGAGGATCGTGGGCGCGGGGATGGCGCGCAGGGCGGCGATGTCGCCGGGCTTCACGCCCAGGACATCGAGCAGCTTGCGGGCCTGGTCCGTGGCCTGGGCCTTGCGGCCCACGGCGAGGCCGGGCCCGCTCTGGATCGCGGCCTTGTGGAACAGGCCCTTGGCGCCGGGCATGGCCAGCAGGGTCGAGACCTTCGCCCCGCCGCCCGACTGGCCCATGATCATCACATTGTCCGGATCGCCCCCGAAGGCGGCGATGTTGTCGCGCACCCATTGCAGGGCCAGGACCAGATCCTGCATGCCGACCGTGCCTGAAGAGGCGAACTCCGGCCCCATCAGATCGCCCAGGTGCAGATAGCCGAACACATTGAGGCGGTGGTTGAGGCTCACCGCCACCACGTCGCCGGCCTTGGCCAGGCCGTCGCCCTGATACACCGGCTGGCTCCCCGAGCCCCAGACGAAGCCGCCGCCGTGCAGCCAGACCATCACCGGCCGCTTCTTGGCGTCGGCCGCCGGGGTCCAGACGTTGAGGAACAGGCAGTCCTCGTTCATCACCTTCAGTTCCGACGGCGTGTTGAACACGCGGTGCATCTGCAGGCTGAAGTCGTTGGTCACATCGACGGACGAACCCCCCGCCAACTGCATGGCCGGGGCGCCGAAGTCGGTGGCGTCATAGATTCCGGTCCAGGCCTTGGCCGGCTGCGGCGGCGCCCAGCGCAGCGGCCCGATCGGCGCGGCGCCGTAGCGGATGCCGAGGTAATGGCTGACCCCGCCGATGACCAGGCCCTGGACCTTGCCGGCCTTGGTGGCCACCACCGCTGAGGGAACCGGGACGCCGGGCCCCTTCACCGCCGCGCCGGGCACGAAGGCCGTCTCCGCCGCCACGGCCGCGCCGCCCGGCGTCAGACTCATCGCCGCCCCCGCCGCCGCCAGCCCCAGCACCTGCCGCCGCCCGAGAGCCGGGGTCTTGTCATCGCTCGCCATGGATATCCTCCGCCCGCGTGTTTTCTTGTAAGCTCGGCGGACATTTAGGCTCCGCCCTCCCGACGCCGTCAATTGGCGTCCGGACGGCAGGGGCGGGGGAAACGCCATGACACATCACCCATCCCGGCTTGGCCGCCTGGCCGTGCTGTTCGCGGCGCTACTCGGGCTCGCGGCCGTCAGCGGCCCGGCGTTCGCCCGGCCTGCTCCGGCCCCTCTGATCGTCGTTTCCCTCGATGGTTTCCGGGCGGAGTATTTCGACCGCGGCCTGACCCCGACCCTGGCCGAACTGGCCCGCGGCGGCGTGCGCGCCAAGGCCATGCGGCCGTCGTTTCCCTCGGTGACCGAGCCCAACCACTACACCCTGATGACAGGGCTCTATCCCGACCGCCACGGGATCGTGGACAACACCATGGTCGATCCGGCCATCCCGGGCCTGACCTTCGGCGGCCCGCACGGGGAAGGCGCGGACAACGATCCGCGCTGGTGGAACCAGGCCACGCCCCTGTGGGTCACGGCGGAACGCCGGGGTCTGAAGACCGCCTCGTCCTGGTGGCCCGGCGACGGAGCGGTGATCCACGGCGTCGCGCCGAGCTATCTGCAGCCCCGCCCCAAGACCCGGGAGTTGTTTCCCGCCATGGAGCCGCAGATCGACACGGTGCTCGGCTGGCTGGATCTGCCCGCGGCCCAGCGCCCGGCCCTGATCCGCCTGCACCTCGATCTCGTCGACCTGATGGGCCACATCTCCGGTCCCGACGGCCGCAACATCGACTCGGCCCTGGGCAAGACGGACGCCGCCCTGGCGCGGCTGGTGGCGGGGTTGAAGAGCCGGGGCCTGCTCGACAAGACTAATCTGGTGATCGTCTCCGACCACGGCATGACCCGCGTCTCGGTCAAGACCACCCTGTTCCTCGACGACATGATCGATCTGAAACAGGCCGTGGTCACCACCGTCGGCGCCACCGGCGGGGTCAATCCCGCGCCGGGACATGAGGCCGAGATCGCCGCGGTCCTGCTCGCGCCGCACGATCACCTGCGCTGCTGGCGGCGCGCGGACATTCCGCCCGCCCTGCACTACGGTCACAACCCGCGCGTGCCGGCCATCCTCTGCCTCGCCGACCTGGGCTGGATGATCACCACCCGCGCCGACTATGGCCGCTATCCGCCGCTCGGCGGCGATCACGGCTACGATCCGGCTGTGCCGGACATGGCCGCCCTGTTCATCGCTCACGGCCCGGCGTTCAAGACGGGCGTGGTCCTGCCCGCCTTCGACAACGTCAACGTCTATGCCCTGCTGACCCGCGTTCTGCGCGTTCCCGCGGAGCCGAATGACGGATCGCTGGCGCCCTTGCGGCCAGCGCTCGCGGGCGGCACCTGACGGCTGCCGCCGCACAGCAGCCGGGCGCCATGACCCTCGACGATCGGGCGGCCTCAGCGGCCTTCATCGCCGCCCTGGAGGCGGGTGACCTGGAGGGCGTGCGCCGGGCGCCCAAGGCGGAGTCGCACACCCACGGACCCTTCGGCGGCGACCGGGCCTGGCTCGCGGCGCGCACAGGGCGCGACATCGTTCCGGTCGCGACACCGCTGGTGTCCATGGACGAAATGCACGCCTGGACTGCGACGCATGTCGGCGACCTCTTCAAGGGTCCCGAGGGGCGCCGGCTGGGATGGGAGGGCGCCTTTGTCCGGGCCCGTCGCGATGGCCTGACCAGGGTCGAGTTCGGCGACGATGTCTGGATGATCACCCAGGGAGTCGGCGACGCGCCGGCGTTGTACGCGGGGATCTCGGCGGCGCAGGCCGCCGTCGCGCCCGAGATCGTCTGGGTCCCGCAACTGGGTCTCTCACGACACTGCAAGCGGTCGTGGCTGTGGCGCTGGATCACGCCCTTCCTGGAGGCCGGCGGCTGGGAGGCGCTGGATCTTTCGGGCGACGAACTGATCCAGCCGATCGAGGTGTTTCAGCCGCTCTATCGCGAATGCAAGACGCGCGGGATGCGCCTGAAGGCGCACGTGGGCGAGTGGGGAACCGCCGACGATGTCTGGAAGGCCGTCGAGAGTCTGGAACTCGACGACGTGCAGCACGGCATCGCCGCGGCCGACTCTCCGGCGGTCATGCGCTTCCTGGCCGACCACGCGATCACCCTCAATGTCTGCCCGACGTCCAACCTGCTGCTCGGGCGTGTGGCGCGCCTGGAGGATCACCCGATCCGCGCCCTGTTCGACGCCGGTGTGCGGGTGACCATCAACAGCGACGACGCCCTGGTGTTCGGAGTCGGGGTGTCTGAGGAGTTCCTGGCGCTGCATCAGGCCGGGGTTTTCAGCGCAGAAGAACTCGATCAGATCCGGCGGTGGAGCCTCACCCCAGCGGAATGAACTCGTCATGGTCGAGGTCGGGCAGCTTGAACCGCCCCGCCCGCCAGTCGGCCTTGGCCTGTTCGAGACGCTCCTTTCGGGACGACACGAAGTTCCACTCCAGATGACGCGGGCCCACCGGCTCGCCGCCCAGGAGCATCACATTGGCGTCGGCCACGCCGGTGAACAGCACCGCCTCGCCCGGCGTGAAGACGATCATCTGCCCGGCCCGGAATGTGCGGCCCGGCACCTCCACCTCGCCGGAGGCCACGAAGGCGGCGCGCTCGGATTATTCGGCGCCCAGCTGGGCCTTGGCGCCGGCCTTCAGGCGCCAGTGGACATAGAACAGCGGCGAGTGGGTCCTGACCTTCGCCTCGGCGCCGAAGGCCTTGCCGGCCACCAGCCGCGCCCACAGGCCGTCGGCGGACTCATAGGTGGGCAGATCCTCGGGCCCGTGATGCGCGAAGGTGGGGTCGGTCTCCTCGGCGTCGTCGGGCAGGGCGACCCAGGCCTGGATACCGTGCAGGGTTCCGCCGGTCCGGCGCAGGGTCTCGAACCGTTCGGAGTGGGTGATGCCGCGTCCCGCCGTCATCCAGTTCACCTCGCCGGGCTGGATCTCAAGGTTCGAGCCGACGCTGTCGCGGTGGGTGATGGCCCCTTCGAACAGATAGGTGACGGTGGAAATGCCGATATGCGGATGCGGGCGGACATCGACCGATTGCGGGAAACCGGGCTCAAGCCGCGCCGGGCCGAAATGGTCGAAGAACACGAACGGCCCCACCAACCGCCGGGCGATCTGGGGGAGGGCGCGCCCCACCGTGAAGCCGCCGAGGTCATGCGGTTTGGCCTCCAGGACAAGCTCGATCATCGCGCGGCCTCCCGCCTCTGCACCAGGGCAGCCTAACTCGTCACGCGTTGGGCTTGAAGCGGCCTGCCGTCACATGACGAAGGATTGACATTTCCGCAGAAAAATATTGCAATATGAAAAGACAAACCGGCCGCCGCGTCTGGCGGCCTAAGCCCTCGCGGGAAGGTAGGGACTGACGAGGCCGAGCGGCACCTCGGTGGCGTTCTTCACCGAGCGGACCACGATCTTGCTTTCGATGTTGGAGACCAGGCCCAGCGACAGCAGGCGATCGCGCAGGAAATCGTCAAAGGCGTGCATGTCGCGGGTGACGATGCGCAGTTCGTAGTCGGCCGCGCCGGTGACGGTCGCGCACTGCACAACCTCGGCCCAGCGCATCACCGCCTGTTCGAAGGTTTCGAGATTCTGTTTGGTCGGAAGCGAGAGTTTGACCGTACAATAGACCTCGAAGGTCAGGCCGAGCTTCTCCCGGTCGAGGATCGTCACCCGCCGCTGGATGATGCCGTCGTCCTCCAGCTTCTTGATCCGGCGCCAGCAGGGGCTGGACGACAATCCGACGCGTTCTGCGATTTCGGCCACAGACAGGCCGGCGTCGTGCTGGATAAGATCGAGGATGCGGGCGCCCACGGCGTCCAAGGGTTCTGTCATTTCATGCCCCAGAAGTTCGTATTTCGCGTGTCCTATACCCTCCGGCATATATTTTCGAGCATGAATTTGGCAAGTCTTCTCCGAAATTCCCTATAGTCTTGCCTTTGCGCCCCGGGGCTGGGGCGCAGGAGGAATTCGTCATGCGGCATCAGACGGTCACGCTCGACGACAAATACGCCCTGGCCGAGGGCCGGGTGTTCATCACCGGCGTCCAGGCCCTGCTGCGGATCATGCTCGACCAGGGCCGGCGCGACGCGGCTGCGGGTCTGAACACCGCCGGCTTCATCTCCGGCTATCGCGGCTCGCCCCTGGGCGGGCTCGACCAGCAGGCGCAGCGCGCCGGCAAGGTGCTGGGCGAACGCAACATCCTGTTCCGCGAAGCCATCAATGAGGATCTGGGCGCCACGGCGGTGTGGGGAACCCAGCAGTCCAACCTCTTCCCCGGCGCCCGCCACGACGGCGTGTTCGGCCTCTGGTACGGCAAGGCCCCCGGCGTCGACCGCACCGGCGATGTGTTCAAGCACGCCAATTTCGCCGGAACCTGGGGCAAGGGCGGGGTCCTGGCCGTGGCCGGCGACGACCACGCCTGCAAGTCCTCGACCCTGCCGTCGCAGTCCGAATACGCCTTCCAGGACTGTGAAATCCCCGTGCTGGCGCCTGCCGACGTGCAGGAGGTGCTGGACTACGGCCTGTTCGGCTACGCCATGTCGCGGTTCTCAGGCCTGTGGGTCGGACTGATCGCCCTGGCCGACACCATGGATTCCGGCGCCACCATCGCCGTGGGGCCGGATCGCGGCGCCTTCGTCCTGCCCGACAATGTCGCCTTCCCGGCCAGCGGGGTCGGCATCCGGCTGAAGGATCAGCCGATGGACAAGGAGCGGCGGCTTAGGCTGCACAAGATCCCCGCCGCCCTGGCCTTCGCCCGCGCCAACGGCATCGACCGCGCCGTCCTGGTCTCCCGCCGGCCGCGCCTGGGCATCGTCGCCCACGGACAGGCCTGGGCCGACGTCATGGAGGCCTTCTCGGCCATGGGGATATCCCTGGCCCAGGCCGACGATCTCGGCGTCTCGCTCTACAAGGTCGGCATGCCCTGGCCGCTGGAACCCACGGGCCTGCGCGCCTTCGCCGCCGGGCTCGAGACCCTGATGGTGGTGGAGCACAAGCGCCCCTTGCTGGAGACCCAGGTCCGCGCCGCCCTCTACGACCTGCCCCATCACGCCCAGCCCCGCGTGATCGGAAAGGTGGACGAGCAGGGGGCGCCGCTTCTCTCGCAGCTCGGCGCCCTGTCGGTGGCCGATGTCGCCCTGGCCATCGCCGACCGCCTGCCCACCGGACCGCACCTGCAGCGGGTGTTTGATTACCTTAACCGGGTCTCCGCCGCCTCCATGGCCGCCGTCACCCTGGGCGCCGACCAGATTCGCAAGCCGTTCTTCTGCTCGGGCTGCCCGCACAATACCTCCACCCGTCTGCCCGAGGGCTCCCGCGCCCTGGCCGGTATCGGCTGCCACTACATGGCCAGCTTCTCCGATCCGCATACCGACCTGACCAGCCAGATGGGCGGCGAGGGCCTCTCCTGGGCCGGCGTCTCACCCTTCACCGATGAGCCGCATGTGTTCGTCAACCTGGGCGACGGCACCTACAACCACTCCGGCTCCCTGGCGATCCGCGGCTCCATCGCCCTGAAATCCCACATCACCTACAAGCTGCTGTTCAACGACGCCGTGGCCATGACCGGCGGCCAGGCGGCCGAGAGCGGCTTCACCGTGCCGCAGATCACCCGACAACTGGCCTCGGAGGGTGTGGCGAAGACGGTGATCGTGGCCGATGACACCAGCCGCTATGAGGGCGTCACCGACCTTGCCCCGGGCGTCGCCGTCCGCCCGCGCGCCGAACTGATCCAGGTGCAGGAGGAACTTCGCGACACCGCCGGGGTCACGGTCCTCATCTATGACCAGGTCTGCGCCAGCGAGAAGCGCCGCCGGCGCAAACGCGGAACCATGGCCGCGGCGCCCCGCCGCGTGTTCATCAATCCGCTGGTCTGCGAAGGCTGCGGCGACTGCTCACGCGCCTCCAACTGCGTCTCCGTCGAGCCGCTCGACACCGCCTTCGGCCGCAAGCGCAGGATCGATCAGTCCACCTGCAACCAGGACTATTCCTGCGTCGACGGCTTTTGCCCCTCGTTCGTCACCTTGGAAGGGGCGGGCAACGCCCAGTCCAAGCCCCTCCCGGCCCTGACCGCGGACTCCACGCCCCTGCCGGACATCGAACCCTTCGAGGGGGTGAAGAACATCGTCTTCACCGGCATCGGCGGTACGGGGGTGACGACCACCGCCTCGATCCTGGCCATGGCGGCCCACATCGACGGCCTCGCCGCCTCGGTGGTCGACATGACGGGTCTGGCCCAGAAGGGCGGGGCGGTGTTCAGCCACGTCCGGCTGGGCGAGAGCGAGGCCGAATCGATCGGCGGGCGGGTGCCGGCCGCCAGCGCCCATGTGCTCATCGCCTGCGACCTGCTGGTGGCCGCCGGCCCCGAGGCCCTGGCGCTCTACGCCAAGGACCGCACCGTGGCCTGCGGCAACGGCGATCTGCAGCCCACCGCCGACTTCGTGGTGAACCGCGACGTGCGCTTCGACGCGCCGGCCATGGCCCGGCGCCTGGCCTCGGCCTGCAAGGCCTATGACGCCTGCCCGGCCGCCGAGATGGCCGAGCAGCGCTTCGGCGACAGCCTCTACGCCAATATGATCATGCTGGGCTTCGCCTGGCAGAAGGGCCTGGCGCCCGTCTCCAGCCGCGCCCTCTACCGCGCCATCACCCTCAATGGCGTGGCCGCCGAGCAGAACCTGCAGGCCTTCGAGGCCGGCCGCATCGCCGCCCACGATCCCGGCCACCGCACCGCCGCGCCGGTGGTCGCCACGCCGGAGACCCTGCCGCTGGACGAGCTCATCGCCAGCCGGGTCGCCGACCTGACCGCCTATCAGGACGGCGCCTACGCCCGCCGCTACGAGGCCCGCATCGCCGCGGTCCGCGCCGCCGAGGCGTCGCTGGGCGGCGAGGCCCTGACCCGCACCGCGGCCATCAATCTCCACCGGCTGATGGCCTATAAGGACGAATATGAGGTCGCCCGCCTCTACGCCGACGGCCGGTTCGCGGCCGAGCTGGCCGGGACCTTCACCGGCGGCAAGGCGAAAGTCTGGCTGGCGCCGCCGCTGATCAGCCCCCGCGACCGCAACGGCCGGCCCCGCAAGATCGCCTTGGGCGGCTGGATGCTGACCCACGGCATGCCGGCCCTGGCGAAGCTGAAAGGCCTCCGCGGCGGCCCGCTCGACCTGTTCGGCGCCAGCGCCGAGCGGCGCATGGAGCGGGGCCTGATCGGTTCTTATGAAGCCACCCTCGATCGCTTGACGGAGGGCCTGACCGCCGAGCGCCTGCCCCTTGCCGTCCGCATCGCCCAGGTCCCCTCCGAGATTCGCGGCTTCGGCCATGTGAAGGACGCCGCGGTGGCGGCCGCGCGCGTCACGGAAGCCACACTCTGGGAAGAGTGGCGATAGCCGGCCGGTTTTCGCGTCGGCCGCCTTGTCACCGCCGGGCCAATCGCTAGTCAGGCCCCATGGATTTCGATTTCGACGCGGCGGTGGTCGGCGCGGGCGCCGTGGGCCTGGCCTGCGGCTATGCCCTGGCCAAACGCGGCCTCTCGGTGGTGGTGCTCGAGCGGGAGCGCGCCATTGGCCAGGGCGTGTCCTCGCGCAACTCCGAGGTGGTCCACGCCGGCCTCTACTATGAGACCGGCTCGAAGAAGGCCCGGTTCTGCGTCACCGGGCGACGAGCCCTCTATGCGTTCCTGGACAGCCACAAGGTCGCCTACGACCGCTGCGGCAAGCTGGTGGTGGCCACCGAACCGGCGGAGGTCGAACGCCTGGACGCCATTCGCCATCAGGCCCGGATCAATGACGTAGAGGGGATCGAAATGATCTCCGGCGCCCAGGCCATCGCCCTGGAGCCCGCCCTGCGCGCCGAAGCGGCCCTGGTCTCGCCCGAGAGCGGAGTCTTCGACAGTCACGGCTATATGCTGGCCCTGCAGGGCGAAATCGAGGATCGCGGCGGCGCTGTCGTCACCGCCACGCCGTTCGAGGGGGCGGCGCCGCTCGAGGGCGGCGGCTTCCGCCTTAACGCCGGCGGCGAGTCGCCGACGACCCTGACGACGCGCCTGCTGGTCACCGCGCCCGGTCTCGCGTCCCAGGCCGTGGCGACGCTCATTGATGGCTTCCCCGCTGGCCAGATCCCGGTCCGGCATCTGGGCAAGGGGGTCTATTTCCGCCTGCGTGGCCGCGCGCCGTTTGCCCGGCTGATCTATCCGCCACCGATCCCCGGCGCGCTCGGCACCCACTATCGCCGCGATCTCGGCGGCCAGGCGGTGTTCGGCCCTGACCTCGCCTATGTGGACGAGGAGGACTACACCGTCGATCCGGCGCGGGCGGCGGGCTTCTACACCTATGTCCGCAAATTCTGGCCGGGCCTGCCGGACGGCAGCCTCGATCCCGACTACGCCGGCCTGCGCCCTAAGATCCACGGTCCGGGCGAACCCCAGCCCGACTTCCGCCTCGACGGACCGTCCGCGCACGGCCTTCCCGGCCTCATGGCCCTGTTCGGAATCGAGAGCCCGGGGCTGACCTCCTCGCTCGCCATCGGCGAGGCCGTGGCCATCGAACTGACCGGGGCTTGAAGGCGAAAGCCCCAGGCCCTATAGACGCCCCTCCCGCGCGCGGGCCTTAAGCGCACCTTGAGGCTGGGTAGCTCAGATGGTTAGAGCGGTGGATTCATAACCCACAGGTCGGCGGTTCGATCCCGCCCCCAGCTACCAAGGTTTTCAAAGAGTTGGCCAAAGCGAGTCTCGCGAGGCTAAGTCGTGGGGCACAGCAGGCGGCGGAAGGAGCCACGTTCCGCCTGAAGTGTGCTGCTGTGGGCCTGGCCTCTGTTCCAAAGCTCGTTTGCAGCCAGCGTAGACGGCGCCTGTCACCGGCTTGTCAAAAAAGCCTTGTAAGGATGATCCGGACGGTGCGTGGGCGCAGACCCCAGCCAATCGGGCCCCCACAACAGAGCAGACCGTATTCCCGAATGGACGGCCCACCTCGCGGATCAATCTTGGTTGACGATCAGACGCTCGGTCGCACGGTCCTGCCTCCCGAACGAGGCGGCGGTTTCACGCTGGAACGACTCGTCGTCGACCGCGGCCTCGCGACCACGGAAGCCCTGGTCCGTGCGCGGCTGGTGCGGAGCGAGACGGGCGAACCGCTGGACTCGGTGCTGACGCGGCTTGGCCTTGTCTCCGAACAGGCCCTGGCGAGCGCCCTGGCCGAGGCGACC
>CAIQJF010000096.1 GCA_903872075.1 uncultured Caulobacteraceae bacterium | reverse complement strand
GATCTGCTGCAGGCGGCGACGGAGAGGGCGGCGACGGCGGCGCCGGCGACGAGCATTTTGCGCATCAGGTCGGTGGTCATTGTGTGAGATTCCCTAGGGTGATGGTGAACGCCAAGGAGAGCGGATTGCACTGTGAACCAGTACGCCGCGGGCGCACGCCGAGGATTATGCGCCGTTCGGTTCCGAACGCAAGAAAAGAGTTCACGAGTGCGTGATCACAATTCTCGCGGACTTTGGCGGCGCCGTTGCCCGCTGGGCGCGCGCCTTATAACAGGGCCGGATGTCCCCGGCGCCTCCGACTGAAACCCGACTGCCGCGGCGCTCGTTCGGCGTCATTTTCTGCGTTTCCATTGCGACGGCGCTGGGCAACACCGGCATGCAATCCGTGCTGCCTGCCATCGGCCGGCAGATCGGCTTTCCGGACTTCCTGGTGGCGGCGATCTTCTCGCTGTCGGCCCTGCTTTGGGCGTTCAGCTCGCCCTATTGGGCGGCGCGTTCGGACCGCAGCGGCCGCAAGCCGATGATGATCCTGGGGCTCGGCGGGTTCATGGTCTCGATGATCTGCTGCGGCTTCGTCGTGGCGGTCGGCGTGCGCCACATGGCCGCGCCGATTCTCATCTTTGTGCTCTTTCTGCTCTCCAGGGCCCTCTTCGGCCTGTTCGGCTCGGCCTCCAACCCGGCCACCCAGGCCTATGTGGCGGAGCGGACCGACCGCGAAGAACGCACCGGCGCCATGGCCGGCCTCGCCGGCGCGTTTGGCCTGGGCACGATCATCGGGCCGGCGGTGGCCCCGGTTTTCGTCCTGCCCGTGGTGGGTCTGGCGGGGCCGATGTTCGCCTTCGCCGTGATCGCCGCGGTCATGATCTATGTGGTGCTGCGTTACCTGCCGGAAGGTCCGGTGACCGCCCCCCGGCGTGAGCCGGAGGCCGAGTTGGAACCAGGGGAACGGCGAAAGGGCCTGATCCGGGATCCTCGCCTCACGCCGTTCCTGATCTATGGCTTTCTGATCGCCTCGGCTCAGACAGCGCAGGGCCAGACGCTTGGTTTTCTCATCATCGACAAGCTGCACCTGCCGCCCATGCAGGCTCAGGGCTATACCGCCGTCGCCATGATGGCCGGCGCCATCGCCGGCCTGTTGGCCCAATGGGGCCTGATCCGCATGTTTCGTATGGCCCCCCGCGATCTGCTGCGGTGGGGCGTGGCTCTGGCGGCGCTGGCCAATCTGATCGTGGCTTTCGCGCCCAACTACTCCGGCGTCGTCCTCGGCTACGCCCTGTCGAGTCTGGGCTATGGCTTCTGCCGGCCGGGGTTCACGGCGGGGGCGTCGCTGGCCGTGGGACAGTCCGAGCAGGCCAGGGCCGCCGGCGCGATTGCGGCGGTCAACGGGGTCAATGTGGTGGTCGCGCCGCTCTTCGTGCTGCTCTACGGCGCCTGGCGGCCGGCGCCGTTCCTGCTCAACACGCTCATTCTGACCGCGCTGCTGGCCTACGCCCTGTTCAATGGTGTTCTCTCGCGAGCCGGCGCCGAGCCGACCACCGAGGAGGAGGCGGCGCGTTCCAGCCTTGAGCGAAATCAGGAGGGGGTGAGCGTCTGAGGCGGCGGGGCGGCGATCGCCGCCTTCAGCCGCCGCACCATGTCGGGCGAGAGATAACCGTCCGCGGGCAGACCCTGAGACTTCTGCCAGGCTCGCAACGCTTTGCGCGTGCCCATGCCCAGCACCCCGTCCGCGCTGCCCGGACTGAATCCGAGTCGGCTCAGCGCGGACTGGGCCGACACGCGGTCGTCCAGGGACAGAGGGATCTCTGGCGGCCAGGGCGTGACAAGGCCGCGACCGCCGGCGAAGCGGTCTGCCAGAAACCCAACGGCCAGCGCATAGGCGAGGGCGTTGTTGTAGGTGCGGATCGCGAAATGATTCGGCAGCGCCAGCAGCGCGGGCCCGCTCGCGCCGGCGGGCAGCAACAGCACGGCCGGCGCGGCGGCGTCAGCCTCGGTCCAGGCCAGGCCGTCGGCGCGCACCGCGCCCCGGCCCGTCCAGATATCCGCGGTTTCGCCAGGCGCTTCGGCCAGGTTGTAGTCGAAGCCGGCAGGCAGGATCACCTCCCGCGCCCAGCCCTCGTCGCGTCGCCAGCCGCCGCGGACCAGCAGGTTGGCCGCCGAGGCCAGGGCGTCGGGGGCGGAGTCCCAGATGTCCTTGCGACCGTCGCCGTCGCCGTCGGCCGCCGCCGACAGGAAGGTGGAGGGCAGCATCTGGGTCTGACCCATGGCCCCGGCCCAGGATCCGCGCAGGCGCGGACGCGTCGCCTCGCCCCGCGATATGATGGTGAGGGCCGCGATGAGCTCATGCTCGGCCCAGGCCCGTCGCCGGCCTTGGGCGGCCAGGGTGGCGAAGCAGCGGATGATGTCCATGTCGCCCATGCGCGCGCCGAACCGGCTCTCCATGGCCCAGATGGCCACGAGGACCTCCCGGGGCACGCCCCAGGCCAGTTCGATACTCTCAAGGGCGGGAATCGACGCCATCTTTTGGCGGCCGATGATGACGCGTTCGTCGTTGACGGCGTTGCGGACATAGTCGCCCACCGGACGGGAGAACTCGGGCTGGCGGACGTCGAGCGAGGTGACCGTCGGGTCGGGGG
The DNA here is from genome assembly GCA_903872075.1 of uncultured Caulobacteraceae bacterium. Taxonomy (GTDB): domain Bacteria; phylum Pseudomonadota; class Alphaproteobacteria; order Caulobacterales; family Caulobacteraceae; genus Acaudatibacter; species Acaudatibacter aquilonius. The sequence goes on along the minus strand of CAIQJF010000096.1, from coordinate 48,069 downwards.
AGAGGCCGTAGAGCGCATCATCCAGCACCGTGGAGTTGAGGCCAGCAGCCAGGGCCTGAGCGTAGAAGCCGTTGAACCAGTCGGCGAAGGCGGCTCCGCCGGAGATCCCCAGCCGGGCGGCCGGCGTAGGGGCGCCCTCCGGGCCCGCGTTCTGGGCGGGGCCCGGCGAGGCGAGCCCGGCCAGGCCCAGGGCGAGAAAGACGCGGCGATGCATGTCGCCAGGGTAGGCGGCCTCGCCCGATGGCGACAGCCCCTTGACCACCTCACGTAGCAGCGCCCAACCTCTGGCGGGGCATGGAGGGGCGGTTGAGCTGTTCAGATCTATCGGGACGAGGCGGCGTCGCCTGCCGGTCCGTCCTTGCCTCGGCGCTCATCGCGGTTGTGGCTGGGCCGGCGGCGCGCGCCGCATCCCCGCCCCCGGCCATGGAGCCTCGGGTCATCGTCCAGTCGGGGAATGCCGGCGAGACGCTCGCGACGGCCTGGCTGCGCAACGGCGAGGCCATCACCGTCGGCGCCGACAACCGGCTGCTGTTCTGGGACATGTCCACGGGCCGCGTGATCGACCGGATCGTCGCGCCCCTGCCGCCGCCGCCGCCGGAGTCCGAGACCGGCGGCGAGGGAAATCTCGACCTTGCCTGGGGCGGAATCTGGCGGTTCCGCGCCGTATCCCTGTCGGTGTCGCCGGACCGGGCGTTCGCCACCGTGAGCGTCCGGTCGACGTCGTCGGATTGGGAGCAGCTCAAGCCAACCACGTTGCTTGTCGATCTGATCGCGCACCGGGTCTTGCCGCCGATCGCCGCGCGCCCGCTGATCTGGATCGGCTCGGACAGGTGGCTCGCCGACAAGGGCGACGGCGCCGGGCTGACCCTGATCGACGCCAGAACGGGGACATCGCGCCCCGCGGGCGGCCGCTTCAGCGGCGCAAACCGGTTTGCCCGCACCGCCGACGGACATCTCTTCGCCGCTCTCGTCGCCGGTGGACGTGGAAACGCGCTCCTGAAGGTCTGGCAGTCCGCCTCGCTCGCCGAAGTCGCAAGTTTCAGCGTTGGCGACATTACCATCGCGGAGATCGGCTTCGACCGCGCCGGGACGCGCGTGTTCGCGCGGCCGGACGCGCCGGCCCAGCTGATGATCTTCGATCTGGCCAGTCGGCGGGGCTCGACCGTCGCGCTTCCCGAAGCGCTTCTTGGACCGGGTGGCGACGCCGCCGCGGCGAAGATTGTGGCGACAGACATCGACACCCACACGGTCATCGCCGCTTACGACCGCGGCGTTGCCGATGATCCCGACAGGTCCGACACGCCGGGCTACGCCATGGGCCGGCATTGCCTCTGCCAGGTCTGGCTGGCGGATTTTGAAACCGGCGCGGTCTTGGCGCGGGTTCCCGGAAAGATTGTCGCCCGCGACCGCGACCAGGGCGCGGTGGTGGTCAATCAACGACAGTGGGACCCCAACCCCGACGGCCCGACGGGCCCGATTCTGGGGGACGCGGTGCTGCTGTCGCCTGTGTCGCGCCGCGCGATCCCCCTCGGTTCGATGGTCGAGGCGCCGGCCGCCATATCGCCGGACGGCGCGCGGTTTCTGGCTCGGTCGCCGGTGAAGCTGCCGGAAGGGCGCTTGATCGCGCCCTCTGAATTCTCGCCCGACGATGCGTCGGCGATGTTCGTCGCGGCGGTGATATCGCCGGCAGATCGGCGCATGATGGGCCGTGTCGCCTCCGACGCGGCGCTGGACAGCCGCCTGTCTCCCGACGGGCGGCGGATGGCGCTTCTTTTCGGCTCCCCTTTTGACGACGCCCACCGTCGGCCGACCCAGGCGATCAAGGTCTGGGACGCCGCCGGCGGCCAGCTTCGCACCGTTGCGGAAATTCCCAGCGGCTATAACCGGGCGGACTGGATTTCCAACGACCGCCTGGCTCTGCACGACGAGACCGGCGAGGTCCGCTCGCTGTTTCTGGATCTCGCCAGCGGCGCCCAGACCCCACTCCCGTTCGGCATGGCCTGGCCTGTGGGTGACGGATCGCGCCTGGTGGGCTGGGATCGAGCGGCGGATACCAACGAGGCGGCGCTGGCGTACATCGACCCGGCCACGCTCAAAGTGGTGGCGCGGCCGGCGCCGATGCCGCCCTGGACCCGGATCTCCGACCGATGGAGCAGAGAGGGCGCGGTGCGCACGCGATTTGCCGACGAAATCGCGGTGTCGCCCGATCGCGGGCTGTTCGCCGCCGCCTTCAAGGCATGGCCGCGCCACGATCCGGGGTCGTGCGGTGACTGCGAGATCGGCCGCATCGGGGTTTTCGACGCCCGCACAGGCGCCCTCGTCGCAGAGCTCCGCGACCTCGCCGTCGACGATCCAAAAGGAGAATTGTGGCCCAACTTCCGGCCGACCGAAAGCATTGCCTTCTCCCGCGACGGCGCCCGCGTGCTGTCGCGCGGCGAGGACGTCGTGCGCGTCTGGGACGCGCGGACCGGCGTGTTGATCCGGCGAACGCCGGTCGCCGCCGCCGCCGATCTCGACACCCCTCGGCCGGGCTGGACGGTGACCAGACCGAGCCAAACCGGTGTCGCGGCGGGGCTGGCGGTGCGCTGGCGATTCGCGGAGGACGGATCACTGCGCGTCTCGACCCTGGAGGCGGACGAGACCCTGTTCATCTTCTACCTCACCCTTGGCGATCACTGGCTCGCGGTGACGCCGGATGGCCTCTACGACACGGATATGCCGGGCGACACGCCCGATATCCGCTGGCTCGCGCCGGACGAGCCTGACCGCTCGCTGCCGCCACAGACCTTCATGCGGGACAACTGGCGCCCGGGCCTCGTGGAAAAGCTGCTGGCGTGCTCCGCGGCCGGGAATTGCGCTGCGACCCTGCCCCGCGCCGCCAGCCTCGCCGGACTGAACCGGGTCTTTCCCGTTGTCGCCGGCCTGGACGTGGAACAAGGTCCCGCCGTGGGTCAGGCCCGGGTCACCGTCACGGTCGCGGAAGGTCTCAATCCGGCCGCGCCCAACGGCAAAACGCGATCCGGAATCCACGATATCCGGCTGTTTCGCGATGGCCGGCTTGTTGGCCAATGGCCTCAACCGCCGCCGCCGCCGCCGGGCGCCGGCGCCGTGGCCCTCAAACAGACCTGGGCGAGCGAAACGGCTCTGGATCCCACCGCGCCAGGCGGCGTGGTCACCCATGGCTTCCTGGTCGCGCTGCCGGCATCCGACGGCGGCAAGCCGGTGACGTTCACAGCCTATGCCTTCAATTCCGACCGGGTGAAGGGCGAGACCGTCGCCAAGGTCTACCAGCCAGCCGGCGTCAGCGCGCGACGTCCGAGGCGAGCCTTCGTTGTCGCCATCGGCGTCAACACCCTGTCCGAGATCAAGGACTCCGACCTGACGTTCGCGGCCGCCGACGCGCACGCGGTGGTCGGCGCCCTCGGCCACGTCGAACCCTATGACACCGTGGTTCCCATACCGCTGGTCGCCGAGAAGGGGGCGCCCAGTCACGCGCGGAAAGCCGATATCCGGGCGGCGCTGGATCGGCTCGCGGGCGGACAGGCCACGCCGGACGACGCCGTCATCCTCACCTTTTCCGGCCACGGCTGGGCGTCGCCCGACGGCGACTTCTATCTGATCCCCTCCGACGGACGTGAGCCCGACCCCGCCGACCCCGCCAGCCTCGCCAGCCTGATCTCCGGCGCCGAACTGACGGACTGGCTGCGCGGGATCGACGCGGGTGAGATCGCCATGGTCATCGACGCCTGTCACTCGGCCGCCAGCGTCGACGCCGCCGGCTTCAAGCCCGGACCGATGGGCGATCCGGGTCTGGGGCAACTGGCCTTCGACAAGGGCGTCCGGATCCTGGCCGCCGCCCAGGCGGACGCCGTGGCGATGGAAAATCGGGCGCTGGGCCAGGGCCTGCTGACCTACGCCCTTGTCCATGACGGTCTGCCCGCGGGCCGATCGGTGACCCTCGACGCGTGGCTCAGGTACGGCGCGGAGCGGGCGCCGGCGCTCAGCCGCGCGCTCGCGCTCGGCGGACCCCTCCCGGCCCGGGGCCTGGGACGCGTCGCGGGCTTCAAACCCGTGATCGAGATTCAGCGCCCAAGTCTGTTCGACTTCACCGGGGGGCCGAGCCTGGCCGTCCTCGGGCTCGGCGGCTCTATCGCCGCCCCACCAGCAGCGGCATCGGGTGGACCGTCACGTTGAACTGGAATCCCCGGTCCTGCAGGTCGAGGGCGCCGGTCCGCGGGGCATGGGCGCGCAGGGCGCCGTAGCTGACGTCGGTCTGGACGCCGGGGGCGGGCTTCCACGACAGGCCGAGACCCAGGCTGGCGATGCTTGACGGCTTGGGCTGAGGCGCCCCCTCGAGGTTCAGCACGGTGGCGGCGTCCGAGAACACCGACAGGCGAACCGTCCGCCAGTCGTCGCCGGTCGCCGCACAGAGCTTCTTGCCGAAGGCGAGGGGGCAGTCGAGCTCCATCGTGCCGCGAACGCCGTCGTCGGCCAGCAGCAGATTCTGGCGATAGCCGCGCACCGTGTCCGCCCCGCCGGCGGAGAACTGCTCGGCGGAATAAAGCGGGCCGCTGGCGGCCTGGGCGGCCAGGCTTGCCTTGAATTCCAGGCCGGCGGTCAGCCGTCGGGCATAGTTCAGCTGCACCAGGATGACCTTGAAATTGGGATCCGGGGCGATCACGCCGGGTACGTCCGAACCGGATCCGGAGACGCCGAAGCTGGCGACCGTCGAGACCGCGAACACCTGACGCTCGCCACGGAGCACATAGTCCATCTCGCCGCGTAGCACGTTCATGTCGGTCACCCCGGCGACTGATCCGGGGGAGAAGGAAAACGGCTGGCCGAGCAGAGAACTCTCCGCGTGCCGGGTGACGAACCGCAGACCGACCGTCAGGGACTGGGCCGCTTTCCAACCCCTCCCGCCGGGCAGGGGAGTCAGGGGCTGGTCGATCAGCCGCTGGTCGAGCCGGACCTCGACGCTGGTCTCGCTGGAGCGAATGCCAAGCGCCGCCACCGATTCGGCCAATACCGAGGCCTGATCGATATTGGCCCTGACGCCAAGGGTGGCGCCCGGTCGCAGGAATGGCGTCGAATAGTCGATCGTCCCGTCGGCCAGGCCGTCGGTCTCGCCGCCCTCGACGCTCAGCATGTCGCCGCTGAAGGCCAGGTTGCGGATGCTGGCGCCGCCCGAATAGCGAATGCCGCCGATGGAGGGCGAGCGGCTCGAGGCCACCGTACTCCACATGTCCATCCGGTCCTGGGGCTGAACCGTCATCAGCACCCGGGCTTCGCCCGGCCGATCCCCGGGGGTGAGTTGGGCGTTGACGGTGCGAAGGCCGGGGTGGTCCGATAGCCGTCGGAAATCTTCTTCCAGGGTCTGGGTGTTCAACGGCGACTGCCCCGTCGAGGGCATCCGCTGGCGCACAAAGCTGGGCTTCAGGCCGCCCGACCCCTTTTCCCCGCCCAGATCCTGCACGGTCTCGGCCAGGCGAAGGATCGGCGAGTGGGCCTTGCCCCGCAGCGGCGCGTCCCGCCAGGCGACGCCCACGCCGCGATTTCCCGCCAGCGCCGGCACGACCACGCCCCTGACCAGCACCAGATCGAGCCGTCCGTCCGCCGACGGCCAGTCACGCTCGCCGAACCGCACCCCCGTGTTGATATAGCCGTTCTGGACGAAGGCCTCGTTGATCCGCAGGACCAGGGCCACGACCCGATCGGCCGTGGCTGGGGCGCCGATCAGGCCGTTGATGACGAACTGCCGCTTGACCCAGACCTCGTCCATGGCCTCGCCGGGCTTCAGGTCCAGGCGCGGCGTCTGGCCGGCGTCGGTCCGCGTCCGAAAGTCCCGGCGAGCCCGAGCCATGTGCGGATGGGCGGCGGCGGGTCCGTAGGGGCGAACGTCAACGGCCGTCAGCGTGAAGCCTCTACCCGGCGCGGCGATGGGCGGCGAGGCGGGCGCGGCGATCGCGGGAGCGGTCGGCGCCGGCGCGGGCGTCGCGTAGGGCGGGATCGGCAGGGGTCGCGCCGGCGCGGGCGTCGCGTAGGGCGGGATCGGCAGGGGTCGCGCCGAGGGGCCTGTCCTCTGCGCTAGGTCGCCGGGCGATACCAGTCCGTCCGCCGCCAGCGCCGCAGGCGCGGTGGCTAGCCCCAGGGCCAAGGCCAGGAACGCCTTGCTCTGAGGATGTGTCATTGTCCGCCCCTTGTCTTCGTTGTCCTTCTCACTCGCCGGATCCAGACGCGCAGCCCGCCGCCGTGTCGTTCGCCGCCGCCAGGGCCCGTTCGGTGAGCGGTGCGCCATAGGGCCCTTTGATCTTATCCACCAGCTGGCTCACCGCGCCCGACGCGGCCAAAGCGCCGCACTGGCCGTGCAGCACGCTGCCGGCGTCGATGAAGTTGAGATTGAGCAGGGCGGTGGCGGCGCTGACGTCGATGACGCTGCTGTCGAGGGCGTAGGTCCCAGCCACCGCGATGGTGTTCGTCCGGTCGCTCGACTGGACCAGCGCCCCGTGAAGCGCGTCGGGGTTGCCGACGAAGATATGGACATTGGCCTGAGCGCCCGGTCCCAGCGCCTGGATCTCGCCGCCGTTCATGACGATGAAATCCGGGTTGTAGCTGGGATAGACGCCCCCAGTGTCCGGGTTGAAACCCAGCGACGGCATGCCGATCTGGATCACGCCGCCCGACGCCGCGCCCGACGTCGTGGTGATCTGGCCGATGTCCGCCGCTTTGGCGGCGGGGCTGGCGCACTGGGGCGCGCCCGCGCCGCAGAAGGAGAGGAACCCGCCACTCAGGAACAGCACGCTGATGTTTCCGGCGGCGGCCTTGGCGGAGTTGGTGCTGATCTGGCCGCCGTTGGAGAGCCCAAGGCCCGTTGTGACGATGTTGATGGACCCGGCCGCGCCGCTTCCCGTATTGGCGCTGGCGATCTGGGCTCCCGGGCCGTCCACAAACACGGCAGGGAACGCATAGGTGCTGGGACCGGACTCCAGAATGTCGATGAAGCCCGCCGAGGTGGCGGAGACCGAGTTCGTGGAGATGGAGCCCTTGCCCGTGACCTGAAGGCCGGATGGCCCCGCGCCGGGGGCGACCGGTTCCCCGAAGGTGTTCAGGATGCTGACATTGCCCGCGTTACCGGTGCTGCCAGTCTCGGCGTTGGTCGAGATCTCGCCGGACACCTTCAGCAGCGTGGCGGTGAGAAAGACCGAGCCGGCCTGCTGGGGGCCTGTGGTGCTCGATGAGATCACCCCAGTGTTGATGATGACGTCCGCCGCCCCGCCCGCAATCGGACCGCTCAAGGTGATGTCGCCCGCGCCGGAGTTGAAGGGGTCCGCCACCCCGCTACTGGCCGTGTCGGTGGTGATCAGGCCGTCGTTCTCGATACTGTTCGCCGTGATGAAAATCTTGCGCGGCCCGCCCGAGCTGCCGGCCTCGGCGCTGGACGAGATCGTCCCGCTGTTGGTCACCGACGCCGCCGTGATCGCGATGGTGCCCGCGTTCAACGAACCGGCGGTGTTTGAGGAAATGGTTCCCGTGTTCAGGACTGACACCGCCAGCGGCGCGTCGTTCCCGCTGTCGATCTGGATCAAGCCCTTGCGATCACCCGCCGTCGCGCCGTCGCCCAGCGCCAGGGTGGCGATCACCCCGTCGTTGCGGAAGGTGGACACCCGGAAGGTCACCGACCCCGGGGCCCCTGAACTGCCCACCTCCGCGTTTGACGAAATCGTCCCGCCGGCCAGATTCTCCACGGATGTCGCCACGATGGCGACCCCGGCCGCGTCGAACGCGCCGGAGGTCGATGAGTCGATCCGGCCGCGGGTGTTGAGATCTCCCGCGCCGATCACCACCCTGCCCGTGGCGGTGGGTGTCGGCGAGGCGGACACGGCGCCGCCGGTGATGATGGCTCGCCCGGACAGCGTCGACGATGGGAAGGCCGCAGCCGGCAAATCCAGCGCCTGCGCCCCTACGGCGAAGAGATCGACCTCTCCGCCCTGCAGGCCGGCCTGGGTCAGTGTCAGGTTGGCGGCCGACAGCGACAGCCGGCCCGGGCTGCTCAGCGCCGATCCGTCCAGAGTCAGGTCCGCCTCGGTCCCGAAGAAGCCGAACGCGACCGGATTGGCCATGGAGAGCGTCGACTGCGGGTTGGTCGCCGAGAAGGTCGCTTCGCCAGGACCGAAGCGCAACTCGCTTGCCGTGGAGAAATAGGCGGCCTGGGGCACGTTCAGCTGCGCCCCCGCTCCGAAGACGATTCCCGCCGGGTTGATGAAATAGAAGTCGGCGTTGGGCAGGGCGGAGGAGTCCAGGGTCCCGGCGATCTGGGAGGGCGCGCCGCCGGTGACCCGGCTGATCACATTGGCGACCTTGTCCGGCGCGATGGCCCCTCCGGTGTAGACCCAGCGGGCCGTCTCGCCGGCGGCAAGGCTGAAGTCGGCGAAGCCGTGGAACAGGTTGGCCCCGGCCACCGTCCCGCCATCGATGGTCGTCACGCCGCCGGCGGTCGAGACGGTTGTTCCGAGCGCACGGCCCGGGGCGGTGTCGGCATGGATGCTGGTCGCGGCGCCCTGCGCCTGGCAAGCCGCGGCGAGCCAGCAGAGCGCCGCGGCGACGCGCCGAGCGTTCGCGGAGATCCGTCTCATCGCCAGCCGCCCACCAGGATCAGCGATCCCCAGTAATAGGGGTTGGGATTTCGCTTCATCACCGTCATCTCGGCGTAACGGATCGCCTCGCCCTTGGCGGCGCCGGACCGGTAGGACTTATAGAAGTTCACCATCAGATTCTTGGTGCTCTCGTCGTCCACCGGCCAGAGCGAGGCGATGGCGCCCCGGGCGCCCGACTGCACCGCCGCCCCGGCCAGACCCAGGCTCGAACTGTCGTCGCCCACCGCCGTCTCGCAGGCGCTCAGCACCAGCAGGTCGAGCAGTTTCCCATGCGCCTTGTTGTCGGCGATGATCTGGCTGAGTTCGCGCAGGCCGATGAAGCCGCCATTGGCGACGATGAAACTCTTGTCGGCCCCGCCGCTGAACGAGGCGTGGGTGGCCAGGTGCAGGATGTCCACCGGCTCGGTGCGCAGGGCCTTGCGCAGGTCGTCGGCGGTGAAGTCGGGCATATAACGCCCGGGCTTGACATGGTTGGCGCCGTCCCAGCCGGCGGCCAGTTTCGCCTCGCCGGCGGCGTTGGCCAGCTTGGCGAAGCTCTGGCCGAAGGCCAGCGGCACGTCGCGATCGAGTGAGCCTGCGGCCACGAAGGCCTGGCGGCCTTGCCGCACCAGCCCTGGCTGGGCGTAGGCGAGGCTGGGGGCGATCACCAGGCGGGTCTTCTCGATCAGGAAGCGCTTGTCGTCCAGCGGGCGCAGGGCGGCGAAGGGCAGGGCGCTCAAGGTCGCGTCCGGGATCACCACCAGGGTCTTGTTGGGGTCGAGCTGACCCTCCACCGGCCCGATCAGCAGGCGGTAGAGTTCGTCCGCGGGCTTGCGCCACTTGCCGCTGTTGGCGGCGGGGTTCTCGGTCAGGTCTTCGCGCAGGCCGTTGACCAGCAGCGCCACCTTGGCCCGGTTATAGGCGGTGTTGGGCGGCAGGCGGCGGAACTGGCCATTGCCGTCGCCGCGCAGGTAGATCACCTCCACCCGGTCCGGCAGCAGCACTGGATAGAGAATGAGTTCCTCCGACGTCAGCTGCTGCGACTGCACGCGCAGGGGTACGGTCATGCACTCGTTGCCGAGCGCGTCGCTGACCTCGGCCTGTCGGAAGTTCTCCAGGATGTCCTGGGCCTCGGCCAGCTGGGCTTGCTGGTCGCGGGTCAGGCTCAGCGCCTCCCGGCCGCCGGCCCGGGGCGCGACGGTGGGAATGGCCGCCAGCACATCGCCGATCCGCGCCTCGAACACCCGGCGCTCATGGATCTGGAAGGTCGATTCCTCGGTCAACGGGTCGCGCAGCGGCAGCAGGCTCCGCACCCCCGCCAGGGCCGAATAGGCGGCGCGGACATGGTCGGCGCGGTGGGCTGGATCGGCGTCGGCCAGCAGCATGTACCAGTCCGACAGGCGGCTGGGGGAGGGGCGACGGCTCTCGAGGGCCAGGGCCCGCTCATAGTAGGGCGCGCCGGCGGCCGGATCGGTCAGGCCGACGATCCGACCCTCCAGGGCCGCGGCGAAGGCGCCCGCCCCCACCGCGTCGTTGGCGGGGTCGAGAGCGGCTTCCACCCGCCGGATCGCCGCCAAAATGGCCGGATCGACCGGATCGCCGGGTTTCACGGAATCCACCGCCGCCTCGGCCAGACGCAGGGTGATCTCGGCCGAAGGGGCGGGCCCGGCGGCGGCCAGACGCCCCACGGCCCGCGCGACGGCCTGGCCGCGCAGCGCCTCGGCGGTCTTGGCCGTGGCCCCGTTGGCCCGGGTGAGCAGCAGGCGCACGGCCTCCAGGTCGGAGCGCGCCGCCAGATCCGGATCGCCCCGTACGGCCGCGCAGGAGAGCGCCATGCCGGGGCGCGGGAAGCGGTACATCAGATCCTGGTCGAGCAGCGCCTCGCAGGCCTTCTGGCCGGTGGGCTCCTCCAGTGACGCCAGGCGAGTCACATCCTCGTCCGACGCCACCTTGCCCAGTCCGCGCGAGCCGGACGGGGCGGCCGCGCGCTCCGGCCCACCGCGCCGGTGCGCGCCGCGGTCGCCCTCGGTCAGGCTGGCCTGGGTCAGGGTGAGACCCAGGCGATAGGCGGCGCGGGCCGACAGGTCATTGGCCTTGGCCTGTTCGGCGAACTGGAAGGCCATCTGCAGGTAGCCCGAGGCGTTGAGCGCGTTGCCATAGCCGCCGCGCCGGATCGCCTCGCCCACCGCCGCGCAATAGGCCGAGCGGACGGTCAGCGACGGCGCCGCGCCGGCCGGCAGGGTCAGCGCCGCGGGCGCGTAGCGGGGCGTGCCGGGCGCGGCGGCCAGGAGCTGTTCGGTGCGGGCGGTCTCGGCCCGAATCTGCGCATCGACGCCCGGATCTCCGGGGGCCACGGCCATGTCGGCGGTTTCGCACAGCGTTTTCGGGACGTCGGCGGCGGCTTGACTGGCGAGGCCGAGAAAGGTCAGTCCCGCGGTGAGGCCAATTGCAGACCAGACACGATGAAAACCTGCAGCACGCACGATCAGCCCCCTTTTGATCATTGGCTTTTCAAGAGGTTGCTCGCTTTTTAAGGGTCCCGCAATCAGTTGAGGCGAAGCGTTTTTGTACGGGGTGGAGACGCCCCGGCTGAGTGGCGGGCGGGGGCGGATTGACTCGGCCTCGCCCTCTCCCTATACGACCGCGCTCCGCAATTGCCGCCCTTTGGACGACCGCCATGAAAGTCAGAAGCTCGCTTAAGACGCTGAAGACGCGCCACCGCGACTGCAAACTCGTGCGTCGCAAGGGCCGTCTCTATGTGATCAACAAGACCAACCCGCGCTACAAGGCGCGTCAGGGCTAAGGCCTGGCGTTCAAGGTCCCGCTGGCGGGGCGCCGCGTTCTCCGGGAACGTGGCCCCCATTGATCTGATTTCCCTGCTCACGCCTCGGCGCCGATGACTTGGCGCGCGAGGCTTTTTGGCGTTCTGCAGACTGGGCTCAGCCGCCCCGCGCCAGCCTCAGAAACTCCTGCCGGGTCCGCGCGTCGTCACGGATAACGCCGGTCAGATGGCTGGTGGTCAGGCTCGACCCAGGGGTGTTCACGCCGCGCAGGGTCATGCAGCTGTGTTGGGCCTCGATCACCACCCCCACGCCCTTGGGCTTGAGCACCTGATCGATCGCCCCGGCGATCTCGGCCGTGAGCTTTTCCTGGATCTGCAGGCGGCGCCCATAGCCGTGCACCACCCTCGCCAGCTTGGAGATGCCCACCACCCGGTCGGTGGGCAGATAGCCCACATGCGCGTGGCCGATGACCGGGAGCATGTGGTGCTCGCAGAAACTGATTACCGGGATGTCGCGCAGCACCACCAGTTCATCATAGCCGCCCACCTCCTCGAAGGTGCGCTCCATATAGGCGCGAGGGTCGGTGGCGTAGCCGGCGAACAGTTCGCGATAGGAGCGGGCGACCCGGGCCGGGGTATCGAGCAGCCCTTCGCGGTCGGGATCGTCGCCCGCCCACTGAATGAGAGTGCGAATCGCGGCTTCGGCCTCGGCCTGGGTGACGTCTTTGTGGGGCATGGGTCTCCTCAGGTCCGCCTCAGCGGGACTCTTCTTGTGGACAAGGCCCCGGGGGCCATGACTCTCGGCCCGCCGAACCTTAAGGTCAGCACCCAGACCTTTCAATCCAAGGACATTCACTCATGGCCGACGGCGCCGCCTCCCTCGATGCGATCAACACCTCCGCCCAGGGCAAGCTGAAGAGCCTGATCGAGCGCATCGAGCGTCTGGAAGAGGACAAGAAGGCGGTCATGACCGACCTGAAGGAAGTCTATGCCGAGGCCAAGGGTGAAGGTTTCGACGTCAAGATCGTCCGCAAGGTCGTCAAGCTGCGGGCCCAGGACAAGGCCAAGCGGCAGGAAGAAGAGGCCTTGATCGACCTGTACATCTCGGCCATCGGAGGGCTGTGAAGCGAGCCGCGCCCGATCCGCGACAGCAGGCCCGCCGCAAGGCTCTCAACGCCCTGCGGCGCGCGCGGCGCACGGCCGATCGCGCGGGCGTGGATCTCTCCGACTGGGAGGGAGAATTTCTGGGATCCGTGGAAGACCGCGTGAAGACCTTCGGCCGCGCCTTCGGCGATCCAGAGAAAGGCGCGCCGGGCGAGGCGCTCTCGGTCATGCAGACCCGCAAGCTCAAGGAAATCGTCGCCAAGGCCAAGGGCGAGCCGCGCTTCCCGGCCCGCCGCGACCGCCGACGCGCGCCCACGCGCAAGTCCGACATCTGATAGAACCCCTCGCGTCCGGGGCTGCGGCCCCGTCCGACGCCCGCGATGGAGACCGCCGATGAATGCGCCGATACCCAATCTCGACGCCGAGGTTCCCCTCTGGAGTCTGGAAGATCTCTATAGCGGCCCGGACGATCCGCGCATTGCGGCTGACCTTGACGCCGCGCGCGGGATCAACGCCCGCCTCAAGGCGCTTGAAGGCCGGTTCCTCGCCTCGCGCGCCGATCCCGCAGCCCTCGGCGCCCTGATCGCCCTGGGCGTTCAGCTCTACGAAGACGCCACCAACGCCCTGTGGAGCGTCGGCGCCTACGCCGGCCTCGCCGCTTCGGTCAGCCGCGACGATCCCAAATGGGCGCAGTTCGAGGCCGACGTGCGCGCCAAGGCCTCAGCTATTGGCGCCGAGGTGCTGTTCTTCACCCTCGAACTCAACGCCCTGGAGGACGCCGAAATCGCCGCGGCGCTCGCGGCCGACCCCGCCGCCGCCCGCTGGCGGCCCTGGCTGCGGCGCGTGCGTCTGTCGCGGCCCCATGAGCTGAGCCCGGATCTGGAGCGCATCCTGATCGACCGGGCGCCGGCGGTGGCCAACTGGGTGCGGCTCTATGACGACACCCTGGCGCGCCTGGTGGCCCGGGTGGGATCCGAGAAGCTCACCCTGTCGGAGGCCCTCAACCGCCTCTCCGATCCCGACACCGGCCGCCGCAAGGCCGCCGCGCGCGGACTCGCCAAGGCCCTGGGTGATCGCAAGGACATCCTTTCCCTCTGTCTCAACACTCTGGCCGACGAGAAACAGGTAGAGGATCGCTGGCGGCGCTACGCCAGCCCCGTGGCCGGGCGCAACATCGCCAATGAGGTCGACGGCGCGGCCGTGGAGGCTCTGGAGGCTGCGGTGGTCGACGCCTATCCGCGCATCAGCCACCGCTACTATCGACTTAAGGCCAAGGTCATGGGCAAGACCCGGCTTGACCACTGGGACCGCAACGCCCCGCTCACCGCCGCCGCGCCCAGGGCCTATGGCTGGGGCGAGGCCCGGGCCATGGTGCTTGACTCGTTCGCCGACCTCGCGCCGCCCCTGGCCGAGCGGGCGCGGGTGTTCTTCGACCAGCCCTGGATCGACGCCCGTCCCCGGGCAGGCAAGCAGTCGGGGGCCTATTCCCACCCCGTCACCGCCCCCCGGCACCCCTACGTGTTCATGAACTACATGGGCGAGCGGCGGGATGTGCTGACCCTGGCCCATGAACTGGGCCATGCCGTGCACCAGACCCTGGCCGCGCCCCAGGGTACTCTGCTGGCCGACACGCCCCTGACCCTGGCCGAGACGGCGTCGATCTTCGCCGAGGGTCTGGTGTTCGACCGCCTGCTGGCCGAGGCGACGCCGCAGGATCGCAAGGGCCTGCTGGCCGGCAAGATCGAGGACGCCCTCAACACGGTGGTGCGCCAGATCGCCTTCCACCGTTTCGAGACCCGCTTCCACGCCGCCCGCAAGGACGGCGAGCTGTCGCCCGATACGATCGGCAGGATCTGGCTGGAGGTGATGGGCGAGAGCCTGGGGCCGTCGGTGCGCCTCAACCCCGGCTATGAGCACTACTGGGCCTACGTCAGCCACTTCGTGCACGCCCCCTTCTATGTCTACGCCTACGCCTTCGGGAACCTGCTGGTGGAGGGGCTCATGGAGGCGCGGCGCGGCGATCCCAAGGGATTCGCGCCGCTTTATGAGAGCCTGCTGGCGGGCGGCGGCGCGGCCACCTATGTGGAGGCCCTGGTGCCGTTCGGTCTGGATCCCCGCCTGCCCAGTTTCTGGCAGGGCGGGTGCCTGCGGCTCGAACGCCTCGTCGACGCCTTTGAGGCTCTGGTCTGAACGCACATGGTCAATGATCCCGAACGCGATCGCCTGAGCGGCCGTGTGGCGCGCTTTGCCCGGGTGGGCGCGGGGCTCTCCGGCGCGGCGGCGACATTCGGGGCCAACGCCCTGTTCGCCAGCGGCGATTCCTCGGCCCGCAACGCCAAGGCGATGAAGGAGACTCTCGGCCGGCTGAAGGGCCCGCTGATGAAGGTGGCACAGATGATGGCCACCGTGCCGGATCTGCTGCCGCCGGAGTTCGCCGCCGAACTGGCGGAACTTCAGACCAACGCCCCGGCCATGGGCCCGTCCTTCGTGCGCCGCCGCATGGCTGCCGAACTCGGGCCCAGGTGGCAGGAACGTTTCGCCAGCTTCGACTTCACCCCCGCCGCGGCGGCGTCACTGGGCCAGGTCCACCGCGCCGTCGCCCACGACGGACGGGCCCTGGCGGTGAAGCTGCAGTATCCGGACATGCAGAGCGCCGTGGAAAGCGACATGGGACAGCTGCGCACCGTGCTCGGCATCGGCCGGCAGCTGTTCGGCGCCATCGACACCCGCGAGGCGGCCGAGGAACTGGCCGACCGCATCCGCGAGGAGCTCGACTATGAGCATGAGGCCAAGACGATGCGCCTCTACGGCGCTTTCTTCGCCGACCGCCCGGACATCAGGGTGCCCGTACCCGACGCCGAACTCTCGAGCCCGCGCCTGCTGACCATGGGCTGGCTCGACGGTCAGGGACTGCAAAGCTTCAAGGAGACCGATCAGGAGACCCGCGACCGGGTGGCCAGGATATTGTTCGAGGGCTGGTGGTTGCCGCTGACCCACCTGGGTGTCATCCATGGCGATCCGCACCTGGGCAACTACAGCTTCTCGCCCGAAGGCGGCGCGCTCAACCTGCTCGATTTCGGCTGCGTGCGGGTGTTCCCGCCGATGTTCGTGGGCGGGGTGGTGCGGCTTTACCGGGCCATCGTCGCCGGCGACAAGGCCGCCGAGATCGCCGCCTACGAGGCCTGGGGCTTCAAGGGCATTTCCCAGGACCTGGCCGACGTGCTGGGGATCTGGGCGCGGTTCATCTATGGCCCGCTGCTCGACGACCGCGTGCGCACCGTCGCCGACGGCGTCGCCCCCGGCGAATACGGCCGCCGCGAGGCGTTTCAGGTCAAGAAGGCCCTGGAGGAGAAGGGGCCGGTGACCATCCCCCGCGAGTTCGTGCTCATGGACCGCGCCGCCATCGGTCTGGGCTCGGCATTCCTGCATCTGGCCGCCCGCCAGAACTGGCGCGCGTTGTTCGAGCACTCGCTTGAGGGCTTTAATGAAGACGCGCTTGCAGCTCGCCAGTCCGCCGCCCTGACCGCTGTCGGGCTCTGACCGTCCGCGATTGACCGTCCGCCGGTGAAAGCGGCTAGATGGCCGCAAACGCCGGGGAGAGAGACATGAACAGATACTGGACACTGTCCGACAAGCCCGTAGGCGCCTGGCCGGACGCGGACACGTTCGTGCTGCGCGAGGCGCCGATCCCCTCGCCCGGGCCGGGCCAGGCCCTGACCCGGACGATCTACATCTCCCTCGATCCCTATCAGTGGGGCTACAAGCGCCGCGGCGCCGAGGCGCCGGGCGCCCCCTGCCATGCCCGCACCGTGTCCCAGGTTGTCGAAAGTCGGATCGCGGGCCTGGCGCCCGGCGACGTCGTCTTCAACACCAACGGCTGGAGCGAATACGCCCTGATGGGCGAGGGCGTCGCCCGGCCCGCCTATATGATCCCGCGAAAGCTGGATCCGGCCCAAGGCCGCATCTCGCTGGCCGTGGGTGTGCTGGGCATGCTGGGCCTCACCGCCTATGCCGGCATGATCCTCCTGGGCGATCCCAAGGCCGGCGAGACGGCGGTGGTGTCGGCGGCGTCTGGCGGCGTGGGCCAGATCGCCGGTCAGTTGGCCCGGTTGCGCGGGGCGCGGGTGGTCGGCATCGCCGGCCATGCGGACAAGTGCCGCTATGTGACCGAAGACCTGGGCTTCGACGCCTGCGTCTCGCATCTCAGCCCCACCTTCGCCGCGGACCTCGCCGCCGCCTGCCCGGCTGGGGTCGATGTCTATTTCGAGAATGTCGGCGGAGCGGTGTTCGACGCGGTCCTGCCCCTTTTCAACCGCGGCGCCCGCATGACCATCTGTGGCCTGATCGCCCACTACGGCGACGCCCCGGGGGTCGATGCGCGCGCCGCCCTGATGGCCCGAGGCGCGGCGATCTTCGCCGAACGGGGCGTGAGCGTGCGGGATCTCTTCGTTGGCGATTATGTGGCTGACCACCACGATGCTTTCCTGGCCGAGGTGGCGCCGCAGGTGGCCGCAGGGCGCATCCGCTACCGCGAGGATCTGCGTCAGGGCCTTGAGAACGTCCCTGCCGCCTTCGCCGAGATGCTCAAGGGGGCCAATTTCGGCAAGACCCTGGTGCAGGTGTCGCCGGATCCGACCCTATAGGAGAGGCCTCGCGCCTTGCCATTTCCTCAACCTTGGTTAGTCAGGGCGCGACGTCGCGGGGGCGGCTTTGCGTGGGATCGGTGATGGCTGAGCAGTTGGACACGGGCGTCAAGGCGGTTCCTGACGAGGATCAGCCGCTACCTCTCGATCCAGGCCTGCGCCCGGAGGTTGCCTCGCCGCTGTTGCCGTTCAAGGGCCAGTCGCCCGCCGCGCCGGCGTGGTTCCATGAGGCCGTGGCCAAGCGGCCCGAGCGCACCCTGGTGCCGGTGGACGGCGCCAATATCGAACTGCTGGTCTGGGGCGAACGCGGCAAGCCCGGCCTGATCCTGGTGCACGGCAACAGCGCTCACGCCGACTGGTGGAGCTTCATCGCCCCCTTCCTGGCCGACCGATACCGCGTGGCGGCCATGTCGCTGTCGGGCATGGGCGGCTCGGACTGGCGCGACAAATACAGCTTCGAGACCTTCGCCACCGAAATCTATGAATGCGCCAAGGCCGCGGGCCTCTACGACGCGCCGGTCAAGCCGATCTACATCGGCCACTCCTTCGGCGGGGCGCAGGTGTTCTATTCCGCCGCCCATCACCCTGACCGCATGCGCGCCTGCCTGCTGGTGGACACCGGTTTCGGTGGCCCGCCGACACCGGAAGAAATCGCCCAGTGGGAGGCCGAGGAGCGCGCCGCGGGACGCACGCCGCAGCCTTTCCGCATGCCCTCTCACCGCGATCGGCCAAACAAGGTCTACAAAAGCCTTGAGGAGGCTCTGACCCGCTTCCGCTTCATGCCGCCGCAGGTGCCCGGCAACCTCTTCATCGCCGACTTCATCGCCCGCCGGTCACTCAAGCCGGCCCCCCTGCCGGACGGTGCGGGCGACGGCTGGACCTGGCGGTTCGACCCGGGTTTGTGGATGAAACTCGACCGCACGGGCATGTTCTCGGTTGAGGACATCACGGTGACCGTCCCGATGGCCCACATCTATGGCGACCGGTCCGAAATCATCCGCCGCCACGGCCCGGGTTCGCGCCGCCGCGACCACATCCCCGCCTCTGTGCCCCGTATCGTCATCCCAGACAGCGAGCACCATGTGATGGTGGATCAACCATTGGCGCTCGTCGCGGCCATGCGCGCCACCTTGGCGCTCTGGCCCGCTTGAGCGGTCACAGGCTCTGGTGTAGCACCGCCTTCAATCCATTCGCCTTCAACAGGGGATCGCCCGACCATGGACGCCCATAATTCCGACTACCACCACGGCCAGATGAACATCTCCGAGCAGAAAGCCTCGTATGAGGCGTTCGGCGCCTTGTCGAAATACGGCTCGCTGGCCGTGGCGGTGCTGGTGCTCATGCTGACGCTGTGGTTCTGTCTCGGGAGCGGCTTCATGGGGGGAGCCATCCCGGGGGTGATCCTGTTCGCCGCGGGGCTGATCTTCCTCCGGTCCAAGCCCGCAGACCACTAAGGGGATCCGCATGGCCGTTGTCGCCGTCACCAGGGAACGCCGCGCCGGCGAAACACGGGTGGCCACCACGCCAGAGGCGGTGAAGAAACTCATCGCCCTCGGCGTCTCGGTGACCATCGAATCGGGCGCCGGCGTCACCGCTTCGGTGCTCGATGCCGATTACGAGGCCGTGGGCGCGACCATCGCCCCGGACCTTGCCTCGACCCTTGCCGGGGCCGACATCCTGCTCAAGGTTCGCGGCCCCTCGGACGAGGAGATCGCAGGCCTGAAGAGCGGCGCCATCGTTGTGGCCCTGCTCAATCCGCATCTGGAGCGACCGGTTCTGGAGGCCCTCGCCGCAAAGGGCGTCGATGCCTACGCCATGGAGTTCGTGCCGCGCACCAGCCGGGCTCAGGTGATGGACGCCCTCTCCAGCCAGGCGAACCTGGCCGGCTATCGCGCTGTCATTGAGGCGGCCGAGGCCTACGGCCGCGCCATGCCGATGATGATGACCGCCGCGGGCGCCATCGCCCCGGCAAAGGTGTTCGTGATGGGCGCCGGCGTCGCCGGCCTTCAAGCCATCGCCACGGCCCGCCGCCTCGGCGGGGTGGTCACCGCCACCGACGTGCGTCCTGCGGCCAAGGAACAGGTCGAGTCCCTGGGCGCGAAGTTCATCGCCGTCGAGGACGAGGAGTTCAAGGCCGCCGAGACAGCGGCCGGCTACGCCAAGCCCATGAGCGCGGAGTATCAGGTCAAGCAGGCGGCTCTGGTCACCGAGCACATCAAGAAACAGGACATCGTCATCACCACCGCCCTGATCCCGGGGCGCGCCGCGCCGCGCCTGGTCAGCGAATCGCAGGTGTTGTCCATGAAGCCGGGCTCTGTGCTCGTCGACCTGGCGGTGGAGCAGGGCGGCAACGTCGAGGGCGCCCGCCCTGACGAGATTGTCACCGTCGGCGGCGCCCGCATCGTCGGCATCGCCAACCTGGCCGGCAAGATTCCGGCCGACGCCTCCTCGCTCTACGCCCGCAACCTGGCCGCTTTCGTCACCCTGCTGATCGGCAAGGACGGGTCGGTCGCGCCGGACATGGAAGACGATATCCTGCAGGCCTCGCTGGTCACTCACGGCGGCGCCATCACCCATCCCGCCCTCAAAGCGGCCTGAAGGAGGCGATCTTGGACGCTGTCGTCGATCCGACCATCTTCCGTCTGGCGATCTTCGTGCTCGCCGTCTTCGTCGGCTACTATGTGGTCTGGAGCGTCACGCCGGCGCTTCACACGCCGCTCATGGCCGTCACCAACGCCATCTCCTCGGTGATCATCGTCGGGGCCCTGCTGGCCGCCGCCGCCCACGGAACGGGCGGGGCGAGCGTGTGGGTGTCCAAGGGCGCCGGCGCCGCCGCCGCCGCCCTGGCGTCGGTCAACATCTTCGGGGGCTTCCTGGTGACCCAGCGCATGCTCGCCATGTACCGCAAGAAAGACAAGGCGCCGGGGGGCAAGCACTAAATGAACGCCAATCTGGCTTCCATCGCCTACCTCGTCTGTGGGGTCCTGTTCATCCTGGCGTTGCGCGGGCTGTCCAGCCCGGTGACCAGCCGTCGCGGCAACCAGATGGGCATGATCGGCATGGCCATCGCCGTGACCGTCACCCTGGCCACCCTGTTCTCCAGCGGCGCCCTGGATGGGATCACTCTGGCCCTGATCGTTGGCGGCGTCGCCGCCGGCGGCGCGGTGGGCGCCCTCGTCGCCCGGCGGGTGGAGATGACCTCCATGCCGCAGCTGGTGGCTTTCTTCCACTCCCTGGTCGGCATGGCCGCCTGCCTTGTGGCCGTGGCGGCGATCTATACGCCGGCGGCCTATCGCATCAACGAGGGCGATGGCATCAAGCTGGAGAGCCTGATCGAGCTCTCGGTTGGCCTCGCCATCGGGGCCATCACCTTCACCGGCTCGCTGATCGCCTTCGCCAAGCTCAACGGCAACATGTCGGGCGCGCCGATCCTGCTGCCGGCCCGCCATGTGCTCAACCTGGCCATCGCCGGCGCCGTCGTGGCCCTGATCGTGATTCTGGTGATCAGCGGCGGTCACGCCCTGTGGGCCTTCTGGGCCATCTTCGTTCTGGCTCTGGTGGCCGGGATCACCCTGATCATTCCCATCGGCGGCGCGGACATGCCCGTCGTGGTGTCGATGTTGAACAGCTACTCCGGCTGGGCGGCGGCCGCTCTGGGCTTCACCCTGGCCAACATCACCCTGATCATCACCGGCGCCCTGGTGGGTTCGTCGGGCGCGATCCTCAGCTACATCATGTGCAAGGGGATGAACCGTTCGTTCGTCTCGGTGATTCTGGGCGGCTTCGGCGGCGAGACCGGCGCCGCCGGCGCGGACGGCAAGGTCGAGACCCGTTCGGTTCGTCAGGGCTCAGCCGAGGATGCGGCGTTCATCATGAAGAACGCTTCGAAGGTGATCATCGTCCCCGGCTACGGCATGGCCGTGGCCCAGGCCCAGCACACCCTTCGCGAGATGGCCGACAAGCTGAAGGAAGAAGGCGTGGAGGTGAAGTACGCCATTCACCCCGTGGCCGGACGGATGCCGGGCCACATGAACGTGCTGCTGGCCGAAGCGAACGTGCCCTACGACGAGGTGTTCGAACTCGAAGACATCAATTCGGAATTCCCCGGCAGCGTCGCGTTTGTCATCGGCGCGAACGATGTGACCAACCCCTCGGCCAAGACCGATCCGAAGAGCCCGATCTTCGGCATGCCGATTCTGGACGTTGAGAAGGCGGCGACGGTGCTGTTCATCAAGCGCGGCATGGGTTCCGGCTATGCCGGGGTGGAGAACGAACTGTTCTTCAAGCCCAACACCATGATGCTGTTCGCCGACGCCAAGAAGATGGTCGAGGGCATCGTCAAGGCGCTGTAACGCTCTCGCCGGCCTCAGGCCGGCGCAGATTCGGCGCGGTGCGCAGCCAGCATGGCCACGCCCGCGGCCATCAGGGACAGGCCGACGATCACGCCGACCAACACCGCCGAGCCTATGGCGCTCATGAACAGAATGAAGGCGGCGAGCAGCAGGTCGATGCCGCCGGAGGCCAGCAGCCAGCCCCATTGGGCGAGGCCGCGCTTACGGTGGTCCAGGCCGAGGCCGATCAACACCACGCCGTCCATCAGCAGATAGGCGCCTATCACCCAGGTCATGGCCACAGCTCCGGCCAGGGGGTAGGCGAACAGCGCCCCGCCGATCGCCAGAGCGATCACCGCGGAGGCCAGACTCCAGCCCAGGTGCGAGTGGGAGCGGCCGGCGAAGGCCGAGATCAGACCGATCATGCCGGTCAGGATCAGAATCCAGGCGAACACCAGCGTCGCGGCCAGTCCGGCCATCATTGGCATCAGCACGGCCGCCAGACCCAGCAGGATCAGCAGGACGCCCTCGATCGTCAGCCAGGGGGACTTGCCCGCAATACCCGCCATCTTGAGATTCTCCGCTTCGCGCTTGACCCTTACATGGGGGCCGCGCGACTGTGACACCATGCGCAGGGGCCACGTCATGGCCCAGATCAATTCACGGCGGGGAAAAGCGTCCATGACTCACACCACGGTGGGCGGCTTCGTCCAGGACCGTTTCGCGGGCGTACGCGACGCCTTCCGCGCCAATCTCGACAGCGGCGCCGATCTCGGCGCCTCGTTCGCCGCCACGGTTGAGGGCGAGACGGTCGTCGATCTGTGGGGCGGCTGGGCCGACGAGGCGCGTACCCGGCCATGGGAAAAGGACACCCTCGTCAACGTCTATTCCACCACAAAGACCATGACGGCGCTCACCGCTCTGCTGCTGGCCGACCGGGGCGAGTTGGATTTCGACGCGCCCGTGGCGCGCTACTGGCCGGAGTTCGCCCAGAACGGCAAATCGGCCGTCAAGGTCAGCCATCTGATGAGCCACTCCGCGGGTCTGTCAGGCTGGAAGGAGCCGATCAGCAAGGAAGACCTCTACGATTGGGACAAGGTCACCGCCCTCCTGGCCGGTCAGGCGCCCTACTGGGAGCCGGGAACGAAGCCTGGCTACCACGCCCTCACCCAGGGCTATCTGGTGGGTGAGGTGGTCCGCCGGATCACGGGCCGGTCGCTGGGCACGGTGTTTCGTGAGGAAATCGCGGGGCCTCTGGGCGCTGACTTTCATATCGGCCTACCCGCCAGCGAGGATCACCGCGTGGCGGACCTCATTCCGCCACCGCCCGGCGGGGCGATCGGCGATGGCGAGCAGAGCGAACTGACCGCCAACATGTCCCAGAACCCCGGCGTCGATGTCCTGGCCACGCGCACCCGCGCCTGGCGCGCGGCGGAAATCCCGGCGGCGGGCGGCCAGGGCAACGCAAGGTCCATCGCCGAGATCCACGTCCTGCTGGCCAATGGCGGCGTCGCCAAGGGCAAGCGCATCCTCTCGGAGGCCGGCTGCCGCAAAGCCCTGGAACTGCAGGTGGAAGGTCACGACCTGGTCCTCGGCGTTCCGGCCAGGTTCGGCCTGGGCTTCGGCCTTCCTGGCGCTCACATGCCCCTGCCCAATCCCAACACGATCTACTGGGGTGGCTATGGCGGCTCCCTGGCGATCATCGACATGGATGCCCGGGTGAGCTTCGGCTACGCCATGAACCGGATGGTTCCCACCACCACCGGCGACATGCGCGCGCTCGGCATGGCCATGGGCATGTGGCAGGGACTGGCGGGCTGAGCCCGCGCGCATGACCAATCCTCTTTCGCTGCACCATCTGACGGTCCTCGACGTCGCGCCGGCGGACCTTGTCGATCTGGCCGCGGAACTGGGCTGCGATCATGCCTGCCTCTTCACCCAGGTCGAGCCGGCGACCCGCGGGGTGTTTCCCTGCGTGGAGGACGCCGCCGGCGTGGCGGCCGTGGCGGCCCGCTGCGCCGCCAGCGGGGTGAGCATCTGCGATCTGGAATATTTCCCCGTAAAGCCGGGGCTGGACGTGACCGACTACGCCGCCGCCCTGGAACGCGGCGCGCGTCTGGGGGCCACGCGGGGCACGGCGCACATCCACGATCCGGAACGGGGGAGGGCGCTGGAAACCTTCGCCGCCCTCTGCGATCTCGCCGCGCCCCTCGGCCTGAACATCGGGCTGGAATTCACCTACTTCTCGCAGGTCAATTCGCTCGTCGAGGCCCTGGCCTTCGTCGCCGACGCGGGGCGGGCCAACGGCGATGTGGTCCTCGACGCCCTGCACTTCTTCCGCAGCGGCGCGGATCCGTCAGGCCTGGCGGCTATGGACCTTTCCCGGGTTGGCTATATCCAGATCTGCGACGGCCCTCTGGCAATCACGGAGGAGGCGCGCATGATCGAGGCGGGCAGCGAGCGAGGTATCCCGGGCGAGGGCCAGTTCGATCTGCCGGCCTTCATCGCCGGCCTGCCCTCCGGTCCGGCGATCGCCGTGGAGGTTCCGCAGGCCCGCCGCATGGCCGCCGGCGTCACGCCGCTGGACCGCGCGCGGGCCGCCGTGACGGCCACGCGACAGCTTCTCGCCGCGCGGCCGGGCTGAGATCAGGGTTTAGCAGGCGCCCCGGCGGCCTTGGCCGCCAGCATCTTCTCGCGGGCGTCCTTGACGGCCGCCTGACAGTCCGGGCTGGCCTTGTCGATCTTCTTCAGCAGGCAGGCGCGGACCGCCGCGCGGTTCCCCGACATGGCTTCGCCAGCGCACAGAGCGATCGCCGAGGCGCGGCAGGCCTTGCGGGCTGACTCGGGCGCCGGCGGCGGGTCGGCCAGTGCGGCGGTGGCGGCGGCGACGACCACGAACGTTAACAGGGCGCGTACCGGGCGCATGCGGCGTCTCCGAGGAAATGACAGTCTTCGCGCCGTTATCCATATTCGGCGCCGCAACGGCAAGGCGTCACTTTCCCTTTACGTAAGGCCCGGCTAGATTTCGCTCTGAGGGCGCGGCGGCGCGCCGAAGGGAGTCAGGTCGCCTCACGATGCCGAACGCGCCAGTGAGCCCGAAACCGCGTGGCCGCCTGATCGATATCGGGGCCGGGCGGGCCCTGCATGCGGTGTTCGCCGGTCCCGCGGAGTCGACGTCACCCCTGGTGGTGTTGGAGGCGGGGGCTTTCGGCTTTTCGGCTGACTGGGCGGCGGTTCAGGCCAAGCTGGCGGCGCAGGGGCGGCGGTCCATGGCCTATGATCGGGCGGGGCTGGGCTTTTCGCAACAGGGACCAGAGCCCCGGACATCCAGCGCCATCGTCCATGATCTTGAGCGGCTGCTTCTCCACGCCGGAGAGTCGGGCCCGTTCCTGCTGTGTGGCCACTCCATGGCCGGTCTGCACGTGCGGCTGTTCGCGGCGCGCAACGCCGAGCGCATCGTCGGCGTTGTGCTGGTGGACGCCACCACGCCCGAAGCGATGAATTCGAAGGTGGTCAGCGGTTTTGTCGAGCAGTTCGGCCTGGCCTCGCGCCTCGCGGCCTGGGGCGCGGGCGCGGGGTTGCTCGGACCCCTGTCGGGAACCGGCCTCGGCGACGCCATCGGCCTGGAGGGGGCGGCGGGGATCGAGAAGCGCTGGGCCTTCGCCCACGCGGCCCACAACCACTGGGCGTCAAAGGAGGTGGACAGCTGGTCTGAGAGCGCCCGTCAGGCCAGGGATGCGGGACCGTTTGATCCACGCTTGCCGGTGGCCGTAATCCTCGCCGGTGCGGCTGGGGAACGTGGATCGTTCCGGGCCGTGCAGATGGCTCCGGCCCGGGCGTCACACAAGGGTCTGGTGGAAAATGTGGCGGGAGCCTCCCACGCCACGATGCTGAACGGCGTCTATGCCGACGCGATCATCCGCGGAATCGCACATGCGGGGGCCGGCGACACCGTCACCGGCCAGCATCAAGTCTAAGCGCGCGCGACCTTCTTCGGGGCGGCGATCAGGCCTTCGCGCTGCATACGCTTGCGGGCGAGCTTGCGAGCCCGGCGCACGGCTTCCGCTTTCTGGCGGGCGCGCTTTTCCGAAGGCTTTTCGTAATGTACGTGCCGCTTCATTTCGCGGAACGAACCTTCACGTTGCATCTTCTTCTTCAGCGCCTTGAGCGCCTGGTCGACATTGTTGTCACGAACGAAAATCTGAACCACCGGTCCTCCTGTGGGTTCCCGCGAGGCCACGGGACGGCTTTTCCGAAAGAGCCCCTCCGGAACAAGGCGCGGCAGATAGCAGGCCGACGATCTTTTGTCCATGCAAGCGGATGGGTGTAAATGGACTCATGAACACCGAACCTGACTGGGCCGACGAGACCGAGGCGAGACTCCTGTCCGCCGCCCTCGGTCACGTGGAAACCTTCGGTTGGACTCGCCGCCTCATGGCCGCCGCCGCTCGGGACTGCGACCTGACTCTGGCGGAAGCCGAACTGCTGCTGCCGGAAGGGCCGCGCGATCTTGCCGCCCTCCTGGCGCGCCGCCACGACGCCGCGGGGCTTGCCGCTTTGGCCGGGCGCGATCCCGCCACGTTGAAAATCCGCGAGCGAATCCGCGCCGGCGCCCTGGCCCGGATCGATGCCGCCGCCGCCGATGCCCCCGTCGTGAAACGCTGGATGGGCTTTCTGGTCCTTCCCTCCAACGCCGCCCTGGGCCTTCGCCTGCTCTGGGCCAGCGCCGACGGCATCTGGCGCTGGGCCGGCGACACGGCCACCGACGAGAACCACTACACCAAGCGCGCCCTGCTGGCGGAGATCCTGCTCTCCACCCTGGCCCTTCGTGTGACAGCCGGTGTCAGCGCCGCCGAGGCCCATCTCGACCGCCGCATCGCCGCCGTCATGGCCTTCGAGAAGTGGAAAGGCGGCCTCGCCGCCGGCGATCTCCCGGCCAAGGCCGCCGCCGCGCTCGGGCGGCTGCGCTACGGCCGCGCCGCCGCCTGAGCGCGCGCGCCGGACCTCAGCCTCTGCCGTCCTGCAGGGGGGACAGGCGATTGACATGGCCCATCTTGCGGCCCGGCTGCGGGGCTCGTTTGCCATAGAGCCAGATTCGGGTCTCCGGCTCTCGGGCCAGTTTCGCCCAGGTCAGGGCCTCGTCGCCCAGCAGGTTGGTCATTTCCACATGGTGATGGGCGGCGGTGGGGCCGAGCGGCCAGCCGGCCACGGCGCGGATATGCTGTTCGAACTGATCCACCTCGCAGCCGTCCAGAGTCCAGTGGCCGGTGTTGTGCACCCGCGGCGCGAACTCATTAACCAGCAGCCGTCCGTCGTTGAGATCGAACAGTTCCAGTCCCAGCACTCCCACATAGCCGAGGGCCGAGAGCAGGGTCGCGGCGATTTTCTCGGCGTCGGCGAACAACTTCGGCGTGCCCTGGGCCGGGGCGCTGGTGCGGCGCAGGATGCCGTTCTCGTGGTGGCTTTCGGTCAAGGGGTAGAGGGCGATCTCGCCATCCCGGCCGCGCGCGGCGATGACGGCCACTTCCCGTTTGAAGGCGGCGGGCGTCTCGGCGATGCAGGGCCGCCGGCCGAGGGCGTCGAACGCCGCGGCGGACTGATCGGCCTTCTCCACCCAGATCTGGCCCTTGCCGTCATAACCGCCTTGCCGCGTCTTCAGCAGGAGGGGCGGGCCGAAACGCTGGAAGGCCGCCTTGAGGTCGGCCTCGGAGTCCACACGGGCGAAGCCGACCGTGCCGATCCCGGCGCTGTTCAGGAAGCTCTTCTCCTCCAGACGGTCCTGCGACACCGCCAAGGCGCGGGTGGGGGGCGCCACCTCGGCGCCCAGCCGTGACAGTTCGGCCACGACGGCGGCGGGGACGTTCTCGAACTCGAAGGTGATCACCTGGGAGCGTCGGGCCAGTTCGGCCAGGGCGCCGCGATCGTCATAGGCCGCCACCAGGGTGTGGGCGGCGACGCGCGAGGCGGGCGAGTCGATCTCGGGGGTCAGGATCACACAGTCGAAGCCGAGCCGGGCCGCGGCCATGGCCAGCATGCGGCCCAGCTGGCCGCCGCCGAGGATGCCGATGGTGGAGCCCGGAGGCAGGGGGAAGGCGGTCATGTGGTGTCAGTTGTCCTCGACCGTCTCGGCCACGGCGGCGGTCTGGCGGGCCCGCTGTTCGGCGAGACGCGTGGCCAGGGCCGGATCGGCCAGGGCCAGAATCTGGGCGGCCAGCAGGCCGGCGTTGCGCGCGCCCGCCTCGCCGATCGCCAGGGTCGCCACGGGAACGCCCGCCGGCATCTGGACAATGGAGAGCAAGGAATCCAGGCCGCTCAGGGCCTTCGACTGCACGGGAACCCCCAGCACCGGCAGCTCGGTCATGCTGGCGGTCATGCCGGGAAGATGGGCCGCGCCGCCGGCCCCGGCGATGATCACCTGAAAGCCCCTGGCCTTGGCCGAGGTGGCGAACTCATACAGCCGGGCGGGGGTGCGATGGGCCGAGACGACCTTGGTCTCATAGCTGACGCCAAGGGCGTCCAGGCTCTCGGCGGCGCCCTTCATGGTCGGCCAGTCCGAGCGGCTGCCCATGATGATCGCCACCCGCGGCTGCTCGCTCATCTCGACGTCCTTCTGCCGCGTCGGCCTCGCGACGGGGCGCGCAAACTACCGTCCGGCGCGGCGTTCAGGCAACGATTATCCCAGCGCCGGGCTTGGTCTCATTTCACCCCGGCCGCCGCCGCCTGGGCGTCGAGCTGGGCCTTGCGAAAGTGGGTGCGCACGCCTGCCGGAGCGCCGATCTCCAGCAGCTGGTTAGTTGCGGGCGTATAGGCGGGCCAGGCCTGGCCGTCGCAGGCGGGCTTCCCAGTGCGGGCGAAGGCGACCCAGCAGGAATGGGCCAGTTTCGCCGCTGCCCGCTCGCTGGGCTGGATCAACGGCGTGCGCCCGGGCACGGCGTCCAGGGAATCGAAGACGAAGGGAATCTCCGAGGCATGGTTGGTTCCCGGCCGGATGCCCCGCTGCCGCTCGGGCACATAGGAGAAATAGTAGAGCCAGGCCGGCGCCTTCGCCGAGGCCTTGGCCGCGATCCAGCGGGCCGGCCCGCCCATGGCCTTGTCGTTGAACAGCTGCCGGGCGAGGTCGGCGTCCGTGGCCGCGTCCGGCTCATAGGCCGCGCGCACGGCCGGCGGCGTCTGGGCGATGAGGGCGGCCGCGGTCTGGCCGAAGGCGCCCATCAGCGAGGCTTCGTTGCTGTTGGAGCCGATGATCAGGGGCACCGCCGCCGCGCGACCGGCTGCGAAGGCCGCCGCCGGGCCCTCGGTGACCAGCCTGCCGTCGGCGATGATCCGCGTCTCGCCCGCGCCCACCAGCGCCGAGGCGGGCAGCGCGCGCAGGGCCTGCGCCGTCGCCTTGCCGGCCGGAACGCCCGCCGCCGCAGCGACCTTAACGCCCTGCATCTCGGCCTCAGCGAGCGGTTGCGGCGACCCCCAGCCCCCGCCGGACTGGACGATTGCCCTGCGGAACAGGCCGCGCGCGGCGGGCATGGCCATCAGCTGCAGCACGTCGGCCCCGCCGGCCGATTCGCCGAACAGGGTGACATTGTCCGGATCGCCCCCGAAGGCGGCGATATTTCGCTTCACCCATTTGAGCGCGGCGATCTGGTCCATGAGGCCGTAGTTGGCGACCGGCGCGCCCTTGGCCGCCGCATCCAGCGCGGGATGGGCGAAGAAGCCCAAGGCGCCCAGGCGATAGTTCGTGGCCACCGTCACCACCCCGTCACGAGCGAAGTTGGTTGCGTCATAGCTCGGCAGGTTGGTCGCCCCGCTGCTGTTGCCGCCGCCATAGATCCACACCATCACCGGGGCTTTCGTCGCCGCCTTCGGCGCGGTGACGTCCAGGGTCAGGCAGTCCTCGGACGTGGCGCCCATGTAGCCGCCGAGGTTCGGGACCCCCGCCATCACCTTCTGCGGGCAGCCGGGGCCGGGCGTCGTCGCGGCCCGTGCTTCGGTCCAGGGTTTCGGCGCGGCCGGCGGCGCCCAGCGCAGCGGTCCCACCGGCGGCGCCGCGAAGGGGATGGCCAGAAACACCCTGGCCGGACCGCGGGTCAGGCCCGTCACCGGCCCCGCATCGGTGCGCGCTGTCGGTGCGGGCTCGTCGGCTCGCGCCGCGCTGGCTGGGGCGAGCCCCATCATCGTCAGGGCCAGAAGCCCGTGAAATCCTCGACGCATGCGTCTCTCCCCGGAGGTGCTCCGCCCCGATGATCCCCGGCGACGGCGCCGGGTCAAGGGCGCTCCCGGGTCAGCCGGTCGGTATCTCAAGACCCAGCCGCTCGCGCAGATGCCGCCGGGTGGCCTCCTCGAACGCCTGCGGCCACACCGCGCCCGTCCGGGCGGCCAGAGCCCGCGCCCGGGGCAGGAAGACCGCCGCGATGGCGGCGTCGCCCGCCAGCAGGTCGGCGCGGTTCGCCGCGGCCGGCCGCAGGGTCTCCAGCGCCCGCCGCTGATCCTGGGTCAGGAACGGATTGCGGTGCAGGGCCCCGCCCCGATCGGCCGGCGAGACGCCGTTTTCCTCCAGCATCAGATCCAGGGTCAGGCGGCGCAGCAATTCCAGCCCGGTGAGGCCCAGCACATATTCCTCCCGCTCCAGCCCCACGACCGCCAGGCCGAGCACCCGCAGGAACTCGTTGACCAGGGCCAGCACCGTCTCCGGCGCGGGCGCATAGGCTGCCTCGGCGGCGCGCGGCGGCGGGACGTGGTCGCCGCGATTGAACAGAAGGGTCAGGCGCGCGGGATCGAAGCGGCCCAGTTCCCCCGGCTCCACGAAACTGAGGTCGAACCGCTCCCAATCCAGCGTCACCACATTGACCACCCGCGCGCCGAACAGGGGATTGACCAGGGCCGGCGGGGCGATGGCGTCGATGGTCGCGGCGTAGCGCTGGCCGGTCTGGCTCGTCGCGCCGGCGGCGGTGAGGACCACCACATCCAAATCGCTGAACCTATCGCCGCCGCCCGCGCCCAGGCTGCCGCCCAGCCAGGCCGCGAGGATCACCGGATCGGCGGCCAGCACCGCGTGAATCCGGTCCAGAAGCGTCTGCTGCGCGGGCGTGAGGGCCATGACCGTCTCCGGGTTCGCCGCCGACCCTAGTCCCGGTCGCCGCAGGGGTGAAGACTCGCCCCGGGGGGCGCCCGGCGCCTTGTGCGGCGCCCGCCCGCCGATCTAAGACCTGTCGCCGGACAGGGCGAAATGTCGGCGCGGCCTTTCGCGGGACGCCCGGGGCGGGTTAAGGACTAAAACAAGCAGCCGTGATTGTTACGGCCAAGGGAGACGGCCCATGCGGCAAATCGATCATTTCGTCGACGGCAACAGCCTCGTCGGCGCCAGCGGCCGCTTCGGCGACGTGTTCAATCCCAACACAGGCGAAGTTCAGGCGCGGGTCGGCCTCGCCACCGCCGCCGAACTCGACGCCGCCGTGCAGATCGCCGCCAAGGCCCAGATCGGCTGGGCCGCCACCAATCCCCAGCGCCGCGCCCGCGTCATGTTCGAGTTCAAGCGCCTTGTGGAAGCGCGCATGGACGAACTGGCCGAGCTGCTCTCCAGCGAACACGGCAAGGTGGTGGCCGACTCCAAGGGCGACATCCAGCGCGGTCTGGAAGTGATCGAATTCGCCTGCGGCATCCCACATATTCTCAAGGGCGAGTACACCGAAGGCGCAGGCCCCGGGATCGACGTCTATTCCATGCGCCAGCCGCTCGGCGTCTGCGCCGGCATCACGCCGTTCAATTTCCCGGGCATGATCCCGATGTGGATGTTCGGCATCTCCATCGCCGTGGGCAACAGCTTCATCCTCAAGCCCTCCGAGCGTGACCCCACCCTGCCGGTCCGCCTGGCCGAACTGTTCATGGAAGCCGGCGCGCCCGCCGGCGTGCTGAACGTCGTGCATGGCGACAAGGTCGCCGTGGACGCCATCCTCACCCACCCGCTGATCCGCGCGGTGAGTTTCGTGGGCTCCTCCGACATCGCCTCCTACGTCTATTCGGTGGGCGCGGCGCACGGCAAGCGCGTCCAGGCCATGGGCGGGGCCAAGAACCACGGCATCATCCTGCCCGACGCCGACCTCGACCAGGCCGTGAAGGACCTGATCGGCGCGGCCTATGGCTCAGCCGGCGAACGCTGCATGGCCCTGCCGGTGGTGGTGCCCGTGGGCGCCAAGACCGCCGACGCCCTGCGCGAGAAGATCCTGGCCGAGATCGACACCTTGAAGGTCGGCATCTCCACCGACCCGGCCGCGCAGTACGGCCCGGTGGTCACGGCCGCCCACAAGCAGAAGATCGAGAACTACATCCAGATGGGCGTCGACGAAGGCGCCGAACTGGTGGTCGACGGCCGCGGCTTCTCCCTGCAGGGCTATGAGAACGGCTTCTTCGTCGGCCCGTCCCTGTTCGACCAGGTCAAGCCGGAGATGAAGACCTATCAGGAAGAGATCTTCGGCCCGGTGCTGCAGATCGTCCGCGCCGAGACCTTCGAGGAGGCGCTGCGCCTGCCCTCGGAACACCCCTATGGCAACGGCGTCGCCATCTTCACCCGCAACGGTCGCGCCGCCCGGGAGTTCGCCTCCCGCGTCAACGTCGGCATGGTGGGCATCAATGTTCCGATCCCGGTGCCGGTGGCCTATCACACCTTCGGCGGCTGGAAGCGCTCGGCCTTCGGCGACACCAACCAGCACGGGGTGGAGGGCGTGAAGTTCTACACCAAGGTCAAGACCATCACCGCCCGCTGGCCCGAAGGCGCGACCGAAGACAGCGCCTTCGTCATTCCGACGATGAAGTAGCACCGTTACTTGGTCGGCGTGACGCCCCCTCCGTCGGCTGCGCCGACACCCCCCCCGTTGCACGGGGGAGGAGGAAAGCTCTCCTCCCTCGCATTGCGGGGGAGGTGGCGCGAAGCGCCGGAGGGGGCGCTCGCCCGCGCGTCGTAAGAGGGTCTGGGGATATGGATTTCAAGCTCACCGAAGATCAGCAGGCCATCCAGGACATGGCCCGGTCGTTCGCGGCCGCCGAGATGGCCCCCCATTCGGCCCGCTGGGACGAGGAGAAGATCTTCCCCGTCGACGTTCTGCGCGCCGCCGCGGGCCTGGGCCTGGCCGGCATCTATGTGAAGGAGGACGTGGGCGGCTCGGCCCTCACCCGCCTGGACGCCACCCTGATCTTCGAGGCCCTGTCCTACGGGGATGTCTCCACCGCCGCCTTCCTCTCCATCCACAACATGGCCTCGTGGATGATCGACCGCTTCGGCTCCGAGGACCTGCGCGGCCGCTATCTGCCGCGCCTGACCAGCATGGAGCTGATCGCCTCCTATTGCCTCACCGAGCCGGGGGCCGGCTCGGACGCCGCGTCCTTGCGCACCAGCGCCCGGCGCGAGGGCGACACCTATGTGCTGAACGGCGCCAAGGCCTTCATCTCCGGCGCCGGAACCTCGGACGTCTATGTGGTCATGGCCCGCTCCGGCGGCGACGGGGCCGGCGGCGTCTCCACCTTCGTGGTGGAGAAGGGCCTTCCGGGCCTGTCGTTCGGGGCCAATGAGCGCAAGATGGGCTGGAACAGCCAGCCCACCGGCATGGTCCATTTCGACAATGTGGTCATTCCCGCCGCCAACCGGGTGGGCGACGAGGGCCAGGGCTTCAAGATCGCCATGATGGGCCTGGATGGCGGGCGGCTGAACATCGCCTCCTGCTCGCTCGGCGGCGCCCAGCTCGCCCTGGACACGGCCAAATCCTATCTCGACACCCGCAAGCAGTTCGGCCGGTCCCTGCGCGACTTCCAGGGCCTGCAGTTCAAGCTGGCCGACATGGCCACCGACCTGGAGGCCGCCCGCCTTATGGTGCGCAACGCCGCCGCCGCCCTGGACGCCGGCGATCCCAGCGCCACGCGTCTGTGCGCCATGGCCAAGCGCTTCACCACCGACGCCGGTTTCGAGGTCGCCAACCAGGCCCTGCAGCTGCACGGCGGCTACGGCTATCTGAAGGACTACCCCCTGGAACGGATCGTGCGCGACCTGCGCGTGCATCAGATCCTCGAGGGCACCAATGAAATCATGCGCGTCATCGTCGCGCGGGAGATGTTCAAGCCATGAGTGAGCCTGCTGCCGAACCTGAAGTCATCGCCGCCGTCGAGGGCCGCGTCGGGCGCCTGACCCTTAACCGCCCCAAGGCCCTCGGGGCCCTGACGGCCGGCATGGTCACCTTGATGACCGACGCCCTGCTGGCGTGGCGCGACGATCCGGCCGTCCACACCATCCTTATCGACCATCGCGGCGAGCGTGGTTTCTGCGCCGGCGGCGATATCCGCTTCCTGGCCGACAGCGCCGCCGAAGGCGGGGAGGGGGCGCGGCGGTTCTTCTATACCGAGTATCAGCTCAACCACCTGCTGATGGTCTATCCCAAGCCGGTGGTCGCCATTATGGACGGGATCACCATGGGCGGGGGCGTGGGCATCGCCATGCCGGCCCGTTACCGGGTCGCCACCGAGCGCACCACCTTCGCCATGCCGGAGACCGGCATCGGCCTGTTCCCCGACGTTGGCGGCGGCTGGCACCTCTCGCGCCTGCACGGCGCCGTGGGCGTCTGGCTGGCCCTGACCGGAGCCCGCATCAAGGCGGCCGGCTGCGAGATTCTCGGCATCGCCACCGATGTCGTGCCCTCAGAGAAGATCGCCGAGCTCAAGGCCCGCGTGATCGCCGATCCGGAGGCCGTGGAGACTATCCTGGCCGAGCTGGAAACCGACCCTGGCCGCTCGGCCATGATTGAGCATCACGACGAGATCGACCGCCTGTTCTCCGGCCCCACCGTGGAGGCGATCTTCGCCGCCCTTGAGGCCGACGGCTCCGAATGGGCCCTGGCTCAGCTCGCCACCCTGAAAACCAAGTCGCCGCTCTCCATGAAGGTCTCCCTGCGCCAGCTTCAGGCCGGCAAGGCCCTCACCGAGTTCGCCGACAACATGGCCATGGAGATGCGCATCGGCGCCCGCATGGTGATGAGCGCCGACTTCACCGAGGGCGTCCGCGCCGTCATCGTCGAGAAGGACCACAAGCCCGTCTGGAACCCCGCCGATCTGGCCGGGGTCACCGATACGATGCTCGACACTGTTTTCGCCCCGCTCACCGCCGATCAGGAATGGAAGCCCCTATGAGTTACGAAACGATCCTCGTCGAACAGCGCGGCGCGGTGACCCTCATCACCCTCAACCGCCCCCAGGCGCTCAACGCCCTCAACAGCCAGGTCCTGGCCGATCTGCTGGACGCCTTCGGCAAATATGACGCCGATCCGAGCCAGCGCTGCGCGGTGATCCGCGGCTCCGACCGCGCCTTCGCGGCCGGCGCCGACATCAAGGAGATGTCCGAGCAGTCATTCGCCGACATGTATGGCGCCAACTTCTTCGCCGGCTACGCCAAGCTCACCCAGACCCGCAAGCCCTGGATCGCGGCGGTGTCCGGCTTCGCCCTGGGCGGCGGCTGCGAACTGGCCATGATGGCCGACTTCATCATCGCCGCCGACAACGCCAAGTTCGGCCAGCCGGAGATCAAGCTCGCCGTCACCCCCGGCATGGGCGGTTCCCAACGCCTGACCCGCGCGGTGGGCAAGGCAAAGTCCATGGAAATGTGCCTCACCGGCCGCAACATGGACGCCCGCGAAGCCGAGGCCTCGGGCCTCGTCGCCAAGGTCGTGCCCCTGGCCGATCTCGAGGCTGAAGCGATGAAGACCGCCGAAACCATCGCCGCCATGGCCCCCCTGGCCACCATCGCCGCCAAGGAAATGGTCAACGCCGCCTATGAGACCATGCTCGAACAGGGCGTCAATTTCGAACGCCGCCTGTTCCACGGCCTGTTCGGCACCGCTGACCAGAAGGAAGGTATGGCCGCCTTCATCGAAAAGCGCCCGGGCGTCTTCACCGGCAAATAACGCCCCCTGCGCCCAAGCGCCCCCTCCGGCGCTGCGCGCCACCTCCCCCGTAACCGGGGGAGGAGTTGTTTCCTCCTCCCTCGCGACGCGGGGGAGGTGTCGCGCGCCGCAGGCGCGTGACGGAGGGGGCGCAAGCCGCCATCCGCGCCTTAACAAAACTCCTCCCTCGCGCAGCGGAGGAGGTGTCGGCGAAGCCGACGGAGGGGGCGCAATCAGCCCCCGGCTAATCGCTTCCGCTAAGCTCGCGCGCCCGGCTGACAACCCATTCGGCGACGCCGTCGGGATTGGCCAGGACCTCGCTCGCGGCGATCCGCATCACCTGATGACCCGTGGATTCGAGGATCTGGTCGCGCATCGCATCCCGGTCCAGTCGCTCGGCCGCGGCGTGGTCGAGACCATCTATCTCAACGACGAGTTTCGCGGAGGCGCAGTAGAAATCCGCCACATAGACCCCTATCGGATGCTGCCGGCGGAACACGGGGCGCCCGTTCTGTCGCGTCCGAAGCCTCACCCAAAGCAGCACCTCCGGCGGCGACAGCGACCGGCGAAGCGCCTTGGCGAAGCGATGTCTGTGGCTGGTCGCGCGCATGACACGCTGACGGTATGACGCCCGCGAGGTCGACGGCAATCGCCTTCAGCAGGGGGGCGAGACAGGTCAGCGACTTGCGCCCCCTCCGACCGCTTCGCGGTCACCTCCCCCGTAAACGGGGGAGGAGCGGATTCCTCCTCCCTTGCGAAGCGGGGGAGGTGTCGCGCGCCGCGGGCGCGTGACGGAGGGGGCGCTCAACCTGGCGCCTGATGCCCCCGCCGCTTCGGCGCGGCCAGCGCGTGGCTCGTCGCCACCCGCGCGGCGATGTGCGCCCAGTCGGTCTCCTCCGGCGCCAGGCTCATGGCGATCCAGCCGCGGGGACCGATATAGGCCGGCCAGCTATAGAGCTCCGGATCGACCTCCAGCAGCAGGTCCTGCTCCTCGCGCCCCGTGGTCTTGACGCTCACCACGGTCAGGCCGTCGCCATGATGGTTGTGCTGGAAATAGGCGAACATCTTGCCGTGAACCCGGAAGGCGGTAGCGCCGTGCGAGACGATCTCGTCGGTTTCCGGCAGGGCCAGGCAGATGTCGCGAAGTCGCGCCAGGGCGGCGTTGGGATCGGGGCTCAGCATGAGCCCAGTCTGCCAGCGCCAGTCTCCATCGGCCAGCCATGAACCTTTCCTTGCTTCGCGCGTTTACGCGGTCTGGGGCCAATCCGGGACGTCAGCGTCCCGATGCGTGGAGGGACTGCGCCCGATGGCCATTCTCAATATCTTTTCCCCTGGCTGGGTGAACGGCGGCACCGCCACCCAGTTCATCACCAACCCCTGGGCGGCGCCGGGCCGTCCCGCCCAGGACGTCTGGGTCCAGTGCACGGTCCCGGCCCTGCAGGTGAACAGCGACTTCTGCCTCGGCGGCTTCGGCATCATCGAGATCGAGTTCCTCGACGATCAGGGCCAGTTCCAGCGCCAGACCTTCGGGGACGTGGGCAATCTGGACAATGTCGTGCCCGAAGATCTCGTGCCGCGGCTGTTCATTCCCCGCATGCTGTCGGTGACCTGCGCCCATATCGTCGCCGACCTGCGCTCGTCCGGCACCGTAACCCTGTTCCAGTGGGGCTGAAGATGAACCCGAACCCGATCTCCCAATCGACCCCCGGCGTCCCCGCCGCGCGCGAGACCGCCCACGTCGTCTATGACGCCGCCACCGGAGCGATCCTGCACGTCCACCACAGCGTCACGTTCGAGGGCGCCGCCGCCCATCGCGAATCCCATCACGACCGCGCCCGGCGCCACGCCGGCGCCGGCCCTGACGCGCCGGTGATCGATGTCGACCCTGCCGAGGTCAATCACCGCCGCCCGGTGCGCGTCGATCCGGCGACCAGGACCATCGTCCCGGGCTGACGCGGGCGCTACTTCGCCAGGTCGGACACCAGGCTGAGGTAATAGGTGATCGACGGGGCGATATTGGACAGGGGGACACGCTCGTTCAGCCCGTGGCTGAAGTCCTCGGAGGCCTTGGTGAACAGCGGACTGGCGCCGTAGCTGTCCACCCCCGCGTGGCGGAACCACATGCTGTCGCTGGCGCCCGAGGCCATGGCGGGGAACACCGGCACGCCCGGATAGACCTTGCCCAGGGCCTTGGTCACCGCCGCCACGAACTCCGGCCGCATGGGTGAGGCGTCGGTGCGCACCGAGCCTTCGCTGACGTCCTTGAAGGCGACGGCCGGATCGTTCGCCGCCGCCGCCAGCTCGGCCATGATGTCGGCGGGCGCATGGCCCGGGAAGATCCGGCAGTTGATATTGGCCTCGGCCCGCTGCGGCAGGGCGTTGATCGCGTGACCGCCGCTGATCATGGTCACCACGCAGGTGGTGCCGATCTTGCCGATCGTGCTCGGATTGGCCGCCAGCACGGCGATGGCCGCCGGATCGGCCGGATTGGCGGCGAAGGCGCGCATGGCGCCGGCCGTCTCCGGCGGGGCATAGGCCGCCGCGGCGGTGAAATAGGCCTTGGTGAGCGGACTGACCTCGGGCGTGAAGCGATGGGCCTGGATGCGCAGCAGCGCCGCGGCCAGGCGGTCGATGGCGTTGTCGGCCCGCGGCGCCGAGGAGTGACCGCCCGGATTGGTCACCGTCAGCGAGAAGTCGGCGTAGGTCTTCTCCGCCCCCTGCCAGGTGAAATAGGTCGCCGCGCCGGTCGCGTCGTCCAGCCGCCCGCCGCCGCCGTCGACATTGAGCACCAGCTCCGATCCGGCCAGCTTTTCGGCGATCAGGCCGCTGGTCTTCATCACCGTCTCCTCGTCGCCGGAGAATTCGATGACGATGTCGCGGCGCGGCTTGAAGCCCTCGCGCTTCAGCTCGATCAGCGAGGCGATGGCCAGGGCGTCGTCGAGCTTCATGTCGGTCGCCCCGCGGCCGAACAGATAGCCGTTCTCCACCACCGGGGTGAACGGATCGCGCTGCCAGTCCGACGGCTTGGCCTCCACCACGTCCATGTGGCCGGAGATCACCAGCGCCTTGGCCTTGGGATCCGAGCCATGCCAGCGGGCGATCAGATAGGCGGTGTCGTCCACCGGGGTGATGGTCACATCCTCAGCGGCGAACCCGCCGGCCACGAGCGCGTCGCGGAACAGGGCGGCCACCTCCGGCGTGCGATTGCCCGGCCCGCGCACCGAACGCAGGGCGATGGCCTGCTTGGCCAGGTCCAGCGCCTGGGCCTCGGCCTGGGGGTGAGACACGGGCGCCGCCTGGGCCCCGCCCGCCAGGGTTGCCACGGCCGCCGCCGCCAGGATCGCTGTCCGTATCGTCCGCATGATCTGATCTCCCGAGGTCCTGGGCACGCCTAGGACGTTTCGGGTCCGGGGGAAACCGGCTCGCGCCCCCTCCACCCCTTCGGGGTCCTCCTCCCCCGTAAACGGAGGAGGAGTTCATCTCTCCTCCCCCGCACCGCGGGGGAGGTGGCGCGAAGCGCCGGAGGGGGCGCTCATCGCCTAGGTCAGTCCTACATCCGATGCAGCGCGCACAGCTTGTTGCCGTCCGGATCGCGCAAATAGGCCAGATACAGCTTGCCGTTGCCGCCTTCGGCGCAAGTCACGACCGGCACGTGGACAATGCGTTGGTTTCTGCCACACTCACGCTTCAGACGGTCGGACATCCCGGCCACCTGCGGACTTTAAGCCGAGAGATCGTTCGAACTCGGGAGGCTGGGGCGCAAGGGCATGACGGGCGCGGGGGAACCGGCGGCGGGGCGGTACAGCGCCTTCATCAGCTACAGCCATCGCGACACCGCCTTCGCTCGCCGTTTACATCGACGTTTGGAAGACTATCGGCTGCCGGCAAAGCTGTCCCGTGGTCGACCTGGGGACGGCCCAAGGCCGGGGCGGCTGGATCCCGTGTTCCGGGACCGCGACGAGATGGCCGCCGCCCCGGATCTGACCGAAGTCGTCCGCGAAGCGATCGAGCGGTCACGGCGTCTGATCGTCATCTGCACGCCAAACTCCGCCGCGTCCGATTGGGTCGGGCGCGAAATACGGCTCTTTCGCCAAGTGCATGGCGATGCCGGCGTGCTCACGGCGATCTTCAAGGGCAGTTCCAAGCAGGTGTTTCATCCGGCGCTGCTTGAGCCTGGACCGGACGGGCGAAAAATCTCTCCCTTGGCCGCGGACTTCCGGCCGGAGGGCGATGGCGACCGTCTTGCGCTGCTCAAGCTTATCGCCGCCTTGGCGGACGCAAGCCTCGACGATCTCGTCCAGCGCGATGCCCAACGGCAGGTGCGCAACGTCCTGCTGACATCGCTCGCCTCGGTTCTTGGTTTCACGGCCGTGGGCGCGCTCGCCCTGGCCGTGATTCAGGCCCGTATTACCAGCCAGCGCGAGCACGCTGCGGGCGACAAGGTCGTCACCGCCGTGGGCGGGGACCTTTACACGCGGCTCAAACGGTTCGGCGCCCTGAGATTGCGCGATGATCTCAATCGTGGCGCCTTGGGCTTCTACAGCGGCAAGGACACCCGCCAGCTTGCCCCCGGTGACGTGATCGAACGCGCCAAGCTCCTGCAGCAGTCGGGCGGTGACGATATCACCCGCGGAGACTTTGCTGCGGCCGATGCCCAGCTGCGCGATGCCTGGACGTCGACGGCCCGTCTGCTGCGCGCCGCGCCGAACGACACAAGGCGGATCTTCGCTCACGCCCAAAGCGAATATTGGTTGGGGTACCTGCGCGCCTCCGAGGGGCGCGATGACGACGCCGAAGCGAGGATGAAAGGCTACGCGGCGCTCGCCGCGCGGCTGGTTACCATCGATTCCGCCAACGCCGACTGGCGGCTCGAACGCGGCTATTCGGAGAGCAATCTAGGCGTATTTCTTCTCCGGCGCAGCATCGACACGCCTCGCGCCGGCGCTCTTTTCCGCGCGGCCCAGGCCGACTTCGAGACCGTTGGCCGCCTGCGACCCACTGACCGGGAGATTCAAATTCAGGTGGAGGACGGCCACGGCTGGCTCGCCACCGTGCGCCGTTTTTCCGGCGATGAGGCAGGCGCCTTGACCGAGCGTCTCGCCCAACGGCGCATCATTGAGCGGCTCCTGGCAGATGATCCCCGCGACTATCAGGCCCGTCTCAGAATCGTCTCGAGCGATCTGGCGCTTGGCCGTATCTCAGCAGCGTTAGGCGCAACGGCGGAAGCGTCGGCTCGGTTCGAAAAGGCGCGCGCGGGGGCGCTGGCGCTGGCGCGCGAGGACCCCGAAAATCTCGTCGCCGCGCGGCAGGCGCGCGGGAGCCAGCTTTTCGAGGCCCGCGCCTGGCTCATGTCGCCTCCCGGGTTCAGACCGCCGCGCAGCCGTATCGCCGCCATGCTCGGGAACTGCGCCGCCGATGCGGCGCGGCCGAAGAACGAGGAAGTCACCGAGCTCTGTGAACTCCTGCATGCCCGTTTCCTCGCCGAGAGCGGCGATCGCGCCGCCGCTAAACGGCTGGTGGAAACGCTGCTTGCCGGTCCACTCGCCCATGGCGAGCGGCTCAGCGCGTTCTGGCTCATGGATTTAGGGGGCGAAGCCCGGAGAATTCTGGCTTCGACAAGCGGTGCTCAGCGGCCAGGCGGCCAAAACAAGGGAGAGGGACTATGAAGAAACTCAAATCGCATGTGAGGCCTGTGTTTTTGCTATTGCTGTCGTCTCTAGCTGCATCGTGCATGAATAAGCCGTCGATATCGCCAGGCGATAACATCCACCCCCTGGACGTTGCGACAGTGGGGTTAAAGTCGTGTGTTGGATCACCCGTTCCGAACGCCGCGATCGTGATGCGGATATATTTGAGGAAAAGCGCTGATGACGTATTCGATAAAAACTCTAAGAATTTTAAGGCAATATACTACGCGCCGCCGGCGGCCGACCCAGTGCCGGCGGATTTCAATCCAAATTTTGGATCAAATCAGAAAAATACGTCCCACGACGCTGCGATTGAAGACAACATTTATAGTTCTGATTTGATGAGTTTGCAAAATATTAAGCCGGGTGATGTTATCGAATATCGAATAATACTAGATAATGATAAGGGAAATTCAGGAAATTCGCCAAATTATGAATTTTATAAATATGATGATCCGCGGGGTAGTGGAATTGACATAAGAGGTGTCGGTGTAGGAATTGACAGTGCTCATGATTTCATATGCAGTTTTCCGATTAAAAATGAAACTGATCAGAGTTTGAAGAAAACGCGTGATGTTGTGGATTTTTTCGTGACCTACAAAGGTGCCGGAGCTGAAAAATATGACTCGTTCAATATTGGTCTTGTTCCGGTTGTTGGCGCTACGCTTACGCCAGTATTCATCGATCCGAAAATTCTCAACAATGGTTGATGATTGACGGGCGTCGAGCGCCCCCTCGTCCGCACTAAGCGAACGAAGGGGCGCCGAACCATGGGCTTCAGCCTACATCCGATGCAGTGCGCACAGCTTGTTGCCGTCCGGATCGCGCAGATAGGCGAGGTAGAGTTTCCCGGTGGGGCCTTCGCGCACGCCGGGCGGATCCTCGCAGGTCACGCCGCCCGCGGCGACGCCGGCGGCGTGCCAGGCGTCGGCCTGCTCAGCGGAAGCGGCGGCGAAGCCGATGGTGCCGCCGTTGGCGGCCGTGGCCGGCTCGCCATTGATCGGCTTGGAGACCGAGAACACGCCGGTGGGGGTGAAGTAGAAGATGCGGTTGCCGTCGACGGCGGCCGCGCCCACGCCCAGGGTGCCCAGCAGGGTGTCATAGAACGCCTTGGCGCGGTCCAGATCGTTGGTGCCGATCATGATGTGCGAAAACATGCGAAGTCCTTTGAATGCGCCCAGGCCGAGCCCTCGGCGCCCAGACGCTTAACGAAACCGCCGGACCGGTCAACCGGCCCCACCGCCCCTTAAGGCCGCGTCCCGATCCAGATCACATGCCGCGCCCCGCGCCCCCGGTTGCTGGCCCGCGGCCGCAGCTCCTCCACCGTGAAGCCGGCCTGGGCGAAGCGTTTGGCAAAGGCCGCGTGCGGTGTCGCCGACCACACCGCCAGCATGCCGCCGGGCTTCAGGGCTGCGTGGGCCTGCCGCAGGCCGTAGGGGTCGTAGAGATCGTCATTGGCCCGGCGCATCAGCCCTTCGGGGCCGTTGTCCACGTCCAGCAGGATGGCGTCGAAGCTGCCGCGCCCTGACGCAATGGGCTCCGCCACATCGCCCACCACGACCGTCACGCGTGGATCGTCCAGGCTCGCGCCATGGATCGCCGCCAGCGGCCCCCGCGCCCAGGCCACCACCTCCGGCACGAGCTCTGCGAGCACGACCTGCGCGTCCGCGCGCAGATCCTTCAGCGCCGTGCGCAGGGTGAAGCCCATGCCCAGCCCGCCGATCAGCACCTTCGGCCGCGCCCGCCCGGCCAGCCGCGCGCAGGTCACCGACGCCAGCGCCTCCTCCGAGCCGCTTAAGCGGTTGCTCATCAGCTCGATGGCCCCGGCGAAAATCGAAAACTCCCGCCCGCGCTGCATCAGCCTAAGCTCGCCCCCGTCGCCGGGGACGCTCGCCACGCCCAGTTGAACCCAGGGGATCATCGCGCGGTCCCACCCTGCATTCCGAAAGGCGCGGCATTGACGCGAGGCGTTCCGGGGCAAATAGTTTCGTCGTGGGCGGGCATAGGGAGAAATCTCATGCTTCGGGAAACAGTCCTTGCGTACGCTGAGGCCAACTTTCAAGGCGCGCCTCTGGAGCTCTCGCCCGGCCGCCTGCAGGCCGACCAGTTCGGCGGCGCACGAAACATCCGCTCACTGAAAATTCCGTCCGGATGGGTCGTCAGCCTGTTCGACGGCGGCGGGTTTCAGGGAAACCAAAGCACATTTGACGCCGACAACCCGGACATCATCGCGACGTTCGGCGGCGCGGCCCAGTCGATCATCGTCACCATCGCTACGCACGAGGGTCTCTACCGGCGCCTGCGCGCCCTGTCACTGGCCCGCCACTTCGCCCTCGGCCGCTACTGGCGGCGCAATCTCGCTTCGCAGGACAACAAGCTCGGGGCCTGGCGCGGCGGCTTGACGCCCCGCAGGGGAGGCCCCAGGGGCGTCGCGACCCACGACTGCGGGGATACCGGTTGGCGACGCCCGACCAAGAGCCAGTTTCCGTTCCAGAAACCCGAGGACCTCTATTCCGGCGACACCGACCTGAGAGACCGTCCTGACCTCGACGTCGAGCGCTGGCGGGTGTTCCGGCGCGGCGACGAAAACTTCATCATGAGCACCGGCTATCGGGTGATCGGCCTGTGCGTCGAGCACCTCCTGGGCCACGCCGACGCGGCGCAGCTGGTCCAGATCACTCTGGACACCCTGGGCTCGCTCTACAAATTCAATAACGGACAGCATCCGGGGTTCGAAGGCTACATCCTGCGCTGGGATCCTTCGACCACGGATACCTGGAG
Source organism: uncultured Caulobacteraceae bacterium (assembly GCA_903872075.1). Taxonomy (GTDB): domain Bacteria; phylum Pseudomonadota; class Alphaproteobacteria; order Caulobacterales; family Caulobacteraceae; genus Acaudatibacter; species Acaudatibacter aquilonius. The sequence continues at coordinate 4,198 of CAIQJF010000096.1, read as the reverse complement.
CTCCACGGTCGACCGCTTCGGCGTCGAGACGCCGCAGCTGGCCTGCGAGTTCTTCCTGAACGCCGATTTCAAGACCCACGATGAGCACCACTATTCCTACTGCACCCTGCTGGACGACCCCCGCTACACCGCCCTGCCGGACAAGCGCTCCCACCGGATCTGGGAGCCGTCGATGGACGAGTATGTGGGCCTCATCACCGCCTACTTCATGATCTGGTACGCCTTCAGCCGGCGAAAAGTCCCGGAGAGCCCGGCCATTCTCGCGGCCGTGAAGGATCAGGCCGGTCGGGTCGGGCGCTACCTGCAGAACGTCGGCTACCTGCTGCGCAGACCCTGCGGCGACTTCACCATCTATGGCGCCGCCGGCTTCAATCCCTGCATGGAGTTTCCGTTCAATCGGGTCCTGAAACTCATCACCGGCGACGACTTCTCCGTCGACCATCTCCACAACACCTTCACCGACGCCGTGGAGCGGGCGGGCCTTGGGGTCTGCTGGCATCGCACCCAAAGCTTTTCGATGGCCCGCGCGCGGGACGTCCTGAAGACGGTCCCGCCTGAAAACGCGCTCAAGGATCTGCTTGGCCCCAATCCGTGGGAGCGTTTGAAATCTCTCCTCAACGGCGACCTCACCGAAACCGACAAGACGATCCTGGAGGCGGCCCAGGCGGCCATGGCGGTGGACTGCTTCACCGAGCAGGACCCCAACGACCGCTGGGAGTTCGCCGCGGCGCGCATCTGGAAGGCGCTTTGCATCATCCCCCGGCAGGGTTTCGACCTCTGGATGAAGACGGCCGGGCCGGCCAAGAGCCTGAGCTTCGACGCTTTCAAACCCTGGATCGGCCTGACCGCCCTGGCCCTGGACGGCGTGCACGTGGAGACCTCGGCGGAAAGCCAGGCGCGCAAGGCGGTGCGGGACGCCTACCTCGACTGGTACAACGGGGGCCCGCCGTCGCTCAGCGATCCGGACAACCAGAACACGGCCACCTTCGCCAACGGCGTCGCCCTGCTGCTCCACGCCGATCTGCTTCGCGAAACGTTCAGTCCGGAGGCGGCCGGCAAGCTTCTCGGCCTGCAGAGCGATCTGACCGACAAACTGGAAGCGATCCGCCGGCACGTCGTCGAAGAGAACAATTGCAACCTGCCCCTGGCGAAGGGCGACGATCCCCCGGAGTTCACCTATGAGTGGACCGACGAGTTCTTCGACGTGTCGCGGGGCTATGGCCCCGCGCTGGCCCTGGCGTGGCTTTACCGTTCGGCCCTGGAGGGACTGGTCGATGCGCCGTTGGGCGCCGTGGCGCTTCCCGATTCGGCGAGCCTGGCCCTTTGGCCAAGGCCGGCCGTGCCGAAGGAAGTCATCGCCGCGGCCCTGACCACCCGGTTTCCGGTGCCCCTGAACGCGCTGAAGAACGGCATGTCCGCGGCCCAGTTCACCGGCCACGACGACATCGATCTGTTCGAGGATCCGCCGGCCAAGCCGAACGACAACGACCTGGGCATCGTGCCGCCGCCGCAACCCACCCAGACCCACCGGGTCGAGTTGCGCGACGGGGTCTGGGACCTGCGCCACCTCCGCGACCCAAGCCAGGAAGCCCGGTGGGATTTGGACCCCCCGCCCGCCACCGGTGGCCCCTTTACCCTGGCCGTCATCCGCATCGACAAGGAGGCCGAGAAGGGCCTGAACGAGGTCTCCGGCCCGTCCTGGGACAAACAGGCCAATCAGCTGTCGGTCAGGGTCACGTTCAAGCGGAACCTTCTCGCCAATCCGCCCGGGACCGGAAAATACTTCGCGACCTACGTCTACGCCTGGGTTGTCGCGCAGTGAGGAGGGGCTTCACCCAATCGGGGCCCAGCCGGTGGTTGAGCCGCCCCAGAACGGCCGCGTCCTCCTTGGCGGTGTCGATCGCCGGCGGCCGGGCGCAGGCGGTGAGGCGAGGAGGACGGCGGGGGGTGGCGCGCGGCCTATTCCGGATGCGGGGCAGGGGTGGGCCCGCGGCTTGCCCAGGCGATCCTCGTCCGCCGCCTGGAGCGGTAGCCGTGCCTCCCTCTCAGGGGCAGTTGGCGTAGGGGGACGGGCCCTGCTGGGCCGAGCGGGCGGCCAGCGCCAGGCGGTAGGTGGCCAGGACCTGGTCGGTCTGGGCGTAGGTCGGGTCCGTCCCGTTGCTCCACAGCCAGAAGATCGACCCGTCCGTCTCGGTCAAGGTGGCGTTCGGATCGCCCTGGACGCCCTTCCAGGTGGCCTCGGTCACCGGCGTGGCGAACAGCGAGGGATCGATCACCATGGTCTGGCGCCTGAATGGATGGCGTCCGCGCACGCACAACGTCGGCGCCACGTGCCAGCCCCAGTTCACGAAGCAGTGCGGATTGTTGCGGGTGAGGGTGTGCAGTGAGGCGGGATACTGAGCCTGGATCCACACCTTGCGGGGGTTCAGACCCATGGCCACCATCAGGCGGCGGCGCCCCGCGTTGCGGAGCGTGCTTGCCCGTCCCGACCGGCGGCTTCGATCAGTCGTGCGGCGTTGTGGCCGCGCCGGCGACGGCGCCCGTGCCGCCACCCACCGCGGCGCCAACCGCCGCGCCGGGCACGCACCCGATCGGAAGCGTCACCAGGCACCCGATGGCCGCGCCGATACCGGCGCCCTTTGCTCCGCCCCTCAGGGCGCGCGCGCCCGGATCGGTGTGCCAGTTCCCGCTTCGCTCGTAATACCCACGGTCATTTTCCGGGTCGGAGCGCCAGTGCACCTTCGCGTCACCTTGGTGGGCGTCATACCAGTCGGATTTATAGTAGGTGACCGGCGCGTCGGGCCCGTAGGCATATCGCTGGCGCACCCGCCAGCAGTCGCCGTACTGATTGCAGGCGACATAGGCCCGTCCAGCAGAAGCGGCGTTGGCCACTGTCGGCAGCGTCGCGCTTGCGCCCATAGTCGCGAGAAACGAACTCAGTGCGAACGCCGTTCTAAGACTCTTCATAGTGTCACCTTTCCAGGCGATGGGCTGAAGGCCTATTCGCCGCGCGATATATCTATAAGGCCGGCATCTGGATATTCCGGAGAGCCGGAATCTACTCACGCCTGGGGAATCGCATGGCGGCGCTGTAGCGTTTTGAACGGTGGCGCGGGTGAGGACGGCGTCCTGACGATGCCGCGCGGACCGGTCACCCACCCCTTGCGCCGCGGCGAAACCGAACTAACTCTCATCATTAGAGTTAGTCTTCGGGAAGGTCATGAAGGCGAAATCGTTTCGCGGAATGCGGTGTTCGGTCGCCGGCGCGCTTGAGGCGATCGGCGATCGCTGGGCGATCCTGGTGCTGCGGGATCTGGCCCTGGGTCTGAGCCGCTATGACGAGCTGCAGGCCAGCACGGGAATTCCCACCACGACCCTGGCCAGCCGGCTGAAGCATCTGGAGGCCCAGGGCCTCGTCGAACGCGTCCGCTACCAGGCGCGTCCGCCCCGGGACGAATACCGCCTGACCGGCAAGGGCCGCGGCCTCTGGAAGGTCACCACCGCCCTGCGCGAATGGGGGGATCAGTGGGACGCCTCCGGCTATGGCGCCGCGCCCCTGGAACTCGTCGATCGGGACACGGGCCGGGAGCTGCGGCTGGCCCTGGTCGATCCGCAGACGGGGCAGGCCGTGCCGCCCGCCCGTGTCCGCCTGCGTCCCGGCCCCGCCGCGGACGACACCATCCGCGCCCTGCTTGGCCGCCTTAACCCAGGAGATGAACCGTGAGCGACACCCCCGTGGAGTTCTATTTCGACTTCCAGAGCCCCTACAGCTACCTGGCGCACAGCCAGCTGGGCGCGCTCGGGGCGCCCGTCCGCCTCCGGCCGTTCTCGGTCCTGCCGCTGATGAAGATCGTCAACAACACCCCCACCACCATCATCTGCGCCGTCAAGCGCGCCTATGCCGGCAAGGATCTCGGGCGCTGGGCGGCGCGCTATGGCGTTCCGCTCGGTCAGCCGGACATGAAGCGCCTCGACGGCGAGCTGCTGCTGCGCGTGGTCACGGCGATCGACGACGAGGCGATCCGGGCGGTGGCCGTGGACGCGATCTTCAAGGCCGTTTGGGGCGGGGCGGGCGATCCCTCGCCCGACGGCCTGGAGGCGGTTCTGTCCGGCCGCGGCCTGCCCGGCGCCGAGCTGATCGCGGCGGCCGGCCGGCGCGGCGTCGCGGAGGCGCTGGCGGCGGCGACGCAGGCCGCGG
>CAIQJF010000095.1 GCA_903872075.1 uncultured Caulobacteraceae bacterium | reverse complement strand
GCCTGCACCCCCGCCCCCGCCGCCGCCGCCGCCGCCGCCGCCGCCGCCGGCCCCCACGGGCCCTACGCCGGGATCGGTGCAGGATTTCGTGATCAACGCCGGGGACCTTGTCTATTTCGACTACGACAAGTTCGTGGTCCGGGACGACGCTAAACCCACCCTGGACGCCCAAGCGGCCTGGCTGCAGCGCTACGCGTCGGTGCGCGTGCGCATCGAAGGCAACTGCGACGAGCGCGGCACGCGCGAGTACAACTTCGCTCTCGGGTCCCGCCGGGCGACGGCCGTTCGCGACTACCTCGTGGGCAAGGGCCTTTCCACAGCCCGCATTGAGACCGTGTCCTACGGCAAGGAAAAGCCCGTCGACACCGGGACCGGCGAGCAGTCCTGGGCGCATAACCGCAACGGTCACACCGTGATCACGTCCGGAGCCCAATAGCCCAGCCCATGACCTTTCCTTCGCGAGGACGCCGCCGGCTCACGGCGCTGGCCGCCATTTTGCTGGTGGCTAGCGCCGGCCAAGCCCTCGCCCAGGTGCCCCTGGACGAGCCGCTTGATGAACACGCGGCCAAGCGCCTTGACCGCATGGAAAAGGCGATGAAGGAACTGCGCGCCATCGTCTTCCAGGGCCGGGAGACCGGAGCGCCGGTGATCGTTCAGCCCGCGGAGACGCCGGGCCAGGTCGCCGGTCTCGGCGACAAGGTGTCGGACATCAACCAGACCCTCGCGCGGCTCAACGGCCAGCTTGAGGTCATCAAGCACGACCTTGATCAGGCGCGGCAGGAAGCCACCGATCTTCGCGCCGCAAACGTCCTGCTCAAGGATCACCTCGCGGCGCTTGAAAAAACCGTGAAGGACATGACCGCTCCGCCGCCGCCGCCGCCGGCGCCCGCCGCCGCCGCAACCGCAATGACGCCAGATCCGGCCGCGGCCTTCGCCACGGCCAAGGCCGCGTTCGACGCCGGCGACAAGGCAGGCGCCGAGACCGCTTTCCGCGACTATGTGGATCGCTACGGCGAGGGGCCCGGCGGACCCGAGGCGCGCTTCTACCTCGCGAAGACGCTTCTGGCGCGGAAGGCGTGGCCCGATGCGGCGACGGCCGAGATCGGCGCGATCCGGGGCTGGCCTCACACGCGCTGGGCGCCGGAGGCGGTTCTCGATCTCTCGCGCGCCCTGGTGGCCATGGGCAAGACGACAGACGCCTGTCAGGCGCTCGACGAGCTGGGCCGGAGATATCCGAAGGCCCTTCCCGCCATCGTCAAGGGCGCGGCCGCCGTGCGCGCCCAAGCTCAGTGCAACTGACGACGATAGCGCCCACGCCTGTCTGGGACGCTTTCGAGACTCCGGCGAACCAATCTCTGAACGCCCGGCTCTCCTTCGACGATCCTGCGCCGGTGGCCGTCGCAATCTCCGGTGGCGGGGACTCCCTCTGCCTCCTCCTGCTCGCGAAGGCCTGGGCGGATCGTCGTGGGCGACGCCTTGTCGCCCTGACGGTCGACCACGGGCTTCAGCCGGACAGCGGGCGGTGGGCGCTGTCCTGCCTGGACCGAATCGCGCGTCTGGGTGTCGAAAGCCGGATGCTCGCCTGGGACGGTCCGAAGCCTGCGACGGGCCTTTCCGCCGCCGCACGCGCGGCCCGTCACCGTCTCCTGGCCGAGTCGGCGCGTGAGGCGGGAGCGGCGGTCATCCTGATGGGCCACACAGCAGATGATCGGGCCGAAGCGGCGCTCATGCGTCAGGAGGGATCCACCGCGCCTTCTCCGCGGGAATGGGCGCCATCGCCGGTGTGGCCCGAGGGCCGAGGCCTGTTCATCCTGCGTCCCTTGCTCGCCTATCGGCGCTCCGACATCAGGGTCTTTCTCGCCGCCGCCGGCGAAACATGGATCGACGACCCCGCCAACGACAATCCCGCCAGCGCCCGCGCCAGGGCTCGCGGCCGGCTTGCCTCAGTCCCAGGGATAGCGACGGACGAACAGGCGCAATCTCCGGGCCCGCCTCCCGCGCTGCGCCTCGGACCAGCGGGAGACCTGATGCTGTCGCTGGCCGCTCTGATGGACCGGCCGGATGCGGCCGCTGATCTCGGCGCGGCGCTTGTCAGCGCGTCGGGGTCGCAAGGTGCCCCCCGGCGCGAACGGCGCGAGCGCCTGCTTGAACGGCTGACATCCGGCCGGCCGGTCGCCGCGACCTTGGCCGGGGCCCGTGTGCGGAGCGACGGCGGGAACGCCCTGTTTGTCCGCGACGCGGCCGACAGGCGAGGCGCAGGCGGCCAGGACCTGACGCTGCGACCCGGTCGGGAAACGGCCTGGGACGGACGGTTCGCAATTCGGGCGAACGCACCCGACATCGTGGTCGGTCTGCTGCACGGACGTATGTCCAGACTCCCGCCCGATCTCCGACGCGCGGTGGGCGAGCTACCCCCGTCGGTCCGGCCGGCTTTGCCGGTCCTGTTGTCGGCCGGCGTCCCAGTGGCCATCCCCACGGTCCTCCTGTCGCCCCTGGCTGACGTCAAAACGCTCACGGCGGCGCGATTCCTGGCCGCCCGCGGCGGGATTGTCGACGAGGCGGGCCTGCGATCCATGGCGAAAACGCTCAGTCCATCCTAAATGGGGAGATTGAGCCAGATGAGGCCTGCACATGACTATGCGTAACCTGGCGATATGGGGCGTAATCGTACTCGCCCTTGTCGCGATTTTCGGCGTTCTGAACAGCGGTGGCCATGGCGGCAGCGCCCGGCAAATCAGCTATTCGGAGATGCTCAGCCGCGTCGACAGCGGCGACATCAAGTCGGTGAAGATTCACGGGCAGACCCTGGAGGCCAAGGACAAGCAAGGCGGCAACCTGTCGACCATCGGCCCGCTGGACACCCAGGATCTGGAACACCGCCTCGAGGCCAAGGGCGCCTCATTCGAGTTCGAACAGCCGGGTGCGGGGCTCATCCCCACCATCCTCATCAACATGCTGCCCATCCTGCTGCTGATCGGCGTGTGGGTGTTCTTCATGCGCCAGATGCAGGGTGGCGCGCGCGGGGCGATGGGCTTTGGAAAATCCAAAGCCAAGATGCTCACCGAGAACAAGAACCGCGTCACGTTTGACGACGTCGCCGGTGTGGACGAGGCCAAGGACGACCTCACCGAGATCGTCGACTTCCTGAAGGATCCGGCCAAGTTCCAGCGCCTGGGTGGCAAGATTCCCAAGGGCGCCCTGATGGTCGGCCCTCCCGGGACCGGCAAGACCCTGCTCGGCCGCGCCGTGGCCGGCGAGGCGGGCGTGCCGTTCTTCTACATTTCCGGCTCCGACTTCG
>CAIQJF010000094.1 GCA_903872075.1 uncultured Caulobacteraceae bacterium | reverse complement strand
GGGCACCCGGGCCGCTTCGGATGACGCCGGTCGGGCGGGATTGGCCCAAAGGCTACGAAAGGGGACTCGACAATGCGGCCATATCCGCCATTCTGCGGATCCAGAAGGCCGGACGGGCCGTCCATCTGGGGAATGTCAGTTGATCCAACGGCGTTGTGATAGCGTGGCGGCTTACATTTGCGGGTTACATTGGCGCATGGGGCGGCACCGGTAGCATTGGATTTGGGGTGATTCATGAATTCATTGGCTATTTTCGCTAGCATTTTTATTTTCGCTGTAACTAACGCTTCAACTGCACAGGCCGAGAATTGGCATAAGATTGGTGGTGATGAAAGCGGTGTCGTTGAGGTAGAACTGGATACGCTCCACAATTATATTGCTTATAAGGAGGCCTGGTGGAGGATAAATTTTCACGTGAATGGTGGATTCCAATACAATAATTCCGGTGAAAAGATTTGGTATGCGAAAATTCATCAGAAATTCAATTGCTTGACGAGCAGAACAGAAATTGATGCCATAGGCCAAAGCGGTCCAGACGTCTATCACAATGTTGATGTTCCTAAAGATAAGCAAGCTTGGTCTCCGATTGACCCAAGCGACCACGCCTCCGTTCAATTATTTGCCTACATTTGTGGAAAATGAACGTAACCACTAGGCGCGGCCCTCGTCGATGTGCAGCAGGATCGACACCTCAGGCCTGACGTGGGCTGAAATCCACGATCAGCTGGCAGCCTTTGCCGACTAAACAGGGTCCGCGCTGAATCTCGACTTAGAGACATCCAAATTCTCCCGCCGCTTAAACGCGTGGTAGTTGGTGATAACGATTTTAGCCTTGGCGATTTCCGGTTCAGAGAGCGCCGGCGGTCTCCAGCGCCGTCACAGCGTCCGCCGAGAAGCCCCAGGCTTCAAGGGCGGATCGGCTGTGCGCGCCGATCGCCGGCGGCGGACCGGCCACGGCGCCGGGCGTTGCGGAGAAACGCGGCGCGGGCGCCGGCTGAACAACGCCATCGACCTCAACAAAGGTTTGTCGCGCGACGTTGTGGACGTGCTTGGGCGCATCTTCGAGGCTGAGCACCGGGCCGAAGCAGACGTCGGTGCCGGCCATGAGATCGCACCAGGCATCCTGAGTCTTGGTTGCGATCACGGCGGCGAGCTTGTCGTGAAGAGCCGGCCACTGGCTACGATCCATCTGCGCCTTGAACGCAGGATCGTCGATGCCGGTCTTTTCCAGTAGCAGGGCGTAGAACTGCGGCTCGATCGAGCCGAGGGCGATCCACTTTCCATCGGAGCACTGATAGGTGTCGTAGAAGTGCGCGCCGCCATCGAGCATGTTCTCACGGCGATTGTCGGTCCACACCCCCGCCGCCTTCATGCCGTAGAACATCGCCATCAGGCTCGCGGCGCCGTCGCTCATGGCGCAGTCGATCACCTGACCCTGTCCCGTGGCGCGGGCATGAATGACACCCGCGAGCAGTCCGAACGCCAGATAGAGCGCGCCGCCGCCAAAATCGCCGACGAGATTCAGCGGCGGGATCGGCTTCTCGACCGTGCCGATGGCCCCAAGCGCGCCGCTGATGGCGATGTAGTTCATGTCATGGCCGGCGGCCTGGGCGTAGGGGCCCGTCTGACCCCAGCCGGTCATCCGGCCGAATACCAGCTTGGGATTGCGGGCCAGGGCCACGTCAGGACCCAGGCCGAGGCGCTCCATGACGCCTGGACGGAAGCCCTCAAAGACCACGTCCGCACTTTCCATCAGCTTGAGACAGGCTTCCACGGCAGCGGGAGATTTAAGGTCCATGGCCACGGATTTGCGTCCGCGGGCAGTCACATCGGTCTTGGAGCCGCGTCCGGCGCCTTTGCGGTCAATGCGGACCACGTCCGCGCCGAGGTCCGACAACAGCATGCCGCAGAACGGCCCGGGGCCGATGCCGGCGAACTCGATGATCTTCAGGCCTGACAGCGGTCCCTGACTCATGACGTCGTTTCCTCTTTCCTGTGGACCCGGCGTTGCGCGGCCGGTGAATGGTGGAGACTCTTATCACAGCCCCTGCCCCACGGTCAGGCAAGCCCGCCGTTCGGCAGGCTCCATGCGCCTTGCCGCAGGGATGCGACGGCAGATTGCGTAGCGGGGTTCAGAAACCGCGGCGGAAGCCGGGGCGCGGTCCGAGGCCTGGCCGTGGTTTGACCACGACCCGTTTGGGCGGCGGCGGCGGCGGCGGCGGTGGGACCGGCGCCACCCAGGCAAAAAGTTGCGGTTTGGCCGCCGCGCCCTTGGCCAGATGCGCCAGTTCCTTCAGGACCCGTTCGGCGGCGGCGAGGCGATCACCAGCGGTTTCCCACTCACCCTTCACCACCACCTTCTGGTCGGGACGAAGCCGCCAGACAGCGCTGTTCTTCTGCACGAACGCCACGAGTCCGACGGGATTGGCGAAGTGATCCGCCCTGAAGGCTACGACAGCCCCCTTGGGGCCCACGTCCACCTTCGCGACATGAGCCTCTCGACACAAACCTTTGATTGCCACAACCTTCAGGAGGTGGTCGGCCTCATCGGGCAACGGCCCGAAGCGGTCGATGAGTTCCGCCGCCAGGGCTTCACGATCATCTGACCGTTCAGCCTCGGAGAGACGTCGATAAAGCGCCAACCGCACGTTCAGATCTGGAACGTAGGCTTCCGGAATGAGGACCGCGGCCCCGGTGTTGATCTGCGGCGACCATCCCCGATCGGGAGCGCCTTCCGCGGTTCCGTCGGAGGCGGGTTTGGCCTTCAGTTCGGCCACGGCGTCCTCGAGCATCTGCTGGTAGAGTTCGACGCCGATTTCGCGGATGTGACCGGACTGCTCATCACCGAGCAGATTGCCGCCGCCGCGAATGTCGAGGTCGTGACTGGCCAGCTGGAACCCGGCGCCGAGACTGTCGAGTGATTGCAGCACGTGGAGGCGCTTCTCTGCCTGCGGCGTGATCGGGCGCTCGAAGGGCGTCGTCAGATAGGCATAGGCGCGGGCCTTGGCGCGCCCGACCCGACCGCGAAGCTGGTATAGTTGAGACAGGCCAAACATGTCGGCCCGGTGCACGATCAGGGTATTGGCGGTCGGCACGTCGAGCCCGGATTCCACGATTGTCGTGGATAGCAGGACATCGTAACGGCCTTCGTAGAAGGCGCTCATGACATCCTCGAGTTGCGTCGGCGACAGCTGCCCGTGTCCGACCACATATTTGATCTCGGGAACCTGCTCGGTGAGGAACTTCTCCAGGTCTGGCAGGTCCTTCAGGCGCGGCGCCACATAGTAGGCTTGGCCCCCGCGATACTTCTCGCGGAGCAAGGCCTCACGGATCGAGATCGGATCCCATGGCGTGACGTAGGTGCGCACCGCCAGGCGATCCACCGGCGGCGTGGCGATGATGGACATCTCACGGATGCCGGACAGCGCCATCTGCAGAGTCCGCGGGATGGGGGTCGCCGTCAGCGTCATCACGTGAACTTCGGACCGAAGCGCCTTCAGAGCCTCTTTGTGCTTGACCCCAAAGTGCTGCTCCTCGTCCACGATGACGAGGCCGATGTCCTTGAACTCCACCTGTTTGGAGAGGACCGCATGGGTTCCGATGACGATTTCGATCTCACCCTTGGCGAGACCGGCGCGGGTTTCGGCGGCTTCCGCCGCGGGCACGAGCCGCGACAGGCGGCGCACGCGGATCGGCCAGCCCTGGAATCGGGCGGAAAAGGTGGCGAAATGCTGTCGGGCCAACAGCGTCGTGGGGCAAACCAGAGCGACCTGCCGACCGCTCATGGCCATGACAAACGCAGCTCGCAGCGCGACCTCGGTTTTCCCGAAGCCGACGTCGCCGCAGATCAGGCGATCCATCGGTCGGCCTGAGCCGAGGTCGCCAAGAACATCGGCGATCGCGTTCAGCTGATCGTCCGTCTCGTCGTAGGGGAAGCGGGCGCAGAATTCATCGAACAGGCCGTGAGGCGGATCAACTTCCTCGACGGACTTTGTCGCCCGCGCGGCAGCGATGGCGATCAGGCCCTCGGCCATCTCGCGCAGACGCTCCTTCGCCTTAGCCTTACGGGACTGCCAGGCGGCTCCACCGAGCCGATCGAGCTGCGCGCCCTCCCCGTCCGCGCCATAGCGCGTCAGCAAATCGATATTCTCGACCGGCAGATAGAGCTTCGATTCCGCCGCATAGTGCAGTTCGAGGCAGTCGTGCGGCGCCTCCATCACCTCAAGCGTCTTAAGACCCTCATAGCGGCCGATGCCGTGGTCGACGTGCACGACGAGGTCGCCTGGGGTCAGGCCCGAGGCTTCAGCGAGGAAGTTGGATGCCCGGCGGCGGCGGCGTGGCCGCGCCAGACGGTCGCCAAGGATATCCGTCTCGGAAATGACGGCCAGCGTATCGGTCTCGAAGCCGGTCTCCAGGGGCAGCACACAACGCTGAGGCTTCTTCGGATCGGCCGCCTTGGCCGCCTGCCAATAGGGGGCCAAGGAGATCCCCTTCAGCCCATGGTCCGCCAGCATCGACCCCAGCCGCTCGGACGAACCCTCGGACCAGGACGCAAACAGCACGCGCTTTCCGGCCGCGGACAGCCGCCGGGCGTGGTCGGCGGTGGCCTCGAAAAGATTGACGCTATCGCGGGCCCGCTCCGCGGCGAAGGAACGGCCAAGTTTGGCGCCGAGATCGACGACCCCCGCCCGCTCCTCTCCGCTCAGCGGCGCGAACTGACGGTTGGGCCGTGAGTCGACGCGCAGGTCCCACTCCGACGCCGTGAGGTAGAGGGCATCCGGCGGCAGAGCGCGGTAGTGTGTCTTCCGATCCGTCTGATCCCGCGCCTCGAAAGCGTCCGCGATCACCGCCAGGCGTTCATCCCGCGACTCGCGCGCGAGATGATCGATGGCGATCAGGGCGCCGGGCGGCAGGTAGTCGAACAGCGTCTCCAGTTGGGCATAGAAGAGCGGCAGCCAGTGCTCCATGCCCGCCCGTCGTCCGCCATCGCTGACGGTGGCGTAGAGCGGATCGTCCCCAGGCGCGCCGAAGGCCGAGAGGTATCCTGAGCGAAATCTCGCGATGGCGGCGGCGTCGATGAGCGCCTCGCTCACCGGACGCAGATCAACGGCTTTGAGCTGCTTTGTGGAGCGTTGGGTCTCCCGATCGAAGGCGCGAATCGATTCGAGCGTGTCGCCGAAGAGGTCCAATCGAACCGGCTCGTCGGCACCGGGCGGAAAGACGTCGATGACACCGCCGCGAACCGCGAACTCGCCCCGTTCGGAGACCGTGGACGCCCGTTGATAGCCATTGACGGCGAAATAGCGCTCCAAATCGGCGATATCGACGCTGTTTCCGACCGTCGCCGCATAGCCGGCCGCTCCCACCGCGGCGCGGGGCGGCAGGCGCTGCATGATCGCGGCAGCCGTCGTCACCAGCATCACGGGCGTCTTGGCGTCCAGGCCCTGACTGAGCCTTGTCAGCCCCGCCATACGCGCCGCCGCCACGCCCGCCGACGGACCGACCCGATCGTAGGGCAGGCAATCCCAGGCCGGGAACGACAGCACCTCCATCTCTGGCGCGAAGAACGTCAGGGAATCGGTGAAGGCCGAAGCGCGCGAGCCATCCCGGGCGACAAAGACCGTAAGTCCGCCGCGCGCGCGCGCGATGTCTGCCATGACCAGTGCGTCGAACCCTTCCGGCGCGCCAGAAAGGGTCACGGCCCCGGCATCCGCGCTGACGAGCTTCATGTCTCGGTCTGACGCCATCGTTCCGGGCGCTAGTCGTTCACACCGGGACGCGCGCCCACGGGTTGGAACGCGCGCAGGCGCGCCATGATCTCTGTGTCGAACTTTTCGGGCACCGGCGCCGCCCCAAGGATCCAGGCGTAGATGTCGTGATCGGACTCCTCGAGGAGATCCTCGAACGTCGATAGCGTCGCGTCGTCCATGCCGGCGGCATAGCTGTCCGCAAACGGCCCGAGGATCAGGTCCGCTTCACGAAACCCGCGCCGCCAGGCGCGGAAGATAAGTCGTTTGACCCGTGTCTCATTCATGGAGGCGGGCGGTATAGGGCCGCGGCATCAGCGACGCCAGGGCTTAGTCGTCGGCGTCCCGGAAGTAGGGCTCGACCTCTCCATTGAGCTTCACCGTCATCGGCTTGCCCTGGCGGTTTACCGTCGTGCCCACTGACAGCCGAACCCACCCCTCGCTGACGCAGTATTCGTCAACGTTCGTCTTCTCGACGCCCTTGAACCGGACGCCCACGCCGCGGGCGAGCACGTCCGCATCGTGGTACGGGCTCTGGGGATCGATGGCCAGACGGTCGGGTGGGGTGTCAGTCATGACTGGGGGCGTCCGTACGGAGGGCGGCTAAGGCGCGGCGTCGGGTTGATATAGACGCGAGCCGCGCCGGTCCACCCTGAGGCGTAACGCGAGTTCGGCTTGGATCGGCTATGGTCCAGCGATGCGGCCCGAGATTCTCTTTCCACTTTTCTCGCCGATCACCAGCCTCAAGGGCGTGGGTGATCGGGTCGCGCCGTTGCTGGAACGGGTCGCCGGCCCTCTTGTCCGCGACGTCGCGCTATTGCCGCCGCAGGGACTGGTTCGCCGGCCGGTGATGGCCACAGAGGCGGCGGTCGAGGGCGAGACACCGACGTTTGACGTGATCATCGGCGCCCATCTGAAGCCCGCGCGTCCCGGTCAGCCCTGGCGCATCCAGGCGATCGACCGGACAGGCGCCGTCACTTTGGTCTATTTCAAGGGCTTCGGCGCACATCTGGAGGAGCGTCACCCAGTCGGGTCGCGCCGGCTTGTAAGCGGCAAGGTGGAACGCGAGCGGCAGGGCGGAGGCCTTCAGATCGTCCATCCGGACTTTATCGCTGATCCTCAGAGAGCCGAGGAAATTCCTGTCAGCGAGGCAGTCTACCCCGCTACGGCCGGCCTCGCCTCCCGGGCCGTGAGACGCTTTGTCCTGACGGCCCTTTCGCGCGTCCCCGAGTTGCCGGAATGGCTTGATCCCGCCTGGCTTGCGCAACGCCGCTGGCCGACATGGCGGGACGCGATTGTCGGGCTGCATTCACCTCTGACAGACGCTGACCTGAACCCGGCAGCCCCTCACCGCCAACGTCTCGCCTATGACGAATTGCTGGCGCATCAGCTCGCCCTGGGCCTGAGAAAGCGCCTGACACGGCGCGAGGCGGCCCCGGCCATCGGTCGTGGGCAGCTTGCGACCGCGGTGCAGGACTCCCTGCCCTATCGATTGACCGATGCACAGGCGCGCGCGCTCGGGCAAATCCGCGACGATCTGGGCTCGGGGAGGCGAATGACACGCCTGCTCCAGGGCGATGTTGGTGCGGGAAAGACCGTGGTCGCCATGCTGGCGATGGTTGAGGCGGTCGATGCGGGGTTCCAGGCTGTTCTCATGGCGCCGACCGAGATTCTCGCGCGGCAGCATTTCGACGTGCTCGAGCCCGCGCTAGCCGCACACGGCATGAAGACAGCCCTTCTGACCGGCAGAGTGAAGGGCGTCGCCCGGGAAAAGCTGCTCGCGACGCTCGCCGGCGGCGAGACACAGGTGGTGATCGGCACTCATGCGCTCTTTCAGGATGGCGTCACGTTCAACGCTCTCGGCCTGACCGTCATCGACGAGCAACACAGGTTCGGCGTCGTCGAACGCGGTCGCCTCCGCGCGAAGGGCGAGACTGCCCACTTGCTGGCGATGTCGGCCACGCCCATTCCTCGCACGCTGGAACTCACCCTCTACGGTGACGTCGATGTCTCCAACCTTGACGAGAAACCCCCCGGCCGCACACCAGTCGCGACGCGGGCGGCGCCCATGCATCGGTTGGACGAAGTCGTCGGTCGAATGCGGGCGGCCGTCGCGACGGGCGCCCAGGCCTTCTGGATCTGCCCCCTGGTCTCGGAATCGGATCTCGTGGATCTTGCGGCGGCGGAGGCGCGGTTCGAAGCACTGAAAGCGATCTTCGGCGATCGTGTGGGTCTGGTGCATGGACGCCTGCCCGCCGCCGAAAAAGATCTTGTGATGACCCGTTTCGTGGCCGGCGACCTGGCTGTTCTGGTCGCCACGACGGTCGTCGAGGTCGGCGTGGACGTCCCGGCGGCATCGATCATGGTTATCGAACAGGCGGAAAGGTTCGGCCTAGCCCAACTTCATCAGCTGAGAGGTCGTGTCGGCCGCGGGGCCGCGCGCAGCAGCTGCGTGCTCCTCTACGATCCTCCGCTCTCGCAGGTCGCCACCCAACGTCTCGATATTCTCAGGCAAACGGACGATGGTTTCCTGATCGCGGAAAAAGATCTTGAACTGCGGGGTGGCGGAGACCCTCTCGGTTTGGCCCAGAGTGGATTCCCGGCCTACCGCATCGCCGACCCCATGGCGCACCGAGACTTGATCCGGGTCGCGGCGGACGACGCCCGCCTGGTTCTTCTGCGCGACCCCGAATTCATCTCCGAGCGCGGCCGCGCCCTCGTGGTGCTGCGAGAACTCTTCGACTGGCGCGCCGACGGCGTCCTCAGCGAGGGCAGCTAGCCGGCGCGGACATGAAGAAAGGCCGCCTCCCGCACCTGAAGATCGTTCTCCAGGTCCGCCCAGAACAGGTTGAAGGCCGGCGCCCGCAAGCGATCAGGCCAGTCGCCGGAGGGCGACAACGACGCTGAGCGCGGTCGTGTAACCCGCAAGATTCCGTCCACGCAGCGCGCCCCCACCTGTCTCGCCAGAAACCCAGGCCGCACGCCCCATTCGAGGCCTGTCGCGTTGGCCGCGCCGCGATTGAATCGGGGCGGCGCATCTTCGTCTGTCAGGACGCCAAGCAGGGGATTTACGCATAGCGGCGGTCGCGCGCCGAGCCCCGTCAGGCGGTCGCGACTCGACCAGACCAGACTGCGATTCATGATGCGGCGCATTCGACCGAAATCGAAGACCGGCGCGGAGATCCAGGCGATGAGGCGCCCCGTCTGAACAGGCTTGACGCAGGCCGGCAGGGACGCGGCGGCGCCATGCTCCGCGGCCGGCACGACGGTCTCGATCAGGTATGCGGCAACCAGCCTCCGCCTCAGCCCCGGGGTGGTTTCGATCTCATCGCGGAGCAGACGCGCCGCCAGCGTCCCTCCCTGCTCGACACCCACGATCGCGAACGGCGTCTCGGGCCCAAGGCGAGCCTGGAACGCGGCGAAAGCCGCCCGCACGTCATTGTAGGCGAAGGTTCTCGCGTCGACGGCGTCGTCGAACAAGGTGAGCGAAATGTAGAGGCTCGCCTGACGATAACGCGGCGCGAAAACCCGTCCACCGGTCGAGAATGGGCCAGCATAGTTCGGCAACATCACCCGGTTGAGAAGCCTTGCCGCTGCCTTTGCGTCCAGGGGGCCATTCCAGTGACGCCCGCCATCGAACGTCGTCGGGTGAACGAAGAAGACGTCGACGGGTGGGTCGCCCTCATGCCGGATGCCCGGCAGCAGCGCCCACGCCTCTGATCTGCTGTAGTCAGGCGGCGGCGGGGGTTGATAGACGGCATAGGGCATTTCCGGATCGAGCATCGCCTGCAGGATATCGTTCCTCCAGATCAAGGTAGCGAGCGCGATCAAACCACCGACGATCGCGACGCCTATGACCCCGATCCGCGTCGCGTTCACGCGCCACAATCAGCGATAGCTATCTGATTGAGAAAGATATTCTCGGACATAGTCGGCGATTCCATCCTCCAGCGCCGTCATCGGCGCACGCCACCCTATCTCTCGCAAGCGTCGCATGGGCGCTTCGGTGTGATATTGATACGCGCCGCGCATGGCCTGGGGCATGTCTATATAGTCTATCCGTGGCTCCCGCAGAGCCGCCGCAAAAACGGCTCCCGCCAGATCCGCGAAGGTTCTGGCCGTTCCCGACCCGAGGTTGAACAGACCATTCACCTCCGGATTGCCGGCGAGCCAGGCGATGCACGCCGCCACGTCGCGCACATAGACGAAGTCGCGAAGCTGTCCTCCGTCCGCGTAGCCCACACGATGAGATCGAAAGAGCTGAACGCTCTCCCCGGCGGCGACACTCGGCCAGATCTTGGCGACGACAGACCGCATCTCACCCTTGTGGCCCTCGTTCGGGCCGTAGACGTTGAAGAACTTGAGGCCGGCGCACTGCGGCGGCGCCCGTCCGACCGCGGTTCGCCTCTGCGCGAAGACGTCGAAAAGCGCCTTCGACCAACCGTAGGGGTTCAGAGGGCGCAACGCCTGAAGGCGTCCGAGATCCATAGAGTCCTCAAAACCCAAAGCGCCGTCCCCATAGGTGGCCGCGGACGACGCGTAAATGAGTCTGACCCCATGGGCTGCGCACCAATCGAAAAGTGAACGCGAGAGCTGGAAGTTGTTGCTGATGATCTTGTCGGCGTCGGGCTCAAGCGTCGACGACACGGCTCCCATATGTACGATCAGGTCCAGGCCCGAGCCGTTGCCCTCAAGCCAACGGAACAGGTGTTCAGGCGGTGTGAGGTCATCGATCGCGTGCTTTGAGAGATTGCGCCACTTGCCGCAAGCCGCGTCACGGAGACGATCACAGACTGAAACCTCGTGCCCGTCGTCGCAAAGTGTAGCGACGATATTGGAACCGATGAATCCGGCTCCGCCGGTCACCAGAACTTTGAGCGGCGTCATGGCTGGATCTCCGTTGCCGCAGACACGGCGGCGGGGTCAACGGCCGCGCACGGCGTCGGCGCCGCACTGCCTGACGGCCAGCACCCATTGCGCGAGATAGCGTTCAACACAGAGCGAGGCCTTTCGCCAGTCGATCGAAATCCAAAAGAGTCCGCAGCAATGACTCCAACTCGGACAAGGGAACCATGTTGGGACCGTCGGAGGGAGCATGGTCCGGGTCGGGATGGGTCTCAAGAAAGACGGCCGCAACACCCACCGCCACCGCTGCGCGCGCCAGAACCGGCACGAACTCCCTCTGCCCCCCTGAACGGTCCCCTTGCCCGCCAGGCAGGGCCACCGAATGCGTGGCGTCGAACACCACCGGGCAGCCGATCCGCGACATGATTGGCAGGGCGCGCATGTCGGACACGAGCATATTGTAACCGAACGAGACGCCACGCTCGCAGGCCATGACGTTCGGGTTGCCCGCCTCCGTCGCCTTGGCGATGACATTCGCCATCTCCCACGGTGAGAGAAACTGTCCCTTCTTTATATTAAGCGCCGCGCCGGTCCGCGCCGCCGCGACAATGAGGTCCGTCTGACGGCAGAGGAAGGCCGGGATCTGCAAGACATCCACAGCCTCCGCCACGGGTGCGCAGTGCGCCGACTCATGCACATCGGTGATCGTTGGCAGTCCGGTGGCTTCGCGAACCTCGGCGAAGATCGGCAGGGCCTCAAGGAGGCCGATGCCACGGGCGCTCTTGCCTGAGGTGCGGTTGGCCTTGTCGAAAGAGGATTTATAGATCAGGCCGATATCGAGCCGTTCGGCGATTTCTGCCAGGGCGAACGCTGTCTCAAGGGCATGCTGACGGCTCTCCATCTGGCAAGGCCCCGCGATTACCGAGAGACGCTCGGCGTTGCCCATCCGGACGGGCCGCCGCGCCGTCTCCCCGACGAGCACCACCAAATTGGGTTGCTGAGACATGAACACTCCTTGATCCGCTGTACGGCGATCGCCGTACAAGTGCAGACGGAATGCCGTCGGCGCAAGATTCCGCGCAATTGACAGAAACGAGAGGCCGATGTCCCCGCCGACGGTAGTTTGGTTCCGCAAGGACCTCCGGCTGGCCGACAACGAAGCGCTTTTCGCCGCCGCCTCGCGCGACGGCCCGGTCATCCCGCTCTACATCTTCGACGAAGGCGTCGGCGGACGGCCCCCCGGCGCTGCGTCCCGCTGGTGGCTGGACAAGTCGCTTCGCAGCCTGGCCGAAGACCTCAATCGCCTAGGGGCGCCGTTGGTGCTCAGACGCGGCGGCGCGGCGGAGGTCCTTAAGCGCCTCGTGGCCGAATCCGGCGCGAAGGCCGTCTATTGGAACCGGCTCTACGATCAGGCCTCCATCGTCCGCGACACCCGTATCAAGGCGGACCTTAACGCTGGCGGGGTGGAGGCGCTCTCGTTCGCCGGGGGGATGCTCAACGAGCCTTGGACGGTGAAGACAGGCAGCGGAACCCCGTATCGGGTGTTCACGCCATACTGGCGGGCGGCCAGGGTGCGGATCGACATGTGTGGACCAGCGCCGGTGGTCAAAAAACTCCGCGCCAATCCGGCGCCGCTAGCCTCGGACCCGATTGACGCCTGGGCGCTTCACCCCCGCGCGCCGGACTGGTCAGGCGGATTCGCCGGCTGGCGCCCCGGCGAGACGGGCGCACTCGACGCCCTCAAAACCTTTCTCGGATCGCGACTGAACGCCTACCAAGACGAGCGCAATCGCCCCGACCGGTCGGGCACCTCCCGCCTATCGCCTCACCTCCATTTTGGAGAGATCAGTCCCCGCCAGATCGTGGATGTCATACGTCGGGACGAGGAGCGGTCGGGCGCGCCGACGGCGGGCTCGGAGGCGTTCCTGCGCGAGATCGGTTGGAGGGACTTCAACTACCAACTGCTGTTCCATGCGTCAGATATGGAACACAGCCCGCTGAACCCGATATTCGGAGGGTTCCCCTGGCGTCAGGATCGCAGGGCGCTGGCGGCCTGGCAGTCCGGCCGCACCGGCTACCCTATCGTCGACGCCGGCATGCGGGAACTCTGGACGACAGGCTGGATGCATAACCGCGTTCGGATGATCGTCGCCTCCTTCCTGGTCAAACACCTCCTGTTGGATTGGCAACTGGGCGAGCGCTGGTTCTGGGACACCCTGGTGGACGCAGACCTTGCCAACAATGTCGCTGGTTGGCAGTGGGTGGCCGGTTCGGGAGCAGACGCGGCCCCCTATTTCCGGGTGTTCAATCCGGTGCTTCAGGGGGAAAAATTCGATCCCGACGGTGTTTACGTGAGGCGCTGGGTTCCGGAGCTTGCAACGGCGCCCAGCCGGTTTATCCATCAACCCTGGCGGGCCCCCACCGCCGTGCTGGCCGCCTGCGGCATACGCCTGGGGGTCAGCTATCCTGAACCCATCGTTGACCATGCCGAGGCGCGAACAAGAGCTCTGGCCGCCTATGAGAGAATTCGATGACGACCGCTGACGACGCCGCATTGTCCGCCCTCGCCGGCCGCCCCCGGGCAGTGTGGCTGGGCCCGAACGAGACCTTGTCCGAGGTCAAACTCGGTGATCCCGAGCTCCGGGCGGCGCCCGCCGCGTTCCGCACGGCTGTGGCAATCTCACGTCGCAAATGGGATTTCGGCTCCCTGACCTTCGTGCTGCCGTCCGGGCGGGCCTTGCGTATCGACGGCAGCGCGCCAGGTCCGGATGGCACATTGATCGTTCGTGATTTTCGGTTCGTCTCCAGGGTGCTGGCCGCCGCAGACATCGGCTTCGGTGAAGGCTACATGGCTGGAGAGTGGGACACGCCCGACCTCGCCGCCCTCCTTGAAGTCTTCACGCACAACTTCGATCGCCTGGAGAAACTGGTCGAAGGCAACCCGATCATCCGGGCGATCAATTTCGTCGCCCACCTGTTCAATCACAATTCCAAGTCGGGATCCCGACGTAATATCTATGCGCACTATGACCTGGGAAATGCGTTCTACCAGCGATGGCTCGACTCGAGCATGACCTACTCCTCCGCGCTCTATGAGCATCCTGGTCAGGCCCTGGCGGACGCGCAGCGGTTCAAATATGCCTCCCTGGCAAAGCAGATCGACCTGCGCCCGGACCATCACGTGCTGGAGATCGGCTGTGGCTGGGGCGGTTTCGCGGAGTTCGCCGCGCGTGAGATCGGCGCGAAAGTCACCGGCGTGACCATTTCGCCCTCGCAGTACGATTTCGCGAGGAAGCGCCTCTTCGATCAGGGCCTTGCCGAGCGCGCAGACATCAGGCTGGTCGACTATCGCGACATCGAGGGAGACTATGACAGGGTCGCCTCGATCGAAATGTTCGAGGCCGTGGGTGAGGCTTACTGGCCGGCCTATTTCGCCAAGGTTCGCAATGTCCTGGCTCCGGGCGGCAAAGCCGGGCTGCAGATCATCACCATTCGCGACGAACTTTTCGACGTCTACCGCTCCCGGTCGGATTTCATGCGCAAATACATCTTTCCGGGCGGCATGCTGCCGAGTGAGAGGCGGCTGCGCGAAGAGACCGCGCGGGCGGGTCTCGAGTGGAGGGAAATCGCCAGGTTCGGCCAGAACTACGCAGATACCCTTGCGGAATGGGCGGTCCGTTTCGAAGCCGCCTGGGGAGACATTAAGGGCCTTGGCTTCGATGACCGGTTCAGGCGACTCTGGAACTTCTACCTGCGTTATTGCGAGGCGGCGTTCCGCACCGGACGGACCGACGTCGTGCAACTGAGTCTTCAACGCACCTGACCTCCAACGCGGTTTGCGCTTGCGTCGGAGCCGAAGGCTCGCGAAGGAAGGGGAATGTCGAAACCGTCAATTCGCGCGAGCGTCGTCGACGCTATCGGTGACACGCCCCTGATCCGTCTGCGACGCGCGAGCGATGCGACAGGTTGCGAAATTCTCGGCAAGGCCGAATTCATGAACCCGGGACAATCGGTCAAGGACCGTGCCGCCCTCTACATCATTCGCGACGCCGAGAAACGCGGGCTGCTGCGACCAGGTGGGCGCATTGTCGAAGGGACGGCAGGCAATACCGGGATCGGCCTTGCGATGGTCGGTTCGGCGCTGGGCTATTCCACCACGATCGTGATCCCGCGCACCCAGAGTCAGGAAAAGAAGGACGCCATTCGGCTGATGGGCGCGACCCTCGTCGAGGTCGATGCGGTCCCCTACGCCAACCCGGACAACTATGTGAAATACTCGGGGCGCCTAGCCGCCGAACTCGCAGAGCGCGAGCCGGCGGGCGCGATCTGGGCCAACCAGTTCGACAACACCGCCAATCGACAGGCTCATGTGGAAACGACCGGGCCCGAAATCTGGGCGCAGACCGACGGCAAGGTCGACGGCTTCATCTGCGCCGTCGGCTCCGGCGGGACGCTGGCGGGTGTCGCCCAGGCTCTCAGAGCGCGAAATCCGAGCGTTGCGATAGGCTTGGCGGATCCAGGCGGCGCATCGCTATATGAGTGGTACGCGCATAATCGCCTCAAAGCCGAAGGCGCGTCGATTTCAGAAGGCATAGGCCAGGGGCGCATCACCGCCAATCTTGAAGGCCTTGCCGTCGACTTCCCTTATCGTATCGATGATGACGAGATGATGCGGGTGATCTTCGAACTTGCCGAACACGAGGGCATGGTCATGGGCGGATCGACCGGCATCAACGTTGCCGGCGCCATGCGCCTTGCCCGTGATCTTGGGCCGGGCCACACGATTGTGACCATCCTCTGCGACTACGGTTCACGATATCAAAGCAAACTCTTCAACCCGGCGTTTCTCAGGGAGCGGGGTCTTCCGACCCCGCCTTGGCTATCATGACGTTCGCCCCCCTCGTCTCCACCGCATGGCTGGCGGAGCACACTGACGACGCTTCCCTGGTGATTCTCGACGCCAGTTGGTTCATGCCCGGCAGCCCACGTGACCCCGCCGCGGAATATGCCGCCGCACATATTCCAGGGGCGGTGCGCTTCGACATCGATGCGATTTCAGAGCATTCAAGCGATTTGCCGCACATGATGGCGACCGCTTCCGACTTCGCCACAGCGGTGCGTCGGCTGGGCGTGGAGCCGCAGTCGCTGGTGGTTGTCTATGACGCCACCGGCGTCTTTTCAGCGCCCCGCGTGTGGTGGAACTTCCGCGCCATGGGTCACGAGCGTGTGGCCGTGCTGGACGGAGGCTTGCCGAAATGGGTGGCCGAGGGGCGGCCCGTGGAGACCGGCTGGCGCGAACCCTCGCACGGAGAGTTCAAGGCCCATGCCGATCCACAGGTGGTGGCGGACCTGATGGGGGTGCGGCAATCCCTGACGGACGCGAACGTCCAGGTCGTGGACGCCCGCCCTGCCCTGCGATTCGCCGGCAAGGCGCCTGAACCGCGCGAAGGCGTTCGCGGCGGACATATGCCCGGCGCGATCAATGTTCCCTGGGACGCGGTCATTGAGAACGGCGTGATGCGCACCGCCGATTCGCTTCGTGAGGTGTTCTCGGGCGCAGGCGTCGATCTCTCCAGACCGATCATCACCACGTGCGGTTCCGGCATAAGCGCGTCGGTGCTGGCCCTCGCGCTGGCTGTCCTCGGCCGCGGAGATGTCGCCGTCTACGACGGCTCATGGACCGAGTGGGGCTCGCGGACGGACACCCCTGTTGTCACAGACGCCTGACAGAGAATGCAGAGCCACTGTGTTCGTCGGAGTTGGGGCGAGTGACCATGCGTGACCGGCCAACAGAATCGACCCGCCTGCTGCATACTGACCGGGCGCCGAACGGCCTGCTCAAGGTCGTGGGCCCGCCGATTCAAAAAGGCTCCACCGTCTTGGCGCCGTGCGCCGAGGCCCTCTACGACGGCACACAGGCCACCTACGGCCGAGCGGGATTGGCGTCGCACGAGGCGTTGATCGCCGGTCTCGAAGAGCTTGAACACGCCAGTTGTGTCAGACTTTTCCCCTCCGGCTTGGCGGCGATGACAGGGTCTCTGCTCAGCGTCCTCAGAGCCGGCGATGAAGTCCTTGTGACAGACGCGATCTACAAACCTACGCGGCGTTTCTGCGACAGGGTGCTTCAGCGGTACGGGGTCGCCGTGAGGTACTACCCGGCCCGCTGCGACCCTGACTCACTCATGAGGCTCTGCAGTCCCACCACTCGGCTGATCGTCCTGGAATCGCCCGGATCGCTGAGTTTCGAGATGCAGGATGTTCCGGCGATCGCCGCCGCCGCGCGCGCCCGTGGCATGCTTACGCTGATGGACAACACCTGGGCCGCCGGGGTCTATTTCAAGCCACTCGACCATGGGGTCGATCTATCGGTGCAGGCGCTGACGAAATACGTCGGAGGCCATTCCGACGTATTCATGGGATCGGCTGCCGCCCGAACTCCTGAGATGTCGCAGGCTCTGGACGAAGCGATCCTGGACTTCGGGTGGGCTGTCTCACCCGAGGACGCCTACATGATGCTCCGTGGTCTTCGCACCCTGCCTACGCGTCTGGATCGGCACCAACACAGCGCCCTCGCGGTCGCCCGTTGGCTGGCCAGCCATACGCGGGTCCGAGACGTGCTTCATCCTGCGCTGCAGTCGTCTATCGACCACGCCCTCTGGCGTCGTGATTTCACCGGCGCGTCCGGTCTGTTCGCCTTTGTTCTGGACACCGAGGATCAGGCCGTCGTTCATCGCTTCCTGAACGCCCTGCGTCTCTTCGGCTTGGGATTCTCCTGGGGAGGCTTTGAAAGCCTCGCCCTCAACTGCGATCCGCAATTCACCGTTCGGCTTGACCCGCCCGCGCACGGCGGGGCGATGATTCGGCTGAGCGTGGGTCTAGAGGACCCTGGGGACCTCATCGACGATTTGCAAAGGGCCCTGGAAACGCTCTGATCACCGCTGTTCACACCGTCAGATCAAGGTTGGGGAAGCCTGGCGGTTGGCGACCCCGGCAGGATTCGAACCTGCGACCGTCCGCTTAGAAGGCGGATGCTCTATCCAGCTGAGCTACGGGGTCAGATCGGCTGGCTGCCGATCAGTGCGTCCAAGGCTGCTTCCGCTGAAACGCGAAGTTGTCGGCGTAGGCCTTGATGGTTTTTTTCGCCTCGGGTTCCGGCAGAAGTTCAAACGGGATTCCGTGCCGCTGAGCGTAAGCCACCGCAGCGTCGCGGGAATCAAAACTGAGCCGTACCTGACCGTCCGTGTCCGTGGTCTGGGTCCAACCCATGAGCGGATCCGACAGCCGCGCGGCTCCCGGCTCGAACGAGAGCACCCACAGGCGCGTCTTGGCCTTGCCCGATTGCATCGCGTTCTTCGACGGTCTGAAAATCCGCGCCAGCATCCGCGCTCCTTTCGCTTGAACTTCGTACTCCATGGTCGGGGCGAGAGGATTCGAACCTCCGACCCTCTGCTCCCAAAGCAGATGCGCTACCAGGCTGCGCTACACCCCGCCGATCCATGGAGTTCTCGGCGCCCTCATGACACGGGGGGCGCCCGGTCGCAACGGACACGCCGTTCAATCGGACCGGCGCCGCATGAGTTTGAACACAGCGCTTGCGCGAACGAGGTCCCGTTCACCAACACTGGCCCGCCCCTCCACAAACGCGAGATCGCGCGTCAACCGCGTCACCTTGGCTTCACCGACGACCCATTCGCGCGCGCGGCCCATCCCAAGGAAGTCGATCGAGAGATGCACTGTGACCGGGATCGCCCCCGATGCCTTGCCGGCGGCTGACGCAAGAAGCCCGTCCAGAAACGCCGAGAGCATGCCGCCATGGACGAGGCCGACGCCATTGCAGTGGCGGGACCGCGCGTAGAACGCCTGGGCGACGCCCTCATCAACCGCACGGTGGTAGTAGGGACCATTATGGGTTGTGAAGGGGCCTCGCCCAGGTTGCAAATCCCATCCAACGGGCGGCTCAAAGTCGTCCGTCTCGGTCACGGGTGGAAAATCCGCTCGTGTACGCGATCTCCTGGCCTGGCGCCGATCTCGGCGGCTCGGCCCCCTCGCAGCTCAAGAACACCTAAGACATCGCCGCCTGACGGAATCGGCACTTCAGACAACGGTTGCGCATTCGCCGCGATCGAGACGATTCGCCCGTCGGCCGAAATGAAAACCATGTCCAGCGGGATCAAGGTGTTCTTCATCCAGAAAGCCACCTCCTGAGGCGTCTTGAAGTCGAACAGCATCCCGTGGTCAGCCGCCAGGCTACGCCTGAACATCAGCCCCTTCTCGCGGGAACGCGGCGTGTCGGCAACTTCGACATCGAACCGTTTCACGCCGCCATGCGTGACGATCTCCAGCGACTCAACCTTCATCGGACGCTCGCGCGCAAACGCAGAGGTCCCGCTTCCCAGGGGCGCAAGGATCAGAACCGCCGCAAGTCCAGCAAACTTGGGCGAAACACTATGAACCAATGAAAGACACTCCGGGCGACGCAACAAACCGCGTCTATAGGTGGCCCAGTTCGACTTCCGCGGCAACAAGGCCCTTCGGCCCCTCGGCCAGCCGCACCTTGACCGAATCGCCCGGTTGCAGGTCATCGATTCCGCCACGGCGTAGCACTTCGATGTGCACGAAAATGTCCCCCGGCAAGGCTTCCCGGACCACGAAGCCGTACCCTTTGGTGCGATTGAACCACTTCACAATCGCCGTTTCAAGCGGTCCTGAAACCCCGTCGAGCACGAGAGCGCGGCGAGTCTGCGCCGCGGCCTGACTGCTCGCCCGGTCGGCGCTATGAAGAGCGGCGTCGGGATCCGCATCGGGGTCATGAGACCAAATGATCGAGCGTGCTTCAGCGATGCGTCGGGGCCTGTCATCTTGCGGCGCGGGCAGCACGTCTTCGAGTTCCAGCACATCGAGGACCTGCCAGCCCTTCGGTCGTTTGACCACGTCGCAAACGATAGCCGCGCCTTCACCCGCCTGCTCTCGCCCCGCGTTCCGAAGCGAAGTAATGTGAAGCAGAACATCCTTCAGTTCGGTTTGGCTGGCGTCGTCGGGAACGATGAAGCCGTATCCCTTGCCGCCATCAAACCATTTTACGCGGCCGGAGATCCGAACGGACTCCTCACGCAACTCTCCGCCCCCCGGCATCGGATTCGTCATAGGCCCCTCAGCCTCTCACCCTCCGCCTACTGTGACGGTACACATCTGCTACAGGATGCGGTGAGGGCGTTCCCAACGTCAACGGCCAGCGCGCATCTGACGCACCACCCGCGATAATTTGCCGCAGAATTGCTTCAAATATTGACATCGCGCCAAGATTGCGGCGGGAAGCCGGAACCCTGGCACGCCCTACGGGAGTCGAACCCGTCTTCCCAGATTGAAAATCTGGTGTCCTAACCGATAGACGAAGGGCGCTTGGCGCGGGAGCCGGGGGTATATCCGTGACCCCGGAGCCGCGCAAGAGTGGTTTGCGCCGGACAGCCACAGTTCGGTGATTGCAAGCCGTCAGGCGCCGTACACCGCCGTCCTCACGCACCCATCTGCGCAGGATCGGCCGCATCCTCAATCTCCAACTGGACGCTGCGGCGGCCATTCCAATTGTCAGGCTTCAATCGCCCGGCGACATGCAGGGAGGCTCCCCCGGACGCCATCCGCCGCCCGAGCGCGGTATCGGCGCAACGCCACGCCACCGCCTTCAGTCGACCGCCTCCGGCGTCGACAAGCTCGCATCGCAAATGCCCGCCCCGCATTTCGAACGCGCGCTCAACCCTCACATTGGCAAGGGCAAACTGCGGTTCAGGGTTCCCCGGACCGAAAGGCGCAAGGGCGGCAAACTCAGTGAGCAGCCCCGCCGCCGCCGCCGGGAGAACCAGGGCGTCTATCTCAAGCGCGTCTTCAAGCTCCGCGCGCTCCATCTCGCCAGCCAGCTGCTCGCACAAGAACTCGCGCAGCTCCGGTATGGCGTCCGGGCGCATCGTCAAACCGGCTGCCATGGCGTGCCCGCCGCCCGCCAGCAGCAAGCCGGTTTCATAGGCGGCCTGAACAGCCCGCCCCAGGTTCACGCCCGGTTGAGACCGCCCGGACCCTTTGGCGATGTCGCCAATCCGATCGATGCCGACCACGACGACAGGCTTGCGAAAACGCTCCCGGAGACGGCTTGCGACAATACCGATGACACCGGGATGCCAGCCCTCACGCGCCACAACGATGACGGGCGCCGCCGGGTCGAAATTGCTGTCGGCCTCGATAGCCGCCACCGCCTCGTCAAGGATCGCACGCTCAACGGCTTGTCGCTCGGCGTTCAGGAGGTGGAGCTGATCGCTAAGCGCTGCGACCTCGGCGGCGTCATCGCTGGACAGAAGCCGCGCGCCGAGATCGGAACGGCCAATCCGGCCGCCCGCGTTGATTCTCGGCCCCAGCACGAAGCCCACCTCGAAAACGCCAGGCTCGATGGACGTCGCCCCCGCGGCGGCAAGCAGGGCCTTCAAGCCCGGATTTTCCCATCGCGCCATCACACGCAGGCCTTGCGTTGCAAGTGCGCGGTTGAATCCGACGAGGCGTGTGACGTCGCAGATGGCGCCGAGCGCAGCCAGGTCCAGCCATTGCCGAACGTCGGGTTCCGCGCGGTCGGCAAACAGGCCTCTGCGGCGGGCTTCGCGGTTGAGCGCCACCAGCAAAACAAACGTCACCCCTGAGGCGGAGAGATTGCCCTGCCCTGACGCACAGTCCGGCCGATTGGGATTGACCAGAGCTGCGGTCTTCATCGGACGATCTCGCATCAGGTGATGATCGACCACCACAACCTCAAGCCCGATTTCCGTCGCCGTAGCCACTGCCTCGTAGGCCGCGGCGCCACAGTCCACCGTGATGACGAGATCCGCCCCGCCCAGTTTGATTTTCCGGAAGGCGGCCGGGGACGGCCCGTAGCCCTCCGTCATGCGGTCCGGGACATAGATCGGCGCATCGCGGCCCATGTGGCGGAACCACCTCACGAGTTGCGCCGCACTGGAGGCTCCATCCACGTCGTAGTCCGCGAAAACGACGAGCGAGAGCCCGGAAATCAGGGCGTCGATGAGGATCGAGGCTGCGCGGTCCATATCGGCGAAGCTGGAGGGATCGGGGAACAGTTCGCGCAGCGTGGGCCTGAGAAACGCGTCGCCGTCGTCGGCCGCGACGTCCCGCGAGGCCATCGCCCGGGCAAATGGCTCCGAGACCCCCAACCGCGCCTGATGCGCGCGGACCACCACAGCATCTGCGGGACGCGCGCGCCACCTGCGGCCGCTGAGCGAACGCGTGACCCCGAGAAATGTGTCTTCCGGCGATTCAGCCGCGACCATCAAAGCCGCCGCTTCATCCGCACCTGGCGAACCGATCCGCTGGCCGAATTCATCACCAGCGTATGTGTTGTGACAAACCCGTTCACGATCTTGACCCCGTCGAGCAGGGCGCCGTCCGTCACGCCGGTCGCGACAAAAATGGCGTCGGCGCGCACCATTTCGTGAAGGTCGTACTTCTTGTCCATGTCGGTGATGCCGTGGCTAAGCGCGCGGGCCTTTTCATCGGCGTTGCGGAACACCAACCGGCCCTGAAACTGGCCCCCCACGCATTTCAACGCAGCGCAGGCCAGGACGCCTTCCGGAGCGCCCCCTTGGCCAAGGTAAAGGTCGATGCCCGTGTCGGGATCAGCCGTGTTGATAACGCCGGCGACATCGCCGTCAGTGATGAGATGGACGCGAGCACCGGCTTCCCGAAGTGACGCGATGATCTCAGCGTGGCGGGGGCGGTCCAGGACGCAGACCGTGATCTCGGTCGTCTCGACACCTTTGGCGGCCGCCATCGCCCGCACGTTTTCCGCCGGGCTGCGATCGAGATCGATCAACCCTTCCGGATAACCCGGGCCGCAGGCGATTTTTTCCATATAGGTGTCGGGCGCATTGAGCAGCGTTCCTTCCGGGGCCCAGGCCATGACCGCCAGGGCGTTCGCCATGGCCTTAGCCGTTAGCGACGTCCCCTCAAGAGGGTCCAGGGCGATGTCGATACGAGGGCCGTTCCCCCGCCCCACCCGCTCGCCGATATAGAGCATGGGCGCTTCATCACGCTCGCCCTCGCCGATCACGATGACGCCGTCGATCGGAAGTTCGTTGAGCGCCGTCCGCATGGCGTCCACCGCGGCCTGGTCGGCGGCCATCTCGTCGCCTCGTCCCGCCAGCGCCCACGCCGCGATGGCGGCGGCTTCCGAGACGCGAACAGCGTCCATGACCAGACCGCGATACAGTGACTCCGAACTCATCATGTTCTCCCTGAGGAAGGCGGGTGCGCCGTCTGGGCCGCCTAGATGCGGGCGATTCGAATAACTCGCGGTGGCGTAAGCAGCGTCGGCAAGGCGGCCATGGCTGTGACAGCGGCCGCGATCGTCGCCTCGGGCGCGACATGGGTGGTCAGAACGATCGGAACCCCGCTTGCCCCCTCCACAGGTTTCTGAAGGAAACTGTCTATGGAGACGCCCGCCTCCGCCAGGGTTTCGGACACGGATGCGATCACGCCCGGTTCGTCCCGAACCAGCAGCCTCACATAGGCCCGGCCCATCGCATCGCCCGGAGCCACGGTCGCGAGCGGCTTTAGTCGGGTCGCGGGAAGTTGAAAGACCGGACGGCGCGCCCCGGCCATGACATCGGCGATATCCGCGGCGGCGGCGGCGGCTGTCGGTCCGGCCCCGGCTCCCGCGCCCTGCACAAAGATCCGCCCGGTCTTTCGACCCTCAATAAACAAGGCATTCAACGCCCCATCCACGCGCGCGAGGGGGTGATCCAGCGCGATCAGGGCTGGGTGCACGCGTACGGACACCCCGGTCGGCGAGCGAATCGCACTGGCGACAAGTTTGATCCTGTAGCCAAGATCCTTGGCGAGCCGCAGATCCAGAAGATCGATGTCCGCAATCCCGTCGATCTCGGCGGTCTCCAGCGTCGGCGCGCCGCCAAACGCCAGCGCCGCGAGGATCGTGATCTTGTGCCCCGCATCGAACCCGCCGACGTCCGTTGTCGGGTCCGCCTCGGCGTATCCGAGCGCCTGCGCCTCGGAAAGCACATCGGCGAAACTGCGGCCCGACGAGTCCATCTGGCTGAGGATATAGTTGCAGGTGCCGTTCAGGATTCCCGCGACGGCGACGATCTCGTCGCCCACCAGGGCCTCACGGACCATCTTTACCGCCGGCGTCCCCCCCATGACGGCCGCCTCGAACAACAGCGGCGCGCCGTGCGCTTCCGCCAGAACCGCCAATGCCTGCCCGTGGGTCGCAATGAGCGCCTTGTTCGCCGTCACGACAGGCTTGCCCAGACGCAGCGCCGTTTCGACGGCCGCTTTGGCAGGTCCTTCCGCGCCGCCGATCAACTCCACGAAGATGTCGTTGTCGGGGGATGCCGCCAGGGCGACAGGATCGTCAAACCAAGTGAAGCGCGACACGTCTGCCGCGCGACTCGCTGAACGAGATCGCGCCGACACCCCGGTAACCAAACAGACTCCCCCGGCCGGCGCGAACTCCGGCCGTTCGCCCACGAGGTTGATCAGCCCAGCGCCCACGGTGCCGAGACCGGCCACACCCAGGCGCCATTGGGATCTACTCATGACCTGTGACTCGCTAGTTCGCGGGCGCGTATTCACGCGCGGCGCTGAGGATCTGTCCCGAGCGATCGAGAAATTTCTTCACGTTCCTGGCTGCCTGCCGGATGCGATGCTCGTTCTCAACCAAGCCAATGCGAACGTAACCCTCGCCATATTCACCGAAGGCCACACCCGGCGAAACCGCCACACCGGCCTGCTCAATGAGCAGTTTCGAGAACAGCATAGATCCAGCCTCACGGAACTGTTCCGGCAGAGGCGCCCAGGCGAACATGGAGGCCGCCGGGCTGGGTATGTCCCATCCCGCGCGCGCCATGGACGAGACAAGCACATCACGACGCGACTTATAGGTTGCGCGAATCTCGGCGACGCAATCCTGGGGCCCGTTGAGCGCCGCCGTCGCGGCGACCTGGATCGGCGTGAACGCACCATAGTCGAGGTACGACTTCACGCGAGCGAGCGCAGCGCACATCCGCGCATTCCCCACGACCATGCCGACGCGCCATCCGGCCATGGCGTAGGTCTTGGAGAGCGAATTCACTTCCACGGCGATTTCGCGGGCGCCGTCCACCTGAAGAATTGATGGTGGAGGATTGTTATCAAAATAGATTTCTGAATAGGCGATATCGGAAAGCACGAGCATGTCGTGCTTTCGCGCCAGAGCGATGGCGTCCTTATAGAAATCGAGATCAACCCATTGCGCCGTGGGGTTCGACGGGTAACTCACGATCAGCACGCTTGCCGGAGGCGCCGAGTGGCGCACGGCCCGGCTGACGCCGGCAAGATATTCCTCCGGCGACAGGGCCGGGACGTGCCGAATGACGCCTCCGGCCATGATGAAACCGTAGGCATGGATGGGATAGGCAGGGTTTGGGCAGATGATCACATCGCCCGGCGCGGTCAGGGCCTGAGCGAGATTGGCGAACCCCTCTTTCGAACCTAGCGTCGCGATAACCTCGGTGGCCGGATCGAGCTTCACGCCGAAACGATTCAGATAATAGCCCGCCATGGCCTTGCGGAGCCCCAGAATGCCCTTCGACGCCGAGTAGCGGCCAGATTTGGGATCCTTGGCCGTCTCGATCAGTTTGTCGACGATGTGACTCGGCGTCGGCATGTCGGGATTGCCCATCCCGAAGTCGATGATATCGACCCCTTCGCTTCTCAATCGCGCCTTGAGGCGATTCACTTCCTCAAAGACGTAGGGCGGCAGCCGGCGAATGCGATGAAAATCGGGGATCATGGGAGTGCGAACGCCTCAGAGTACGCTTTTTGGTGGGAGCCCCGGAGGGGCCGGATTATGGACGTGGGCGACCGGGCGCCGCGATCCGTCGCCGTGCGTCCGCGGCGAAGGCTTCAGTGTTGTCGGCGGAAGGATCAGAGACGCTCGCCGGAGGCGCAGCCGCCAGTCTGGCTTCGGCGTCGAACGCCTCTGTCGCCTGAGAGGTTCGGGATCCATCGGGCGCAGGCGCCTCTGAGACAACCCGCGCTCCCGCCCGTCGAGACGCGAGCACTTGAACTCTGAACGCCGCTGCGTCCCTCACATTTGTTGGCGTCGCGGGAATCGAACAGAAGGTTGGATAGGAAGAGGAATTGCTCCCAGGCGAAGCGCAAGGCCCGGCTGCGTGCGCCGCCGGAGCGCAGAACATCAACAGACCCAGGCCGGCGCACAAGGCCTTTGTCATTGATACGGTGTGCGTTAGGACTTGCATTGTCGTGGAGGTCATAGGGCAGACCGCGACCGAGAGGAAGGGCGCCGGGACGCGCTCTGGGAGCAGACGATGAAGGAACCCGCGAAACCGACGAAGTCACGGGCTTCGGGTCGCGCCGCATCACCCGCCTCGCCGAAGAAAACTCGCAAGCCCAAACCTGCCGCGGCCGAGGCCGCGTCGAAATCGCCAGCGTCGGAAACGCCTTCCTCCACGCCGAAGGGGGGACAGCGCATTCCCACACTCGACATGCTTTCAGCGGATCAGCGGGCCGCAATTGAGACCCTGTCGCTGAATCTCGCCAAGGCGGCCATGACCGCTCAGGGCGCCATTGCCGAAGCCGCCCTGCGGCAGGCCGACCGGCCGGCCGCCCTGAGCCCAGATCCTTTCCACATTGGCTCCGCCATGGGCGAGGTCATCGGCGGTTTGGCGGCGCAACCCAATCAGCTCATGCGCGCCCAGGCGGACCTCTATAATCGCTACATGAACCTCTGGCGCTCAGCTGCCCTTGGCGGCGGCGGCGCCGCGCCGGCGGACGGTGCTGCGGTGCGCGGCGACAAGCGGTTCAGCGACCCCGAATGGTCGACCAACCCGGTCTTCGATCTGGTGAAGCAATCCTATCTGATCACGTCGGGCTGGCTGAACGATCTGGTCAGCGGTGTCGAAGGCGTCGACCCGCTGACGAAGCGCCGGGTGGAGTTCTTTACCCGAATGCTGACCGACGCATTCTCACCGTCAAATTTCCTGCTGTCCAACCCGGTGGCCCTCAAGGAGGCCATGGACACCAACGGCGCGAGCCTGCTGCGTGGCATGGAGAACTTCGCCGCCGACCTTGAGCGTGGCGGCGGACAACTCGCGATCAGCCAGACCGATTTCAGCCGGTTCAAGGTCGGCGAGAACGTGGCGACGGCGCCTGGAAAGGTCATTTTTCAGAACGATATCATCCAGATCCTGCAATTCTCGCCGACCACAGAGACCGTCTGCGAAGTGCCGCTGCTGATTTTCCCGCCATGGATCAACAAGTTCTACATCCTGGATCTGCGGCCGGAAAACTCGATGATCCGCTGGCTCACGGCTCAAGGAATCTCGGTGTTCGTGACGTCCTGGGTGAATCCGGACGCCAAGCTCGCTCAGAAGACCTTCGAGGACTATCTGAACGAAGGAATCTATGCGGCGATCGACGCCGTCACGCGGCAAACCGGCGTGCCGGTGGTCAACACCGTGGGGTATTGCATCGGCGGCACGATGCTCTCCTGCGCGCTGGCCCATATGGCCGCGCGCGGCGACAACCGCGTCCAATCCGCGACCTTTTTCGCAGCGCAGCAGGACTTCTCGGAGGCGGGCGACCTGCTGATCTTCACGAATGAGGACTGGCTAAAAGATCTAGAGAGCAAGATGGATGCCGGAGGCGGCGTGCTACCCGGCCAGACGATGGCCGACACGTTCAACGCCTTGCGCGGCAATGACCTGATATGGTCGTTCTTCGTCAACAACTACCTGCTCGGCAAGGAACCAAAGCCGTTCGACCTTCTGTTCTGGAACGCCGACCAGACACGGATGCCGAAAACTCTGCACATGTTCTATCTGCGTAATTTCTATAGCGAAAATAAGCTTGCCGAAGGGCGATTGGAACTGGCCGGCGAACGCCTCGATTTGTCGAAGGTGAAGACGCCGATCTATGTGCAATCGTCGCGGGAGGATCACATTGCGCCCGCTCGATCCGTCTACAAGGGCGCAAAGCTGTTCGGCGGGCCGGTCAACTTCACCCTGGCCGGGTCGGGGCATATCGCCGGGGTGATCAACGCGCCCGCGGCGATGAAGTATCAGCACTGGACGAACGATTCCCTGCCCGACACATTGGACGGCTGGCTATCTGGCGCATCCGAACACCCAGGCTCGTGGTGGCCGCATTGGGCGTCATGGCTGAAGGCCCGCTCCGGGGGCCAGACGCCGGCACGGGATCCTGCCAAAGGACCTTTGCCCCCCCTCGAAGACGCCCCGGGCTCGTTTGTAAAGGTCAGGTCCGACGAGAAGGCCTGAACCTGGATCAGACCACCCCGCGCATCAGCCCGGTTTGAACACCAAAGCGACCCCGTTGTTGCAATACCGAAGCCCGGTCGGACGGGGGCCGTCATCAAAGACATGACCATGGTGCCCCAGGCAACGGGCGCAATGGTACTCGGTACGGGGGACGCCAATCGCGAAATCGGCCTTCTTCAGAAAGGCGCCCGGTAGAGCCTGGTAGAAACTCGGCCAGCCCGTCCCTGAATCGAACTTCCATGTGGATTTGAAGAGCGGCAGGCCGCATCCGAGGCATACGAACGTTCCGGCTCGGTGTTCTCGATTGAGGGGGCTGGAGAATGGCGCCTCGGTGGCCTCGTGACGCAACACCGCATAGGACGCTGACGGAAGCTTCGAGCGCCAATCGGCGTCTGTGAAACGTCGGACGGGATCGTCCCGCCAGTTGTCGGAGACCCCGGTGGCGGCGAGGGTCGACATCGGCGCGGCCAACACCATGGCGCCCAGCCCGCGGAACAAGCTGCGACGATCGAACGAATGAACAAGCATGGACATGCCCTTCAATACGGCGGGACAGCCGTCGGGATTACAGGCGCAACCTCACGATCCCGTGATCAGAGACCCGCGGATTCCGCCAACCCCAACATGAGATTGAGATTCTGCACCGCTGCTCCGGCCGCGCCTTTGCCAAGGTTGTCCAGGAGAGCGACAAGTCGCGCCTGTCCCGGGTCGTCGTTTCCGAACACGAACAGACGCAACCGGTTGGAGCCATTGAGGGCTTCCGGATCCAAGGCCTGGATTGCGGCGCAGTTTTCAAGTGTCTCAACTTCAACGAACGCCTCACCGGCATAGGCGCGCATCAGGCAGTCGTGCAAATCCCGCAGGCTCGGCCGCCCTGGCAGCGCCTGGAGCTGCAGCGGCGTCTCCACGATCATGCCCTGACGATACCGGCCGACGGCGGGCGAAAACAACGGCGCCAGCGTCAGGCCGGCGTGATGCTGCATCTCTGGCACGTGCTTGTGTCGCAGACTCGTCGCGTAGGGTCTGTACGCGACCGTGGTGTGATTGGGCGCGTGCTCGTCCTCGAACTCGGTGATCATGGCGCGCCCGCCGCCTGAATAACCGGAGACTGCGTTCACCGTGATGGGCCAGGTGGCAGGGAGGAGGCCGTCCGCCACCAAAGGGGCCACCAGTGCGAGAAAGCCCGTGGGATAGCACCCTGGGTTTGCGACTCGCCGCGAGGCGCGAATGGCCTCGCGCTGGGTCTTGCGTAGTTCAGGCAGGCCATAGACCCAGGCAGAGTCGGTTCGATGCGCCGTCGACGCGTCGACGATCCTGACCTCGGGATTGTCGATCAAGGAAACAGCCTCGCGTGCGGCGTCGTCGGGCAGGCACAGGATAACCGCATCGGCCTCATTGAGGAGGCGGCGGCGGGCCTGGGCATCTTTGCGAAGCTCCGGCGCGATGGAGACGACCGTCAGGTCGGAACGGCCATCCAGACGCTCCCTGATCTGCAGTCCGGTCGTGCCCGCCTCACCGTCAATGAACACCTTGGCCGTCATGATGGCCTCCATCGTCAGTCCAAAAAAGAAAAGAGCGCCTCGGCGGACCGAAGCGCTCTTCGCAGGACACCTTTTCAGGCGCCAGTTTAGCGCTTCGAGAACTGGAAGCTGCGGCGGGCCTTGGCCTTGCCGTACTTCTTACGCTCGACGACACGGCTGTCGCGCGTCAGGAAGCCGTGCGGCTTGAGCACCGCGCGGAGGCCGGGTTCATAGTAGGTCAGAGCCTTGGAGATACCATGGCGCACAGCGCCAGCCTGGCCGGAAAGGCCCGAGCCCTCCACAGTGGCGACGATGTCGAACTGCCCAAGGCGGTCAGCGACCTGCAGCGGCTGGGCGAGCATCATGCGCAGCACAGGACGCGCAAAATACACTTCCTGATCACGGCCGTTGATCGTCACCTTGCCACGGCCCGGTTTGATCCAGACGCGCGCGACGGCGTTCTTACGCTTGCCGGTTGCATAGGCGCGACCGTCTTTGTCGATCTTAGGTTCGGCGGCCACCGGGGCCGGCGACGAGGACAGGCCCTGAAGGGCTTCAAATCCGTGGGTGTCGGTCATGATTACTGGCTCCGGGCGTTCTTGGCGTTCAGCGACACGAAGTCGATGACCTGCGGATTTTGGGCCTCATGCGGATGTTCGGCGCCACTGTAGAGTTTGAGGTGGGTCATCTGTTTGCGGGCAAGCGGGCTTTCCTTGGGAAGCATGCGCTCAACGGCTTTTTCAAGGATGCGCTCGGGGAACTTGCCGTCCAGGATCTTACCGGCCGTGCGTTCCTTGATGCCGCCCGGGTGACCGGTGTGCCAGTAGTAGATCTTCTGTTGCAGCTTGCGACCGGTGAACTTCACCTTGTCGGCGTTGATCACCACGACATTGTCGCCGCAATCCACGTTGGGGGTGTAGTCGGGCCGATGCTTGCCGCGCAGCCGCATGGCGATGAATGTCGCGAGACGGCCGACAACGGCGTCCTGCGCATCCACAACGATCCACTGCTTCTCGACCGCTTCGGCTTTCAGATAGGTGGTTGTCTTGGTCGTCATAACGCCTCTGAGCCTCGGATGGGCGCAGCCAGACGGGCGACGCCGAAGTAAGGCGCGGCTGGTAGAGGCGGTTTGCAACCCTGTCAAGTTCGAAACGTCAAAATTATCGGAACACTTTGTTTTTATAGCACTTTCTAGTTACGGTATTATAATACCTATTCCTCTAACGTCCGCCGGACCAGAACGGTGGCCGCTATCAGGACGAGGGCCGCGTTTGCCTGGTGCAGCAGGGCGAGCCAGAGTGGGTCTCCGTAGAGCAGAGCCGATACGCCGAGACCCGCCTGCAGGACCAGCAGAACGAACGTCAATCTGGCGTGCGCGCGCCCGCGTCCTCGCACGACGGCAGGAACCGCACCAAGGACCAACAGTCCGTAGGCCATCACCCTGTGGTTGAATTGAACCGCCGACCGGCCGTGGCCGAAGGTCTCCCAGACGCCGCCATGCCAATAGTCGACCGGAAACAGACGGCCCGCCATGAGAGGCCAGTCACCGTCAATCAGCCCCGCGCCATTCCCCGCCACCAACGCTCCCATCAAGCACTGCAGGTAGACGCCAGCGCCAAAGACCAAGGTGAGGCCGCGGACGCCAACAGATCGACGATGAGCCGGGTGAACTGAGGGCGCTGTATTCCAAGCGTCGAGGGCCACCCAAACCAGGCTCGCCAAAAGGAACAGCGCCAGACCGAGGTGAGTCGCCAAGCGTTCAGGGGCGACGGCCGCCCTGCCTTCAAGGCCGCTTTGCACCATCCACCAACCCACGAGCCCCTGCAGGCCTCCCAGCGCGAAGAGACCGACACAGGGCAGGATCAATAGCCGGGGAATTTTTCGAAGCGCCAGAAACACCGCGAACGGTAAGAAGAACACAAGTCCCACCGATCGGCCGAGCAAGCGGTGCGCCCACTCCCACCAGAACAGAATCTGGAACTGCCCCAGGCTGATTCCCTGATTGATCAGCCGGTATTGCGAACTCGCGCGATATTTCGCGAACGCCTCGGCCCAGGCCGCCTGCGACAGTGGTGGAAGTGCGCCAGTGACCGGGCGCCATTCAGTGATTGACAACCCCGATCCCGTCAGACGCGTCGCGCCGCCGACAACGACCATCAGATAGAC
Source organism: uncultured Caulobacteraceae bacterium (assembly GCA_903872075.1). Lineage (GTDB taxonomy): Bacteria > Pseudomonadota > Alphaproteobacteria > Caulobacterales > Caulobacteraceae > Acaudatibacter > Acaudatibacter aquilonius. The sequence goes on along the minus strand of CAIQJF010000094.1, from coordinate 33,753 downwards.
AAAAGCGGCGACGACAAAGAGCCAGATGGCGACCTGCGGCGCGCGGCCCCCCGGATCTTGCGATCCGGGGGGTGCGGCGGCGGAGGCTCGAGGAAGGGCGATCATCTTTCCGGCGCCTACGTCAACAATCCCTGCGCGCGTCCAGACTTTCGGACGCGAATGGTCGGAGCGACAGGATTCGAACCTGCGACCCCTTGACCCCCAGTCAAGTGCGCTACCAGGCTGCGCCACGCTCCGATGCAGGGAGAAGCGGCCTTATAGAGAGAGCGCTGCCGCCCGGCAATTGCTAATCCGGAAACCGGCGATCAATGCGCGAGTAAGCGATCCAGGCGCAATTTGGCGGCGAGTAATTCGCCAAGGGCCACCCGCAAGCCATCGCGGTTAGCAGACGGGCGGAGGCTCTCAATCCGCCGTGCGGAGCGCACAACCTCGCCCTGCCCTTCCAGAAGCGCCGCCCTGGACAGCGCCTGAACCTGACGAATTGACAGTCCATCGTCATGCAGTCGACGCCGGACGGCAGAGAGCAGAGCGATGTCGCGCGGACGGTAGAACCGTTGTCCGCCAGGCCGCCTGACGGGGCGGATGAAGCTGAATTTGGACTCCCAGAACCGAAGCACATGCGCCGGCGCCCCGACTTCGGCGCCGGCCTCGGAGATCGTGCGGAATGCCGCGGGACCCTTTTCGGTCAACTGAGAACCTACTTGTCCAGCGCCCGGTCGACACGCGCCTTGAGCACCTGAGACGCTCTGAAACCAATGACCCGCCGAGGCGCGATGGCGGCCGGCTCGCCCGTCTTCGGGTTGCGTCCCATCCGTTCGCGTTTCGCGCGAACCTGAAACACGCCAAACCCGGACAACTTGACGATTTCGCCCCGCTCCATGGCTTCAGCAACCAAATCCAGCGTGCGCTCCACCAGTCCAGCGCAATCCTGCCGGCTCAGGCCCACTTCCGTGTGCAGGGCGTCGGTGAGATCGGCCCGTGTCAACGTCTTTTCAGTCATGAAATCCCTCGGCGAATCAGCGTGAATTGTCGGGGGCAAATCGTCAAGAGACGGGGCTGCGGCACGCAGGCGAGCCAGGCTAGAGGCGCAGGACGACGGCGCCCCAGGTCAGTCCTCCGCCCATCGCCTCCAGAAGCAACAGCTGGCCCGGCTTGATGCGTCCGTCCTCAATTCCCGTCGCAAGGGCGAGCGGAATCGAGGCCGCGGACGTGTTTGCGTGCTCGGCGACGGTCGAAATCACCTTATTTCCATCGATTCCAAGGCGTTTCGCCACGCCTTCGAGGATTCGTTGATTGGCCTGATGAGGGATGAACCAATCGACCTGCGACATTGTGACACCCGCCGTGTCCGCCGCCGCTATCACCGCCTCACTGATGTTCACAACGGCATGGCGAAACACTTGATTCCCCTGCATGCGCAGCTTGCCGACCGTTCCTGTCGTTGATGGACCGCCATCGACGTAGAGCAGATCCTGCTTGGTTCCGTCGGCTCTAAGCGCGAAGCCGAGGATGCCGCGATCAGCGATGGTCCCCTCCCCGCTCCGAGGTTCCAGGACGACTGCGCCCGCGCCGTCGCCGAAGAGAACGCAGGTGCCCCGATCGGTCCAGTCCATGAGCCGGGTCATGGTTTCCGCGCCGATCACCAAGGCGCAGCGGGCAAGCCCTCGCACCACGAAATTGTCAGCCACCGACATTGCGTAAACGAAGCCCGAACAGACGGCCTGGATGTCGAAAGCAATCCCGATCGGCGCGCCCAACTTGCGTTGGACAATGGCAGCGGTGGCTGGAAACGTCAGGTCAGGAGTCGTGGTGGCGACGATAATCAAATCCACGTCACCCGGATCCCGGCCCGCGCGACTCAGTGCAATTCGCGCGGCGGCCACGGCGAGGTCGGAGGTCGCCTGGTCGTCCGTGGCCTTCCGGCGAGACCGAATGCCAGATCGTTCGACGATCCACGCGTCGCTGGTGTCCACGATCGCCGCCAGATCATCATTCGTCACGACGGTCGCAGGCAGGTGTCCGCCCACCCCCGTGACAACGCTTCGCAACAGAGGATTCACGCGACAGTTCTTTCTCGGGCCGGCTCGAAGTCGCCCGCGGGCGCCAGACTCAAGTTTCTAGCGATCTCCGCCACGAAGTCGCTTCCCGCCAGATCCACCGCCATCCGAATCGCCGTCGCGAACCCTCCGGCATCCGTACCGCCATGGCTTTTCACCACAATGCCGTTCAAGCCCAGAAACGGGCCGCCATTGATCCCGCCAGGATCGAGACGCGCGGACATACGACGGAGCGCCCCCTGAGCGACAACAGCTCCAAGGCGGGCCAAGAGGTTTTCGGTGAAAGTCTTGCGGAGTTCAGCCCGGAAGAAGCGCGCCAGCCCCTCACCGGTCTTCAGCGCCACGTTGCCCGTAAACCCGTCGGTCACAACGACATCGACGGTGCCCTTGGCGATGTCGTCGCCTTCGACAAACCCCCGATAGTCGATGTCGAGGCCGACCGATCGCAGCACCTTGTCAGCGCTCCGCACATCGTCGTGGCCCTTCTCCGTTTCAACGCCCACATTCAGCAATCCCACAGAGGGCTGGGCGACGCGGTGAATGGCGCGATGGTAAGCGGCGCCCAGGATCGCGAACTGCACGAGCCGCTCGGCGTCACAGACGATATTGGCGCCGACATCCAGAACGGAGGTTGCGCCGCGCATTGTCGGCCAGTTCGCCACCAGCGCCGGCCTGTCCAGATTTCCAACTGTGCGAAGCAGGAGCCGCGAAATGGCCATCAGCGCGCCCGTGTTGCCGGCTGAAACGGCGGCCTTCGCTTCACCCGTGCGCACACTCTCCACCGCGTTCCACATCGACGAGCCCTTACCGCGCCGCATCGCGTGCGCCGGCTTGGCGTCCATGGCGATAACGCTGTCCGCAGGGCGTAGTTCGCAGCATCCCGCCAGCTCTGGATGCGTCGCCAACACGGCGCGCATCGCGGCTTCGTCGCCGTGAAGCAGGAAACGCACCTTCTTCGCGCCGAGGGCTTGGACGGCCTTCTGCACGCCGGGCAGGATTACCGACGGACCATGATCCCCCCCCATGGCGTCGATCGAGATCACCAAAGGGCTGGCCACGGCGTCGATATCGGCTCCTCAAACCCTCTGGTGGGGCAGGCGGACGATACAGCCGCCCGCGCCCGATGCAACCCGGTTAGGCCAGACACGGCCATGGCACCCTCTGTCAACCCCGGTCAGTCCCGCGGGGATGGTTTGGCCAATGCGGCCAAGGCCGCGAACGGCGAAAGCGACACCGGCTCCTCGGGCGCCACGAACACGGCGCCCGGTTTGCGTGGAAATGGATCGATCAACAGCGCCAGGGCCTCAATGACGTAGTCGCAGACAGCAACCTCCTCGCCAGCCACCACATCGGGCGGATCCTCCGCCTCCAGATCGATGATCACTTCCGAGCCGTCCGAATTCACCGCGTGCGGGCTGCCTTCGGGGACGAATCGGAAATGCACAGGCTCGTCGAGTTCCGTCAGAAAGGGTTCGAGCGTCACGCCGCAAGTCTGGACGAAGGCGGCGCTGAGCCGCCCCACAATCTCCATGCCGTCAAGCCAGGCGCGGGCCGTGAGTTCGGCGTTCAGCCTGTCCAAAGTGACAAGATCCAGATCCCGCGCGATGGTCGTGCGTTGAACAGCGTCGGCTGACAGCCGGAGCCGAATCTCGCCCTGCTGAGGTGCGCGCCAGCTCAGGGCGCGCGCCCACGGCCAGAGTTCGTTCATGGACGCGACCAATTCGGTTTGCCCGCCAGGACAGCGCCGAGTTCGGTTTTGGCGAGGGCGTCCCGACACGACGCGACATAGGTCGCCAGCTTCGTTGGGTCGACGCCCGTGTTTTCGGAGAAGGCCGTGCGGGTGAGAAGGTCCGAAAGGGGAGCCCTATCCGGCAAGGCGGCGAACGCAGCGTCGAAGCCTTGCGCGCGGCCGTAGAAAGCTTCGCCCAATTTTCGCATTCGCTTGGGGACCGCGAGATCCCCCACCCCCATTTCCCGCAACGCGCCATCCAGATTGCTGACATAGGCGTCAAACAGACGCTGACGCACGTCATCCGCCTCCGCCGAAGCCCCCTTGAGACGGTCGATCAGAAGCAGGACGTGGAGCGTCAGCATCTCATAGCGTCCCTGAATCGTGTCGGGGACGTCCATGTGCGCATAGAGCGCCGGCGCTCGGGATTGGGCGGCCGCGGCGGCGTACAGACGCGCCGCAGAGGCCTTTCCGGGCGATCTGGCCAGCAATTGGGTGATCATCGGCCGTCAGCCTCGTTTTCGACGCGGGAACGCTATCCCATGATGGTGATTGAATTAAGCGCCCTTCCGCCCTAGGTCAAAGCGCTCAGAGCCCAACCAGCGAGTAAACCTCCGCATGATCCGTAAGGCCGCCACCGCCGCGTTCCTGGCAAGTCTGCTCGCCGCCTCGGCCTGCACGCCCGTGAACAGCTTCCAGGGCTTCCAGGCCGTCGACCATGCGCCGTCCGAGGTGAAGGCCGGCGAAGACACCCGCTCGACGGTCCTGGCCAAGCTGGGCTCGCCCACGACAGTTTCCACCTTCGACAAGGACACCTGGTACTATATTTCGCAGGTCACCAGCCGGACCGCCTTCTACCACCCGCGCGTGAACAAGCGGGACGTGGTCGCCATCACGTTCCGCAAGGCTGACGAGCAGGTCGCGTCGGTGAACACCTTCACCCTCAAGGACGGCAGGGTGATCGCCTACAACAGCCGTGAGACGCCCACCCGCGGCCGCGAGATGACCGTGCTTGAACAGCTTCTTGGCAGCATCAGCGCCGCCGGCGCCCTGCCCCAGGCCGAGGTCAATCCGAACTCCCACGGCCGTCAGGGCGGGCCATAGCGGCTTCGCCGCACTCGCCCCTCAGCTGGGAACCTGGACGCAAAAAAGCCCGCCGGCAAAACCGGCGGGCTTTCTGTTGCGTCATCTGCCGGCTTAGCGGGACCCGAACCTCAAGAGGTCCGGGCCGCCGTCAGGCTAGGCGGCGTGGTGCGAGAGCACAGCCAGGAGCAGCAAGGCCACGATGTTGGTGATCTTGATCATGGGGTTCACGGCGGGGCCCGCCGTGTCCTTGTAGGGGTCGCCGACGGTGTCGCCGGTCACCGCCGCCTTGTGGGCTTCGGATCCCTTGCCGCCGTGGTGGCCTTCCTCGATCAGCTTCTTGGCGTTGTCCCAGGCGCCGCCGCCCGACGTCATCGAGATGGCGACGAACAGACCGGTGACGATCACGCCCATGAGCATGGCGCCCAGAGCCGAGAAGGCGTCGGAGCGGCCCGCAATGGCCTGAACCACGAAGAAGAGCACGATGGGCGAGGCCACCGGTAGCAGCGACGGCACGATCATTTCGCGGATGGCGGCCTTGGTCAGGATGTCCACCGCACGGCCGTACTCCGGCTTCACTTCATAGGTCATGATGCCGGGGTTCTCGCGGAACTGGCGACGAACCTCGGCCACCACCGCCTCGGCCGCCCGGCCAACGGCCGTCATGGACATGCCGCCGAACAGGAAGGGAAGCAGGCCGCCGAACAACAGACCCACGACCACATAGGGGTTGGAAAGGTCGAAGGCGACGCCGCCCATACCCGCGAAGAAGGGGAACTTGTCGGAGTTGGCCGAGAAGAACTTCAGATCCTGGGTGTAGGCTGCGAACAGCACCAGAGCGCCAAGACCGGCCGAACCGATGGCGTAGCCCTTGGTGACGGCCTTTGTGGTGTTGCCAACCGCGTCGAGAGCGTCGGTCGAAACGCGGACTTCCTTGGGAAGACCCGCCATTTCGGCGATGCCGCCGGCGTTGTCGGTCACAGGACCGAAGGCGTCCAGAGCGACGATGAAACCGGCCAGCGACAGCATGGTCGTGGTGGCGATGGCGATGCCGAACAGGCCGGCGAACTGATAGGTCATCACGATGCCGACGATGATCACGATCGCCGGAGCGGCCGTGGACTCGAGCGACATGGCGAGGCCCTGGATGACGTTTGTGCCGTGGCCGGAGACCGAGGCCTTGGCGATGGACTTCACGGGCCGGAAGCCCGTGCCGGTGTAGTACTCCGTGATCACCACGATCAGGGCGGTCACGGCGAGGCCGACGAGGCCGCAGAAGAACAGCGAGTCGACGCTGACCAACCGTTCGCCCACATGGACACCAGCGGCCGGAACGAGCTTCTGGATCACCCACCACACGGCGCCGACCGAGAGAACGCCGGTGACGATAAGGCCCTGGTAGAGCGCACCCATGATGTTGCCGCTCTTGCCGAGGCGGACGGCGAAGGCGCCGATGATGGAGGTGATGATGCAGACGCCGCAGATGGCCAGCGGAAGCAGCATCATGTTGCCGACTTCAGGGAGGCCGCGGAAGAAGATGGCGGCCAGCACCATGGTGGCGACCGTGGTCACCGCGTAGGTCTCGAACAGGTCGGCCGCCATGCCGGCGCAGTCGCCGACGTTGTCGCCCACGTTGTCGGCGATCGTCGCGGCGTTGCGGGGGTCGTCTTCCGGAATTCCGGCTTCAACCTTGCCCACCATGTCGCCGCCGACGTCAGCACCCTTGGTGAAGATGCCGCCGCCGAGACGGGCGAAGATGGAAATGAGCGACGCGCCGAAGCCCAGAGCCACCAGAGAGTCCACAACCTCGCGGCTGGTGTTCTCAAGGCCGAGGACGCCGGTCAGCACGGCGTAGTAGCCAGCCACGCCAAGGAGGGCGAAGCCCGCCACCAGCATGCCGGTGACCGCGCCGGAGCGGAACGCCAGGGACAGGCCCTTGGCGAGGCTTTCGGAGGCGGCCTGGGCCGTACGAACGTTGGCGCGGACCGAAATAAGCATGCCCGCAAAGCCGGCCAGACCGGACAGCACGGCGCCGATCAAGAAGCCGACGGCTTCGGTCCAGCCGATGAGGAAGTAAATCGCCACGAGGATCGCGGCGCCGACGATGGCGATCGTGGTGTATTGCCGCCGAAGGTAGGCCTGAGCCCCCTCCTGAATGGCGGCCGCGATCTCCTGCATCTTGGCGTTGCCGGCGGAAGCGCCCAGCAAGACCACTGTCTGCACCACGCCATAGAGCACGGCCAACAGGCCGGCCCCTATGACCAGCATCAGCACCAAATCCATATCGATTAACTCCCCTTGTCCTGTCTTGTCGGGTCACGACCCTCGCGCCAAATCGACGCCTGAATGGCCGCAAGATCCCGCCGCGGGAATGAGCAGGTGTCCGTCCGACGCCCGCCTCTCGGGGGCTAACTGCCAAAAGCAATCCCTCAAAGCAAGCGGCGACTGTCCGGCGGCGATCAGAGCGAGTGGGTCCACCCCGGTTTTACGACATCGACCGTCTGCCCGTTGAAGCAGACTCGCACGCCACTCCCCACGCTAAAGCTCCCGACACAGGCGGCCACGAGACCAAGCGCCCGCACGCCGGCCAGGAATGTGTCCGCGTCCGCAGGGGCGACAGCGCACACGATGGCGTAGTCGTCGCCCCCGGTCGCCAGTGTCAGTCGGGCCTCCGCCGAGCGGTTCCCGCACCAGGTCTTAGCCTCCGCGGAGAGCGGCAACCCCTCCAGATCGACGACGGCGGCAAGCCCGCTGGCCCGGGCCACATGACCGAGATCCGCGATAAGACCATCGGACACGTCCGCCGCGGCCCGTGCGTAGGCCCGAAGCAGCGCCGAAAGCGCGAACAGGGGTTCAGGCGTCTCGAAATGCTTCGTAAGTCTGCCTGTCGGATCTTCAAGCTTCCCCAGAACCGCCTGGAGCCCCAGCCAGCCATCGCCGATACAGCCGCAGACCATCACAAGGTCACCCTGTCGCGCGCCGGACCTCAACACCGCCCCGCCCGAAGGCGTCCACCCCATCACCGTGGCGCTCAAGGTCAGCGGCCCTGGCGTGGCAACCGTATCTCCGCCCAGCAGGGACACACCAAAAAGCGCGCCATCTTCCGCCAGGCCTGCGATGAAGGCGTCCCGCTCCGCCCAGCCGCGGTCCGCGGGCCAGGCCGTCATGAGAAAGTAGCCGAACGGCTCGGCAGCCTTGGCGGCGAGATCGGAGAGGCTCGTCCGTAGAAGGCGGCGAGCCACCAGATCCAGCGGTTGTCCGGGCAGGAAATGCACCCCTTCGACCAGGGCGTCCTTTGACACCACAAGATCGAAGCCCGGCCGGCTCGGAATGATCGCTGCGTCGTCGGACAGACCGAGCGCCCGCGAATCACCGCGTGTCAGCGCGGCGAGACGGGAAATCCAGGCGAACTCATCAGGCCGGTCGGTCACTTCGCGCGATCGCGTCAAGCACACCGTTCACGAAGCCGGCTTCCGTGCCGCCGAAGAATGACTTGGTGATCTCCAGATACTCGTTGATCACCACCTCGTGTGGGATGTCCTTGCGCCGCAGCAGCTCAAAGGCCGCGCAACGCAGGATGGCCCGGACGGTGGCGTCGATACGCGTCAACTTCCAGCCCGTGGCGAGCCGTTGGGTGATCGCCAGGTCGATCTCGCGCTGGGCCTCAACGACCCCCCGCGTCAAATCGCCGAAGAACGGCTCGTCCGCTTCAGCAAGGGGTTCGCCTTCAAGGTCGCCCGAGAATCGGTGATCGCGAAACTCCCGCACCACCGTCTCGACGCCGGCGCCCGAGACTTCCATCTGATAGAGCGCCTGGACCGCCGCGAGCCGTGCGACCGCCCTGGCCTGCCGTGGCGCGCTCACGGCTCATCCTCGACAACGTCGTCGCCAAAACCTTCATCGCTCAGGAACTTCGCGAAGTCCTCGGTCTGACGAAAGTCGCGATAGACCGACGCGTAACGCACATAGGCCACATCATCGAGCGCCTTCAGCGCCTTCATCACCATCTCACCGACGGCGGTAGATGGGAGTTCGGTTTCGCCGAGGCTTTCCAGCTGACGGACGATGGCGTTCACCATTCTTTCGATACGTTCGGGGTCGACAGGACGCTTGCGGGTGGCGATCAGAATTGACCGCACGAGTTTCTCGCGGTCGAACGGCGCTCGCCGCCCCGATCGCTTCAGGATCGTCAATTCACGGAGTTGGACGCGTTCAAAGGTGGTGAAACGGCCGCCGCACTCTGGGCAGAGTCGGCGTCGGCGAATCGCCGCGCCATCTTCCGAAGGACGGCTGTCCTTCACCTGACTCTCGGGTTCGCCGCAGAAGGGACAGCGCAACGCTTCAGCCTTTCTCTAACCGGCGCACGGCGGTCATCCGTAGATCGGAAACCGCGCGGTGAGCGCGAGAACTTTTTCGCGTACGCGGTCCTCGACCTCGACGTTGCCCTCCTCGCCATTGGCCGCCAGCCCATCGACAACCTCGACGATCAGTTGACCGATTCGCCGGAACTCCTCCGGACCGAAACCGCGGGTCGTTCCCGCGGGTGTCCCCAGACGGACGCCAGAGGTCACGGCCGGCGGCGCGGGATCGAAGGGGATGCCGTTCTTGTTACACGTAATGAACGCCCGCTCGAGGCTAGCCTCCGCCGCCTTGCCGGTGACGGACTTTGGCCGAAGGTCAACCAGCATGAGATGTGTGTCCGTGCCGCCGGAAACGATCGCGAGCCCGCCCGCCGACAAGGTGTCAGCCAGCGCCTTTGCGTTCTCGATCACCCGCGCGGCGTAGTCTTTGAACGCGGGAGTCAGCGCCTCGCCGAACGCCACAGCCTTGGCGGCGATCACATGCATCAGGGGGCCGCCCTGCAGGCCCGGGAACACAGCCGAATCCAGCTTCTTGCCGAGCTTCAGATCGTTCGACAGGATCAGTCCGCCTCGCGGGCCGCGGAGCGTCTTATGCGTCGTCGTGGTGACCACGTGCGCATGGGGCAAGGGACTGGGGATGACCCCCGCGGCGACGAGACCGGCGAAGTGAGCCATATCCACCATCAACTTGGCCCCGACGCTGTCGGCGACTTGGCGGAAACGGGCGAAATCGATCGTCCGGCTGTAGGCGGATCCCCCGGCGATGATCACCTTCGGCCGATGCTCAACGGCGATCTCAGCCAGGGCCTCATAATCGATAACCTGATCCTGAGTGCGCACCGTGTACGGGACCGGCGCGAACCACTTTCCGGACTGGTTCACCGACTTGCCGTGCGTAAGATGCCCCCCGGCGGCCAGGTCCATGCCCATGAAGGTGTCGCCGGGCTTCATCAGCGCCATGAACACCGCCTGATTGGCCTGCGAGCCGGAATGAGGCTGCACATTGGCCCACGCCGCGCCGAACAGGGTCTTGGCGCGTTCGATGGCCAGCACTTCGACCTCATCGACGAATTCGCAGCCGCCATAGTAGCGCTTACCGGGGTAGCCCTCGGCGTACTTGTTGGTCAGAACCGAGCCCTGGGCTTCAAGCACCGCTCGCGAGACGATGTTCTCCGACGCGATGAGTTCAATCTGGTCCTGCTGACGGCGCAACTCGCGGCCAACCGCCGCGGCGATGGCGGGGTCGGAACCGGCGAGGGGTTCACCGAAAAAACGGCCTGTAGCGTCGCGAGACGCCTGCGCGGTGACGCTCAAGCGCGAACTCCTCATAGAATGGCGGTGCGGAGCGTCTTCATAGACCTGTTCGCGCCCGGATCAACCGCCGGACGCAAAACGCAGAAGGGGCCGCCCCTTTCGGAGCGGCCCCTTCCTTGGAAAATCAGCGTTCGAAGTTAGGCGGCGAGGGCCACCTGACGGCGACGCCGAAGGCTCGCGCCCACGCCGAAGGCGCCGAGGATCATGATCGACCAGGTCGCCGGTTCAGCCACGCCGCCGGCGCCGGTGGTGATGTCGTTGAAGGCCGCCCAATACTGATTGGCGCCCCACCCATTACCGGTCACCGCGCTGGAGACGCTAAAGGCAAACGTGCCGCTCTGGGTGATCTGGATATCGGAATTCGACGGCAGCGCCTGACCGTAGCCACCGAACAGTTCGTTCGAAACGACGGTCTGGAGGAGCCAATAGGCCGCGCCATTGCTCAGCGCCCAGTTGACGTTGACCAACTGACTGGTGTTGCCGGCGCTGGTGTTAATGGAGTCCAGAACGTTGCCCGCACCGTCGGTGAGGATGATGGTGTCAGCGGCGCCTTGATTTTGATAGACAAAGCTCGTCAGTGTCGCATTCGCCAGGGCGGTGAAACCGATCCCTGTGGTGGTCCAACCCGACCCATTGGAAGACAGGCTCGGACCGGCGATCACGGCCGCCTGGGCAGACCCCGCCAGAGCGACCACAGCGGCGCCCGCCGCAAACATAGAATTCAAACGCATCAGTGCCTCCCGTAGGCGCAAAATCCCGCCAAATGTGCCCCTCTAAGAGAGGGAGCCATTTGAACGAAGGCGAATCAAGCCAAAATGTGGCGGCTTGGCGTCAAAAGCGGTGCAACCGTAATGCTCTGAAACACACTTCAGGCGGCGTAACCGCCCAGTCGCTTGATGTTGCAGTGCGCCCAGAGACGTTCCAGCGACGCCACCAGGTCATCCATCATGGCGTCGGTGTGGAACGGTGTTGGCGTAAAGCGCAGGCGCTCCGTACCGCGCGGCACGGTGGGGTAGTTGATGGGCTGCACATAGATTCCGTGATCGCTCAGCAGCATGTCGGAAACCATCTTGCAGTGCACGGGGTCGCCCACCAGGACCGGCACGATATGGCTTACTGACGGCATGACCGGCAAGCCGGCGGCCAACATCCGCCGCTTCAAGGTTGCCGCACGTTCCTGGTGCGCCTCCCGCACTTCATTGTGGGCCTTCAACCAACGGATGCTCGCGACGGCGCCGGCCGTCAGGGCCGGCGGAAGGGAGGTCGTGAAGATGAAACCGCTCGCGTACGAGCGGATCGCGTCGACGAGATCGGAGTCGGCCGTGATGTAACCGCCCATGACGCCGAAGGCCTTGCCCAGGGTGCCTTCGATGATGTCGATCTGATCAGCGACGCCATCACGCTCGGACACCCCTCCCCCGCGCTGACCGTAGAGGCCGACCGCGTGCACTTCATCAAGATAGGTCAGCGCGCCATACTTCTTGGCCAGAGCCGCTGTCGCGCGGATGTCGGAAATGTCGCCGTCCATGGAGTAGACGCTCTCGAACGCGACCAGTTTCGGCGCGTCGGCCGGCGCCTCGCGCAGCAGCCGCTCAAGATCAGCGAGATCGTTATGACGGAAGATTTTCCGGGCGCCTCCGCCATTGCGGATGCCGGCGATCATCGAGGCGTGGTTGAGTTCATCCGAAAAGGTGATCAGGCCCGTCAGAATCTTCTGGAGAGTCGCCAGGGTCGTTTCGTTGGAAACGTATCCGGAGGTGAACAGCAGGGCAGCCTGTTTGCCGTGCAGATCGGCAAGTTCGCGCTCAAGCTCCACATGGTAGCAGGTGGTTCCGGAGATATTTCGGGTGCCGCCAGAACCCGCGCCGGCCTCGTCGATCGCCTTATGCATGGCGTCGAGGATGACCGGGTTCTGCCCCTGACCGAGGTAGTCGTTCGAACACCACACCACCACATCGCGCGGGTTGCCTTCCGGCGGAGTCCAGGTGGCGATCGGGAAATTGCCCCGGTGGCGTTTCAGGTCGGCGAAGACGCGATAACGGCCTTCGCCATGCACCTGTTGAACGGCGTCCCGGAAGGCGGCCTTATAGTCCATAACCTCTCACTCGCTCCGCTCTGTGGGCCGACCGTGGCGCTTTTCAAAGCTCCGCCAGCCGCCCTCTCATCAGTTGCAATACGGCCGAAAAATCCTTCTGGCCATACCCCTGCCCTTCGAACAGGGCGTACAGCGCCTGGGCTTGCGCGCCCATCGGCGTCGCCGCGCCTGCCTTGGCAGCTGCTTCTTGCGCGAGCTTCAGATCCTTGGACATGAGCGAAGTCAAAAACCCACCTTCATAGCCACGGTTAGACGGCGCCGACGGCACCGGACCAGGCCAGGGGCTGTAGCTGGTCAGCGACCAGCACTGGCCGGAGGACTTCGAGGCGATGTCGAAAAACCGCAGCGGATCAAGGCCGAGCTTTTCGGCCAGAGCGAACGCCTCGCAGGTGCCAAGCATGGAAATGCCGAGCAGCATATTGTTGCAGATTTTCGCCGCCTGGCCGGAGCCGGCCGCGCCGGCGTGGATCACCGCGCGCGCCATGGGCGTGAGAATCGATTCGACGGCGGCGAACTGATCGTCGTCGCAGCCCACCATGAAGGCGAGGGTTCCGGCCTCCGCGGCCATGATTCCCCCGGACACCGGCGCATCGGCCGCCTTCAGGCCCGCGCCCACCGCCGCCGTCGACACCGCTCGCGCGCTATCCACATCGATGGTCGAGCAATCGATCAGCAAGGTTCCAGGCTTCGCATGGGGAATGACGGCGTTGGTCCAGACCTGGCGGACATGCGCTCCGGCCGGCAGCATGGTGATCACAACATCGGCGCCGGCCGTGGCCTCTTCCGCAGAAGCTGCGGCGCGGCAACCGCTGGCCCGGGCCTTGTCGAGGGCCACCGCCGAAAGGTCAAAGGCCAGGACGTCATGTCCGGCCTTCACAAGGTTGGCGGCCATCCCGGCCCCCATATTGCCCAGTCCGATAAAGCCGATCGTGGTCATGTGCGTGGTCTCAGGGTTTGCGGAAGAGGTAGACAAATTGGTCGGTGTGGTGACGGATTGAGGGATCGAACACCAGCTTGGTGCGATCGTCGGCCGGATTTCGAAGGACTTTACTTTCGCCGACGAAGCGGAACCCGGCGGCGGTGATCTCAGCCTTCACGACAGCCGCGTCGATCCGGTGCGTGGTATTGGTGGCGGACAGGCCCGATCCGTCCGGCGCGGCGTGATCGAGCACAAGATAGTAGCCCCCGCGCTTCAGGGACTTGAAGACCGCGCCGTTGAAGCGGGCCAGATCCGCCGGCCCCATGAAGGGGTCGTGAAGGTCATGATAGTTCTGGGCCGTGAACACGAGGTTGACCGGTTTTGGCGTCGAGAAGTCCGCAACCGGCGCAACCAGGGCGACCACGTTGGGGCGCGCCGCATCAGGCTGCGAGCCGTTAGCCGGCAGCGGCTTTTTCATCATCGCGCCGAGCTCGGCAGGAGTGAAGGCGTAAACCGTCCCCTTGGGGCCGACCACGGTTGAAAACAGACGGGTGAAGTAGCCCCCGCCCGGAAAGAAATCGACAACCGTTTGACCTGGCCGAAGCCGGGCGAAGGCCAGAATCTCGCCGGGGTGGCGGGCCGAATCGAGGGCCGTATCCGCTGCGGGGCGGGCTGGATCGGCGACAGCCGCAGCGGCGGCGGCCGATGCGCTCTCGGCCCGCAAACCCGTGGCCGTCGCGGCAAGCAACACCCCGGCCAGGAAGGCGGCGAGCCCGCCGCCGTTAAATCGCGCCATATAACGTCTCCCTCGAGGTTCTGCTCGTTTCCGCACCCTTAGATCACGCCATCGCCAAAGTCAGGACTGCTTGGCTGGAGATCGCGCTTTTGCACCGACGCAAGGACCACTAGAACCAACGCCAAGATCAGAAGGACTTACCTCATGGACGATCAGGCCACTCAGGAACCGCCCATCAAGGCGCTGGTCGTTCCGGTGACACCGTTGCGGCAGAACTGCACGATCGTCTGGTGCGTGAAGACCAAGAAGGCGGCAATCATCGATCCAGGCGGCGATGTTCCCCGGCTGCTCGACGTGTTGCGGCAACAGGGCCTTACCCTTGAGAAGATCTGGATCACCCATGGCCACATGGACCATGCGGGCGGCACGGCCGCGCTCAAGGATGCGACCGGCGCGCCGATCGAAGGCCCGCACCCCGACGACCAGTTCTGGATCGACCAGATTGAACAGAGCGGCGCGCGCTACGGCGTGGCGGACGCGCGCAATTTCACGCCCGACCGATGGCTGCACGATGGGGACAGGGTCACGCTCGGGGACACCGAGTTCGAGGTGTACCATTGTCCGGGTCACACCCCCGGCCACGTCGTGTTTTTCCACCGGGAGGGCCGCTTCGCCCAGGTCGGCGACGTGCTGTTCGCCGGCTCGGTGGGCCGGACGGATTTCCCGCGCGGGAACTACAACGAGCTGATCGCCTCAATCACCGGCAAACTCTGGCCGTTGGGCGATGACGTGACCTTCGTGCCGGGCCACGAACAGCTGTCCACCTTCGGCCGGGAGCGCCGCACAAATCCCTTCGTGTCGGACATGGCGCTCTCGGAGGGCCCGCCCTGAAACTCACCGCCAACGAGCGATGAAAGCGCGGTCAGCGCGACTGTTTCGGGCGTGTTACAGTCACGACATTACAGCGCCGGAACCCTGCTCTATCCCCGACGGATGACGAGCGCCCTGGCCATGACGATGGACGATGAAGTTCCACAAGATCACATTCTGGTGGTCGACGACGATCCCGGGATTCGCGACGTGGTGTCGGAATTTCTCACCCGCCACGGTTTTTCGGTCGACACCGCCGGTGACGGCCGGGAAATGGAACGCGCGATGGCGAAACAGCGCCCGGATCTCGTCGTTCTTGACCTGATGCTTCCCGGAGAAGACGGCCTCTCGATCTGTCGTCGCCTGGCCCGCCCGGATGGACCCGCCGTCATCATGCTCAGCGCCATGGGCGAGGAGACCGACCGTATCATCGGCCTTGAGCTGGGAGCGGACGACTACCTGGCCAAACCCTGCAACCCCCGCGAACTACTGGCCCGAATCCGCGCTGTCATGCGTCGGCGACGTGAACCCCGGGCCTTGGATGAAACACTTGGCGCGGCCTGCGAGTTCGCCGGCTGGCGTCTGGATCTGGTCCGGCATGAGCTTCGCTCCCCGCAGGGCGTCGTGGTGAACCTGTCCAGCGGAGAGTTCTCGCTCCTGCGGGCGTTCGTCGAACGACCGCAGCGGGTGCTGACGCGCGATCAACTCCTCGAATTCGCGCGGGGGCCTCAATCGGACGCGTTTGATCGCGCCATCGATGTTCAGATCAGCCGTCTGCGCCGGAAGCTGGAAGACAGCGGCGGAGAGATTGAGTTGATCCGCACGGTACGCAGCGAGGGCTACATCTTCACACCCAAGGTCACGCGAATCGCATGAGGTGGCCAAGGTCCCTGCCCCTGTTCGCGCAGACCCTGGGGTTGGTGATTGCGACGCTGATCGCCGCCCAGACAGCGATCGTGGTCGTTATCCTGAGCCTGCCGCCGCCGCCGCCGCCCAACGTCTACACCGTCGATGACGTCGCGAGAACGATCCGCGCGGACGCCGAGACGACGCCGGAATCGAAGGAACCTCCGCTCGTCGCCCATATGGAGAACGAGCCCCCTGCCCTGGAGACGGAAGGCCGCCATCGGCTGATGGTTCGGGACGCCCTCGCCCGGAACCTGGGCCTCAGCCCCAATTCGATTATCGTGTACCAACACGGACCCAGGATCGTGGCGTTCGCTGACGGTCCGGGCGAACGGCCACCCCGCCGTGAGATGGCCGGCGGCGAACCGTTACTCTTCGGCCGCTTCCAGGTCGCCGTCCGCCAAGACGACGGCCGCTGGCTTGTCGTTGAACCTCGCAGCGCTTTTGGGCTGGACCCTTGGCAGAAACGTCTGCTGCTCGTGTTCGCCGTCGCCGTGGTCGCGGTCGCCCCCCTCGCCTGGGCCTTTTCACGCCGGCTGGCGGCGCCGATCACGGCTCTCGCCGCCGGGGCCGAACGCCTTGGCCGCGACCCTGGGGCGCCGCCGCTGGACATAGGCGGATCGGCGGAAGTCCTCGCCGCTGTGGCCGCGTTCAACCAGATGCAGGACCGGTTGCGTCGATATGTCGAAGACCGGACCAGCATGATCGGGGCGATCGCCCATGATCTGCGCACACCTCTGACGCGGCTTCGTTTCAGAATCGAGGCTGTGCCGGAACCGCTGCGCGACAAACTGGCTGCTGATCTCGACCAGATGGAAGCCATGATCGCCTCGACCCTGGGGTTTGTGCGCGACGCAGCTCTGCCTCGCGAGCGGCTACGACTGGAAGTGGCCTCGCTGGTGGAGACGGTGATGGATGAGGCCGCGCTTACGGGCGCCTCCGCGTCCGTGCAGCAGGCCGACCGGGTCGTCATCGATGGTGATCCGCTGGCGCTGAAACGGCTTGTGGCCAATCTCGTGGACAACGCCCTCAAGTACGGCGTTTGCGCCCGGGCTCGCGTGTTCACCGACGGCGGCATGGCCGTCATAGAAGTCGATGACGACGGGCCCGGAATGCCCGAGAGCGAGATCGAAAGGGTCTTCGAACCTTTTCACCGCCTGGAGACGTCTCGCAGCCGTGAAACCGGCGGGATCGGCCTGGGACTGGCCGTCGTGCGCGCCGTCGCGCGCAGTCACGGCGGCGATGTCGTCCTGCGCAATCTTTCGCAAGGTGGCTTGAGCGCCCGCGTCACCCTCCCGATGGCCGCGGGCCGTGTCGCTTTGACCTGAGAGTCGACATTGCCCCGTACGGGAGACGCACAGAACGGGATGAGCTGCAAATCATTCAAATCATAAGTCTTTGCTGACGCAACTTTGTTGGAAACCGAATGCGCCCCTGGTGCGTTAGGGAAGGGAATGCCTCCCAGCGCCCCAGCGGATCGGGTCATTCACCCGCCCTCCGATCCCCGGACGGTGCGGGGTCCAACAGGAGCGACACGATGAGCAGCCCGACTGAAGAGCCGGCCAAGGCAGCCCGACGAGGATTCGCGGCCATGGACCCTGAACGCCGCCGCGAGATCGCCCGCCGTGGGGGCGCCAGCGTCCCCAGCGACAAACGCAGTTTCGCTCAAAATCGCGGACTGGCGGCCGACGCCGGCCGTAAAGGCGGATCAGCCTCCAAGGGCGGCGGCCGTAAACCCTCGAAACCCTAGACCGCGGGCGATCCCATTACGGGATCAGCACAACCCGCCCCACCGCGTGCCGACTCTCGATATAGGCGTGCGCCTCCGCCGCGGCCGAGAGCGGGAACGTGCGATCGATCACCACCTGAAGGTCACCCCGCGCCGCGTCGTCGATCAATCTCTGGATGTTGTTGTAGACGCGATCCGTCGCGATCTCGGCGCCGAGAAAGACACCCGACAGGGAGCGGTTGCCGCCCATCATGGACGACACGTCCACCTGCATCGGCTCGCGTCCCGCCGCACCGACCATGGACACGCGCCCGCGATAGGCCAGCGACAGAATGGATCCCTGCAGCGTCGAGCCACCCACGCTGTCCACGACCAGATTCACGCCTTTGTTGTTCGTCAGACGCATGACGCTCTCAACCACGTCGTGAGTTCGATAGTTGATCCCGTGGTCCAGACCGTAAGCCTTAAGCCGGTCAAGACGTTCGTCGCTCGACGCCGTCGCCAGGACGATGGCGCCCGCCCGCTTGGCCAACTGGATCGCGGCCACGCCCACGCCGCTGGCGCCCGCCTGCACCAGGACCGTTTCACCAGCCTTCAGGCGACCAAATTCAAATAGACAGTCATCGGCCGTGCCGAATGTCACCGGAATGACGGACGCGAACCTGGAGTCGAACCCCTCGGGGATCGGCCAAGCGGTGCGCGCGGGCACGGCGCGAAGTTCGGCATGCGAGCCGAACGCGCCGGTGGTTGCGACTTTCTGCCCGACCCTCAGGTTCGACACCTCCGCCCCGACCTCGATGATTTCACCCGCCGCCTGGTAGCCTACGATGTGGGGACGGGTGACAAGGGCCCCGCGCCAGCGGTTCAGCGTATCGCCACCCTCAATGCTGATGGCTTCCACCTTGATGAGCACCCCTTTGGGGTGGCATTCCGGATCGGGGACTTCCTCATATTTGAGGACGTCAGGATCACCGTTCTCGTAATAGACCGCCGCTTTCATCGCCTTGCCTTCCTCACGCGCCATTCGGGCGCCCGACTAGGCTAATGACGTGCGCTCGGTCGAAAGGAAAGGCGTCGAAAGCTCATGGATCTCGCTAAACCAAGGGTCGATATCGGCCTCGCCACCAACGACCTCGCTCCCATGCTGGCGTTCTGGCAGGGCGAAGCGGGCATACCGTTCGATCACCTGCTCAAAATTCGCCGCGGCCATGACCAGCACCGTCACGACGCCAACGGCTCGGTCCTGAAGATCAACCACAATGCCGATCCCCTCCCCGCCAATCCCCCGAGTGGCTATCGCGAACTGATCATCGCCCGCCCTGGCCTCTCGGCTCCTCGCGACCTCGCGGATCCGGAAGGCAATCGTGTGCGGCTGGTCCCGCCCGGGACGGACGAGGTGAGCCAGATCGGCGTACGACTGGCGGTGCGAAGCCTGGCGGCGCACCGCCAGTTCTATCGCGACGCGCTGGGGCTTGCTGAAGAACCCACGGAGGCCGCCGGCGCCGCCTTCCGCGCCGGTGAAACACTCCTCCTTCTCAATGAGGATGCCGGTGCGCCCGATGACGCCCAGATGCCAGGGGCCGGCTGGCGTTACATCACGTTCCAGGTGTTCAAGGTCGACGACGAACATGCCCGCGTCCTGGCGGCCGGCGGCCGGGAGGCCATGGCGCCGGTCACCCTCGGCCAGACCGCCCGAATCTCCATGGTGCGGGATCCCGACGGGAATTGGATCGAACTCTCTCAGCGGGCCTCGATTGTCGGCTCGCTTGCCTAGACGACCCCGGCTTTTCCCAGCCTGAGGCGCAGAGCCAGCAGGAGGCACAGCGCCATGACCAGGGCCGCGCCCAGCATGGGCAGACCCGGCATATGCGCGGACGGATTGCGGACCGCCCAGGCGAAGGAGAATCCGAACAGGCTCGGACCGAAGACCGACGCCAAGCCGGCCATGCTTTGATTGGCGCCCTGAAGCTGTCCCTGCTCGTCGGAGCTGACCCGATGGCTCATCAGTCCCTGCAATCCTGGAAGCAGCAAGGCGGCGAGGCAGCTCACCGGCATGCCCGCCCAATAGGCAAGCCCGCTGGGCGCGACGCCGTACCAGATGAACGCGGCTGTCGCGGCGCAGATTCCCGCGATCATGGCGCCGCGCTCGCCATAGCGGCGGATCACCGGTCCAACGATGAAGCTCTGCACGGAAATCCCCATGAGCGAGCCGGCCATCATGGTCATCCCCACCACACCCGGGGTCCAGCCGTATCGGTATCCCGTGTAGAGGACGAAGACGCCGGGCCAGACCATCTGGGCCAGTTGATTGAGGAAGTAGATGCCGGCCAGGCCCGCCAGCCCCTCCTGCGATCGCAACAGCTTCAAAGATCCGATGGGATTGGCCCGCGCCATGACGAACCTCGGCGTCCGGCGTTCCGGGCTGAGGGACTCCGGCAGGATGAGAGCGCCGTAGACCGCGTTCGCCAAAGTCAGGGCGGCGGCGGCCGTGAACGGCAGACGCAGATTTACCTGACCAAGGAGGCCGCCGATGGCGGGGCCGGCGAGAAAGCCGACGTTGAATGCGGCGCCCATCCAGCCGAACGCCTTGGCCCGGTTCTCCGGCGTCGTCACGTCCGCCACATAGGCGTTCGCCGTGGAGAAAACGCCGGACGTCGCGCCGCTGATCAGCCGCCCGACAAAGAGCCATGCCAGGCTCGGGGCGAACGCCATGAAGAGAAAGTCGAGGCCGAGGCCGGACAGGCAGATCAGCAGGACCGGCCGTCGCCCCCAACGGTCGGCCAGCAAACCGAGCACCGGACCGGCGAGAAAACTCATCAGGCCACCGCAGGTGGCGAAGACGACGTTCCACTCGACAGCCACGGCCGTGTCGCCGGACGTGAACTGCTTGAGCAGATTGGGAAGAATCGGCACCATGATCCCGATCGACATGGCGCTGGTCACGGCGCTGATGAAGATGAACCCGAACGCCGCCTGACGTCCTGGTCTGTCACCGCCGCTGTTCAGCGCCCTCCCGAGGGTGGCCATGGGTCACTTTCCGTGGTCTCGCCGACCGGCGAGCCATCCTAGGCCGTCGCGGACACCACCACGATAGTCTCAGAGCGCAAGAATGGCGACGGGTATGGCCGCGCCGGCCAGAAACAGGACGATGAGCCACCACTTCCGTCTGTTCTGAGTGAACCCCATCCAGAGTCCCAGAAGGGTCGAGGCCGTCAACGAGAGGGCGGCCGCCAGGAACACCCACTTGAGCGCCAGTTCGCGCACGCGGGGACCATCCGCGGGCGGCGCCTTCGCCGGAGCGATCCAGTCGCCCTCGTCGTGCGTTGGGCCAGAGGCCGGCTCCGCATCGTGGCGCAACACCGGCGCGCCGAGCGCGAGCGCCGGACGCCGTTTCGGCTTCAGGGCGAACTTCTGGTCCTTGTGCACCATGCCAAGCTTTTCGATCAACGGCGGCGGCTGATAGTCGCCGTGCGCCTCATGCAGACTGAAAAGCTGCACGGCCCCGGTGAGGGCAAAGAACAGTACCGCCGGCGCCACGAACGCACTGAGATAGGCGTGCAATTGCCTGAGCAGCATCGCCTGTGCGGCCGGGTGGCGGCCGCCGCGCGCGCGTCGCCGAAGGACGTTTGGCCAAGTGATTCTCCACAGAAGCGCGCGCTCGCCCGCACGAGCGACCGTGTCCGCCGCCGACGGCCGCAGCGTCAACCCCGGGGGCCCGACCGCCGACGTCCGTTTTGTCGTTTCGGATCATGCCACGGCGCCCTATCGTGCGCCCAAATCGCCTTGTGGGGAGGAACGAACATGGCGCAGGCCGATCTCGTCATTCGTGGCGGGACCGTTTTCGACGGTTCCGGCGGCGCGCCTTTCATCGCGGACGTCGCGATCAGAGACGGTCTTGTCGTCGGCGTTGGCGCCGGTGACTGGGTCGGCGATCAGGAAATCGACGCCTCCGGCCTCATGGTCACGCCAGGTTGGGTGGATATCCACACCCACTACGACGGCCAGATGACCTGGGATGAGCGGATGACGCCATCCTCGACCCTGGGCGCCACGACAATCCTGGCCGGGAACTGCGGAGTCGGCTTTGCGCCCGCCCGCCCCGCCGATCACGACACCCTGATCCGCCTCATGGAAGGCGTTGAAGACATTCCGGGGGCGGCGCTCCATGAGGGTCTCAGTTGGAAGTGGGAAAGCTTCGGGGAGTATCTGGACGCAATAGATGGACTTCCGCGTGACATCGACGTGGCGGCCCAGATCCCTCACGGGGCCCTGCGCGTCTATGTGATGGGCCAGCGGGGCGCCAAGCGAGAGACCGCCACCGCCGAAGAGATCGCCCAGATGCGAACCTTGGTGCGCGACGGCGTGCGAGCCGGCGCCCTGGGGTTCTCCACGAGCCGGACACTCATTCACCGCACCGCCGACGGCGATCTGACCCCGACCCTGGGCGCGGCCCGGGAAGAGATGATCGGCATCGCCGAAGGCCTGCGGGACGCGGGCTCGGGCGTGATTCAGGTTGCCTCCGACTTCGCGGACATCGACGAAGAGTTCGCGCTGATGCGCGAACTCACCCAGGTTTCCGGCCAGCAACTGACGTTCAGCCTCGTGCAGGCGGACGTCGTTCCGGATCGCTGGCGCGCCCTGCTGGATCGGCTGGACGCAGCGGTGTCGGACGGGATTCAGATGAAGGCGCAGGTCGCCGGCCGGCCTGTCGGCCTGATGCTTGGGCTTCAAGGTTCAGTGCATCCTTTCGTGTCTCGGCCCTCTTACCAGGCGATCAAGGACCTCCCGCTGGCCGAGAAGGTCGCGAACCTGCGCGATCCAGCCTTCCGGGCCCGGCTGATCGCCGAGGCGCCGCTACGGGATCACCCCTTCATCAACGCCTTGGCGGGCGCGCACCACAAGATGTTCGAACTGGGCGACCCGCCGAACTACGAGCCCGATCCGGCCGACAGCCTGGGCCTGCGCGCCAAGGCCCTGGGGGTGAACCCAGATGAGCTGGTCTACGACGCCATGCTGGAAGACGAGGGTCGCGCCTTCCTGTTCTTCCCCCTGGCCAACTACACCGAGGGCAGCCTTGAGAACGTCCGGGCTATGCTGGAAAACCCGAACACCCTGAGCGGCCTCTCGGATGGCGGAGCCCACGTGGGTGCGATCTGCGACGTGAGCTTGCCTACCACCATGCTGGTTCACTGGTGCCGCGACCGGGTGCGCGGTCCGAAACTGGATCTGGCCGAGGTCATCCGGGCCCAGACCCGCGACACGGCGGAGGCGGTGGGCCTCTACGACCGGGGGCTGTTGAAACCAGGATATCTCGCGGACGTGAACATCATAGATTTCGAGCGGCTCCGCCTCCATGCGCCGCACATGGTCTATGACCTGCCCACCGGCGCGCGACGCCTGATGCAGCACGCCGACGGCTATGTCGCCACGATCAAATCCGGTCAGATCATCTACCGGGAAGGCCAACCCACCGGCGCTCTCCCCGGCAAACTGGTGCGCGGCCGCAAGCCTGCTCCTGCCGCCCCCACCCTCATGGCCGCCGAATAGGGAAAAGAAGAATGTTCGACACCATCATCCGTAACGGTACGATCGTCGACGGCACCGGCGCGCCCGCCTATCGGGGCGACGTCGGCATCAAGAACGGAATGATCGCCGCGGTGGGCGAGGTCTCCGGGACGGCTGCGCGGACGCTTGACGCCGACGGCGCTCACGTCACGCCGGGCTTCGTCGACATCCACACCCACTACGACGGTCAGGTGTCCTGGGACGCCCTGCTAGCCCCCTCCTCGATCAATGGGGTGACCTCAGCCGCCATGGGCAACTGTGGCGTGGGTTTCGCGCCGGCCCGCCCCGACAAGCATGAGTTCCTGATCGCCCTTCTCGAAGGTGTCGAGGACATCCCCGGCACGGCGCTCGCGGAGGGACTGACCTGGGATTGGGAGAGTTTCCCGGACTACCTGGACGCCCTGAGCCGGCGGAAGTTCGCCGTCGATCTCGGCGCCCACATGCCGCATGCGGCTCTGCGCGCCTATGTGATGGGCGATCGCGGCGCGGACCACCGGGAAGATCCGACGGACGCGGAGATCTCGGAGATGGAGCGTCTGACGTTCGAAGCTCTGGAAGCCGGCGCGCTGGGCTTTTCCACCTCGCGCACCTACGCGCACCGGGCGCGGGGCGGCGCTAGCATCGGCACACTGACAGCATCCGAGGCCGAGCTGACCGGCATCGCGGGCGCGCTTCGCCGCTCCGGGAAGGGTGTCATGCAGTTGATATCAGACGCTTATCTGACCGCTGACACGGAGTTCGCGACGGCCGAACTGGCCCTCATCCGTCATCTGGCGTCCGTCACCGGCAGGCGCCTCTCCTTCACGGTGCAGCAGACCGACGATGCTCCTGATCGCTGGCGTCACATCTTCGGCGAGATAGGCGCCATGAACGCCGACGGCCTCGATGTCAGCGCCCAGGTCGCCCCGCGCCCGATCGGCGCGATCCTGAGTTTCTCGGCGACCACCAATCCCTTCCTCCTGACGCCGACCTATCGTCGGATCGCCCACACAATGTCGGTCCCCGAACGCCTCGCCTATCTGGCCGATCCGGCAGTGAAGGCCCAGATGATCGCTGAACATGGCGCGGCGCATAACAGCGGGTTCGCGGAAATGCTGGCACATGGCTTCACACGGATGTTCCGGATGACGGACCCGGTGGACTACGAACCGTCCGCCGACGCGTCGCTGGCAGCCGAAGCGGCGCGACTGGGCAAGGACGTCGCCGAACACGCCTACGACGTGTTCATGGAGGATGGCGGTCGCCGGCTGATCTACATGCCGTTGATCAACTATGCCCGCGGCGATCTCGAAGACACCTACGCCATGATGACCTCCAGCCATACGCTCTACGGGCTGTCCGACGGCGGCGCGCACTGCGGCACGATCTGCGACGGCAGTTTCCCCACCACGACGATCGCTCTGTGGAGCCGGGGCAGCAAATCCGGCCGGACCATTCCGCTCGAATCGCTGGTTCACGGTTACACCCAGCGAAATGCGCGGCATGTGGGCTGGCACGACCGGGGCGTCATCGCGCCCGGCTATCTCGCCGACATTAATCTGATCGATATGGACGGGCTGAATCTCGGTCCGCCGGAAATCGTTCAGGATCTCCCGGCCGGCGGGGTTCGCCTGCTTCAGAAGGCGCACGGCTACCGCGCGACCATGAAGTCGGGCGCGGTCACCTTTCAGAACGGCGAGTGGACCGGCGAAACACCCGGCCGGCTGCTGCGCGGAGAGCAGCGTCTTTAGCCTCTCGCAGCAGGCTCGCCGACAGGCAGACAGCCCAAAAACCAACGGCCCGCAGCGTCACCGCTGCGGGCCGTAATTTCGACGTGGCAGCCGGGCCGTGGGCCCGGACACCGCAACAGGCAGTGGGTTAGGCCGCCGCCATCATCGCGCGGCGCCGACGCAGCGATACGCCGAGCCCGCCCACGCCCACAAGCATCAGCGCCCAGGACGCCGGCTCCGGCACGGCGCCGCCAGTAAATCCGCCGCCGCCACCTTGGCAAAGGCCGCCGCCGTCCTCACGGTCGCCGTGATCGCCACCGCCGCCGCCGCACACGAATTCGAACTGTTTAACCAGCTTGAAGCCGCTCTGAAGATGAATAGCCACCGACTGGATCGTCTCGCCTGAAACCGCGGAGACGATACCGAAGCGATCAAAGTCCTCGTTCTTATTTTCCACATTGAAGCTGAAAACCTGCGGCGCATGGCCCTCAGCATCGGTGACGGTGACCGTAACGGTCTGGTTCGAGGCGATATCCTGCCCACGGAACGAGAAGCCGGTGAATTCGTGCGGGTTGTATGGCGTGAAGACCAGGTCGGTCAGCATCCCGCCGTGCACCGGTTTGACCGACGCAAACCCGTTGGCGAAGTCGGCCGCACCCGTCACGCCGATGGACACGTCATTCGCGGCCGCAACGGAACCGTATGACAAAGTGGCGTCCTTGGCGGCGGTCAGCATGACCTTCGCACCGGACGCATCGTCCGCCACTTTGAAATAGACGACGGGCGGCGGGGGCGCGTGCGGGTGGGCATGAGCGCCCGTGGCCAAAGCTGCGATGAGGGCCGCCGACGCCGCGGCAAGGAGGTTGAACTTCATGGTGAACGGCATTCAAGAGGATTACTGAGGTTACTAAGCTACTCCGCGCAGCGGCCGATTAGCAAGTCTCAGCAATTACGTATTAATACTATACTGTTGTATATAAATTCACATTTTAGGATACATCGCTCGACTCCCCGCCGCTATGAGGGCCCCACGCGCGAAGGCGATTTCTGGGGAAGGACCGCGCCGCTACAGTCCCCGACGTGGGATTGGCCGTCATGCGGATCTCGCCTGGCCTCAGACGCTGCGGCCACGGCTACATCGACTTGGGTCAAAAACACTCCAGCTTCTCGACAATCCGTTTGGCTGGTGCTGTTACTTGGTTATCAGGTGCGAGACGCCACCGCCGTCTTCGATGGGTACACATTGGAAAGTGGCGGTGACGCAGTCCGCGCAACCCCCCATCTAACCGGGTCCACGCCGATCCGAACGCGTCGCCAAATACCCTTGTCTTTCCAGCGCTTTCCTTGCGGCCGAACGCGGGTCAGTCCATAACTGTCCAAGCGGGTCCGCGCGGTTCCATATTTTTTGAAGGGAACGGAAAAGGGAACGCGGAAAGGGGAACGGCTCGATGCCAAAGCAAGTCACAACCGCCCTGAGCGACAAGTTCGTCCGCAATATCGGACCTGGCCGCTACGCGGATGGCGGCGGCCTGTATTTGATCGTCAAGGAAACCGGCGCCCGGTCCTGGCTGCTGCGCTATCGCGGCGACGGTGGCCGCGTCCGTGATATGGGCCTCGGCCGCGCGCCCGGCCGGAAGGCCGATCCGGCGGCGGTGGGCCTCTCCGAGGCGCGGGCGCGGGCGGTCGATGCACAACGGCTGATCAAGGACGGCGTGGACCCTCTTGCCGAGCGCGAGCGGCTCGCCGAGGCTGCGGCGGCCGTTGCGGCGGTAAAGGCTGAGGATCGGACCTTCGGTCGCGTCGCTGATGATTTGCTCGCGGTGATCGAAAAGAAGTCGCGTAGCGCGAAACACATCGCGGGCTGGCGCCTCTCGTTTGAGACGCATTGCAAGGCCATCCGCGCGAAGCCGGTCGATCAAGTCACCCGCGAGGACGTTCTCGCCGTGCTGCGGCCCCTCGCCGAGGATCGCGCCGAGACTTGCGCGCGGGTGCGTGGCCGCATCGAGCGCGCCCTCGACGCCGCCAAGGCCAAAGGCTGGCGTTCGGGAGAAAACCCCGCCCATTGGCGGGGTAACCTCGAACACGACTTGCCCGGCCGGCCGAAGCTATCGCGCGGCCACCATGCCGCCCTGCCCTTCGCCGAGGTTCCGGCCTTCGTTGCGGACCTGCGCGAGCGTGAGGCCATGGCCGCGCTCGGCCTGCAATTCCTGATTCTGACCGCCGCCCGGACAAGCGAGGTGCTCGGCGCGCGGTGGTCGGAGGTCGATCTCGCCGCGAAGGTTTGGACGATCCCGGCCAACCGCATGAAGGCCGGGCGTGAGCATCGCGTTCCGCTCTCAGCGCGCGCAGTGGAAATCCTCGAAAAGGCCGCTCTCGGCCGAGTCGGCGAGTTTGTCTTTCCAGGGCCTGCCAAGGGCAAGGCGAAGGATCGCCCGCTCTCGACCAACGCCTTTCGCGCCTTGCTGATCCGCGCGCTCGGCGTCGAACGTCCGCCGATCACGCCGCACGGCTTCCGGTCGTCCTTCCGCGATTGGGCGGGCGAGGCCTCGACCTTCCCTCGCGAATTGGCTGAGGCGGCGCTAGCGCACGTCGTTGGTGATGCGGTCGAGCGCGCCTATCGACGCGGCGACGCCCTGGAAAAGCGGCGCAAGCTCATGGAAGCCTGGGCGGAGTTCGTGACGCATGGCCGATTGGCCCGGGGGACGGTGACACCGCTAAGGGCGGCCGTGGTATGAGCGATCAACGGAAACGCACTAGCGATGCCGCCCGCAACGCCTGGGCAGAGTTTCGAGCGCGAGCCGCCGCGCTTCACGTCGAAGTGCTGGATGACGATCCGGCGCTCTCCCCTCTTCGCACTATCTGGGGTCAGGCTTTTGCGGCTGCCCAACTTCTGGCCATCGCCGAGCCCGCTGCGGGTCATATGGAGCAATGGCGGGTGGAAATCTGCGACAAGATAATCCTGGCAATGGCGGACGCGGGCGCGGCCATTGGAACCGCCATTGGCAGAAGCGCAAGGGTCGCCCGTCACTCCGTTGACGCGCCGGAAGTCCTGCTTCCCCGCTTAAGCACTGAAATAGACTTTGCGACGCAAGCAGGGCGCGATTTGGCGATGCAAGATTTCATCCTCGCCGGCGCCGCGATGGCAAAGCTGATCGCCAAAGCCGAGGCTCTGCCAGCCGCCCTGCGCAAGGTTGAAGACGGGCAAGACCTTTCGGCGTCGGGAGCCGCCGCAAAGCGCCTCATCGGTGAACGTATCCGGGAGTTGGGTCGGTCCCTGAAGGATCGCAACCCAAAGCTGACCCCGAATGCTGTCGCAGACATGCTTTTGAACGATGAGACCCTTGGGATCAAAACGAGCCAGAGCACAATCCGTCATCACCTAAAGCCACTATGGGCCGATTTGCGAAAAAAGTCGCAAGATCAGGGCTGATTTGACCGTGAAGACAGGCTTGACCTTGTCTAGGCGAAAATAACGCCGCTCGTAACCTTGTTTCCATTCCGATCCGTTGGGGGTCGGATGGAAGTGAGGAATTCATGCTCGGCAACGCCGATCTTTCCATAGCTGAACGCCTACTTGCCCTGCCGGCCGTGATGGAGCGGACGAACCTCAAGAGGGCATCCCTCTACGCGGCCGTAGGTCGCAATGAGTTCCCGAAGCCGATCCGCATCTCGGCGAACCGCGTCGCGTGGCCCGAATCCACGGTCGCGGCCTGGATCGCGTCCAAGATCGCCGAGGCGGCTTGATCGATGGCCCCGCACAGACGAACGCCCGCCGGGGGCAACGGCGGGCGCTCTGAGATTGTTCGGCTTAGTAACTGGAACACCTCAGAGATTACCCCACCGAGCTTCGCACTTCAACAGCGAGGCGCAATCACGTCGGGACTCGCCCGCGAGATTCGCGAGGCCCTCGAAGTCACCGCGCCGCATGAGCAAACCGCGCTGTTGCGGTGGCTCGCCGAAACCGCACTGCTTCGCCTTGCGAGCCGCGAGGGCCTGCGATCAGCGGCGACCTTCGCGTATCGCTTGGCCGACACTCTGGCCACGGGGCGCGCGAATGTTTGACCTTCGCGAGATCGTCCAGCGCCACGGCGGGGCCCTCTACGACGACGGACGCCGTTGGGTCGGCCCTGGCCCTGGCCATAGTCGCCAAGATCGCAGTCTTAGCGTCAGGTTGACCGATGATGGCCGCGCGGTGGTGCACTCCTTCGCGGGCGACCCCTTCCCGGCTTGCGCTGAGTTCCTCGGCATCGAACGCGACGCCGCGCAGCGCCTCGATAAGGCCGCATGGGAGCGCGCGCGACGTCAGAGAGAGGGACAGGCCCGACAAGAGCGGCGCGACCGGCTCGCCTTCTGTGAGGCGGTCTGGCGGGCTTGTGTGGCCATCCCTGAGACCCTCGGCGCCCGCTACCTTGAGGCGAGGTCAATCGGTTGGATTCCCGCCGATCTGGCGTTCCACCCGAACGCGCCGCGCGGCTATGCCAGCGGGTCCACGGCCCCGGCGGTGGTCGCCCTCGCGCGGTCGATGACGGGCGAGCCGTGCGGAATCCAGTGCACGTATCTCGCCCCGGACGGCGGGCGGCGAACGGGCCGCGCGACCTTCGGGACGCTGACAGGGACAGGCGGCGCGGTGCGCCTCGCAGAGGCCGGCGCCTCCCTGGCCTTGGCGGAGGGCCTGGAGACGGCGGCGAGCTTCCAAGAGTTCGAAGGCGTGGCGACCTGGGCAACGCTCGGGACCGCCAACCTTGAGGCGTTCACGCCCCCGGCTCGCGTTCGCCGGCTGGTCATCGCCGCCGACGGCGATCCGGCTGGACTGAAGGCCGCTCACGTCCTGGCCGAGCGGCTTAGGTCGCGGTGCGAGGTCACGATCACGCCCGCCCCTCAGGACTTCGATTGGAACGATGTTGCGACGGGGAAGGCCCATGTCTGAGGTCACTTTCCCACGTGAACCGCGCTTCCAACGCGAGCCCTTCGACGCCATTACGCCGCGCCAGTCTCGCGATCTGGCCAAGGGCCTTATCCCCTCGGAGGGCTTCGGATTCCTCGCCGGGCCTTCCGGGTCATACAAGACGTTCCTGGCGCTCGATTGGTCACTCCGCATCGCCGAGGGCGCGCCGATACTGGACCACCGCACCACCGCCTGCGGCGTGGTCTATGTCGCCGCCGAGGCCCCCAACGGCGTCCGCCGCCGGGTCGAAGCGTGGAAGCGAGAGAACGGCCGGCGCGGGCTTCCGTTCGAATTGATCGGCCAAGCCCCGAACATTCGGAACCGCGAGGAGGTCGAAGACTTGGCGGCCGAGCTACGGATCGCCGCCGATGACTTCGACGGTCGCGGCGTCCGCCTTGGGCTGGTGGTCATCGACACCCTGGCGGCATCAATGCCGGGCGGTGATGAGAACGCGGGCTCCGATATGTCTTCGGTGCTGGCGAACGTGTCTTGGGTCGCCGCCGAGGTCGGGGCCTTCGTGCTGATCGTCAGCCATACCGGCAAGGACGAAACGCGCGGCATTCGCGGCTGGTCTGGCCAGTTCGCGGGCGCGGATTGCGTGGTGATGCTGTCCCGCGAGTCTCAGGACGCGGGCGGCGAAATCCGGGTCGGGAAGGTCGCCAAGCTGAAGGATGGCGAGGACGGACAGCGGTTCGCGATCTCCCTGAAGTCGGTTTCTCTCGGCTTCGACGGGGACGGCGACGAAGTGACATCGGCCGTGATCGCCTACGATGACGCGCCCGCCAGAGAGACAAAAGCGCGTCAGAAGGTCCTAAATCAGCCGGCGGTGCTGACCCTCGCCGCGTTCGACCGTCTGGACGATGCGGGACGGCTGGAATCTGTCCCTCTCGCGCCCGGCGTGAAGCCCGGAACCCAAGGCGTCCGCCTCGAAGCGCTGCGCCAGGCGGTGTTCGATATGGGCCTGAAAGGCGGCGAGGACCCCGACGCCGACGCCCCGAAAACAGAGCGCGCTACATGGCTCAACACTCGCCGAAAGACCTTCGGGCGCGCGCTCGAAGACCTGGGGCAAGCCCGCCGCCTTCACAGCGAAGGGGGGTGGATATGGCGGCTCTGACTCCAGAGAGGGACAAAAGAGACATCAGGGACAAGCCCCATTCTGTCCCCCTTCCCGAGGCCCTGCGGGACGTTGCGGAGAGGGACGGGACGGGACAACCCCCTTTAGGGGGTGTCCTGTCTGTCCCGCACCGCCCTCGCCTCGCCGAGGCGCGCCGTCCGATCCTTGGAATTGATCCCGGTCTCACTGGCGCTCTCGCGCTCTACGACGCCGCAGCGGACTCACTCGATATCGAGGATGTGCCGACCTTCATGGTGAGGTCAGGCAAGGGCCGGAAAACGGTGGTCGATTACTACAGCCTCGCGCGGATCGTGGACGCCTGGGCGCCGCGGAATCCGGTGGTCTGGCTCGAACAAGTCGGAACGCGGCCCGGCGAGGGTGCGGTCGGCGCGTTCTCGTTCGGGCGGACGTTCGGCCTGTTGCTCGGCGTCGCGGCGGCGCATTTCCTGACGGTGGAGCTGGTGACGCCCGCGACATGGAAGGCCGCCCTCAAGGTGAAGGGCGACAAGGACGTGAGCCGACAACGGGCCTCTGCGCTCTTGCCGCGCCATTCTGGAAACTGGCCCCTGGTGAAGCACGACGGCCGCGCCGAGGCCGCGCTAATCGCGCTCTACGGGTCGCATCACGTCGGCGGCCTTGCGGATCGGGGCGCGCCATGACGAAGGGCCAGGCCAAACCGCCGGCCGATCCCATGGCCACGCCGCCGCCTATCGAGAGAGACGCCCACGGCCGCACCTATGACGAAGTAGCCAACCCTCTACATGAGGCGGGTCAGGCGGCGCTCCGCTTGTTCCGTGACGCGCGGGCCGGCCTACCGCCGACGCCGCAATACATCGCCACGCCTGCCGGCATCCGGCCGCACCATCCGAGGGGGCCTGGCAACAAAGGCGAAGGTGAGTTTGAGGCCAGGCTTTGCCAGGCGCTCGGAACGAAGTCGACAAATGTCGCATACGACGTCGTGCACCAATTGTTGAACGGTCCCGGCCTGACAGGTGCGCGAGTCACCGATGACGAACGGGTGAAGGCCATAAACGACGGCGTCGCGTTCATTGCCGCGAGCGAATCCAGAAGCGAAATCGAGACGCTGATCCTGTTGCAGGTTTGGCACACGTCGCAGGCCTCCGCGACCATGCTGCGGCGCGCGGTGGGTGCTGACATGCTCCCGCAGCTGGAGGCGAATGGCTCTCTCGCCGTGAAGCTCGGCGGCCTTCAGGTTCGCCAGCTGGAGGCCCTGGCGAAGATCCGATCCGCCGGAAAACAGGTCATCGAGGTTCAACACGTCCACGTCTACCCTGGAGGAAACGCCGTTGTCGGGACCATCAACGCCGGGGGGGCCACCCCTGGAATCGAGGGGCAATCTCACGCAATTGCCCTTGCACACCTCGCCGAGGTGCGGGGCGAAGACCCGGAGCGGGCGGCCGTGCCTGTCGCCAGCGATCCACGGCAAGGCACGGTGTCGGATGCACGGCGGCCGGGCCGGCGCACCGAAGGGTGAACGCAACGGGGCCTTCCGTCATGGCCTGGAGACAAACGAAGCCATCGAAGTCCGCCGCGAGGTTGCGGCCCTCAATCGGGCGTGGAGATGTCTCAGGGCGAGGCTCGGTGACGGCGATACGTGAACGCATCAGCACAAATCGGCTTGCCAGAATCCGAACGGTCGGTGACGGTTGAGATCAACCGTGGGGCGTTTCCGGCATGGTTCTATTTCGCAGCAATGAAAGCTGTTGGGACGCACAACGTGCGGTTGCACGAAGCGGACTGATAGCGCTTACCTTTTTTGTCTCGACGTCAGTGGCCGCTGAGATACCACAACGGCCAAAGGCCGCAGCCGACACCCAACAGCGCGCCGACCACGGCCAACGCGCCACCGAGCCAGCGGTACTTGCCGCCGGTGAAAACCCAAGCGCCACACCCAACGAACCCGTAGCCAGCAGTGGTCCCAATAATCCACCGCCACCCGATCCGATCAAGGTGACGGATTGGATCATGGCGATCAGTGCCACGCTCACCTTGGTCTTCACGGCGGGCCTTACTCTGTCCACTTGGCGTCTTTGGGTTGAAACCAAGCGACTTGCCGGCGGTGCGGAGCAACAGGGGAAAGACTTTAGGGAGTCTCTGGAAATCGCGGAAAAGCACATGCTGTTGGCTGGCCGCGAGGCGGACCTCGCCGAACGACGCCACGGTATCACTCGCCTTCAATACCTCGCTTCGCAACGCCCGGCCTTCATTATCCGCGACCTTCAACTTCTTTGCCCAACTCCGGGAAACTACGCGTCCGCATCGTTCTTTATTGTCAACAAGGGTTCCGGTGAGGGGACAATTGTAAAAAAGGAATTTAGCTTGAGAAGGTACGAAAACGGAGTCAAAATTCCGGCAATAATAGACTTTCCAGACGATGAAAATATCTCGGGAACAACTTTGGTACCCGGCGCGCGCGTACATCACATTACGCGGTCTGATATATCCCATGATGACATTCAGGGCGTATCCTGCACGGAAGCTCCGGTGGGACTTCAGGGGCGGCGGCTTGCCCTGCCCCAGGCGCCATGTCTAACTCCGCAGCGATGGGACCGGAAGTCAGCGGGAATCGAATGCCATGAAGAGTCATCGCACCGTCGCGG
>CAIQJF010000093.1 GCA_903872075.1 uncultured Caulobacteraceae bacterium | reverse complement strand
CGCGGAGGCGCTGGCGGCGGCGACGCAGGCCGCGGCCGCGCGCGGCGTTTTCGGCTCGCCCACCATCTTCGTCGGCGACGACATCTTCTTCGGCAACGACCGGCTCGATTTCGTGCGCGAGCGCCTGGCGGCCGGGGCGGCCGCGTGATGGCCCCCGCGACCAAACCCCTGGCCCTCGTCACCGGCGTGGGGCCCGGAACGGGCGCGTCGGTGGCGCGCCGGTTCGCCGAGGGCGGCTACCGCGTGGCCATGCTGGCCCGCGACACGGCCCGCCTCGCGGCCCTGGCGGCGGAGATTCCAGGCTCCATCGCCGTCCCCTGCGACGTTGGCGACCCCGCCGCGCTGGAGGCCGCGGTCGCCCGGCTCGGCCCGGCCAAGGTGGTGGTCCACAACGCCGTGGGCGGCGCCTTCGGCAGCTTCCGCGACATCGATCCGGCCGTCCTGCAGCGCAATTTCGACGTCAATGTCATGGCCCTGCTGCACCTGGCCCGCCTGACCACGCCGGCCATGGTGGAGGCGGGAGGGGGCGCCCTGATCGTCACCGGCAACACCTCGGCGCTGAGGGGCCGGGCCAATTTCGCCGGCTTCGCCCCGACCAAGGCCGCCCAGCGCATCCTGGCCGAATCCATCGCCCGCGATCTCGGCCCCAAGGGCGTGCACGTCGCCTATCTCGTCATCGACGCCGTGATCGATTTGCCCTGGCAGCGCGAGCGGATGAAGGACGCGCCGGACGAGTTCTTCATCCAGCCGTCAGCGATCGCCGCCGAGGTCTTCCACCTGGCCCACCAGCCGCGCGACGCCTGGTCGTTCCTCGCCGAGGTGCGACCGTTCCGGGAGACGTGGTAGGCGGCGAGGGTCGGGGCTCGGCGGCTTTGGGTGTAGCGGGACACTCCCCGCTCGCCGCAATCTCACGTGGCGCCCGCCTCACAAGTATGATTAAGTAACAGACTCATTTCGGAGGCGTCATCATGTCCACGATCGAGCGCATGACCATCACCATGCCGGCCGACATGGCCGCTGTCGTCAAAGGCGCCGTCGAGGGCGGTGACTATGCCTCCACGAGTGAGGTCATCCGGGAAGCCTTGCGCGACTGGAAATCCAAACGAGCCATTCAGCTCCATGAGCTTGAGGCGCTGAAGGCCGACATCGACAAGGGGCTGGCCGATGTCGCCGCCGGACGGGTCAAGGACTTCGACGCCGGCCGGATCGTCGAGCGGGGGAGGAAGCTATTAGCGGCGCGCTCACCCTCCGCCTGACCGAGACCGCCGAGGATGACCTTGCGGAGCTTTGGGCCTATCTCGCGCTCGAAGCCTCGCAGGCGACGGCGACGCGCTTCGTGGCCGCGATCCAGGCGGAATTCGACCAGCTTCTGGCGTTCCCGTTGTCTGGGCCCGCGCGGGCCGATCTCGCGGCAGGTCTGCGGGTGAAATTTCACAGGACCTACGCGATCTATTACACCCCGACCCCTCGCGAACTGATCATTATCCGGGTGCTTCACGGCGCGCGCGACGCGGGCGCTATCGCCGGTGATGGCGGCTTTACCGCCTAAAGGACAGCAGGCCCGACACCCCGCAGAGCGTCATGGCGTCGGTCCTGCGCCCCCCGGCGAACGTCAAGGCGACATCGATGTCCGAAAACGCATCCGCCTCGCCGCGGGCGACCGAGCCGAACAGGCCGGCGCTCACAACGCCATAGCGTTCACGCAACGCGGGCGCGGCCCGCCGGAGGATGTCGAGGGCGGTCTCGCGGTCCATGACCACAAGCGTAGCACCGTTCCCGGGTCGGCGGGGAACCGCGCCGGCCCCTCACGACACGGCCGGCGAGACCACGGGCTTCACCCAATCGGGCCCGCAATAGCGGTCCTGCCAGCGGGAAAAGGCCCCGCCCGGCAGGTCGCTCTCGAAGAACAGGCAGCCGCTGCGGGACATGAACACCACGCCCGGCGCCCGGCGGCCTTGCGTATACCCCTTCAAGACCCCGCCATCGATCTCGCATGCCTATCGGAAAGCACTAAAGGAGCTGGGGCTCGGCTATTCACTTCGGGCGCGGGTCGAGCCCGCCGGCCTGAACCCCGTCGTCCACCGTGACTTTGACGGCCCGAGTTGGGCTGCCGGCGAGGAGGTGATGTTGCGGCTCACCGCGGACTTTCCCGCAGCTGAATTCATCCTCGAGTTGGACGTTGGCGGACGTAGCCGCTTGGCGGCGGCCGAAGCGGCAGTCTTCGTGAGCCTTGGCGTCTTGCCGGTCGGCCGCCACACGCTCCGGATTTCGGCAATAGCCCGCGGCGCGACCGAAGACGGCGCTATCGACGGCAGCCCCTTTGCGTTCGATTTCGAGGTGTTCGAACCGAGTCCGTGGGCGGACGTGGCATCGGAGCGGGCGGGCTTTCGGGTTCTGCTGGACCCGGCCAATGCGAGCCTCGAAAGTCTGCTGACCGGTCACGCCTCGGTGTCGCTCTATGGCCCGCCTGGCCGGAGGGTTAATTGGCGCCTTGAGACTATAGACGCCAGCGGCCAGGTCGCGGGGGGCGGCCCGCTCACCCAAATCTCCCTACCGATGGGTGGGAAGGCCGCGAGCCAATTGTTGGAGATCGAGCCCGGTGAGATCTTGGCGGAGCACCGGCCGGCGCTGAACGACGATGGGGCGGCCGGAACGGTCGTCGAAATCTTCCTCTACGACACCCTTGCGGGCGGCGCGGGTTTCTCGCCGCAGATGGCCTCTCGGGGAGGTGAGCTATTTTGCAAAGCCCTTGAGGTCATGGAGAATTGCCCGGCCGCCTGCGATGCATCTTGCTACCGGTGTTTGCGGAGCTTTCGCAACCGACTCGATCACAACCTGCTTGACCGCAAACTTGGCGCGCAGGTGCTGCGGCAAGTGATGACCGGCCTGACCCCGTCCTATTCGCCCGAGCGGGCTCAATCGTCGCTTGAGTTGTTGGCCGCGGACCTACGCCGCCAGTTCTCCGACGAGTTCGACGTCACCATCACGCCCGGCTCAGCTACACAGGCCCCAGTCAGCCTCAAACGAAAGCCCACAGGCATGGTGAAGGTGAACTGCCAGCCGACACGATCCAGGCCTCGGTGTCTGGTCTTGCGCAGGCCGGCGGCGGACTTGGCCCAGCCGAAGGCCTCCTCGATGCGCTTGCGGATCCTCTGGCTGGCCTTGTAGCCGGCGTGGCG
>CAIQJF010000092.1 GCA_903872075.1 uncultured Caulobacteraceae bacterium | reverse complement strand
CGTCCTGTTCCTGTGCGAGATGGCACAGCGGAATCGTGGCCGACTTCGGTCGCGGGTAGCGGGCGATGATGTCGCGGGCGAGCTTTTCGTTCGCTTCGGTGAATCGGCTCATCGGTCCACCTCGTGGTTCTGACGTGGGGCCACGGGGACGAAGGCGCCGGCGGCCGCGTCCCAGTCCAGGCCCCCGCCGGCCTGCATGTGCAGATGAACCACGGGAGTCTGGCCGCCGGAGACGGCGATCAGATCGCAAGCCAGATCGAGACGCCGCCCGCCCGCGACGGCCTGCGCCCCGCGGACCCGCGTCCCGCCCCGCGCCGCGACCACGCGGGCGTTCTGATGGCAGGCGAAGCGGCTCCGCGCTTCAACCGCCAGGGGCCCCTCGGCGCTCGCCCGGCTGTCCAGCACCGCTGCGATCTCGACGCCCGCGTCCGCGAGGGCCAGGGCGGTCAGATAGATGTGGTCGTCGCCGCCGGCCACCACGGCGCGGCGGCCGGGCCACACACCGAAGCGCGCCGCATAGGTCCGGGCCGCCGAGGCCAGCATGACCCCCGGCCTGTCGTTGCCGGCGAACAGCAGCGGCCGCTCGATGACGCCCTGGGCCAGGACCACGCGGCGCGCGCGAACATGCCAGATGCGCTGGGCGGGTCCGGCCGCCGGCGCCTGACCGGCCTCCACGCGCCGCTCGACCAGATGCACCAGGCCGTGATCGTGGAAGCCGCTCGCGGTCGTGCGGGTCAGCACCCGGCCGCCGGCAGTCCGCACCCGGTCCGCGACCACCGCGCTCCAGGCCAGCCCATCGGCGCCCGACAGCTGCACCGGATCGCGCAGCAGGGCGCCGCCGAGGCGGCCGTCCTGTTCGGCCAGGATCACCCGCGCGCCGGCCGCCGCCGCCGCGTCTGCGGCGGCCAGACCCGCCGGCCCGGCGCCGACCACCAGCACATCGCAGAACGCCGCGCGGTGATCGAAGGCGTCCACCTCCGCCTCGGCGGGCGGTCGGCCGAGCCCCGCCGCCGCGCGGATGAACCGCTCGTAGAACGCCCAGAGCTTCGGCCCGCCGAAGAAGGTCTTGTAATAGAAGCCGGCGGGGATGAATGGGGCGATCAGCTGGTTCACCGCGCCGAGGTCCAGGCGCAGGTCTGGCCAGCGGTTCTGACTGACCGCCGTCAGGCCCTCGTAAAGCTGGATGTCCGTCGCCCGGGTGTTGGGTTCGAACCGCCCGCCCAAGCCCACGCCCACCAGGGCGTTGGGCTCCTCGACCCCCGACCCCAGCACGCCCCGCGGCCGGTGGTACTTGAAGCTCCGCCCCAGCAAGGTGACGCCGTTCGCCAGCAGGGCCGAAGCCAGGGTGTCGCCGGGGTGACCCCGATAGGTCCGGCCGTCGAAGGTGAAGCTGATCGTCGTCGCGCGATCGATCGCGCCGCCGGCCGAGGTTCGCATTGGCCCGGTCATGCGCCGGACTCCCGGGGGGCCGCGGTGGCCGCGACCCAGGGGACGACCGCGCTGATCTCATGGCTGACGGTGTGACGGGTCAGCACCAGCCAGGCCCGGCAGCCATGGGTGTGCTGCCAGAGTTCCTGGGACACCCCGCGCGGATTGTCCCGCGCATAGAGCACTGCCGCCGCCTGCTCCGGCGCGGCGTCGAGCGGCAGGATCGCATCCAGGGTCCGGCCGTAGTCGAACTCCACATGGGCGCGGGGCCCGCAGTGGGGGCAGGCGATGAGCATCATGGCGCTACCGGGCCTGGGGGAGGGGGCCGGCGCCCGCCTCGTCGATGGTCGCCCCGCGCGCGAAGCGGTCCAGGCTGAAGGGCGCCGCGATCTCATGGCTCTCGCCCGTGGCCAGCAGATGGGCGTAGAGCCGGCCGGACCCGGGGGTGGCCTTGAAGCCGCCGTAGCACCAGCCGCCGTTGAGATAGAGGCCGTCCACCGGCGTTGTGTCGATGATCGGTGAGCCGTCGAAACTCATGTCCGTCGTCCCGGCCCAGCCGCGCAGCATGCGAAGGCGGCTCAGGGCCGGGATCAGGCTGATCGCCTGGGCGGCCACCTCCTCGATGCGGTGCGGCGAGCCGCGCTGGGAATAGGTGGGGTAGTGATCCGGATCACCGCCCACCACCATCTCGCCCTTGTCCGACTGGCTGATGTAGGCGTGGATCGACTGGCTCATCACCACCGTGTCCAGCATCGGCTTCACCGGCTCCGAGACGAAGGCCTGCAGCAGGTGGGATTCGATCGGCAGTTTCAGCCCGGCCAGACCCGCGACCAGGCCGGAACTGCCGGCCACGCAGATCCCCACCCGGTCGGCGCCGACCTCGCCCCTGTTGGTCTTCACGCCCGTCACCTTGCCGCCGGTCATGGCGAAGCCGGTGACCTCGCAGTTCTGGATGATGTCGACCCCCAGGGCGTCCGCCGCCCGGGCGAAGCCCCAGGCCACAGCGTCATGCCGGGCCGTGCCGCCGCGCTTCTGGATCAGACCGCCGTAGACCGGGAATCGAGCGTTCGGCGACATGTCCAAAAGCGGTACCAACCTCGCCACCTGATCGCGGGTCAGCAGCTCGGCGTCGATGCCGGCGCAGCGCAGGGAATCGCCGCGCTCGGCCAGGTGGGTCATGTCCGCGTCGGAATGGCCCAGAAACAGGGCCCCGCGCTGGCTGAACATGACATTGTAGTTGAGCTCGTCGCTCAGAGTCTCCCAGGTCGTCAGGGAGTATTCCAGCAGGCGCTGGAGCTGCGGCTGGCGATAGTTCGAGCGCACGATCGTCGTATTGCGGCCGGTGTTCCCCCCGCCGATCCAGCCGCGCTCGAGCACGGCCACCGACCTCACGCCGTGGACTTTGGCCAAGTAGTAGGCCGTGGCGAGGCCGTGTCCGCCGCCGCCGATAACGATGACGTCGTATTGGGCGCGGGGCTCGGGGTCACGCCAGTGGCGCGACCAGCCCTTCTGGCCAGTCAGCCCGGCGCGCAGCAGCGAGAGCGCCGAAAAGCGCGTCACCGGTCCGCTCCTCCCGCGTCCGACCCGACCGTCACATCGCACCTCATCTGCGGCGCGCCGTGCGCCGGACTGCCGCCACCGCCTAGACGGCTTCGCCGCTGTTCACACGTCAAAAAGCGCGTCTGGCCAGACCGTACACGCATTGCTGGTGTCCCGCCGCGGCGCCGACGTCCGCTTCGCTGTAGTTTCCCCGTCTTTCCATCCGAGCGCATTCCACGCTTTTGACCGTCGCGGGTGAAGACGAACGTCGGACCTACACCACGCAGTGGGACAAGATCCCCTCGCGCCTGCCCAAGCCGCTCAGCGAGGCCGGATTCAGCTTCTTCTCGCTCTGCCCTGCCGACAACGCACTGGCCCGGACCCGCTATCTTGAGCGCCACTTCCCACTCCAGGATGTTCAGTCCTCGCGCCATGTGGAGGCCCGGCTAGCCACGGCCCTGCGCGCCTGCCAGCCCCGACTGATCGTTCCCGGAGACGAGCGCAC
Organism: uncultured Caulobacteraceae bacterium; assembly: GCA_903872075.1. Taxonomy (GTDB): domain Bacteria; phylum Pseudomonadota; class Alphaproteobacteria; order Caulobacterales; family Caulobacteraceae; genus Acaudatibacter; species Acaudatibacter aquilonius. The sequence goes on along the minus strand of CAIQJF010000092.1, from coordinate 3,607 downwards.
CGTCGCCTTGCTCCACGACATCGTCCGTCAGACCGGAGAGGGCGGCGGCGCCCGTCTCACCGCGGCGGAACGCGCCACCGTGCTCGCCTCCCTGGCCCCGCTCGACCGGCTCGACGCCATGCTGATGAAGAGCGACACGCTCGATCTTGCCGTCTCGGCCGGCGTGCGCGTTCCGGCCCGAATGACGGTGGACAGTCCGGAAGCGGCCGTGCGCGCGGCCGAAGCCATCGGCTTCCCGGTCTATCTCAAAACGTCTTTCAGCTGGGCAGGTCGGGGCGTCACCTGCTGCCATGACGCCGCGGAGGTCCAGCAGGCGATGGCGGCGGCTCAATCGCCAGCTGGCGGTCGGCTGCGGCGGGGGCTCAAGGGGTTGCTCGGCCGCGCCTGGTATCCGACGGAATCAGAGATCGACGTGCAGCAGGCCATCGAAGGAGAACCGGCGATGTACTGCGCCGTGGCCGTCGCCGGGCGGATGGTCGGCGGCTTCGCCGGCGTCGCCCGGCAGACCACCTCGTCCACCGGCCCCAGCAGCGTGGTCTGGGTCGGCCCCCACGAGGCCATGGCCAGGGCCTCGGCGGCCATGATCGCGGCCCTCGGGGCCACCGGCTTCATCGGCTTCGACTTCATGATCGAGCCGGCCACTGGCGAGGCCTATCTTCTCGAGTGCAACCCGCGCCCGATTCAGGTCTGTCACCTCGGCGGCCACATCGGCGCCAATCTTTGCGAGGCCCTCCGTGATGGGCTTGCCTCCGCGGACAGCCCTGTGGCGGCGCCGTCCGCGGAGGCGACCGTTCCCCTGTTCCCTCAGGAGTGGCTGCGAGACCCCTTGGCCATGACAGCCATCGGCGCGACGGTGGATGTGCCTTGGGATGATCCCGGCCTGCTGGCGGCTATGGTGGGCGCGGCCAAAGCCGCCGCCTGACGGCGTAGTTGCGCGCCCCTGCCTCGCGGCGCGGCGCACCTTTCAAGTCCGGATTGCCGTGGAATCTTCGGACGGTCGAGGGCGAGGTCAGCCGGCTATCGCCGGCTTGAACATCGCTGATCGGCGCCAGGCCAGGGCGGAGGCGACGATCCGGCCGAGATCAGAGTGCTCGGGCATCCAACCCAACCTCTGGCGAATCCGGCCTGCATCCGCCACCAGGCTCGCCGGATCGCCGGCGCGACGGTCGCCGATACGGTACGGGGTGGCCTGCCCGATGGCCGCGTCGACAGCGCCCAGCACCTCGAGCACCGAATGACCGCGGCCGGTGCCGACGTTCATAGGCAGGAACTCGCCGGCCGCCATCGGTCCTTCCAGCGCGGCCACGTGCGCCCGCGCCAGGTCGGTGACGTGGATGTAGTCGCGGATGCAGGACCCGTCGGGGGTGTCGAAGTCCTGGCCGAACACGGTCAGCTCCTTGCGCACGCCCAGGGCGGCCTCGATGGCCAGGGGGATCAGGTGGGTTTCCGGCTCATGGCCTTCGCCGAGCAGGCCCGAGGCGTCGGCCCCTGCGGCGTTGAAATAGCGCAGGGCCACGGCCTCAAGGCCGAACGCCCGGCCGTTGGCCTGGATCATCCATTCCCCCACCAGCTTGGTCTCGCCATAGGGGCTGGCCGGTCCTTTGACGGCGTCCTCCGGGATGGCCGCGCCCGAGACGGCTGACTGCACGTCGCCGTAGACGGCGGCGCTGCTGGAGAACACCAGGCGCGGCACGCCGCAGGCGTTCATGGCGGCCAGGACCGCCGCCGTGCCGGTGACATTGTGATCGTAGAACAGGTCTGGCCAGCTGACGGAGCGGCCGACCTCGATGAGTCCGGCGAAATGGATCACACCCTTGACCTGATGCTCGGTCATGGCCGCGCGCAGGGCCTCGCGGTCGCGGACGTCGCCCACGACGAGGTCACCCCACCGCACCATGTCCTTGCGGCCGGAACTGAGATTGTCGAACACCACCGGCCGCCAGCCGCGCTCCGCCAGGGCCTTGGCCGTGTGAGAGCCGATATAGCCGGCGCCGCCGGTGACCAGCACCGCGCCGCGGTCAGAGGTGTCTGTCTGGGCCAAGGTTCGCTCCTCTTTCACCGCGATTGAACCGGTTTTCCGGCGCTGGAACAAATCGGTAAAATCCGCATTCTGGCGCGCCCCGCCTCACGCGACGCCGGGGCTTACCCGACCGGCGCCCGGCGCGCGCGGCGCAGGCCGTGGGAGGTCCCGGCGGGCCAGTGTGTCGCGATAGGTCTGGCTCGCGCGAGCTGCGGGCGCGCGCCTTTGAACACCGAGACAGAGCCCTGCGCCAGATCCAGGACCATATTGCCCAACACCGCCATGCCCGCGATCAGGAACGGCAGGATGATGAGCGTGCTCAGGGTGACGATGGACATCGCCGCATCAGCGGCTCGCGGCGGATCGGCAGAACCGCGCCCGCCAATGGGAAGAGCGCGGCCAGGGCCCAACCCTTGGCCCAGCCGATGGTGGACTTGATCGTCTCGCCTGTGCCCAGGTTCAACTGCAGGTGACCAACCCACAAGGTGACCAGCATGACCAGGACGCCGAACATCCTGGTCCGGACGACCGGCGGGACTGGGGGCGGCTTGCAGATCCTTCCTGACCGCGGGCCCTCAGTACGCCGCGGCGCCGGTTCCTGCGGAAGCGAAGGGACGAAAGCGCCTGTCGGTAGAGGTGCACCCAAAGGAACCAGCCCGGACGGGCGCCGTCGCGACGGCGAAACAGCCGCCGCAACAACGTCAATACGGTGCCGCGGCGTTCCTCTGCGTCGTCTCGAATTCTGATGTGTCAACTTAGGCTCAGGACTCATTGATCATAGCCAGAAGATGACGGTTGCCGCGATGCAGATGGCGGACATGAAGGTGTGCGCGCAGCGGTCGTAGCGGGTGTGTATGCGTCGCCAGTCCTTGATCCTGCCGAACATGTTCTCGATCTTGTGGCGCTGCTTGTAGAGGCCCTTGTCGTAGTCGATCTGGATTTTCCTGTTGGCATTTGGCGGGATGCACGGCGTGATCCCGCGTTCGGTCAGGGCCTGGCGGAACCAGTCGGCGTCGTAGCCTTTGTCGCCGAAAAGGGCCTGGGCCTTGGGGAACGCATCGATCATCAACGCCGCGCCCTTGTAGTCGCTCATCTGGCCTTCGCTCAGCAGCATGACCAGAGGCCGTCCGCGGCCATCATGTCCCACTGCGTGGTGTAGGTCCGACGGCTTGGCCATCGTGATCTCCGGCAGGGCCGGGTCGATCAGCTCGTTATGATCGGCAGACTGACGACAGGACTATCGCTCAAGCCGGCGACGGATTCCAGGCTGAGATATCTTGAGCGCTGGACGCAGAACTCGTCGTTCTGCTCAAGCAGGATGGCGCCAACCAGACGGACGATGGCGGCCTCGTTGGGGAAGATCCCCACGACTTCCGTGCGTCGCTTGATCTCGCCGTGGATGCGCTCGATGGGGTTCGTCGAGTGAAGCTTGGGCCGGTCGGCGGTGGGCTCGATCATGTGCAGGGCGGCGATCCGCTCGGCATGGCCGTTGGCCTCGGTCAGGCAGGCGTCGAGGATCAGGCCGTGGCGGTTCTCCATCAGGGCGTGGCCGAGGAAGCAGAGTTTGGCCTCCTTGCCGCGGCCCTT
>CAIQJF010000091.1 GCA_903872075.1 uncultured Caulobacteraceae bacterium | reverse complement strand
CTCCGCAGGGGAGGAGGACATTAGACTCCTCCCCCGTAAAACGGGGGAGGGGGACCGCCGAAGGCGGTGGAGGGGGCGCTCACACCGCCCGCGCCCGCGCCTGCAAGGTCACCCTATCCAGCTTGTTATTCGGCAACCGAGGCAGTTCGGCTTCGATCACAATGGTCTTCGGAATTTTGTAATTCGCGATCCGCTCCCGAAGAAACCCCTTCACCTCCTCCGCCGTCACGCTCGCCCCAACCTCCGGCTGCACGAACGCAAACCCCACCTCCTGGAACCTCGGATCGTCCACCGCCACCACCGCCGCCAGGGCCACGGCCGGGTGCTCGCAGATCGCCTGTTCGATCTCCACCGGATAGACGTTATAGCCGCCCGACTTGAACATCTCCTTCAGCCGCCCGACGAACACCACATTGCCGTCCGGCCGCACCAGCCCCAGATCGCCGGTGCGCATGAAGCCGTCGGCGGTGAAGGCCTCGGCCGTGGCGGCGGGGTTGTTGAAATAGCCGCTCATCACATAGGGCCCACGGATCTGGATCTCGCCGGTCTCACCTTGCGCCGCCTCGGCGCCGTCCGCGCCGGCGATGCGCAGCTCCGCGCCCTCCAGAACCCGGCCGATGGTCGTCGCATGCGCCTCCAACGGATCCTCCGGCCGGGTGCGGGTGATGATGCCGCAGGTCTCGGTCTGGCCGTAGACACTGGAAAGCCGCGCCCCGAAGGTGGCGATCTGCTCGAGGGTGGAGAGCGCCGTCATCGCCCCGCCGAACACGATCAGCTTCGTCGCCCCCAGGCGCGCGGCGACGCCGTTCGGCTGCGAGAGCATCATGGCGAAGCCGGTGGGGGAGGAGACCAGATAGGTCGGCTTCTCCGCCCGGCTCAGCGCCGCCAGGGCCGGGATGTCCACCTCAGGATAGAAGATGATCGCCCCGCCGGCGGCCATGACGTTCAAGCAGATATTGTTGATCGCCCCCACATGGTTCACCGGCGCGGCGCAGATCGACCGGGCGATGTGCTCCGCCCCCATCCAGGTCGCGTTGGCGATGGCGGATGTCGTGATCGCCCGCTGGGACAGCAGGGCGCCCTTGGGCTTGCCCGTGGTGCCCGAGATATAGACGATGATCGCCGCATCCTCCGGATCCACCGCCGCGCGGGCCGAGATCAGGGCTCCGGGACCCAGGGCCTCGCCCGCCGCCAGGAAGGCCTCGCGGTTCATGATCCCTTCGGGCGTCTCGCCCAGGCCCACCAGCCGCGCGCTGTCCGGGAGGAGGGGGCTGAGTTCCGCCAGATAGTCGCGGCCATCGAAATGGGTCCGCGCCAGCACCACCGCCGGCTGGGCGTCGCTGAGCAGGTGCTCGAAGTCCCGCCGCTGATACTTCGGATTGATCCCCACCCAGATCGCCCCGATCGCCGCGGCGGCATGCAGCACCTTCCAGAACTCCAGCGCCGGCGGCGTCAGCATCGCCACCCGGTCCCCGCGCTTCACCCCCAGGGCCAGCAGCGCCCTGGCGTACCGCGCCACCTCTTCTCGCAGCTCGCCATAGGTCAGCCGCACGTCCCCATCCACCGCCGCCAGCGCCTCGGCCGGCTGCGCGGCCAGCAGGTCGTTGATCCGGCGAGGGCCGGAGGTCACGGCGTCGGCAATGGAACACACGTTCATGATCTCACCTCGTTTTCACCCGCCCCAGCGCCCCTGCGCCCCCTCCACCGCCTTCGGCGGTCCCCCTCCCCCGTTTCACGGGGGAGGAGATCATTCCTCCTCCCCTGCGAAGCGGGGGAGGTGGCGCGAAGCGCCGGAGGGGGCGCTCGCGCCGCCCCCCCCCTCAAAACCCCGTAAACGTCGGCTTCCGCTTCTCGAAGAACGCCGTCACCGCCTCGCGGTAGTCCTGGGTCTGGGTCGCCAGCAGCCACTGATCGCCGTCCATGTGCATGATCGCCCGGTCCAGCGCCCCGGCCACCTGGTTGATGCCGCGCTTGATCATCTGCACCGCCAGCGGGGGCAGGGCGGCGTAGTCCTCGGCCCAGGCCAGGGCCCGGGCATCGAGATCGGCCAGGGGGGCGACCTCGTCCAGGAAGCCCCAGCGCTCCAGGGTGGCGGCGTCGAACAGCTTGCCGGTCATGATCATCTGCTTGGCCCGGGCGGCGCCCACCAGATGGACGCACAGCGGCGCGGCGGTCCACATCAGGTTGATGCCCAGCTTCACCTCGCCATAGCCGAGGCGCGTGGTGTCGGCGCCGACACGGAAATCGCAGGCCGAGGCGATACAGGCCCCGCCGCCGGTGGCCACACCTTTGACCGCGCAGATGGTCGGCTGGTGGATCTCCTGGATCGCCCGCATCAGATGCGCGCCCAGCTCCGTGGCCCGCCGGCGCATGACCATGGAGGCCGGGCCGATATTCGACGGCGACTGGCTCAGATCCGCCCCGACGGAGAAATCCCCGCCCTCGGCCCTGAAGATCACCACCCGCGTCTGCTCGTCGGCCGCGAAGCCTTCAGAGATGCGGATGATCTCGCGCATCATGTCGCCGGTGATGGCGTTGCGCCGCTCCGCCCGGTCCAGGGTCACATAGGCCACGGCGCCTTCGCGACGCAGGGTGATCGGCGCATCGGCCATGGTCAGCTCCCTGAGGTGTTTGGCCCAGGCGTAACGGTTTGCGCGGCGGGCGCCAACGCATCGCTTGCGCCCGCCGCGGGCTCCGGCCTAACGAAGGACATCGGCGCGGAAAGCGCCTGAGGGACCGGTAAGGCGGAATGGCTTCAGAGCGCGACATTCAGAACCGGCGGCCGATCACGGCCGCGCTGATGCTCGCCACCCTGATGAACACCCTGGATTCGACCATCGCCAATGTGGCCCTGCCGCATATCCAGGGCAGCGTCTCGGCCGCCCAGGATCAGATCACCTGGGTCCTCACCTCCTACATCATCGCCGCGGCGATCATGACGCCGCTCTCCGGCTGGCTGGCCCAGAAGATCGGCCGCAAGCGGATGTTCCTGTTCTCGATCTTCGGCTTCGTGATCGCCTCCATGCTGTGTGGCATCGCCACCAGCCTGCCGGAGATCGTCTTCTTCCGCCTGCTGCAGGGCATCGCCGGCGCCTCGATGATGCCGCTCTCCCAGAGCGTGATGCTGGACATCTTCCCGCCCAAACAGGTGCCCCAGGTCATGGCGATCTGGAGCTCGGCGGTGATCCTGGGGCCCATCCTTGGCCCGGCCCTCGGCGGCTATCTCACCGAGAACCTCTCCTGGCGCTGGGTGTTCTATATCAATGTGCCGATCGGCATCCTCGCCTTCCTGGGCGTGAACTTCTTCATGGAGAACGATGAGGGCGGGCGGGAACGGCCGTTCGACTTCCTGGGCTTCGGGGCGCTGATCACCTTCATCTGCGGCTTCCAGCTGATGCTCGACCGCGGCCCGGGCCAGGACTGGTTCCACGCTCCGGAAATCTGGATCGAGGCCACCATGGCGGTGATCGGCCTGTGGGTGTTCCTGGTCCAGACCCTGACCACGGAGCATCCCTTCTTCCACCGCGACCTGGCCCGCGACCGCAATTTCGTGATGACCACCGTCTTCGGCTTCTGCACCGGCGCGCTGCTCTATGCCTCCTCGGCCCTGCTGCCGACCCTGATGCAGAACCTGCTGGGCTATTCGGTGCTGGAGAGCGGCTACGCCAGCATGCCCCGCGGCCTGGGCTCGCTGATCGCCTTCCTGGGCGTGCCGTTCCTGCTGGCCCGGTTCGGCGCCCGGCGGGTGCTGTTCGCGGGCCTGTGCATCTCCATGCTCGCCCTCTGGGAGATGAGCGGGTTCGACCTGATGATGACCAGCGGGCCGATCATGCTGTCGGGCTTCGTCCAGGGCCTGGGCACCGGCCTCTTGTTCGCGCCGCTCTCGACCCTGGCCTATGTCACCCTCTCGCCGGTCCACCGCACCGAGGGCACGGTGGTCAGCACCATGGTCCGCAGCCTGGGGTCCAGCGCCGGCATCTCCATCATCCAGGCCGGCATCATCACCAAGGGCGCCCAGGCCCATTCGGCCCTGGCGGCGCACGTCCAGCCTAGCGATCCGGTGTTCATGGGCCTGCTGCCGTCGTTCATGAACCCCGGCGATCCGCTGGGGGTGCAGATCCTCAATGGCGAGGTCACCCGCCAGGCGACCATGATCGCCTATGACGCGGTCTTCGGCCTGATGATCTTCATGGTCATCGGCATGATGCCGTTGCTGCTGTTCCTGCGCCCGCCGGTGAAGCCCGGCGCGGTGCCGCTCGAGGCGGTGGACTAGACATGACCGGGGGCCGACCAATGCAGACGACGCGGCGCGGAACCCTGGCCGGAGGCCTCGCCCTCGCGGGCCTCGCCGCCACCACCTCCGTCCGCGCCGCCGCCTCGGCGCGGGGCGCGCTCGACACTCTGATCGCCGACAGCGCCAAGGCCGAGAAGGGCGATCCCGCCCGCTTCACCGATCCCCTGTCCGACACCTATGCCCAGGCCCGGCGCGCCGCCAAGACCGCCGAACAGGCCCGCCTCAAGGCCATCGACCGGGAGGCCCTCGATCCGGTGGGGCGCCTCGCCTATGACGTCTTCGCCTATCGCCTGACCGAGGATCTTGCCGAGTTCGCCTCCGGCCGTTTCGAGATCGCCCGGCTCACCCCCCTCGATCCGTCCTTCGGGCCGCAGGTGGAGTTCCCCGACGCGGCCTCCGGGGCGGGCGCCAAGTTCGTCACGGTCCAGGACTACGAGGATGGTCTCACCCGCCTGAACGACTTCGCCGGCTATCTGACCAACACGGTCGCCTGCCTGAAAGAGGGGCTCGGCAAGGGCTACGTCCAGCCCCGCATCGTGGTCACCAACGTCCTGGCCGAGGTCGACGTCATGCTGGCGCTGGCCCCTCGCGACACGCCGTTCTTCAAGCCGATCCTCGACATGCCGGCCGCCATCGGCCCCGCCGACCGGGCGCGCCTGACCGCCGCCTATGAGGCCGCCATCGCCAATCTGGTTCTGCCCGGCTACCGGCTGTGGAAGACGTATCTGACGGAGACCTATCTGCCCGCCGCCCGCGAGGCGCCGGGCCTGTGGGCGATGAAGGACGGCGCCAAGGTCTACGCCGCCGCCCTGCGACGCCACACCACCACAGACCTCACCGCCGAGGCCCTGCACAACCTCGGCCTCTCCGAAGTGGCGCGGATCCGGGGCGAGATGGACGCGGCGCGCGTGGCGACCGGCTACAGCGGCGACCTGCACGCCCTGTTCCAGTACGTGCGCACCGACCCGAAATTCTACTTCACCAAGCCCGAGGACCTGCTGGCCCGCTTCAAGGAGATCGAGGCGCGGATCTGGCAGGGCATCCCCCGGCTGTTCAACCGCAAGCCGAAAGCGCCTTTCGAGGTGCGGCCCCTGCCGTCGCTGGGGGAGGCGAGGGGCACCGGCTACTACAACCTGGGACCGCCGGACGGCGTCTCGCCGGGCGTGCTCTATTTCAACATGGCCATGCTGAAAACGCGGCCGATCCCCACCCTGGAGACCCTGACCCTGCACGAGGGCATTCCCGGGCACCATTTCCAGGGCTCCCTGGCCCAGGAGAACACCGCCCTGCCGGACGTCCTGCGGTTCGGACGCAGCGGCCTGACGGCCTATGTGGAGGGCTGGGGGCTCTATTCGGAGTCCCTCGGCAAGGCGCTGGGGATGTTCACCGATCCCTGGCAGTGGTTCGGCCATCTGGATTTCGAGATGCTGCGCGCCGTGCGCCTGGTCACCGACACCGGGCTCCACGCCAAGGCTTGGTCGCGCGACAAGGCCATCGCCTACATGACCGACAACACCTCCATGGCCGCCCGCGACATCGCCGTGGAGATCGACCGCTATATCGCCGCCCCGGGTCAGGCCACGGCCTATAAGGTCGGCGAACTCAAGCTGCACGAGCTGGCCGGCCGGGCGCGAACCCGGCTTGGCGCGCGCTTCAACATCCGCGACTTCCACGATCAGGTGCTGATGACCGGGGCCCTGCCGCTCGCCACCCTTGAGGCCAAGATCGACGGCTGGATCGCCGCGGGCGGCCCCGCCTATGGCTGACACCGCCCTGGGGGCCGCGGCCGAGGCGCCCTATCCCAAGCCCGCCTATGCCTGGACCATCGTCGGCATCCTGTTCTGCACGGCGGTCCTCTCCTACACCGACCGCCAGGTCCTGAGCCTGCTGGTCGACCCGATCCGCGGCGAGCTGCATGTCAGCGACGCCCAGATGAGCCTGCTGCTCGGCACCGCCTTCGCGGTGATCTATGGCCTGGCCGGCATCCCCCTCGGCTATGTGGCCGACCGCGCCTCGCGCCGGAACCTGATCCTGGCCGGGGTGCTGGTCTGGGGCGTCGGCACCGTGCTCTGCGGCCTGGCCCACAGTTTCGGCCAGCTGTTCGGCGCCCGCATCGTCGTGGGGCTGGGCGAGGCGGTGCTCTCGCCCGCCGCCATCTCCCTGATCAGCGACTGTTTTCCGTCCAACCGGCGCGGGACGGCGGTAGGGCTCTATTTCACCGGCATCGCCATCGGCGTCGGCGGCTCGATCTTCATCGGCGGCGCCCTCTTGAAGCTGGTGGGGGCGGGGCTGTTCGCGGCCAGCCCACTGGCGTCCTGGCCGGCCTGGCGGCTGGTGTTCCTGGCCATCGGCGGGCCGAGCCTGCTGTGGGGTCTGGTGATCCTGCTGATCCGCGAGCCGGTCCGGCGAACGGCCACGGTGGATGCGGCCGCGTCGGGACCGACGAGCGCGAAGTTCGGCCTTCCGGATGTCCTGCGCCTCGCGCCGCTCTACATCGCCGTGGCCGTGGCCTCGCTGGTGGACAACGCCGTGGGCGCCTGGGCCCCCAGCCTGATCATCCGCCGCTTCCATGCCGACCCGGCCCAGGTGGGGGTGAACCTCGGCCTGCTGCTGATGCTGGGCTACGGCGGGGGCATGCTGCTGGGCGGCTGGCTGGCCGACCGCGCCGCCGCAGTGCGCGGCGTGCAGGGCAAGATCTGGCTGTGCTTCTCCGCCGCCCTGACCACCCTGCCGGTGACCTTGCTGATCAACTCCGGGGCTCAAGGCTGGGCCATGGCCGGCGTCCCGCTCTATTTCGCGCTGTCGGCCATGGTCACCGCCTCCGGCCTCTCGGCTATCCTGGACACCACCCCCAACCGGGTGCGGGGCGTGGCCATGGCGATCAGCTTCTTCCTCAATGTGGCCATCGGCGCCGGCTTCGGCCCCAGCGCCGTGACCCTGGCGAGCGACAGCCTGTTCGGCGGCGCGGGCGGTCTCGGCCCGGCCATCGCCCTGGTGGTGGTCGCCGCCTATCTGACTGCTGGGGCGGCGCTGCTGCCCCGCCTGCGCACGGCGAGGCCCGCATGACGACCCCCGAGGCGCCCGGCGAGGGCGAGTTCCAGCTCTATGACCTGCGGGTCGAAGTGGTCGCGCCGCCCGGGGCGCGCCTCTACTGCTCGGCCCAGGTGGGCGACTATTTCGAGCTGCGCGGCGAGAGCCTGTGGCTGCCGCCCGGCCAGACCTTCTCGATCTATTCCCTGGCCGCCCTGCTGCCCCTGCTGCCGGCCAAGCAGCGCCCGACCCATCCCAACGACTGGATGACCACCGACACCGAGGTCGCCTGTCCCGATCCCAACTGCCCCTCCCGCTTCCGCATCACGCGCCTTTCCTTACGCACCTTCCGCCACAGCGACACCACGGCCACGCCACTGGGCAAGGTCGAGACCGCATGAGCTTCGACGAACGCATCAGCCTGGCGCCCGGCTATGAGATCTCCCGGGTCATCCGCGGCGGCTGGCAGCTGGCGGGGGATCACGGGCCCGTCGACCACGCCGCCCTGAACGACGACTTCCTGGCCGCCTATGACGCCGGCCTGACGACCTTCGACTGCGCCGACATCTACACCGGCGTCGAAGAGCGCATCGGCGCCTTCCGCGCCGCCGTCGCCGACCGCTTCGGCGCCGAGCGCCTCGCCCGGCTGAAGGTTCACACCAAATTCGTGCCCGACCTCGCCATCCTGCCCACCATCGACCGGTCCTATGTGCGCTCCATCATCGAGCGCTCGCTCAGCCGCCTGAAGCTGGAGCGCCTCGATCTGGTGCAGTTCCACTGGTGGGACTACGCCGCCCCCCGCCTCCTCGACACGGCCGCTTGGCTCGTGGAGCTGCAGGCCGAGGGCAAGATCGACCTGATCGGGGCCACCAACTTCGACACCGCCCACATGGAAGCCCTCGTCGCCTCCGGCGTGCCGCTGAAGTCCATGCAGGTGCAGTATTCGCTGCTCGACGACCGCCCGGCGGCGAAGATGGTCGCGGCGGGCGCGCGGCTGGGCGTGCAGCTTCTCTGTTACGGCTCTCTGGCCGGCGGGTTCCTGAGCGACCGCTGGCTGGGCGCGCCGGAGCCGGAGGTCCTGACCAACCGCTCCCTGATCAAATACAAGCTGATCATCGACGACATCGGCGGCTGGGACTGGTTCCAGGATCTGCTGCGCGCGCTGGCCGGGGTCGCCGCGCGCCATGGCGTGACGATCGCCGCCGTCGCCGCGCGCCACGTCCTCGACCGGCCGCAGGTCGCGGCAGTGATCATCGGCCAGCGCAGCGGCGAGCATCTGGCCCCGACCCTCGCCATCGGGTCCCTGCGTCTCACCGACCGGGACCGCGCCGAGATCGACACGGTCCTGGCGCGCCGCAAGCCGCTGGAGGGCGACGTCTATACGCTCGAGCGCGACCGGAACGGCCGGCACGGCGCGGTGATGAAATACAACCTCAACAGCTGACGGTGGTCAGGCCGCCTGGCCCGCGCACCAGCCGCTGGCCCAGGCCCACTGGAAATTGTAGCCGCCCAGCCAGCCGGTGACGTCCACCACCTCGCCGATGAAGAACAGGCCGGGGACGGCCTTGGAGGCCAGGGTCCGCGAGTCCAGCTCGTCGGTGTCGACCCCGCCCAGGGTGACCTCGGCGGTGCGCCAGCCCTCCGAGCCCACCGGCTTCACCCGCCAGGCGTTCACCCCCTCGGCGATGGGTTTCAGGATCCGGTCGGGCGTGTCGGCCAGGTTGCCCCGCGCGCCCTCGCTCTCGCAGATCAGCTGGGCCAGGCGGCGCGGCACGATCTCACCCAGGGCCGTGTGGACCGCCTGGCGGCCGTTGGCGGCGCGGGCCGCGCGCAGCGTCGCGAACACATCGATCCCCGGCGCCATGTCGACGACGATCTCCGCGCCCTCGCGCCAGTAGGAGGAGATCTGCAGGATCGCCGGGCCGGAGAGGCCGCGGTGGGTGAACAGCATGGCCTCGGCGAAGCGGGTCTTTCCGCAGGCGACCACGGCGTCCACCGCCACCCCGGCCAGGGGCTTCAGCCGCTCCAGCAGGCCGGTCTCGAAGGTCAGGGGCACAAGCGCCGGGCGCGGCTCGACGATCTTGAGGCCGAACCGCCGGGCCACGTCATAGCCGAAGCCCGTGGCGCCCATCTTGGGGATCGACTTGCCGCCGGTGGCGATCACCAGCGACTCGCAGGCGATCGGCTGGCCGCCCGCCATGAGCGCGAAGCCGCCCTCCGTCCGCGTCACTGTCGAGACCGCCGTCTCCAGTCGCAGCGTAACGTCGGCCGCGCGGCACTCGGCCAGAAGCATGTCGACGATCTGCCGCGCCGAGCCGTCGCAGAACAGCTGGCCCAGGGTCTTCTCATGCCAGGCGATTCCATACCGCTCCACCAGGGCGGTGAAGCTGGCGGGCGGATAGCGGCGCAGGGCCGAGATGCAGAAGCGTGGGTTTTGCGACAGGAAGGCCGACGGGGCGGTGTGCAGGTTTGTGAAGTTGCAGCGCCCGCCGCCGGAGATGCGGATCTTCTCGCCCGCCGCCTTTGCGTGGTCGATCAGCAGTACCCGGCGACCGCGCTTGCCGGCCTCGGCCGCGCACATCAGGCCGGCCGCCCCCGCGCCGATCACCACCACGTCGAATCGTTCCACCGCAGGCCTCCGCCGCGTTCTCTGTCACGCCGCGCGGCGGGCGACCACCTCGGCGAAACCTGTGGCTGTGCTATGAAGCCCCTCATGGCCTGGACCCGCATCTATTCCGAAGACGAACCCCAGCGGGTGAACCGCTGGCTGGCGCAGAGCGGCGTCTGCTCGCGCCGCGAGGCCGAGACCCTCATCGCCCAGGGGCTGGTGACCATCGACGGCGAGCTGGTCAGCGACGCCGGGCGCAAGATCGAACCCGGTCAGACCCTGACCCTGGCCGACGCGGCCGGCGCGCGGCTGGACAGCGCCCTGACCGTGATCCTCCACAAGCCGGTCGGCGTGGTCTCGGCCCAGCCCGAGCCGGGGCAGGTTCCCGCGGTCCGGCTCCTGACCCGCGAAGCCCTGGTGGGCCGCAGCCCCAGCATCCCCGGGCGCGACACCCGCCTCGCCCCCGTGGGCCGCCTCGACAAGGACTCCCGCGGCCTGCTGATCCTCTCCGAGGACGGGGTGATCGCCAAGGCGATCATCGGGCCGGAGTCCAAGCTGGAGAAGGAATACCGCGTCGCGGTCATGGGCGAGATCACCGAGGCCAAGCTGGCGCGCCTGCGCCACGGCCTGGAGCTCGACGGCCGCAAGCTGCGCCCCGCCGATGTCTCGATGATCAGCGAACAGCGGATGCGCATCGTCCTGCGCGAAGGCCGCAACCGCCAGATCCGCCGGATGTGCGAGTTGGTCGAGCTGAAGGTCGTGGACCTGTTCCGCGTCCGCGTGGGACCGATTGACCTCGGCGACATGAAGGAGCGGCGGTGGCGCGTTCTCACGACCGAAGAGCGGGAGTTGCTTCTGGCGGAGGCGTTCTGATGTTCCGATCACGGTGTTTGGGCGCGGCTCTTCTGGCCGCGGGTCTGATGTGCGCGTCCTTGGACGTCCGAGCGGAAACCCCGCCGCGAGTCTTGCGGCTGGTGGGCGAGGCCGCCGGCGCCAAGGATCCGGTTCCGGCCGCCTTCGCCCTCGACCTGATCGTGAAGCCGGGTGACGGCGACTTTCAGAGCCGGATCGAAGGCTGGTTCGCGGCGACGGCGCCCCCGGCGACCTCGGGCGCCGTGTCGGGGTCCTGCGTGGAGAAGCGGTGCGCCCTGACCGTAGAACTGGACGCCGGCAAGTTGACCCTCACCGGCGATCTGCTCGATGCCGCCGGGCCGGTTGCGGCGCGGTTCGCGCTGAAGGACGATCAGGACAAGCCGGCCCAGTCCGGCGCCGCCATCCTAAGCCCCCTGACCGGGGCGCTGCCGAACCTGGGTGACCTGGCCGCGCCGGACGCGATCGACGCCGCCGATCTGGACGATCTGCTGATGTGGGCGCACGAGACGGTCAGTTCCGGCTCCGCGCCTGGCGATGAACCGCCCTCCAGTTTCCAGCGCGAGTCGGTGGCGACCTGGCAGAACGGCAAGGGCCGCCTCGCCACCGGCCTGATCTTCACCAGCGACCTCGCCGAACTGCGCGCCGACCGTGCCGCCGCCGAGATGGCCGCCGGCTGGAAGACCCTGGGCGACAAGTCCCTCGGCTGGAGCGCCGGGTATCCGTCCGCCCTGCTGCCCAACGCCTCCCAGACGGGTGCCGAACACAGGTTCGCCAGCGCGGACGGCAAGGCCGTCCTGGTCATCGCTATCGATGCGCCCATGAGTTCTCAGGACTTTGACGACTTCGTGGAGAAGACCACGGCGGACCGCGACGGGCGCAGCCACGTCAACACCACCCGCGTGAACAGCGATCTGGAGATGCGTCTCGAGGAAGGCGGCATTGTCACCGTCGCCGCCTATCACAACCGCGAAGGCGGTCTGGCCCGCCTGGTCCTGACCTACCCGGCCGACCGCGACGAAACCTTCGACCCCTTCGCCGTCATCCTCCAGCGCCAGTTCAAGGTGTCGGGCGATCTGAAGCCCTAGGTTGCATGGTGTCTGATGCGCCCCCTCCGGCGCTTTGCGCCACCTCCCCCGCGCTTCGCGCAAGGGAGGAGGAAAGCTCTCCTCCCCCGTTTACGGGGGAGGAGGACCCCGAAGGGGTGGAGGGGGCGTTACGCCGCCAACCCTCCGCCTCGAAATCGCAGCCTCAGCGCTTCATCCGGATCGCGCCCATGTAGTCGCGCTTACCCAGCTTCACGCCCTGGCCGCGCAGGATGTCGTAGGCGGTGGTGGCGTGGAAATGGAAGTTGGGGACAGAGAACGAGAGCAAGAAGCCTTCGGCCGTGAAGGGCATCTCGACATTGCCCAGCTTGAAGACCACGTCGCGGCCTTCGAGGGCGTTGACCGCCTCGGGGGTCAGGGCGGCCAGGGCCTCGCGGGTGTCGGCGATGACCTTCTGCAGATCGGCGTAGGTCATCTCTGGCAGCGGGCTCGGCGGGGTGAAGACGCCGGTGGTGCAGGCCTCGATGGCGTGCAGGGAATGGTGCTGCACCGACCAGATCTGGAAGGCGAGGGGATACATGTCGGGGTGGATGCGGGTGGCGACCAGGTCGGCCGGATCGGTCCCCGTCGCCTCGCAATGGGCCGCGCCCTTGGCCAGGAAGCCGGACACCGCGCCCAGGGTCTGCAGATAGCCCGCGACCGTCGCGTCATAGAGTGAAATCGCCATAGCTGGTTCCCCGTCCCTGATGAGTGTTGCTTGAGAAGCCTATTCGCCTAACGGCTAAGGCGAGGGGCGGCAAGGGCCGCCGCCGCGGAGCCTCAGCCCAGTTCCGCGCGCAGCGCCGCGATGTGTTCCGGCCCGATGCCGCAGCAGCCGCCGATGATGCCGGCTCCCTTAGCGCGCCAGTCGCGGGCGAAGGCGAGATAGCCCTCCGGCGTCAGGTCGGCGCGGATGGGGTGAAGAGTGGAATTGGCCTCGGCCTCGTCGCCCTGGGGCGGGAAGGCGTTGGCGTAGACGCCGATCGGCAGGCCGGCGCCGGCCGCGGCCAGGACGCGACGGGCCGTCTCCACCGCCGCGCCCATCACCTCCGGCTGGCTGCAGTTGAACAGGATCGCCGTGGCGTTCAGGCGGATGGCGGCCGCGGTCGCCTCGGCCACGGTCTGGCCCGAGCGCAGGCAAGGACCGGCCGGGCCAGGCGGTTCGTCCTGCAGGGTGAAGGAGAGCCACAGGGGCTTGGACTCCGCGCCGAGAACCTCGCGGACCAGCTCGGCCTCTTCGATCGCGCTCAGGGTCTCGGCCTGCCAGTGATCGACGTAGGGCGCGAGGCCGGCGATGAGGGCCTCAAGGATCGGTCGCGCCTCGGCCGGGTCGAACAGGTCGGCGCGGTAGGAGCCGCAAACCGGGGGCAGGGAGCCCGCCACTTTCACCGCTCGCACCGCCGCATCGGCGACGCCGCGGGCCTGACGGCCGGCCTCGGCAGCGAGCGTTTGCCCCTGGGCGGCGAAGCGTTCGGCGCCGATATGGAAGGGGACCACCGCATAGCTGTTGGTGGTGATCACGTCGGCCCCGGCGTCCACATAGGCCTGGTGCACGCGGCCGACGAAGCGGGGCGCCTCGATCAGGGCCAGGGCCGACCATTCCGGCTGGCGGAAGGGCGCGCCGATGCGGGCGAGTTCCCGGCCCGTGCCGCCGTCCAGAACGATGAGGGGCGTCAGAACGGGTTCTCCGCCGGCAGGCCGAGCAGATGGCGGCCATAGGCCTCGCCGACCCGATCGGGATGGGCGTTGATGTGCAGGGGCATGGCCTGGAAGTCGCGATAGCGGCGCTCGAAAGCGGGGCCCTCGCGCAGGCCGTTGCCGCCCAGCACCCGCAGGATCAGCCGCATGGCCTCGTCGCAGAGCCGCGCGGCGCTCATGCCAGCGGCCATCTGCTCAAGATAGTCGGCTTCGGTGGGGATGCCGGCGGCGGCCATGCGGGCGTCGGTGCGGGCGCAGGCGTCGCGCACCACGGCCCGGGCCGCGGCGATCATTGCCCCGGCCTGGCCCAGGTTCACATGGATGGTGGGCCGCTCGATCATCTTCACGCCCAGGATGGCGCGGCGGTCCTGGATACCCTCGCAGGTCTCCTTCAACGCCGCCTCGGCGACGCCCACGGTCATCCAGCCCAGCCAGAGATCGGAGAGCGCCACCCAGTCCTCGCGGTAACGCGGATCGACGACCGCGAAGGCCGGATCGCGGAGGGTCTGGCGGAACCAGGGCGGGAAGGGCACGACCTGGACCAGGGGCGTGGCCGCGCCTTCGTAATAGACATGGTCGGTGGCCGAGGCCCGCAGGCTCATGGCCTCCCAGTCCGGATCGATCCGCACGCCGGTCTGATGGGCGTCCACCAGGGCGAAGCGCACCGCCCGCTCACCCTCGGGCACGAAGCTCACGCCCACATAGTCGGCGTAGCGGGCGCCCGTGCCGAAGGCCGCGACACCGTTGAGGCGCATCGTGCGGCCTTCGATCGTCCCCTTGGTGGCCGTGCCCGCCCCGGCCGGGAAACAGACCCAGCGCTGATTTTCGGTCACCTCGCGCAGGAAGCCGGCGTTGCCCGGACCCAGCAGGCCGCAGAACAGGTGGAAGGTGCCCAGATGGTTCCACAGGCACCAGGCGGTGGAGGGGCAGGCGGCGGCGACCGCGCTCAGGGTCTCGCCGATTTCCAGCGTGCCGGCGGCCAGGCCGCCCAGGCTCGTGGCGGCGGAGAAGCGCATGACCTCGCTGGCCTTGATGGCGGCGATGACCTCGGGAGCGACCGAGCGGGTATCGTCGGCCGCCGCCGCCTGGGCGGCGATGGCCGGAAGGAGCGGAGCGATGCGCAAGGGGATCAGACCGTGCGCTTGGACCGGTCGCGGGCGTTGGCGCCCTGGATCGCCGCGCGGGCGGCCTCCCACTGTTCGTCGCTCCAGTCGCGCAGCTGGCCGAAACCGCCGCCGCCCGCCTGATAGGCCGCGCCGTCGATGGCGATGGTCTGGCCGTTCACATATTCCGAGCCCGGCGCGTGCAGATAGATGGCCAGATTGGCCAGCTCCGGCATGCGGCCGACCCGGCCCATGGGGTTGGTGGAATCGTATTCGCTGCTCTCGCTGGATTCGCCCGTGGGGTTCAGCCGCGCCCAGGCGCCTTCGGTGGGGAAGGGACCCGGTGCGATGGCGTTGAACCGGATGCCCCGTCCGCCCCACTCCACGGCCAGGGACTGGGTCATGACGTTGAGCCCGGCCTTGGACATGGCCGAAGGCACGGTGAACGGCCCGCCGTTCCACACCCAGGTCGTGAGGATCGAGGTCACCGCGCCGGTCTTGCCTTCGGCCAGCCAGCGCTTGCCACAGTCCAGGGTGACGTAGAACGAGCCCCTGAAGACGATATTGGAGATGGCCTCGAAGCCGCGTGGCGAGAGATCCTCGGTGCGGCTGATGAAATTGCCGGCGGCGTTGTTGACCAGGCCGGTGAGGGCGCCCCCGTCGGACCAGATGGTGTCCAGCATGTCGCTGATCGCCTCGGGCACGCGGATGTCACAGGCGATCGGCACGACCTTGCCACCGTGCGCGGCCATCAGCTCGTTGGCGGTCTCTTCCAGCACGCCGCCGCGGCGGCCGCAGATGTAGACCTCGGCGCCCATCATCACGAAGCCCTCGGCCATGACCTTACCAAGCCCCGTGCCGCCGCCGGTGATCAGAATCCGCTCGCCCTTGAGCAGGCCGGGTTTGAACATCAGGTCATCGGGCGTCATGTTGTCCTCCGGATTTCGATGCGGGCTCGCGGCCGCGCTTTCACGGGCCACGTCACACCTTCCCGCTGGGTCAGGTCAACCGGCTTGTGGCGCGGCGCGTTCGCTGATTTCGTGCGGCGAACCAGGAGGAAACGCCCATGACCGCCGCGAGCTTCACGTCCGCCGCCCACCAGACCCTGATCTGCGACACCCCGCGCCCCGGCGTCGGGCGGATCACGCTCAACCGGCCGACGGTGATGAACGCCTACAGTTTCACCATGACCCAGGAGCTGCTGGCCGCTATCGCCGCCTATCGCGACGACGACGATCTGCGGGCCCTGATCATCACAGGCTCGGGAACCCGCGCCTTCTGCACCGGCGGCGACATCTCAAGCGCCGATCCTGACCACAGCCGCAAGGTGCGCACCCAGCCCATGGGCCATGGCCGCGAGATGCGCGAGGGCATGCAGGCGGTGACCCTGGCCCTGCGGGTGCTCGACAAGCCGAGCATCGCCATGATCCGCGGCTACGCCGTGGCCGGCGGCCTCGCCCTGGCGACGGCCTGTGACTTCCGGTACGCGGCGGCGAGCGCGCGTCTGGGCGACACCTCGGGCAAGGTGGGCCTGCTGCCCGACGAGGGCGGCGCCTGGCTGTTTCCCCGGGCCATGGGCCTGGACCGCGCCCTGCGCATGACCCTGCTCAGCGAGATCTATGACGCGCCCAAGGCGGCGGAGTATGGCTTGGTCACCGAGGTGGTGGCCGACGAGGCCCTGGAAGAGACGACCCTGGCCTTCGCCGAGGCCCTGGCCTCCCGCGCGCCCCTGGCGGTGCGCCTGACCAAGATGATGATGAGCCGCGCCGCGGGCCTCAGCCTGGAGGAATCCATCGCCGACGCCCAGATGGCGGTGATGATCGCCAACCCCAGCGAGGACGTGCGCGAGGGCCTGAAAGCCTTCTTCGAGAAGCGCCCGCCGAAGTTCGCGGGACGCTGACGGGCGTCAGTGGCCCTTGCCGCCCTTACCGCCGAGGGAGACCAGCCAGTCCATCAGGGCCAGCAGCACGCCGGAGACGACGAAGGCCAGGAGGATCGCCACCTGCCACATCAGGCGCCGCTCATCCAACGCTCCGCCGTCGGCCAGGGTCATGTAGCTCTTCAGCAGGGAGATGGCCGAGATGGCGACGATGGAGGCGATGAGCTTGATCTTCAGCCCGGCGAAATCGACCTTGCCCATCCAGGCCGGACGGTCGGCGGCGTCGACGGAATCGATCCGCGAGACGAAGCTCTCATAGCCGGAGAAGATCACGATCAGCAGCAGATTGCCGGCCAGGGACATGTCCACCAGCGAGAGGACCATCAGAATGGCGTCCTCCGGCTTGGAGCCCGGCGCGAAGACCGTGGGCGCAGCGTGCAGGAACTCCTGCACGAAGCTCACCGCCAGAACGCCCAGGGCCAAGGCGAGGCCCACATAGAACGGCGCCAGCAGCCAGCGCGACGCGAACAGGGCGCGTTCGAGCCAGGTTTCCGCCAGTTGCTTGGCGCGGGGCGAGTCGGGGTCGGGTGAGGTCATGGCGGCTCCGAAGGCGCGGGGGCGCGCCTCTAGGTAGTGGGCGACCGCGCGCCTTTACACCCCCGAGGCGCCGCTCGTCGCGCGGGCGAACGGGGGGCTGAACACAATTCCGGCGGTCGACGGCAGTCTCTGCTTGCTATCGTCAGTCTTCCCCTGCGATCTCTTACGCCTAACAATCACTCGCGGAGCAGCAGCGTGCCCAAATACCTCATCGAGCGGAACATCCCCGGCGCCAGCCAACTGACCCCGGCGGACCTTCAGGGCATCGCCGCCAAGTCCAACGCCGTGGTCGACGGCCTGGGCGTCCCCTACGTCTGGGAGGCCAGCTACGTGGCCGGCGACAAGATCTACTGCATCCACGAAGCCCCCGATGCGGACACCATCTATCGTCACGCTAAGGAAGGCGGCTTCCCCGCTGATCTGGTTACTGAGATCGCCGCCAAGATCGGCCCCGGCACGGCCGGCTGATCGCCCTCGCCTCCGTCTCGCCTGACCTTTAGGCTCAGGCGATGACTGAACTGCTCACCGCCCGCCTGCGTCTGCGCCGCGCGCGCCATGACGATCTGGCCGATATGTATGCGATCCTCTCGGATCCGCGGGCCATGCGCTACTGGTCGACGCCGCCGCATGTCGATCTGGCGCAGACCGAAACCTGGCTGGGGTCGATGATCGCGGCGAAGCCCGGTGAGAGCGATGACTTCGTGATTGAGTTCGAGGGCCGCGTGATCGGCAAGGCCGGCTGCTGGCGGCTGCCGGAGGTCGGCTACATCCTGCATCCGGACTGCTGGGGGAAGGGGCTGGCGAAGGAGGCTTTGACGGCAGTCATCGCGCACGTATTCGCCACCCATGACATTGACGCCATCCGCGCCGATGTGGACCCGCGCAACGACGCCAGCCTTGGGCTCCTGAACCGCCTTGGATTTGCTGAGACGCACCGCGTCGCGCGCACCTGGAAGGTCGGCGAGGAATGGTGCGACAGCGTCTATCTTGAGTTGGTCAGGCCCGCGCCCGCGCCGTCGTAGACCGCGCGGAGCGCAGCCGCGCGCCGAGCCCGCCGAAGCCGAGCAGCAGCAACGTCCAAGCCGCCGGCTCGGGAACGCCAAAGCCGGTTCCACCGATCTGCACATCGCCCGCGAGGGTCGTCGGCACGCCGTTCTGGTCGTAGTCGACCACGTTCAGGCCCGAGCTGCTGGCGAAGGAGTTGTGGGTGCAGCAGTCGCTTACATCGGCGTTGGTCAACCCAAGCGACGCGCCGTAGCCAGTGACGGTGTAGGGGGCGACTGTGTTCACCGACGTCGCAGTGATCGGCACAAATCCGAACAGCGGCGTACTGGCGTTCACCAGGTCCGAGTTGCAAGCTGGGTTGCCAACGCCACATTCGGCGAAGGCCGCGAGGCCGCCCCCAGCGTTGACGAAGTTAGCAATGTCGGTCTTGCGCGCCACCAGTTCCTGGATCTCGGCGTCGGTGAGCATCCCGCCGAAATCCGATGCGACCACGATCGCGGAATAGCCATTGAAGTTCGGCAGGGCGGCCAGTCCGGCGGCGTCAACCTCGTCATAGTTGACGCCCTCGGTAAGGCCGATCGCATTCAGACCGTTTTCACCGATTAGATGTCCTGAGGTCGGCGCCAATTCACTCTCGACGAACAGGAATTTCGTCGTCCCGCCAGCATAGGTGCCGCTCGTGACAAAGTTCAGGGCGACGGTGAGTTCGTGCTGGCCGCTTGCTTGGCCCTGGGCGTGAAAGTCAGGGTCGTGTCCTGTGAGGAACACCTTGCCGGCGTGGGCCGTTCCGGCGAGCCCGAGCATCGCGAGTGCGGCCGAGGTCAGAAGTGCGGTCTTGAGCATGACTATTCCTGTTGCTGGCTGTTGTTTCGCTAGCCCCAGCATCAAACGCGCCCCACGTTGACTGGATGGTGAGCAGGCTATCCGCAGCGCCTGACCCCCGTCAAGACCCGGCCTCATTCCAGCCCCTCTCGCGGCGAGAAAGTGTGAATCCGCGCCTTAATCGTCCGGACGCCGCCCGCCGGCCGAGGGATCGACCGCGCCGCCGCAGGCGACCATGAAGCTGGTGTCGCGCGAGTAGACGTCGCCGGGCTCGAACACGCGCAGCCGCAGCGAGCCGCGCACCGCCTTCTTCGGCGTGCCGACCCGCCAGGTCGTCTCCACCGTGGTCTTGCGGCCCCGCACCGCCAGGGTCTGAACCGGCGTCAGAACCCCGTCCGAGCGTTCCCAGCGATAGGAAATCGTCGTCGGACCCGTCACCTCGACATTGCCGATGAAGCGCACCACCCCCGGGCAGCGGCCGATATAGTGAACGGGATCAGCCACCACCCAGACGTTCACCACGCTTTCCCGTGACGGTGCGGGCTTCACCGCCTTCGCTGCCTTCACCGGGTGGGCGGCCTCGGCGGGCCCGATGCCGAACACGCAAACGCCAACGCAGAACGCGCCAAGACTCTTGGCCAGGGACATGCAGCCTCATTTCGGACAGCCCCGGCGCGGGGAGGCGACGGCGGGCGGTGCTGTGAACCAGCCCCGCCGCCCGGGATCAAGAGCGAAGCCTGTATCAGAGCCCGAAAACCGCGCGGGCGTTCTCACCGAGCACGGCGGCCTGACGGGCCGGGCTGAGTCCGCCGATCGACTCGCGGATCAGCTTTGGCGCGGCCAGAGTCGAATCCACATGGGGGTAGTCGCTGCCCCAGAGGATGCGGTCCTCGCCGACGAGGTCGAGCATAGCCCCGATAGTGCGCTCCTCCGGCTCGGCCACGAACCAGCAGTTACGGCGGATATAGTCCGACGGCTTCATCGGCAGGGGCGCGAGCTGACCGAGAAGCGCGTACTTCTCGTCCAGCCGGTCCATCAGATAGGCCGCCCAGCCGCAGCCGGCCTCGACGCTGACGATCTTGAGGGCCGGGAAACGTTCGAAGAGTTGGTCCACCACCATGGCGCTCAGGGCGGGGATCAGTTGGCCCGTGGCCCCGAGGCCAAAATTGAACACGGGCCCGGGCTTGGTCTCATGCCAGGACGCGAACGACCCGCCGCCGGTGAAACGGACGATCACATGGATGCAGCCCGGCGCGCCGGCCTCTTCGCACAGGCGCCAGATCGGGTCGAAGTGCGGATCGCTGGGACGGCGGCCGTCGACGATCTCCGGCGGCACGAACACGCCCCGGAAGCCAGCCTTGAGGCACGCCGCCAGTTCGGTGGCGGCGGCGTCCACATCGTGCCAGTTGATCAGGGCGATGGGCACCACCCGCCCGGGCGCGCCCTCGAAGAACTCCCGCTGCCAGCGGTTGTAGGCGCGGCAATAGGCGTTCGCGAGATCCTGATCGTCAGTGGGGAAGGGGAGGATGCCAATGGTCGGGAACAGCACGCCCTTGTCGACCTTCCAGTCGTCGAGCATCGCCGCCCGCGCGCCGGGCTCGTAGCTGGCGCGCTCGCAGCCGTCGGCGTAGGTCAGCTTGCCCGAGAAAAGGTGCGCCCGGTCGTGGTGCGCGCCACCGAGCCCGGCCAGGACGCCCGACAGCACAGACTGCTCGCCGATGATCAGATGCTCGATCCCGTCGCGGATTTCGATGCGGATGGCGCGGTCGCGGTAGCGCGGTTCGAGATAGGTCAGCCAGAGATCGGCCGGTTCCATCACGTGAGAATCGCAATCGACGACGAGCGACATCGCGTGGTCTCCCTAGGGCTTCGTGGGCAAACTGTGGACCGCTGTCCTTAGGTCAGACAAGTGCGCTCGCCTGACCCTGGCTCCCAGTCAAGAATTCCATGGCGCCGGGGCGCAATCGCGACCTATGATCAACTCAAAATCAGGACTGAAACGCCGGGAGGCCAAACATGCACGATCTCATCATCCGCAACGGAACTATCGTCGACGGCACGGGGGCCAAGCCCTACAGCGGCGACGTCGCGATCCAGGGCGACCGGATCGTGGCGGTGGGTAAGGTGAGCGGCTCGGCGAGGCGCGAGATCGACGCCGCCGGCATGATCGTCACACCGGGCTGGGTCGACATCCACACCCACTACGACGGCCAGGCCACCTGGGATCCGCTGCTGGCGCCGTCCAGCTGGCACGGCGTGACCACGGCGATCATGGGCAACTGCGGCGTGGGCTTCGCCCCCGTGCGTCCCACCGATCACCAGTTCCTCATCGAGCTGATGGAAGGCGTCGAGGACATTCCCGGCGCCGCCCTGACCGAGGGCATCGACTGGAAGTGGGAGCGTTTCCCAGAATATCTCGACGCGCTGGAGTCGAAGCCCCGCGCCATCGACGTGGGCGTGCATGTGCCCCACGCGCCTGTGCGGGCCTATGTCCTGGGCGATCGCTGCAACACCGACTATGCGCCCAACGCCGCCGAGATCGCCGAGATGGCGGCCCTGGTGCGCGAAGGCGTCGAGGCCGGGGCGCTCGGTTTCTCCACCTCGCGCACCCTGCTGCACAAGGACAAGTCCGGCGTGCACATGCCCGGCACCTTCGCCGGCTCCGATGAGATGCTGGCCATGGGCCTGGCCATGAAGGGTCTCAGCCACGGCGTGTTTGAGATGGTGTCGGACCACCTGGGCGACGACGATGAATGGAAGTGGGTCAAGGGCTTCGTGAAGGAGACCAACCTGCCAGTCACCTTGGTGGCCACCTCCGCCGGCGCCTACGAGGGCGACAAGATGTTCAACATCGCCGAGGAGTCGCGTCGCGAGGGCATGGATATCCGTCCGCAGATCGCCGGCCGCCCGACGGGCGTGCTGCAGGGACTGCAGTCTAACTTCCATGTGTTCATCGCCCACCCGACGTTCCAGCGCGAGATCGCCCATCTGCCGCTGGCCGAGAAAGTGGCGACGATGAAGCGCCCCGAAATTCGCGCGGCCCTGCTCAACGAGGAAAGCGGCATCCGCAACCCGATCCTGGGCGCCAACATCAATGAGCTGCTGGCCCGGGTCTTCCCGTTGGGCGACAACCCCAACTATGAGCCGGACCGCGAGCAGAGCGTTACCGGCATGGCCGAGGCGGCCGGCGTCACGCCCATGGAGATGATGTACGACCTGCTGATCCGCGACGGCGGGACGGAGCTGTTCTACCAGCCGCTGGGCGCCTATCAGACCTACAACTTCGACTTCTTCCGCAAGAACATGCAGCACCCCAACGTGCTGTTCGGCCTCTCTGACGGCGGGGCCCACTGCGGCGTCATCGCCGACGCCGGCATGCCGACCTTCATCCTCAGCTACTGGGCGCGCGATCGGGTGAAGGGCGAGCAGTTCCCCCTGGAGTTCCTGGTCCGCAAGCTCAGCAGCGATACGGCCCGGGCCTATGGCCTGAAGGATCGCGGCGAGCTGCGGCCGGGCCTGCTGGCCGACATCAACATCATCGATTTCGCCAAGCTGCGCCTGTTCCGGCCGGAAGCGATCCACGACCTGCCGGCCGGCGGCAAGCGCCTGGTCCAGCGCGCCGAGGGCTACCGCTATACGGTGAAGTCCGGTCAGGTGACGTTCGAGGACGGCGAGTCCACGGGAGCGTTGCCGGGCACACTGGTGCGCGGCGGCCGCGAAGCGGTGATCCTGGACGCGGCGGCCTAGGGAACCCGTTTCAGCCGGGGGATCGGATCAGGCGGCGCGGTCGCCATGCATAGTCTGTCTTTCACCATCGCGGCGGCCTGCGCCGCCCTGATGGGCTATGCGATTCAGCGTGGCGGCACCTGCATGGTGGCGGCGGTGGAGGAGGTCGTCCGATACCGGACGGCCACGCGGGCTCTGGCCCTGGGCGAGGCCGCCCTATGGGTGACGACCGGTCTGCTCATCGCCCACGCCCTGGGCGCGCTACCCCATGCGCCAAAGGCGTTCGGTCTCATGCTCACCGCCGTCGTCGGCGGAGCGTTGCTGGGCCTGGGCGCCCTGCTGAACGGTGCGTGTCTGTTCGGGACCATCGCGCGCCTCGGTTCGGGCCAGTGGGCCTACGCCCTGACGCCCGCAGGCTTCTTTCTTGGCTGCCTGACCGCGGCGCCCCTGATCGCCATGGCGAGGCCGCCTCAGATTTCGATGCCGTCCGTACTCTTCACCCTGCCCGTGTGGACCTTGAGCGTGCTGGCGCCTCTGGCGGCCTGGCGTGTCTATGATGTGTCGCAGGCCGCGCGGGAGGGCCGGTTCGCGCAACGGATCTGGTCGCCGCATCTGGCGACCACGGTGATCGGGCTCACGTTCGTTGTGACGATGCTGACGGTCGGGGCGTGGACCTACACCGACCTGCTGGCCGAATCGGCGAACGGCGCCATGACCCGCGACATCTGGCCTCGCCTCCTGCTGTTCGCGGCGCTTCTGGGCGGTGCGATCGCAGGCGGGGGGACATCGGGTCGGATCCGTCTGGCGTTTCCACGGGTCTCAGGCCTGGCGCGATGTGTCACGGGAGGCTGGCTTATGGGTCTGGGCGGGATGCTTATTCCCGGCGGGAACGATAGCCTGATCCTGGTCGGGCTGCCGCTGATTCAGCCTCACGCCTGGGCCGCCATCGCCGCCATGGCGCTGGTGATCGCCCTCGGCCTCCTGGTTCAACGGCGTTGGGCGGCATGACCGGCTTCCGTTGCCGCAGGCTCCACCGTTAGGCTAACGTTCCCAAAATCGTCAATTCAGGGAAACGCGTCGGCATGGGTGACATCGTCAGCGGCGAGCGCCGGATATCCACCGAGGATCTGATGGTCCGCGCCGCCCGCGCGGCCACCGGGCTTGAGGCCCTGGGTGTGAAGCGAGGCGACACCCTGGCGGTCTATCTGCGCAACGACATCCCGTTCCTCGAAGCCAGCTTCGCCGCCGGCCTGGTGGGCGCCTATCCGACCCCGGTGAACTGGCACTACACCGAGGACGAGGCGCGGTATCTGTTCGAGAACTCCGGCGCCAGCGCCATCGTGATCCATGCCGACATGCTCGGCCCGGTGCGCGGGGCGATCCCCGCGGGCGTGCCGGTTCTGGTGGTGGAGACCCCGCCGGAGATCGCCGCCGCCTACAACATTCCCGCCGAGCGGTGTGCGGTTCCCGCCGGCATGACCGACTGGGCCAGCTGGCTGGAGAGCTTCGCCCCGCACGCGGGCGACGGCGCCGGCGCGCCGGGCACGATCATCTATACCTCCGGCACCACGGGCCGGCCCAAAGGCGTGCGCCGCCATCCGCCGACGCCCGAGCAGGCGGCGATCAGCGCCCGCATCCTGACGCGCAACTTCAGTTTCGAAGGCTATGACCCCAGGTACATCGTCACGGTGATGGCCGGACCGATGTACCACTCGGCCCCCAACGCCTACGGCCTGACCTCCACGCGTATCGGCGCCAAGGTCATCCTTCAGGCCCGCTTCGACGCCGAGGATTTGTTGCGCCTGATCGAATCCGAGCGCGTGACCCACATCCACATGGTGCCGATCATGTTCAACCGGCTGATCAAGCTGCCGGAAGAGGTGAAGGCCCGCTACGACCTCTCCTCGCTTCGGGAGGTGGTCCACGCCGCCGCGCCGTGCCCGGCGCCCACCAAGCGGGCCATGATCGAATGGTGGGG
Organism: uncultured Caulobacteraceae bacterium; assembly: GCA_903872075.1. Taxonomy (GTDB): domain Bacteria; phylum Pseudomonadota; class Alphaproteobacteria; order Caulobacterales; family Caulobacteraceae; genus Acaudatibacter; species Acaudatibacter aquilonius. Next base: position 63,674 of record CAIQJF010000091.1, on the reverse strand, counting down.
GCCGGTGATCAACGAATACTACGGCTCCACCGAGACCGGCGCGGTGGTGCACTGCACGTCGGAACAGTGGCTCGCCCACCCCGGCACCGTGGGCAAGGCCTTCCCCGAGGCCGACGTGAGGGTGATCGACACTGAGGGAAACACCCTGCCGGCCCGCGAGATCGGCGAAGTCGTGGCGCGGGTGAAGACCACGGCCGACTTCACCTATCACGGCGACGATCAGAAGCGGCGCGACTCCGAAAAGGTCGGCCTGATCGCGCCGGGAGACATCGGCTATTTCGACGAGGACGGGTTCCTCTACCTGTGCGACAGGGCCAAGGACATGATCATCTCCGGCGGGGTGAACATCTATCCGGCCGAGATCGAGGCCGAACTGCACAAGATGCCGGGTGTGGCCGACTGCGGCGTGTTCGGTATTCCGGACGACGAATACGGCGAGGCGATCTGCGCGGTGGTCCAGCCCTCCGAAGGGGCGACCCTGACCGAGGCCGAGGTCAAGGCCTGGCTGCGCCAGCACGTGGCCGGCTACAAGGTGCCCAAGCGGGTCGACTTCCACGCCGCCCTGCCGCGCGAGGATTCGGGGAAGATCTTCAAGCGCAAGCTGCGCGAGCCGTTCTGGGAGGGCCTCGACCGGCGAATCTGAGGGGGCGTCAGCCGCCGCCACCCATTTCGACACCCACCGCGTCCGCTGGATCGAGCTCGGCCGGCGCGGGCGCCATCAGGCGGGACGGGCGGTCCTCGGCGCGGCGCAGAGGGTGGCCCCAAAGGCGCCAGATCGACCAGATCGCGGCGGTGACGCAGCTGAAGTTGATCACCGCCTCCATACCGAGGCCCGGGTCGCCCTTCAGGAAAGCCTGAAGATAGAGGCCGTGCAGCAGGTTGAATGAGATGTCGATGAAGGCCAGGAAGCCGATCGCCCCGCTGGCCACGAGGCCGAACAGCACGGCCTTTGCGTCGCGCCCGATCAGGTAGAAGGCGGCCAGGGCGGATGTCACCGCCACCAACAGGTCGGCCAGGGGAAAGGCGGATTCGAAGCCCATGTAGACGGTGGCCAGCTTCACCACGTCGGGGTTGTTCGTGTTGCGCACGAAGTCCGGCAGGGTCACGTCGCTGCGGAAGAAGGCGATCCAATAGGCGCACACCAGCCCGGCGCCGCCGATGGCCAGCACGGCGGCGTGGAGGCGGTCCGTTTTCGACAGGGTGTACGCGTTACTCATAGGGGCGCCGCCGGAGGGGTCATGATCAGCCGCGCCAGCAGCACGACGGCCAGGGGCGCGAAGCCCCAAGTGAACCCCACAAAGGCGGCTTTGTCGATGGACCGCACAATGCCCAGAAGCGGCCGATCCGCCCAGGACCAGGCGTGCAGCCAGAACTCATTGAGGCCTTCGACCAGAATGCCGATCACCGCCCCGACCATGAACAGCACGGGGAAGATCCCGCCCATGGCGTGGCGCCCGCCGATCACCCAGCCGACGCCATAGCCCTCGATCAGACCGAACATCACCAGGATGTTGACCACGGCGAACAGAGGCGATCGATAGCGCCACAGGTTGAGAAGGCGGGCGGCCCCCTCGACCACCATGCCGAGGACGAGGCCGACAACCAGGCACGCCACAGGGAGGCCGATGGACAGGGTTGATCTCCGTGACGGTCGTGGCGGCTGAAGGCGATCAGTTTACCCTGCGTCCGGGGGGCGAGTCACGCGGCCGATGGTCAGATCGGGCAGCTCGCCACTTCCAGTTGCAGCATGGCCAGCACGCGGCCAAAGCCGATGTACTGACCTGCCATCATCGACAGTTCCAGGAACTCCGCGTCGCTGAACAGCCGGCGCATGTTGGCAACGTCGGCGTCGTCGATGTTGTGGTGATCCACCGCCATTTTCTCGGCGAAATGGATAGCGGCCCGTTCGCGGGCGGTGAAGCCGGCCGAGTCGGCATGGTCGACGCCCGATGCGGCTTCCTCCTCGCTGACCACGGTGGGGGCCATGCGCACGCTCTTGCACAGCACGCAGCCGTTCAGAGTGGCGATCCGTAGGCGGATCAATTCCTTCAGCCGCGGCTCCAGCAGGCCTTCGCCGCCAGTGTGCCAGGGGTGGTAGAAGGTCTGATAGGCCTTCACCAGATCGGGATGAGGCCCGAACACCCGCGCGAAATTGCGGCCCAGATCGTTGTCGGCCGGCGTCGCGTTATGGATGGTCTTCAGATAGGGCGGCAGCGCCTCGGGCTCAATCAGCGGCATACGGGACATGGGCGGCTCCTCAGGGTTTGGAGGCGCACGCTACGTCGTCCCGACCGCCTACGGCAATGCCGTCCCAGCGTAAGGCGGGATTAGGCCGCCGCCGCGACCTCCACCGGGAACCGTTGGCGCCAGGTGTCCAGCAGGGCGCGGTTGTCATGGTTCCAGGGGTGGAAGTCGGCCTTGAACCAGTCGGCGTAGTCCTTCCAGCTCTTGCGGAAGAGGCCGGGCGCGCCGAACAGGAACCACAGCACCCGGGCGCGGGCGATGAGCGGGTTCATGCCGTCGGCGGCGAGCAGCTTGGACGCGAAGGTGGTGACGTTGCGGGTGAAGAAGTAGGTGACGATGCGCATGGTGCGGGCGCGGGCCTGTTGCCGTTGTTTCGGCGTCCAGTCCTTGGTGACCTCCAGGAAGACGTCGAAGGCCACGGCCTTGTGCTCGCACTCCTCCATGGCGTGCCACTGCCACAGGCGGGCCATGTCTTCCGGCGCGTTCTTCAGCAGGCTCTGATCGGTGAGGAACCAGTCGGCCATCATGGCCGTGAAATGCTCCAGGGCGATGGTGACATTGAGCATGGCCATGGGGCCGCGGTCGCGCATCATATTGGTGCGGCTGCGGATTTCCGCCTCGATCGCCGCCACGGGGTAGTGGTCTCGGTCGAGCAGGCCGTTGAGGGCGTGGTGCTCGCGGGAATGGATGGCCTCCTGGGCGATGAAGGCGCGGGCCTCTTCGAGGAGGCGACCCGACAGTTGCGGGCGGTAGTGGCGCACGGCGTCCATGAACAGCCGCTCGCCGTCCGGGAAGGTGAGGGAGAGGGCGTTGAACACCGCCGTGCCGATGCGGTCGCCGCCCAGCCAGGCGTTTGACTTCCCGCCGTCATTGGCGAAATGCAGATCGCGCGGCGTGACGGTCACGGGGTGTAGGGTGGCGGTCGTCATGGGGGAGCCCTCCGGAGTGATGTGACCTAGATGGCGATTGTTGATAAAGTTGTCAATAGTGAAAACGGGCCGGAACCGCGGCGCCGGCGGCAGCCCGAGGCCGCGCGCGAAAACATCCTGGCGGCGGCGGAGACCATGCTGGTGGACAGCGGCCCGCAGTCGCTGAAGCTGGCCGAGGTGGCCCGTGCGGCGGGCGTCTCCAACGCCTCGGTGCTACATTATTTTGGCTCGATCGACGGGGTGCAGACGGCGCTGATGGAGCGGCTGATCCGCCAGCTGGTGGAGCGCGTCCTGGCGGTCAACGCCCTGGAGGCGGGGTCACTGGGCGGGGCGCGGGCGTCGGTGGTGGCCATGTTCGACGCCTTCGAGGCCCGGGGCGCGGCGCGGCTCGCGGCGTGGCTGGAACTGACCGGTCAGGCCCGGCGGCTCACCCTGGTTCGCGAGGCGGTCCGCGAGGTTGTGGAGGCGCGCGTGCGCCAGATCCCCGGCGCCTCGGCCGAAACGCTGGAGAACTTCATGTTGGCGTGCATCGTTACGGCCCTGGGCGTGGGGCTGTTCGCGCCGACCATGGAGGCCCTGCTGGACAAGCCCGTGGGCCGGGCGCGGGAGATCGCGATCGGCCTGTTGCTGGGACAGATTCAGGCGACCCTCGGCGGCGTTTGACTTACGGTGCGGGAAGGTGAGGAACATGCCCACCGAAACGCCGCGGGCATCTCATCTGGCCCCGGCGGCGAAAGGGACAAACGACCATGAAACTCGACTCCTCCGTCTCCGCGGTGATCACCGGCGGCGCCTCTGGCCTCGGTTGGGCGACCGCGCAGCTGCTGGCCGCCCACGGCGTGAAGGTGGCGCTGTTGGATCTTAATGAAGAACTGGGCGAAGCCCGCGCCGCCGAGATTGGCGGGGTGTTCTGCAAGGTCAATGTCACCTCCAGCCCGGAAGTGGACGCCGCCTTCGCCAAGTCCCGCGCGGCCATCGGCCAGGAGCGCATCCTGGTGAACTGCGCCGGGGTCGGCGGCTCGGTGAAGACGGTCTCGCGCGACCGCACCACCGGCGAGATCAAGGAATACCCGCTGGAGAACTTCGAGCGGATCGTCCAGATCAACCTGATCGGCACCTTCCGCTGCATCACCAAGAGCGCCGCCGGCATGCTCACCCTGCCGGTGCTGGAGGACGGCGATCGCGGCGCCATCGTCAACACCGCCTCGGTGGCGGCCGAGGACGGCCAGATCGGCCAGGCGGCTTACACCGCCTCCAAGGCCGGCATCGTCGGCATGACCCTCACCGTCGCCCGCGATCTCTCCAGCGAGGCGATCCGGGTGAACACCATTCTGCCGGGCATTTTCGACACGCCTCTTCTGCAGCGCGCGCCCGAAGCGGTGAAGGCGGCCCTGGCTGCGACCGTGCCGTTCCCCAAGCGCCTGGGCCAGCCGGAAGAATACGCCCACCTCGTCCACACCATGCTCACCAACCGTTACTTCAACGGCGAGGACGTTCGTCTTGACGGCGCCATCCGGATGGCGCCCCGTTAGTCCCAGTCTTTCCGAGCCAGATCTCCAAGAACACCTTTGAAGGAAACCCCGCACATGACCGACGCCTGGATCATCGACGCCGTCCGCACCCCGCGCGGCATCGGCAAATACCCCAAGGGAGCGCTCTCCCAGATTCACCCCCAGCGCCTGGGCTCCACGGTCCTGCGGGCCCTGGCCGAGCGCAACAACATCAACACCGCCGAAGTGGACGACGTGATCTGGGGCACCAGCTCGCAGCGCGGCCCGCAGAGCTGCGACCTCGGCCGGATGTCGGCCCTGGACGCCGGCTATGATGTGCGCAGCAGCGGGGTCACCCTCGACCGCTTCTGCGGCTCGGGCATCACCGCGGTGAACCTGGCCTCGGCGACGATCATGTCCGGCATGGCCGACCTGGTGGTGGCCGGCGGCTGCGAGATGATGTCGATGCCCAACCGCCGCAGCGCCGACGACGGCCCGCCGCTGTTCGACACCGGCAACCTGCACCTGCGCGCCACCCATCCCCAGACCAACCAGGGCATCTGCGCCGACGCCATCGCCACCATGGAAGGTATTACCCGGGAAGCGGTGGACGCTCTGGCCCTTGAGAGCCAGCGCCGCGCCGCCATCGCCATCGCCGAGGGCCGCTTCAACAAGAGCCTCGTGGCCGTGCACAATGAGGACGGCTCCGTCGCCCTCGACCATGAGGAATTCCCCCGGCCGCAGACCACCGCCGACGGCCTCGCCGGCCTGAAGCCCTCCTTTGAGGCCCTGGCCGACATCGCGCTCAACGATCAGGGTCTGACCTTCAAGAGCCTGATCCTGCAGAAGTATCCGGACCTCAAGATCAAGCACATCCACCACGCCGGCAATTCCTCGGGTGTGGTCGATGGCTCCGGCGCCCTGCTGCTGGCCTCGCCCGACTACGCCAAGGCCCACGGCCTGAAACCCCGCGCCCGCGTGGTGGCCATCGCCAATCAGGGCGACTGCCCAACCCTGATGCTCAACGCCCCCGTGCCCGCCGCCCGGCGCGTCCTGGCCAAGGCCGGCCTGACCCCGGACGACATCGACCTGTGGGAAGTGAACGAGGCCTTCGCCGTGGTCGCCGAAAAGTTCATCCGCGACATGAAGCTCGACCGCGAGAAGGTGAACGTCAACGGCGGCGCCATGGCGCTCGGCCACCCCATTGGCGCCACCGGCTCGATGCTCATCGGCACGGTGCTCGACGAACTCGAGCGCCGCGGCCTGAAGCGCGGCCTGGTCACCATGTGCGCCGGTGGCGGCATGGCCCCGGCGATCATCATCGAGCGGATCTGATCCGAGGGGGGCGGTAACGTCCCCTCCGGCGCTACGCGCCACCTCCCCCGTTGCCCGGGGGAGGAGAGACATATTTCTCCTCCCCTGCGAAGCGGGGGAGGGGGACCCCGAAGGGGTGGAGGGGGCGTCGCCCCGATCTGTTTTGCTGACCTTAGGGACCCCGCCATGGACCTTTCCCTCTCTCCCGAGGAACACGCCTTCCAGCATGAGGTGCGCGCCTTTCTCGACGAGGCCCTGACCCCCGAGCTGCGGGCGGCGGGCCGCTTGAGCACCAGCGTCTTTTCCGAGCCCGAGTTCAGCCGGCCGTGGCAGGCGAAACTGCACGCCAAGGGCTGGGTCGCGCCCAGCTGGCCGGTGGCGTACGGCGGGACCGGCTGGACCGAGATGCAGCGGGCGATCTTCGCCGCCGAATGCGCCCGCGCCGGCGCGCCGTCGCTCTCGCCCATGGGCCTGCGCATGGTGGGCCCCTGCATCATGGGCTACGGCACGCCCGAGCAGAAAGCCTTCTACCTGCCGCGCATCCTCGCCGGTGAAGACTACTGGTGCCAGGGCTATTCCGAGCCGGGGGCAGGGTCGGACCTCGCCTCGCTGCAGCTGCGCGCCGACAGCGACGGCGACCACTATGTGCTGAACGGCTCGAAGATCTGGACCACCCACGCCCACTACGCCAACCGGATGTTCTGCCTCGTGCGCACGAACTTCGAGGGCAAGCCGCAGCAGGGCATCACCTTCCTGCTGCTCGAGATGACCACGCCCGGGATCACCGTGAAGCCGATCATCACCCTGGCCGGCGAGCATGAGGTCAATCAGGTGTTCTTCGACGATGTGCGCGTGCCCAAGTCGGGCCGGCTCGGCGAGGAGAACAAGGGTTGGACGGTGGCGAAATACCTGCTTGAGTTCGAGCGCGGCGGTGGTTCGGCGCCCGGCCTCAAGGTCGCGCTCGGCCGGGTCCGGGGCATGGCCTCGGTGGAGGCCGGCGACGACGGCCGCGCCCTGCTGCACGATCCGGGTTTCCGCAGCCGGCTGGCCAGCGTCGAGATTCTGATCGAGGGGATCGAGATCACTGAGCACCGCGTGCTGGCGGAAATGTCCGGCGGCCGCAATCCCGGCCCCGCCTCGTCCATGCTCAAGACCGCAGGCACCGAGGCCATGCAGGCCATCGACGAACTGGCCATTGAGGCGGCCGCCCATTTCGCGGGGGTGGATCAGCCCATCGCGCGCCGCCCTGGGCACAACGCCGAACCGGTGGGGCCGACCTACAGCCTTGTGGCCATGCCCCGGTATCTGAACAACCGGGCCGCCTCGATCTACGGCGGCTCCAACCAGATCCAGCGCGACATCATGGCCCGGCTCGTCCTGGGCCTGTGAGGCGCTTTGTCCGCGGCTGGTCCGGGCTCCTGGCGGCCCTGGCCGTCGCGGGCGCCGCCTTGGCGGCCGCTCCCCGGGATCAGCTTCTGCTGCGTGGTGTCCTGACTCGCGCCGACCATCAGACCTATCGCGAGGTTCCCTTCGCTGTGCCCGTCGGCGTGGACCGGCTGACCGTCGACTTCGCCTATACGGGCTGGGACCAGCATACGGTGGTCGACCTGGGGATCTTCGACCCCAACGGCTTTCGCGGCTGGAGCGGTGGCAATAAGACGGGTTTCACCCTGTCGCCGTGGGACGCCACGCCCTCCTACCTGGCTGGCCCGATCGTCCCCGGACGCTGGCGACTTGTTCTGGGTGTTCCGAACATCCGGCCCGGCGCGAAGGCCGCCTTTGAGGCGCGTGTCACCCTTGAGCGTCACGGAGCCCCTTCGAGGCCTGAAGCGCCGATGCGCCCGGAGCCCGGCTGGTATCGAGGCGATCTGCATCTGCATACGGCTCACAGCGACGGGTCATGCGGCGCCCAGAGCGGCGCCGTCGTCCCTTGTCCGGTTTTCAAAACCGTCGAGGCCGCCGCGGCGCGGTGGCTCGATTTCATCGTGGTCAGCGACCACAACACCGTCTCGCAGGGGCAGGACCTTCGCGAGCTGCAGCCCTATTTCGACCGCCTGCTGCTGATCCGCGGCGAGGAGATCACGACGTTCAGGGGACATCTCGGCGTGATCGGCGCCGACGGCTGGGTGGATTTCCGCCTTGGGAGCCGATCGGTTCCGACCCCCCGCGCCCTGCTTGACGGCGTCACGCGGGCTGGAGGCCTGGTGGTGATCAATCACCCGGGCCTGCCCTCCGGCGAGGCCTGCATGGGATGTGGCTGGAGCGCGCCCGACACGCCGTTCGACCAGGTGGCGGCTGTCGAGGTGGTCAACGGCGGTGTCAGCGACGGCCCTTTGTCAGGACTGCCGTTCTGGGAGGCGCGGCTCAACGCCGGGGATCATCTCACCGCCGTCGGCGGCAGCGACAATCACCGGCCGGACTCGGCGCCGGACGCCTTCGCCGCCGTCGGGCGGCCGACAACCGTCGTCTGGGCCGGCAATCTCGGCCAGCAGGCGATCCTGGCCGGAATCGCCGCCGGTCACGTGTTCATCGATGTCGACGGAACGCGGACGCGCCGGATGGAGATGTCCGCAGGCGCGGCGCGCATGGGCGACACCCTGCCGGCGGGGAGAGGCGACGTGCGGCTTGCCCTGCATGCTGTGGGCGCGCGGGGCGGGCGATGGCGGGTCATCGAGGATGGCCGGACTTTACCGGACCTCGCCGAGGCGCCGATCGCCGCGGACGATGAAACCTGCACGGTCTCGCTCGCCCGCGACGGCCGGCGTCACTGGGTGAGGGCTGAGGTGCGCTCGCCCGATGGCCGCCGGGCCTGGCTGATCGGCAATCCGATCTATCTGGCGGCCGCGGCGCCCTGATCAGGCCTTGTGGGGCGCGATCAGGAACTTCTCGCCGGTGGACTTCTTGTTGTAGGCGGCCATCACCGCCGGATCCAAAGCCTCGGCCAGGGAGATCACCGAGGTGTAGCGGCTGGCGAAGGTGGTCTTGATCTCCGCCGCCACGCGATCGCGCAGCTTCTGGCCCTCGACAGGGCCGATCTTCTGCAGGAACGGCGTCAGCAGCCAGCCGCCCACGCCCCAGGCCATGCCGAAGCCGCGGTTGAACTCGGTCGGGCCGGTGTTGAGGCCGCCATAGATGTAGACCTGCTTGTGCACCGTCGAGCCGTAGCGGCTGTAGCCGGCGCCGCTCTGGTTCGCCGCAGCCTCCATGCAGGTGAGGATCTGGCCGGCCAGACGTCCGCCGCCGATGGCGTCGAAGCCCAGAGTCGCGCCGGTGGCCACCAGGGCGGCGGTCAGGTCGTCCATGAAGCTCGGTTTGGAGGAGTCGCACACATATTCCGCGCCGATGCCGCGCAACAGGGCTTCCTGCTCGGCGCTGCGGACGATGTTCACGAGGGGTACGCCGTCCTTCAGGCACGCCTTGACCAGCATCTGGCCGAGATTGGAGGCCGCCGCCGTGTGGACCAGCGCCTTGTGGCCTTCCAGCCGCATGGTGCCGATCATCCCCAGGGAGGTGAGGGGATTGACGAAGCAGGAGGCCCCTTCGGCCGGCGTGACGTCGTCGCCGAGGGCGAGGCAGTCGGCGGCCCGAAGGGTGCGGTACTGGGCGTACATGGCGCCGCCCAGAACGCCGACGGTCTTGCCGAGCAGGGCCTGGGCGGCCGGGGAGGAGCCCGCCTTGACCACCACGCCGCCGCCTTCGTTGCCCACGGGCAGGGACTGATCGACCCGGCCGGCCATGGCCTTCATGAAGGCCGGCACAATCCTGGCGGTGACCACCGGGCCGTTTGCGCCCTGGCTGACCACGGCGGTGGAGACATCCGCCGCACCGAGCAGCAGGCCGAGGTCGGACGGATTGATCGGTGTGGCTTCGACGCGGACGACCACCTCGTCGGGGCCGGGGTCGCCGACGGGAACACTCACCAGGGAGAGTTCAAGCTCGCCGCCCGCCGTGACGAGGGAGCGCAGCTGCAAGCCGGTGTCGGGAGTATCTGAAGCCATGGAGGTGTTCCGCCCTTATTTTGAAATGCGCGCGCCTGCTGGCGGCGCCTGCTGATCTGGGACGGCCTGCCGCCCATTCAAGGGGCATGACCGTGAACGACCTATGTGCGCCGGGCTCGCACCGCGCAACCGCCGCCGGAGTCGATTTTGATTGTCACGCCCTGATCGTCGGCAGAGACTTTTCAGAAATTCAGCGGTGGTCTCCCGGCAGACCACCTGGTGCAGAGAGAGTGTCCGTGACCCAAGCCGACCTTCTGCGCTCCGAAAGTCTGAGGTTTCGGCTTCGACACGCCACCGACGCCGCCCACCGGCGGCTTGAGGAGAGCCTGGCGCTCCAGGATCGTTGCCGGTCGACCGAGGGCTATGCCGCCGTGATCGCGCGAATGTGGGGGATGTATGCCCCGCTTGAGGCGGAGCTGGCCCGCGTCGACCTTGGCGCGCTCGGCCTGGACATGGAGTCGCGGTTCAAGGCCGGCTGGCTGCTGACGGATTTGGCCGCCCTGGGTTTTTCGGCGCGCGACATCGCCGCGCTGCCGCGCGCCGCCCGGATCCCTGTTTTGGATGACCCCGTCGACGCCCTGGGCGTGCTCTATGTCGTGGAAGGCGCCTCGCTCGGCGGGCAGGTGATTTCCCGACAGCTCGAAGCCCGACTTTCCGTCACATCGCAAAGCGGCGGTCGGTTTTTCGCCAGCTATGGGGCGCGGGTCGGAGAGACCTGGCGGGCCTATTTAGCTGTCCTCGAAGCGACCGGCGCGACGCCGGACGCCGCCGCGAGGATCGAAGCCGCGGCGCTGGACACCTTCGCCTGCTTCGAGGCCTGGCTCGGTGAGTGGAGCTTCGACCCCGCTGGTCGCCCGGAGGTGCTGGCATGACCGCTCGGCCTGTTGCTTTCGGTACGGCCGATCTGACCAATTGCGAGCGCGAGCAGATCCATATTCCAGGGTCTATCCAACCGCACGGATGTCTGCTGGCGCTCGAATCTGGCGATCTGCGGATCGTTCAGGCGGCCGGCCCGACCCAGGCTCTACTCGGCGAGCCGCCGGAGACGCTTCTCGGCGCTCGTTTCAGGGACTGGATCGGACCACGCCTTACGGCGGTCCTCAATGGGGCCGAGGGCGCGCCCACGCCCGGCCGACGCCTGCTGACGATGGAGCTCGACGGCGCGACTGGGCCTCTGGTTTGCGAGACGGTGGCGCATTACGCCGATGGCCTGTTGATCCTGGAACTGGAGCCCGCCGTCGCCGACGGCGGCCAAAACGCCGACACCTTTGGCCTCGTCCAGGAGATGGTGGCGGATGTCCGGCAGACGCAGTCGGTCGCGGACTTTCTGGCCGCCATGGTCGAGCGGGTCAGGGCTGTGTCCGGGTTTGATCGCGTGATGCTGTATCGGTTCCTGAGCGACGGCGTGGGCTCCGTGGAGGCGGAAGCCCGCGCGGATGACGTGGAGTCTTATCTGGGCCTGCGGTATCCGGCTTCGGACATTCCCGCTCAGGCGCGAGATCTCTATCTGCGGAGCACGTTGAGGCTGATTCCGGACGCCCGCTATACGCCGGCGCCCCTGGTCGCGATCGCCGATTGGCCGGCCGGCAAGCCCCTCGACCTCAGTCAGAGCGGTCTGCGCAGCGTCTCGCCGCTGCATCTGGAATACCTTGCCAACATGGGCGTGGCGGCTTCGATGTCGATCTCCATTGTCATCGACGGACGGCTCTGGGGGTTGATCGCCTGCCATCACCGGTCGCCGCGATATCTACCGGCGCGCGTTCGCATGGCGTTGGATCTGTTCGGGCAGATGGCCTCGTATCAGCTGGAGTCCCGTGTCGCGGCTGACGATTTCGCCGAACGCCGCCGCGGCCAGGCCCTTCATGAAACGCTGGTCCGGGATCTGACCGGCGAGGCCGACGTGCTGGATCGGCTCGGCCGGTCCGCGCGCAAGCTCATCGAATATCTGCCGGCGTCGGGGTTCGCCCTGTGGATCGACGGAAAGTTCGCCGCGATCGGGGATGCGCCTGCCGAGGCGGACGTGCGAGGGCTGGTCGCCTGGCTCAATGCGTCGGGAACGAGCGGGCTGTATCACAGCGATCGCCTTGCGGAAGCCCATGCTCCCGCCGGCGCTTTTACGGCTGTCGCCAGCGGCATGCTGGCGATCTCCGTGTCGCGATCTCCGCGTGACTACCTGATGTGGTTCCGCCCCGAGACGATCCAGACCGTGCGCTGGGGCGGGGATCCGAACAAGGCGGTATCCGTTGAACCGGACGGGGTGCGGTTGTCGCCGCGAAAGAGCTTCGCGGCCTGGACCGAGTTGGTGCGTGGGCGGAGCGAGCCTTGGAGCGTGGGAGATATCAAGATGGCCGAATCCCTCCGCGTCTCCCTGCTTGAGGTCGTGCTTGAACACGTCGACCAGTTGGCGCGCGAGCGGCAGCAGGCCCGGGTTCAGCAGGACGCCCTGTTGGCGCAACTCGATCAGCGGATCGCGCAATGGGAGGAGACGGCCGCCCAACTGAAAGAGGAAAGCGACCGGCGGGCGATCCTCGAAGCCGAACTCTCGCAGGTGCTGCGCCGCACCGTGCTGGAGCAGGAAGCCGAGCGCCAGCGGATCGCCCGCGAACTGCACGACAGCCTCGGGCAGTACCTGACCGCCATGCAACTGGATCTCGAGGGCATCGTGCGTGACGCGGGTGTCACCTCATCGATTCGCGAGCGCGTCGACCGTCTCAAGAGCCTGACGGCCGAGGCCGGACACGAGGTGAACCATCTGGCCTGGGAAATCCGGCCTACGGCGCTGGATGACCTTGGTCTTCAGACAGCCATTCAGCAGCTGATCGAGGAATGGTCGGAACGGAGCGGGCTGAGCTTCGATGTGCATCTGACCCTTCACGGCAGGCGCCTCAATCCCGCTATAGAGTCGGTGCTTTATCGTGTGCTTCAGGAGGCGATCCTGAATGTGATCAAGCACGCCGGGTCTTCGCGGGTCGGCGTCATCCTGGAGGGTACGGAGACGGAAGTCCGCCTCATCGTCGAGGACAACGGCAAGGGCTTCGCCATGGCTGATCCCAGGGCGTTGCAGGGACCGTCTGCGCGGCTGGGTCTGCTGGGCGTGCGCGAGCGTCTCGCCCTGGTCGGGGGCTCTCTCGAAGTTGAATCGGCGCCGGGGCAGGGGACGACCCTGTTAATTCATGTCCCGCTCTGACCTCCGTTTCCATCTCGCCCCCATCGGGCGGTCGGGCGTCGGGGCATGACCGTCCTTGAGGACGTCCGGCCTGACGTCCGGACCATGCGTGTGTTCCTGGCAGACGATCATCCGATCGTGCTGGCGGGGATCAAGGCTCTGGTGACCGCCGATCCCCGGTTCGAGGTTGTGGGGGAGGCGGGGGATGGTCCCGAAACGCTGAACGCCTGCATCCGCCTGGCGCCTGACGTGCTCGTTCTCGACATCTCGATGCCGGGGCTGAACGGCGTGAAGGTCGCCGAGCAACTGCTGGCGCGCCGGCCGTCCTGCCGAATTCTCGTCCTCACCGTCCACGAAGATCGCGCCTATCTGCGGCAACTTTTGAAGATCGGCGCAGCAGGCTATCTGCTGAAGCGCTCCGCCGCGGAGGATTTAATCCGCGCCCTGTCGGCGATCGCCGCCGGCGGTCTCTACCTCGATCCCGCGGTCGCCGAACTGGCTGTGGCGGATCATGGGTCGCGCCCGGCCGAAGGGGCGCAGGGCGTGATTGACCTGAGCCAACGCGAGACCGATGTCCTGCGGTTGACGGCGTCCGGCTACAGCAACAAGTCCGTGGCCTCTGAATTGGGGATCGGCGTCAAGAGCGCCGAAACCTACAAGGCGCGCGCCATGGAAAAGCTCGGCCTGCGCACCCGCGTCGAGCTTGTCCGCTACGCGCTCGCGAACGGCTGGCTGGGGAACTGAGCCTGACCTGTCGGGCATTTCCCGACAAACACTGGGTTTTTCCCAACTTTTAAATTTTCACGTGAACGCGCTTGGTCGAGGACGTGGAACGCCGTGCCGACTCCACGCGTTCCCCAATGTGGCCACGATGGGGTCGCCTGCGGCGCGTTAGTCTCTTCCCGCGAGCTATGCGGGGTCGTGTGTTGGTTCGTAGCGTAGGGATCGTTCACTGTGCAACTTCGCATTGTCCTGGTGTCGGATGACCATCACTACAGCTACGGCGTTCTCTCGGAGATCACGAAGCTTAACCATGAAGTCATCGTGACGGAAATGAACTGGGCTGGGGCCGGCGACGCAGAACTCGATCATCTTACGGTCGTGGGTGACATGCAGGTGCCGACCATCGTCATGATGGATTTTGCCTTCGGTCGTCCCGACGCCGGCGCCGCCGTCGATCAACTTACGAGCTGGCGGCCGGGGCGGGCGATCGAATGCATCGCAATGCGCCCCCCGGTGGACGAGAAACTCCGAAAGACTCTGGCCCAACGCGACGTGTTCTTGTTCGAGTCGCCCGAAACCGCCAAACGGCGGGAATACGCGCTGAACTAGGAGTCCTTCGGCGCGGCCGAAGGCTGTCGGCGCGCGTTGACAAGCTGAGACTCCGGGCTGACACCGCCTCGGCGGAAGGGTTCCGCTGACAGCGGGAGAGTCTTGGCATGGCCTTCGACACGGCATTGACCCTGAGCGGCCCGATTCGGGAACCGCGTCAGATGCTCGCCGACCAGGCTTATGGCGGCCACAGTTCGATCCACGACGACGCCATGGCGGAGAAACTTGGATTCCGCGCCGGGCCGATCGAGGGGCCCACCCATTTCAGCCTGTTCCCCCCCTTGCTGGCGCAGATCTGGGGGAATGCGTGGTTTGAACGCGGCTGCCTGTCCGCGCACTATCAGAACATGGTGGTCGAGGGCGAAGCGACCCGGGCGTTCGCCGAAATTCCCGCGCCCGGCGCCACGCGAACCAAGGTCTGGGCCGAAAAAGCCGATGGAACGCCGGTGCTGGAGGCCAGTGCGAGCCTCGGTCCAGATCATGGACCGACGCTGCTTGAGGAGCGTCTCGCGAAACTCCGCCCACCCACCGATCTCCTGATCCTCGCCGACCTGCATGTCGGCCTGAAAGGCGCGGTCGAAGAACGCGTGCGGATGGACCCCGGCCAGCATATGGGCGCCCTCTATCCGTTTTCGCTCAACCAGAAGCTGGCGGTGATCACCGAGACCTCGGCCTGGTATTCGGATGGCGCGGCCTCCCCGTGGGGGCGTCCGATCATCCCCCTGGAGATGGTCAGCGTCCTGGCGGAATATTCCAGCCATCAGGCCCTGTTCCCCGTGAAGGGGCCCGCGGTCGGTCTGTTCGCGGACCAGGAGATCAGGATGATCGACGGACCGCTGTTCGTGGGAGAGGATTATCTCATCCGCCGCGAGATCGCGGCGCTTTCCGAGAGCCGTCGCACCGAATCCTACTGGGTGCGGACGCGCATCTTTGACGCATCCGGCGAAACGCTGAAGGCGGAAATGCTCCTTAACCACGCCACGCTCAAGGACTCCTATGCCGGCTACGCGGATCGCGCGCCCTCGTAAGGCTGAGTCGTTGCGCCGTCGGCGTCGACCCGAACGTCAATAATATCTGAAGGTTATTCGGCCCGTGGCTCCGGGGTGGGAGCCTCCGTGCGCCGGCTTCCGGACATTTTGCGATTCCGACACGAAGGGCTTGCAATCCCGGCAATTCAACTTAATAGTTGGCTAACTAGCAATAACGGAAACTATCGAGGTGGGGCGGGGCGCAACAACACCAGGGAGTGTGCAGCGCTATGAAACGGCCGAATTATCTCTACGGGGCGTCCCTCTTCGTCCTTACCGTGGCGCTTGGTGGCTTGGCCCATGCCGCCACCGCCACAGCCGCGCCGGACGACAAGGCCACCGTCGTTCAGGAAGTCGTCGTCACCGGATCGCTGATCTCGGGGACCCCGAAGAACACGGCCATACCGGTCCAGGTGCTGACCCAGGCCGAACTACAGAAGCAGGGCTCGCCAACGGTCCTGGAATTGATCAAGACCCTGCCGATCGTCGGCTCGGTGCTCGGCGATTCGAATCAGTTCTCCACCGCCTCGCAGGGCCGCGCCGGCGGCGGCACCATCAATCTTCGTGGGTTAGGCTCGCAACGGACCCTGGTGCTGCTGAACGGCCGCAGATTCACCGGATCCAGTATTTATGGGTCGGACACCAATCTCGTGCCCCAGGCCGCCATCGGGCGGGTCGAGATTCTGAAAGACGGCGCGGCCGCCACCTATGGCTCTGACGCCATCGGCGGGGTGGTCAACTTCATCACCCGGACCAACTTCAACGGCCTGGAGGTGGCCGGCGACTATCGCGAGGTGCCCGGGTCGAACGGGGACTACACGGCCAGTGTCCTCTGGGGCTGGTCCAACGATACCCAAAACTTTCTGATGAGCTTCGGCTATCAGAACCGCTCCGAACTCAGCGACACCAAACGCAGCTACGTCGACGCGCCCTATGCGACCAATCCCTCCGGCTGGTCCGTGCTCGGCAATCCCGGCGACTGGACCATGAAGCTCGGACCAAACGGGACCGGGTCCTCGGTGGGATTTGCGGTCGACGCCAACTGCCAGGCCGTGGGTGGCGCGCTCGGCTACACCGGCAATACGCCCCTCTGCCGCTTCAGCTACCTGCCCTTCGACAATCTCGTTGAAGAGCAAAGCTTCTATCAAGGCTACGCCGAGTTCAACACCAAGGTCGGCGACAACACCAAGGTGCACGTCGAGGCGATGTACAGTGAAACGGACATGCCTCACTACCGGTTCTCGCCCGGCTATCCGCCGACGTCGGGGCCGAACGGACCAGGCAGCGTCAATGTGTTCAGCGTCGCGGCGAGCAACCCCGGCTTCAACACCTTCCTCACCCAGACGGGCAACAGTGCGCTGATCGGCGTTGCGCAGAGCGCCCTGGCGACCCTCTGGCGTCCGCTTGGCAACGGCGGGAACAACTCGACGGGCGGCCTTGGCGGTCAGAGCGGGAGTCGCCACTACGACGAACTGCATATCTCCGCCGACGTGAAGGGCGAGACCCCGTTGTGGGGCATCGGCTACGAGTTCGCGGGCACCTACATTCGGGAGTCCCAGGACCAGCAGACCACCGACATCCTGATCAACCGTCTGCAGAGCGCCCTGAACGGATTTGGCGGCGCGGGCTGCACCGGCATCACGCCCGGGGCGAACGGGTGCCAGTATTTCAACCCGTTCTCGAACGCCTATCCGGGCAACCCGGCGTTGGGACTGACCAACCCCGGCTATGTCTCCGCCAACGCCAATGATCCGGCGCTGGTGGCCTGGCTCTTCGATCGCCAGCACTATCAGGCCACGCAGGACACCTTCGTCGTGGATGGCGCTTTCAATGGCAAGCTGCCGATCACCCTGCCGGGCGGCAAGATCGCCTGGGCGGCGGGCTTCCAGTATCGCAACACCGACTTCAGGCAATCGATCCCAGATTCCTACTACGACTCCAGGGTCACGCCTTGCCCGACGCCGGGTGTCACCACCTGCCAGTTCCCGACCGGCCCCTACATCTTCCTGGGCCAGAACCAGCCACTTGAACTGAAGCAGAGCGTCTACGCCCTGTTCGGCGAACTGAATGTTCCCGTCACTGACAAGATCGGCGCCCAGATCGGTCTGAGGTACGAGGACTATGGCGGCCAGACGGGATCGACGGTCAATCCGCAGTTCCGCGTGAAATGGCAGGCTCTGGACTGGCTGGCGATCCGCGGCGCCGTGGGCACCTCGTTCCGGGGGCCGACGCCGAGCGATTCCAACCCGACCGGCGCGACGGGCCTTTCGGCGATCAGCGCCGCCGGCGGCAACTTCAAGTCGGTGGACTTCTTCGGCAACCCGAACGTGAAGCCTGAATCCGCACTGACCTACAGCATCGGCGCGATCGTCGAGTACAAGAAGTTCACGGCGACGATCGACTATTGGCACTACACGCTCGACAACCAGATCACGACCGTGCCGGCGAATATCGTCGCGACAGCCGTGGGCGGCGTGGGCAACGGCAGTCAGGCCGTCAACTGCGCCAGTCCGCTACGCTACCTGATCACCTTCGATCAGGGGAACAGTTGCGTCCAGGGAACCACGGTCGGCAACAATATCGCCCGTGTGCGCTCCGACACGACCAACGGACCCAGCCTGAACACCGACGGCATCGACGCCGAGATCACCTATCGGGTTCCCGATGTCTGGCACGGCGACGTCACCCTTGGCGCGAACGTGAGCTATATCATCGACTACAAGGAAGGGGCCTTCGTCTACAACGGCACGACGGTTTCGACGGCCTATGAGGCGGCCGGCTTCACCAACTACGACCGCTTCCCGGGCACGATCCCGCAGTGGCGTGGGCAGTTCTTCGCCCAGTACAGCCACGGCCGGCACAATCTGCGCTGGACCGTCAACTATATCGACGGCGCGGAAGACAACCGCGGACCCACCGTCATCCAGACCGGCCCCTCAACGAACTGCACCGTCGCGGCCCAACTTGCTGGGACGGCCACCAACTGCCAGCTGATCACCTTCGGCCTGCATGAGGGATCGTTCATCTCGAACGACATCGTCTACCGCCTGTCCTTGCCCTACGACACGACCCTGACCTTGTCGCTGCTGAACGCCTTCGATGCGGCCCCGCCGCACTCGCGGATCGAACTCAGCTACGATCCGTTCATCGGCAACCCCCTCGGCCGGACGTTCAAGGTCGGGCTCCGCAAGAAGTTCTAGGCCTCAGGCTCGGACGAATGGACGCTCCCCGCCATCGGCGGGGAGCGTTTGTCGTTTCTGGCGCCTCACGGGTTCCCGCCGCCTCGCGCGGCGTACCGCACGCCCAAATTTTTGCGAATCCGAACGGCTGTTTGAATCGACAACCGGGCCGATTTGCTAGAGATGATCCCACCAACCCGTGTTGATCAAACCAGAGGAAACGAGACCATGGCCGACGACGCCCCCCAGGCGAAATCCGCGTTCGGATTGAACCCCACCGACGATCTTCACGATCTGCGGATGAGCGAAAAGGCGATGCCCCTGCTGGAGCACGTCAAGGCGTTCATCAAGGAAACCGTCAACCCGATGTCCGAGGAGTTCCATCGTCTCGGCCTGAACAAGACCGACCGCTGGAGCTATGCGCCCGGTCAGCTGGAAGTGCTTGAGGTCGCCAAGAACAAGGCCAAGGCCGAGGGCCTGTGGAACTTCTTCCTGCCCGACGCCGAAACCGGCGAGGGCCTCTCCAACCTCGACTACGCCTATATCGCCGTCGAACTCGGCAAGAACCCCATGGCCTCCGAGGTCATGAACTGCTCGGCGCCTGACACCGGCAATATGGAAGTGCTGGAGCGGGTGGGGACGCCCGAGCAGAAGGAGCGCTGGCTGAAGCCGCTGCTCAGCGGCGAGATCCGTTCCGCCTATGCCATGACCGAGCCGGACCGGGCCTCTTCCGACGCCAAGAACGTCGGCATGCGCGCCCACAAGGAAGGCGATGAGTGGGTCATCAACGGCGACAAGTTCTACATCTCCGGCGCCGGCGATCCGCGCTGCAAGATCATGATCACCATGGTCAAGACCAGCCCCGACGCCCCGCCGCATAAGCAGCAGTCGCAGATCCTGGTGCCCATCGACGCCCCCGGCGTGGAGATCCTGGAAGGCATGCAGGTGTTCGGCGAGGACGACGCCCCGCACGGCCACATGCACATCCGCTTCACCAATGTGCGGGTGCCGGAATCCAACATGCTGCTCGGCGAAGGCCGCGGCTTCGAGATCTCCCAGGTCCGCCTGGGTCCGGGCCGTATCCACCACTGCATGCGTTCCATCGGCCAGGCCGAACGCGCCCTCGACCTGATGGTCCGGCGCGGTCTGTCGCGTGAGGCCTTCGGCCGCAAGATCGCGCACCTCGGCGGCAACATCGAGATCATCTCGCGCGCCCGGATCGAGATCGAGTCCATGCGCCTGATGGTGCTCAAGGCCGCCAAGGCCATGGACGTCCTGGGCAACCGCGAAGCCCGCGTCTGGGTGCACATGGTCAAGGCGCTGGTGCCCGAGCGGGTCTGCCAGATCATCGACCAGGCCATCCAGATGCACGGCGCCACCGGCGTTTCGCAATGGACGCCTCTGGCCCGCATGTACGCCGGACAGCGCACCCTGCGCATCGCCGACGGTCCGGACGAAGTCCACCACCTGGTGGTGGGCCGCAACGAACTGCGCCAGTACGAAGGCGTGTCGGAGGACAGCATGACCTCCGCCATGGTCTGGCGGAACTAGGGCTTCAACCCTGGTTTCTAGCTGACGTTCAAGGCCGCGATCCCCGGAGCTCCCTGCTCCGGGGATCGTTGTCTTGATGACGGGGCCGACTTCGCGTTCGGCCCGCGAAATTCAACTTTGTGAGACCCATGACCGCGATCGACACCCCTGCCGGCCTGACCTCCATCGACGCGGTGACGTCAGGCCTGACCGAGGTCGGCTACATCTCCACCGCGGCCATCTCCACCGCAGTCTACCTGGCCCATCACCTGCGCAAGCCGGTGCTGATCGAGGGGCCCGCCGGCGTGGGCAAGACCGATCTGGCGCGGTCGGTGGCCAAATACCTCGGCTATCCGCTGCTGCGCATGCAGTGCTACGAGGGCCTCGACGAGAGCAAGGCGCTGTACGAATGGAAGTACGGCAAGCAACTCCTCTACACCCAGATCCTGAAAGAAAAGATCCACGATCTGGTGGCTGACGCCGACGGGCTGGACGCGTCCTTCGCCAAGCTTGGCGACTTCCAGGACCTGTTCTTCTCCCGCGATTTCCTCGAGCCGCGTCCGCTGCTCAAGGCCATGGAACAGACCGGCGGCTCGGTGCTGCTGATCGATGAGATCGACAAGTCCGACGAGGAGTTCGAGGCGCTTTTGCTCGAGATCCTTTCCGACTACCAGGTCACCGTGCCCGAGATCGGCACCATTGAGGCCGACGTGCCGCCGCTGGTGATGCTGACCTCCAACGCGACGCGCGAACTCGGCGACGCCCTGAAGCGCCGTTGCCTGCACCTGCACATCGACTTCCCTGACGCCGAGCGCGAGCGCCTGATCGTCCGGGCCCGGGTGCCGGACGTATCGGACAAGCTGCTCGCCCAACTGGTCTCCTTCGTTCAGCTTCTGCGCGGCGAGAACCTGCGCAAGCTGCCCTCGATCAGCGAGACCATCGACTGGGCCCGCACCCTGCTGCTGCTGCACGCCGACGCGCTGGAGCCGGCTATGGTCCGCGACACGCTGAACGTCATCCTCAAGCGTCAGAGCGACATCCTCGCCGTCACCGGCAAGGCCGAAGCCCTCACCCACGAGGCGGTCAAGGCGGCGGCCGAGGCGGCCTGACCGGCGCATGGAGCGCACCCTCACCAACTATATCCGTGCGCTGCGGACCGCCGGGGCGGCGGTGTCGCCGTCCGAGGCCATCGACGCCGCGCGCGCCCTGGCCCTGGTGGGCTATGCCGAGCGCCAGCGTCTGAAGGACTCCCTCTCTGTGGTCCTCGCCAAGACGCCGGAAGAAAAGGACATCCACGACCGGTTGTTCGATCTCTACTTCAGTCGCGGGGCGGCGACGGCCGGCGCCGAGCGCCAGGACTCCGAGGACACGGCGGACCAGCGCGACGGCGATGGCTCAGGCGGGGAGGGCGAGCCTGCCGACCCGGCGGACCAGCTTCTCGACCTCGCCCGCGCGGGCGATCAGAGTCGCCTGGCGGTAGCCATGGAGCGGGCCGCCTCTCAGGCCGGCGTGGATGAGATCCGTTTCGCCTCCCAGGGCTCGTTCTTCTCCCGCCGCATGCTTGAGACCATGGGCGTCGAGGCGCTGGAAGCCCGGCTGATGGAGCGCCTGCAGGATCGCTCGCCAGAGTCCCAGGCCGAGGCCCAGGCGCTGATGGACGCGCGCTCGGCCCTGATGCGCGCGGCCCGGCGCCATGTCGACCAGCGCTTCGAGGTGTTCGGCCGCACCGCCACCGAAAACTTCATGAATTCGGCCGTGGCCAGCCGGGCGATCGACAAGCTCAGCCTGCGCGACATGGAGCGCATGAAGGCCGTGGTGGCCCGCATGGCCCGCCGCCTCGCCGTCCGTCACTCACGGCGGCGCAAGGTCCGCAACCGCGGCAAGCTGGACGTACGCCGGACCCTGCGCGCCAACGCCGGTTTCGACGGCGTGCCGTTCCAGGTCGTCTGGAAGCGCAAGCACCGCGACCGGCCCAAGATCGTGGCCATCTGCGACGTCTCCGGCTCGGTGGCGACCTATGTCCGCTTCCTGCTGATGTTCCTCTACGCCCTGAACGAGACCGTCACCGACCTCGGCGCCTTCGCCTTTTCCAACGTCCTGGTGGATGTCTCCGGCCCGCTGAAGCACCTGAGCTTCGAGGCGGCCATGGATCACATCATCCTGGAAGTCGGCTCCGGCGGCACCGACTATGGCCAGGCGATGATTGATCTGCGCGACAAACACTGGGACCAGATCGACCGGCGCACCACCGTACTGCTGCTCGGCGACGGGCGCTCTAACCACACCGATCCGCGCCTGGACATCTTCGCGGAGATGGCCGACCGGGCGAAGCGGGTCGTCTGGCTCTGCCCGGAGCCAACCGGCCGGTGGGGTTCGGGCGATAGCGAAATTCTCCGCTATCAGCCGTTCTGCACCCACCTCTCACACTGCGCCACGGCGCTGGATCTCGAGGAAGCGCTCGACGAAATCCTGTTAGCCTACGACTGAGACGCGCCCTCCACGACGGTTTCCTCTGGGGAAAAAGCCAGTACTGTCTGTCTCCAACAGGGGAGGAGACAGACAATGACAGGAGTTACGTCAGCGAAACCACCGTTGTGGTTCACGCTTGCGGCCGTCGCCGCGCTTCTTTGGGGCCTCGCGGGAGCCTTTGCCTGCTACAGCCAACTGAACCTGACGCCGGCCGAACTGGCGGAAATGCCCACCGCCCAAAGTGACGCCTTCACGGCGATGCCGTTGTTCGCCCGGGCGGCCTATGTGGCGGCGACGCTCGGTGGGCTGGCCGGCGCCATCCTGCTTCTGCTGCGCCGGCGGCAGGCCGCTCTGGGCTTCGTCCTGTCGCTTCTCGGAATCAGCGTGCAGTTCGGCTGGGTGTTCCTCGTCTTCGGCGGGGTCCGGAAGCTTGGTCCGTCGGCGCTTGCCTTTCCCGGCTTCATCTTCACGGCCTGCGCCGTGGAGATCTGGTTCTGCGGTTTCGCGGCAAGGCGGGGCTGGCTGGCCTGAGCCGGCGACAACCCCGCCGTCGCCTCAGCCGGCGTATTGCCGGTTGAGCTTCTGCATGCCCTTGATCCAGCGGTCGTAGTCGCCGGTTTTGCGGCGGATGTAGTCCAGCACGACCGGGTGGGGCAGGATCAGGAAGGTCTCGGCGGCGATGCAGCCGATCACGCATTCGGCGACCTCCTCGGCCTCGATCATGCCGTTGACGCTGGCCACACCGTCGGGATTGCCGGCGGTCATGGCGGTGCGCACCGCTTGCGGGCAGAGGACGCTGACCTTGATCCCCTGATCGCCATGGGTGATCGCCAGCCATTCGGCCAGGCCCACGGCGGCGTGCTTGGTCACGGCGTAGGGGGCCGAGCCGATCTGGGAGAGCAGGCCCGCCGCCGAGGCGGTGTTGATCAGATAGCCGCCGCCACGCGCGGCCATGCGCGGAACCAGATGGCGGGCGGCCCAGACGTGCGACATGACGTTGATGTCCCAGATGCGCTGCCAGCCTTCGTTGGAGGCTTCGGCTCCGCCGCCGATGCCGATGCCGGCGTTGGAGAAGAACAGATCGATCGGGCCGTGATCGGCTTCCACGGTCTCGATCAGATGCACGATGTCGCCTTCGACGGCGACGTTGGTCTTGAACGAAATGCCGCCGATCTGTGCGGCTGTGGCGGCGGAGCCCTCGCCGTTGATGTCTGAGCAGACCACCAGCTTCGCGCCTTCGGTGTGGCAGCGGATGGCCAGGGCCTTGCCGATGCCGCTGGCGGCGCCGGTGATGACGACGATCTTGTCCTTGATGTCCATGCTGGGGTTCCTCGCCCGATGTGTTGTGCGTTTCGGCGTTTCTCATAGACGCGGGGCGGTCCCGGCGTCCATGCGCCTGTTCGGCCTTGCCGGTCCTGTGCGTGGCCGCCACCCGCGCCAGGCGTGAAGATCCGTGGCTGTCGGACCGCTCCCGGGACGTCCAAGGTCGAGCAAAGCCGGGGGTGTCGCCGTGACGTGCGGCCGGTGCTAGGGTGCCTTGGGAGCGGCGGTGGGGCGCAAGGCGTGGTAACCTTTGAACGAGCCATTTATGGCGGCGGCGCTGTCCTGAAGGTCAGCGGCCGTCTGGACACTGCCGCCGCCGAGCCCCTGAAGGAAGCGTTGCTGACGGCGGTGTCGACGTCCGCCACCGCGGTCATCCTCGACATGTCAGACGTGGTCGATATCAACAGCGCCGGTTTCAGGTCGATGACAATTGCGTTCCGCGCGGCTGAATCGGCGAATAAAACTCTCGCGGTCGCCGGCCTCAGACCACGGGTTCTTGAAATTTTTACCATAAGCCGGTTCAATCTCCTCTTCCCGGCCTATGGCGATGCGCGTGACGCTTTGAAGGCGCTGGCGCCGGAGGGACTGGCCGCCTACGACGCGTAATTGAACTGGAGCGCGGATGAAAATCACCTTCTGGGGCACGCGCGGCTCCCTCCCTGCGCCCCTGGGCGGGCAGGCGGTCCGGCGCAAACTTGTCACCGCGCTTGTGAAGGCTGCTGGCGCCGGATTGGACAGCGTAGCGAAAGCCGAGGCCTTCTGTGATGAATCGCTGACGTTCGCCGAGCACAGCACCTTCGGTGGCAATACCTCCTGCGTGCAGGTCGACACTGGATCCGACGACTACCTGGTATGCGATCTTGGCTCTGGCGTGCGCGAGTTCTCAATCGCGGCCCTCGATCGTCACGGCCCCGCCAAGCCAAAGACCTATCATATCCTGATGTCCCACGTGCATTGGGACCACATCATGGGGTTCCCCTTTTTCGTGCCGGCGTTCATTCCCGGCAACCGGATCAGGATCTACAGCTGCCACGCCAACTTCGAGGCGGCGATCCGCGATCAGAACAGCGCCCCGTGCTTTCCCGTGGAGTTCACGGCGCTCGCGGCCAGCATCGAGTTCATCACCCTTGAGCCCGGCGTCGCCTATGAGATCGCCGGCGCGACGGTGACCGGCATGGCCCAGCTGCACGGCGGCGATTCCTTCGGCTACCGCATCGCCCAGAACGGCAAGACCCTGATCTACACCACCGACGCCGAATATAAGCCGGATGATGTTGATCAGTTGGAGCGGACGGCGCGCTTCTTCCACGACGCCGACATGGTGATCTTCGACTCCATGTACTCGCTCGCCGAGTCCATTTCCGTGAAGGAGGACTGGGGGCATTCGAGCAACATCATGGGGGTCGAGCTGTGCCAGATGGCCGGGGTGAAACGGCTGTGCCTGTTTCACCATGAGCCGGTGAACGACGACGAACGGATCGCCGACATCCTCGCGGAGACCGTGCGGTTTGAGCAGATCACCCGGTCGGGCGCGCCGCTGGACATCGTCGCCGCCTACGATGGGCTCACCTTGGATCTCTGACCTCGGGGCCGTACGGCCCGCTGGCGCTGCAAACGTGTCGCGTCTTGATTTCGATCAAGGAAGTCGGCCTCGCGGACCGCACCTTAAGGCGACGGCTACGACCGGCGACAGGCCAGCCCCCGAGGAAGGATTCTCCCCATGACGGAAACCGCGACGCTTTCGCGCTCCCAAACCAAGACCGAGCACTTCGACGTTCTGATCGTGGGCGCGGGAATTTCGGGCGTGGGCGGCGCCTATCATCTCAGCCAGCAGTGTCCGGGCAAGACCTTCGTGGTCCTGGACAGCCTGGAGAGTCATGGCGGCACCTGGCTGACCCACAAATATCCGGGCATCCGCTCCGACAGCGACCTCTACACCTTCGGCTATCGCTTCAAGCCCTGGATCGGCCCGCCGATCGCGTCTGCCGAAGAGATCCTAAGCTACATGGGCGAGGTCATCGAGGAAAATGGCCTGGCGCCGCATATCCGCTACAAGCACAAGATCACGTCGGCGCGTTGGTCCGGCAAGGACAACCTCTGGACCATTGAGGCGCGGCTGACCGACACCGGCGAATCCAGGTTCTTCACGGCCAATTTCCTGTGGATGTGCCAGGGCTACTACCGCCACGAGAAGGGCTACACCCCGGATTGGGACGGTATCGAAAACTACAAGGGCACGCTCGTCCATCCGCAAACCTGGCCGGAAGACCTGGACTACAAGGGCAAGAACGTCCTGGTGATCGGTTCCGGGGCCACTGCGGCTACGGTCGTTCCGGCCATCGCCGGCGACTGCAATCACGTCACCGTACTGCAGCGCTCGCCGACCTATTTCGCACCCGGCGTGAACCGCAACGAACTGGCGGACATCCTGCGCGAGATCGACATCGACGAGACCATCATCCACGACATCGTGCGCAAGAAGATCCTGCACGATCAGGAGGCGTTCACCCAGCGGTCGATGAAGGAGCCCGAAGTGGTGAAGGCCGAGCTCCTGGCCGGTGTCCGCGCCTATCTGGGCCCCGACTACGACGTCGACACCCACTTCACGCCCCGCTACCGCCCCTGGCGTCAGCGCCTGGCGTTCGTTCCCGACGGCGACATCTTCAAGGGCATCGTGGCCGGCAAGGCGACCATGGTCACCGACGAGATCGATCATTTCACCGAGAAGGGTATCATCACCAAGGGCGGCAAGACGCTGGAGGCCGACATCATCGTCACGGCGACGGGCTTCAACCTCAATGTACTGGGGGACATCGAGTTCACCATCGATGAGAAGCCGCTGGATTTCGCCGACACCGTCACCTACCGCGGCATGATGTTCACCGGCGTGCCCAACATGGTCTGGGTGTTCGGTTACTTCCGCGCCAGCTGGACCCTGCGGGCGGACATGATCGCCGACTTCGTCTGCCGGACGCTCAACCACATGCAGGCCAAGGGCGCGAAGCGGGTGGAGGTCGCCCTGCGGCCGGAAGACCACAACATGCCCCTGCTGCCCTGGCTGGACACCGAGAACTTCAATCCCGGCTACATGCTTCGCGGCATGCATCTTCTGCCCAAGCGCGGCGACAAGCGTGAATGGCAGCACACGCAGGACTACTGGCGCGAGCGCGAGGAAATCCCGGCGATCGATCTGGACGGGGCCGAGTTCAAATACAGCTGACGCGCCGGGGAGGCGCGGCGCCACGGGCCGCGCCAAGCCTGGTTCCCTTAAGTTCCGCCTGCGGCTAAACCTCCCGGCGCGAACGGCCGGAAGGGCCGTAGGCGACCTGAAGGGGGAAACGTGGCCGAACTGATCCTGCATCACTATCCGGAATCTCTGTTCTCGGAGAAGGCCCGGGCCATGCTTAACGCCCGGGGGCTCCCGTGGCGGTCGGTGATCATCCCCATGATCATGCCGCGCCCCGACACCATCCCGCTCACCGGGGGCTATCGCCGCACGCCGGTGCTGCAGGTGGGCGCCGACGTCTATTGCGACACGGCCCTGATTGCCGCCTATCTCGACGACAAGGGAACCGGTCCCACCTTCTTTCCCGCCGGGAGCCGTCTGGCCGCACAGACCTTGGCGCGCTGGATCGACACCGAACTCTTCTGGGCGGCCGTGACCCTCCGCTTCCAGCCCCAGAACATGGGGACCTTTTTCATCAGCTCTGAGGCGGCGACCGCCTTTGCCGCGGACCGCGCCAACTTCAGCCAGGGCTCGACCGTCCGTCGCCTGCCACTGGAGGAAGCCGCCCCGCGCTATGACACCTTCCTCGCCGAGATGGAGGCCCAGCTGTCCGATGGGCGGACCTATCTGTTCGGCCCGGCCTGGACCATCGCCGACTTCTCCGCCTACCACGTCATCTGGTTCATCCACGCGGGTGGTGTGATGGCCGAAGCGCTGGCGCCGCACGCCGCCGTGCGCGCTTGGTACGAACGCATGAAGGCCTTCGGGGCCACGCCGGGCGTCGACATGAGCGGCGCCGAGGCCTTGGACGTCGCCAAGGCGACGACACCCGCGCCGGTCGGCGTCCAGACCAGCGATCTGCCCGACGCACCGGTGGGAACCGTCGTCGACGCCGGTCCCACCGACTATGGCGTCATGCCCAGCCGAGGCCGGCTGCTGCGCGCCGACTCCGCTCAAATCACCATCGCCCGTGAGCATGAACGCACCGGCGCCGTGAACGTGCACTTCCCCCGTCACGGCTTCACCGCGACCAAGGTCTAGGAAACTCCCCATGGACATTTCACTGAAGGGGCGAGTCGCCCTGGTCACCGGCGCCAGCCGGGGCATCGGCCGGGCGATCGCCCTCGCCCTGGCCGAAGCCGGCGCCGACATCGCGGTCAACTATCGGCGAGATGTCGAGGCCGCCAATGAGACCATCGCCGCGGTCCATGCCCTGGGTCGCAAGGCCATCGGCTACTCCGCCGCCGTCGAGGACTGGGATGCCGATGTCGCCATGGTCGACCAGATCGTCGCCGACTTCGGCGGCGTCGACATCCTGATCAACAACGCCGGCATCGCCAGCCGCGGCAACAGCGTCGCCAACACCGACCCGGCCGAGATGGAGCGTGTGGTGCGGGTGCACGCCTTCGGGCCGCACTATCTGAGCAAGCTGATCGTCCCGCACATGCGGACGCGCGGCCGGGGCGACATCATCATGATCTCGAGCGTCGCCACCATGTTCCATTCCGCCAATGGCGGTCCGTACAACATGGGCAAGGCGGCCATGGAGGCTTTGGCGCTGACCTTGTCGAAGGAAGAACGGGCTCACGGCATCCGCGTGAACATCGTCGCGCCCAGCCTGACGGTCACCGACATGGGCATTCGCCTGAGTAAGGCGACGTCCGGCGTGGCCGACATCCACGAGCTCGACGCGCGGTCGCCCTTCGGCCGGGTCAGCACGCCCGAGGACGTGGCCGCGGTGGTGACTTTCCTGGTTTCGTCAGCGAATCCTTACGTCAATGGTCAGAAGGTCAATGTTAACGGCGGCGGCTGAAGTGTTACATGGACGCGAATTAACCTGACCCTGAAACCTCCGCTGGTTAGCCTTCCTGCATCTGCTGAGGGAGACGGGACATGCGAGGGATACTCGGATCGAGTTTGATCGCCGGGGCTTTGGTCTGCGCCGGAGCCGCTGCGGCCGCGCCGAGTGTGGAGATAAACCATGCCGCGGCGCGGGTGACGGTCATTCCCGAGGCGCGATCCGACATCGCCGTGATGGTGGTGAAAGCCAATTCCCGATTGCCGCTCCACATCACGCGGGTCGGCGAGCATGTGATCGTTGACGGCAATCTCACCTGGCGCCCTGCCAACTGCCATACGGTCATGGGCCGTCCAGGCGTGGGCGTCATGGGCCTCGGCTCGGTGGGATATGACGACCTTCCGCAGGTGGTCATCCGCACGCCCCGTGTCGCCCATGTCAGCGCGGGCGGCGCGATCTATGGCTCCATCGGGGCGGGGGATGGCGTCGATCTGGGCAGTAGCGGTTGCGGCGACTGGACCGTCGCGGATCAATCGGGCCTGGTGTCCCTCCGCCTGGCCGGATCCGGCGATGTGCGCGCAGCGTCCGCCGCGCAGGCCGACGTGAATGTCTCGGGATCGGGCGATGTTCGACTCGGCGCGGTCCACAACGGCCTGACCGCCGCGGTGGCGGGATCCGGAAATGTGGTCGCCTCCAGTGTCAGCGGCCCGCTTCACGCCCGTATCGCGGGCTCCGGGGATGTGCGGATCCATGACGGCGCCGTGACCGATATGGATGTCGCCGTGTCCGGCTCCGGCGATATCCGCTTCGGCGGGGTGGCGCGCAATCTCGACGCCCATGTGGCCGGCTCCGGCGACATCTCGGTCGCCCAGGTCACGGGCGCCGTGAGCAAGCACGTGGCCGGCTCGGGCGAGATTCACATCGGCCGATGAAGTCTCTGCTTGTCGCCCTCGGGGCGGAGACGGCGTTGTGGGCCGAGCGCCTTCGCATCGCCCTGCCTGCTCATGAGATCCTCACCTCACCGCCCGCAGGACGGCCAGTCGCCTATGTGGCTGTCGCCCGTCCGCCGCCGGGGCTGATCGCCGGCCTGTCAGGTCTGGAGCTTGTCCTGAGCGCCAACGCCGGGATCGAGCCGCTGCTGGTGCCTGGCGTGGTCCCTGAACACACGCCCATCGTGCGGATGGTCGAGCCAGGTCTTACCGAGGGCATGGTGGAGTGGGTGCTGGCGCAGGTGCTGGCCTGGCACCGCAACGTCTTCAGCTACGCCGCTGACCAGACGCAACGCCGCTGGATTCCGCGAGCCGAACGCCTTGCGCGCGAGCGGACGGTGACGGTCCTGGGCGCGGGCGCGCTGGGCGGGGCGGTGGCGCAGGCGCTCGTCACGCTCGGTTTCGTCACGCGCGTCTGGAGCCGCACCGGCCGGCCGGCGGCCGGCGCGGCGACGTTTGGCGGCGTCCTCGGCTTTCCGGCGGCGCTGGAGGGGGCGGATATTCTGATCAACCTGCTGCCCCTGACCCCTCAGACCGAAGACCTGCTTGATGAGATCGCCTTCGCCCGCCTGGCCCGGCGGGCGTTGTTCATCAACGCTGGCCGCGGCGCCTGCGTTGTCGACGAAGATCTGATCGCGGCCCTCGACTCGGGCCGGCTCGACACCGCCGTCCTCGACGTCTTCCGTCAGGAGCCCTTGCCGGTCGACCATCCCTTCTGGCGCCATCCCCACGTACGCCTCTCGCCCCATGTCGCCGCGCCGACCCACGCGCGCACCGCTGTCGAGATCATGGCGCGCTCGGTCCTGCGCTGGGAGCGCGGTGAGCCGCTCGATACCCTTGTCGACCGAACGCGCGGGTACTGAGCGGGCGGGGCGGCGTGGCCGCCCCAATGGGCGTTAGCGCCGCGCGAAGTTGGCGATGTCGCTGGCGGTGTCGCGGCTGATGTCGGGGCAGCAGATGGGGAAGATCTCCGTGCCGTGGATGGTGCCCATCACCTGACGGCAGCGTGCGCTGACCCCGGCGGTGAGCAGCAGGCGATAGAAGCCAATGCCCTCGTCGCGCAGCGGATCGCACTCATTGACGCTGATCACGACCGGCGGCAGGCCCTTGACCTGCCCGGCGGTGGCGAAGCCCGGCCACGCCAGGTGATCGCGGGCGTGGAACGCCTCGATGCCGTAGCCCATGGCGCCACGGTTGTTGTGCAGCTCCAGCAGGATGCCGTTGTTCTCGGTGGACGACGGGTTCTGCGGCAGCGGCCACTGCCCGGCGATATAGGGGCACAGGGCGTAGAGACCCTTGACCAGACCGATGTCGCCGTCGGCCTTGAGCTTCAGCCCGGTGGCCAGGGTCAGGTTGCCGCCGCCGCTCTCGCCGGCAATGACGATCCGGCTGGGGTCGATCCCGAGCGCAGCGGCGTTGGCGTGCAACCATTTCAGGCCCGAGACGCAGTCGTTCAGTCCGGCGGGATAGGGAGCGACTTCCGGGGCTGATGAGGGCCGAAGCGCGTTGCGGAAATCCACCATGGCCACCGCCACGGCTTCGGCTGCGATGATCCGGCCCCAGGCCTTGTAGTTGCCGTCATAGGCCGACATCACCGTCATGCCGCCGCCGTGGATGTAGTAGACGCAGGGCACGACGGCGTCGGTGTCGGGCCGGATGAACTGGATATTGACCCGGTTGCCGTCGGGCGCGGAGACGAAGGTCTCTGTGCGGGTGGTCAGACCTGCGGACGAGGCGACGAACTCATTGTCGATGGCGTCGAGCATGGCTTTCAGGCCGGCGGCGGCCGCCTTGCCTTCCGGGCTCTGTTCGATTGCCAGCATCTCCTCGCGACTGGAGACGTCGCCGGACACGGTCAGTTCCGCCATGGCCCCGAACATGGCCTTGATGCGGGGGTCGATCCGCGGATCGTCGACAATCTTGTTGGCCATGGTCCATCCCTCGTGCGCGTATATGGCGCCGCCGTTCCGCCGGGGGCGCTTCGCCTGACCTCATAGGGGAGCGCGCGGCTCGCAGCCAAGGCCCATTTAGACCATGGCCGCCCGGATCGCCGGGGCGTCCACCCCGCCTGAGGCGATCTTCATCAGCAGCAGGGCCGAGAGGCGCGCCCGCTCGGCGAAACTCTCCGGCCAGGCGTATTCGTCCTCGCTGTGGATGTCGCCGCCACGCACGCCGAGGGTATCGATATTGGGCAGGCCGGCGGCGAACAGGTTGTTGCCCTCGCAAACGCCGCCTGAGGGTCGCCAGACGATGTCCTGGCCCAGCAGCGCACCGACGCCGCGCAGGGCGCCGAACAACCGGGTCTGGGCCTCGGTCATCGGCTTGGGCGGGCGGGTGAAACCGCCGTGACGGTGGAGCGCCAGCCCCGTGACCGCCACCTCCGCCATGGCGGCGTCGATCCGCGCCAGGCACCAGTCCGCGGCCTCGGCGTCAGGCACGCGGATGTTGAAGCGCAGCACGGCGCTGTCAGGCACCACATTGAGCGGCCCGCCGCCGTCGATCCGACCGATGTTGACCGTCACCCCCTCGCGCTGGCCGTTCAACCCCGCCAGGCTCGCTGCCAGGACGGCTGCGCCGGCCACGGCGTTGCGACCGCTGGCAAAATCCCGCCCCGCGTGCGCCGCCTTGCCGCGCACGGCGATGTGAAAGTTGCCCGAGCCCTTGCGAGCGCCGGCCAGAGCCCCGTCAGGCATGCACGGTTCATAGGTCATGCCGATATGAGCGCCCCGGGCGATCTCCGCCAGCAGCGGCGCGGAGCCGGGCGAGCCGATCTCCTCGTCGGGCGAGAGCAGCACCCGGTAGCCGACCCGCGCGGCCAGAGGATGGGTCTCGAAGGCCTCCAGGGCGCCCAGCATGACGCTGATCCCGCCCTTCATATCGGCGATTCCGGGGCCGTGCAGTGCGCCGTCCGGACGGGTCTTCACCGTCGTGAAACCGGTGTCGGCCGGGAAGACCGTGTCGAAGTGTCCGGTGAGCACCACCTGCACCGGCGCGTCCGGGCGCACAGTCAGTTTCAGCGCCTCGGTCTGGGGCTGGGCGCGTGTCGTTCCGTCGGGGGCCACCTCCGAGGCGGGTCCCAGGGCGACCTGGGTCGTCTCGCCGGGCAACCGGGCCAAGGTCCCGGTCAGCGCCGCGCGCTGTTCCGCCAGCCCGGCGATGTTGCGGCTGCCGCTCTGGATGGCGCACCAGTCCAGGGCTCGCGCGACCAGCGCGTCTGCTCGCGCGGTGAGGCCCTCCAGCGTCGTGCGGTCGTCTGACGTCAGCCGCAATTCCGGGAGCGCCATCTCAGGCGCCTGCCGCGACGAAGGCCTTCAGGGCCTCGTCCACCGCGCGGGCCTGGGTCCACAGCTCCGGGTTGAGCAGATCACCAGGGGCCACCGCCTCCGGCCAATGCGCCTCCACCAGCGCCGCCAGGGCGTCCCATCGCGCTGGGTCGAGTAGATAGCCCGGATGGATCGCCGCCCGCGCCGCTGCGCTCACGGGCACACGCAGCCGAAGGCAGGCCGGTCCGCCGCCGTTGCGCATGCTCTCGCGCACGTCCACCACCTCGACACGATCGAGCCCGCCGGTTCGTCCCAGGGCCCGGTGCAGCGCGTCCCAAACGCCGGCGTTGGAGCGAACCTCCGCCGGCAGGATCAGGGCCATGGTTCCGCCGGGCAGGGTGACGATCTGGGAGTTGAACAGATAGGTCGCCACAGCATCGGCGAGGCTGACGTCCTCCACCTCGATGATCCGCGCGCCGGGAACCCGTGCGGCGAGGGCGGCGAACAGGCGGTCCTTGTGGTCGAAGGCTTCGGGATGAGTCAGCAGCACCGTTTCATTGGCCACCGCCACCACATCGTTGTGGAAGGCGCCGGCCTGCACCGCCTCGCCGTCCTGCAGTACGAAACTCGCCCGCTCAGGCGCGAGCCCGGTCAGGCGGGCCACGGCCTGGCTGGCGCGCAGGGCCTGCCGCTCCGGATAGGCCCCGCCGCGTGGCCGGCCGTGCACAAAGACATTCAGGCCTGGCGCGCCGTGCGACGCCGCCAGACGCATGTGATTGGCCGCGCCCTCGTCGCTGAAATGCGCGCCCAGGGGCAGGGGAGCGTGAACCTGGAAATGGGCGCCGCCGCCGAACACCTGACTCAGCAGCCGGTGGGTGTCCGCCGCCTCCACGGACCGATGCAGCATGCTGGCCAGATTGGCCGTGACCAGATGAACCCGGCCGTCGCCGGAGTCCGCCCCGGCGATGACCGTGGCGGCGTTGGCCGTCCACATGGAAGAGGCCGAACAGGCGGCGCGGAACATCTGCGGATCGACCTCGGACGCCGCCGACAGCACCTCGGCGTCGGAACCCTCGAATCCGACCGCGCGCAAGGGCGCGGTGGTCGGGCGCAGGGGCGGGGGGAAGAAGCCCTGGGGAACCCCCAGATCCATCAGCCGGCGCATTTTGCCGAGGCCCTGCAGGGCCGCCTCGCGCGGCCTCGCCACCGCCCCGGCGTTGGACTGGGAGGCCACATTGCCCACGGACAGGCCCGCGTAGTTGTGGGTCGGCCCGATCAGGCCGTCGAAATTGATCTCCACCGCGTCGGTCATGCCGCAACCCCCTCCGCGAGTCGGAACCGCGCGTCGGCTGACTCGAGCCCGGCCACCGGGAAGGCGCAATAGTCGGCGGCGTAGAAGGCGCTGGGACGATGGTTGCCCGAGGCCCCGATGCCGCCGAACGGCGCGGCCGAGGAGGCGCCTGTCGTCGGGCGGTTCCAGTTCACCACACCGGCGCGCACCCCGCGCCAGAACCGGCGGTAGAGCGCCTCATCCCCACCGATCAGCCCGGCCGCCAGGCCGAAGCGCGTGGCGGAGGCCCGGGTGATCGCGCTGTCGAAATCACCCACGCGGACGATCTGCAGCATCGGCCCGAAGTACTCCTCGTCCGGAGGCCCGCCCGAGTCCGTAACGTCAAGAATCGCCGGCCGGAGCAGAGGACGATCCGCGACAGGGCGCGCGAGGGCGCGCAGGGACGTCGCCCCATGCGCCATCAGCGCGCCCTCTGCGGCGAGCAGGGCCTCGGCCGCGGCGTTGTCGATCACCGGGCCCAGGAACGGCTGGGGATCGGCGAACGGTCCGTCGGCGCGCAGGCGATCGGTCAGGGCGACCAGGGCGTCGATCACCCGCTGGCCTTGCTCCCCGTCCTGCACGATGAGGCGCCGGGCGCAGGAACACCGCTGCCCGGCCGATACGAAGGCCGACTGCACGATCAGATGCGCCGCGTCCTCGGCGTCGGCCACGTTCCAGGCGATGAGCGAATTGTTGCCGCCCAGTTCCAGGGCGAGGATTTTCTCCGGGCTCTCCACCAGAGAGCGGTGGATGGCCCGGCCGGCCGGGGCGCCGCCGGTGAACAACACGCCGTCGACCTCAGGGTGAGAGACCAGGGCCCGGCCGGCCTCGCCCGCGCCGATCACCACCTGAAGCACGCCATCGGGCAGGCCGGCTTCGCGCCAGATCTCGGCCATCAGCACGCCACTGGCCGGCGTCTTCTCGCTGGGCTTGAACACCACCGCATTGCCGGCCAGCAGGGCCGGGACGATGTGGCCGTTGGCTAGATGCATCGGGAAGTTGAACGGCCCGATCACCGCCAGAACGCCGTGCGGCCGGTGGCGGATGGTCTGGCTGACCCCGCCGGCTTCGGTCAGGCTTTCGCCGGCCCGCGTGTCCTGGGCCCGGATGGAGATAGCGACCTTGGCCGCCACGCTGTCCGCTTCGGTCAGGGTCTCCCAATAGGGCTTGCCGGTCTCGCGTGAGATCAGCCGGGCGATCTCTTCGCGCCGGGCCGTCACGCCCTCGGCGAAGGACGTGGCCACGGCGCGGCGCCGAGCCAGCGGCGCCTCGGCCCAGTCGGCGAAGGCGCGGCGGGCGTCGGCGACGGCGGTGTCGACGCCCTCGGCGTTCGCTATCGGGCCCGTCCAGACGATATCATCCGTCCACGGATCATATGAAATCAGCTCAGAACGCGACATGGCGCACCTCGTCTCCAACGGTGACGTTCAGGGCCGCGGCCAGGCCGGGCGCGATCGCGACGCCCCCGTCCGGGTCCACGATCAGCTTGCCGCGGGTGGCGCGGAAGTCCGGGCCGGAGCGGCTGCTCACCAGGGAGTCGGGGCCCTCCAACTCGTCGTCGATCCGGATCACCGTCGACCGCCGCGAGTCCCGCACCGCGCGCAGATCGTCGATATTGGCGAACAGGGTCGGGCCGCCATCGAAGATGTCCACATAGCCCTCGTTGCGGAAGCCTTCGTCCTGCAGCAGGGCCATGGCTCCGCGGCCGTCATTGTGGGGCTGGCCGAAGGCATCCCGCGCCGCCTTGGGCAACAGGCGGGCGTAGATCGGATGTTTGGGGGCGAGGTCGGCGATGAACTGATTGCCCACCATGGCGTTCAAGCGGTCGGCGTCCTCGAAATCCATGTCGTAGAACTCCCGGCCGAGCGCCTCCCAGACCGGCGAGGCGCCGGTCTCGTCCTGATAGCCGCGCATTTCCGAGATCACCTGCCGGCCGAACCAGTCGCGGTGCTCGGCCAGGAACAGGTAGCGGCTGCGGGCCGTGAGGCGGCCGGCGGCCACGCCGCGCGCGGCGCTGTCCAGGAACAGCCCGCCGACCTCGGCCGCGCCGTCGAAATCGTTGGCCAGGATCAGCATCTCATGCGCCACGGTCTTGCCCAGCGCCTTGTGCGTCTGGGCCTGACGGGTGAAGCGATAGCTGTAGAACGGCCACTCCACGCCGATGCGTGGAAAGATACAGGCCGTGCCCACCATGGCGTCCGGCCCAGCCCGGCCATCGGCGTCCAGGCGCTCGACCACCAGGAAGATCGGCACGCCCCGGTCGCGGAAATCCTGCGACAGCAGGGCAGCCTCGGTGGCCAGCAGCCGCTCGCCCAGCAGCGCCCGGTCGGGCTGGAGATTGGTCATGCCCGAACCGGCCGCCTTGGCCAGCCGCAGCAGGCCCTCAATGTCGCCGCGCCGTCCGGGGCGGACCACGAGCGCGCCCGCGCCCGACGCGGCTCTGACGGCCGAAGATTCTGCTGTGTGGGTCATGGCTTGATTGTGCAGGGAAGCGGCCTAAATGGGCTGCCTAAATGGGCGGGTGAAACCGAAGAATCTTCGGCGGGAGGACCTCGTGGCCGCAGAACCACTCGTCGACCGCATCGACCTGAAGATCCTCGCCGCTCTGCAGGGCGATGGGCGCATCACCAACCAGGCGCTCAGTGAGCTGGTGGGCCTCTCGCCCAGCGCCTGCCTGGCCCGCGTGCGGCGCCTGGAGGCCACGGGCCTCATCGAGGGTTACGCCGCCCGCATCGCCGTCGAACGCATCCGCCCCACGGTGGTGATCTTCGCCGAGGTCACCCTGACCCGGCACCATCCCTCCGACTTCGCAGCCTTCGAGAGCTACGTCCTCAGCGTGCCTCAGATCGTCGAGGCCAGCCAGGTCAGCGGGGCCTTCGACTATCTGCTGAAAGTCGCCGTGGCCGACATGCGCGCCTGGCGCGAACTCTCCGATCTGATCCTCAACTCAGACCTCGGGGTCGCCAAGATCTCCTCCCACGTGATGATGAAACCCGCCAAGACCGGCGGCGCCTGGCCGCTCTGACGTCCCGGCTTGTCATTGCTCGCGACCGGGAGCAGCCTTTGCCGCGGGGATGATAAGCGAGGAAACGTCGATGTCTGAAGCGAATGATCGCGTGCGAACGCGGTGGAGCTGGTCGGCGCCCCAGCTGCCGGCATCGCTCCTGGCCTTCGCCGCGACGCTCGGCGGCTGCGCCATCACCCATCCGCCCGGGCCGAGCTGCGCCCAGTTCGCCGACACCTCCCTCTCGCCGCCGGCCACGCCGAGCCATGGCCTGGCGCCGCCTGTCGCCTCGGGCGAGTCGCCCGCGCCGCCGGTCGCCGCGGCCGTGTCGGAACCCGAGGATCCGGCCGGCCTGCTGCTCAAGCCCAGCCGGGGGCCTTATACGCGCGCCGTGCAGCGGCTGTTGCGTCCCAGCGGCCCGCCGCCCACGCCCGGCGCGCCCGTTCAGGCCCAGCCGCCTCGCGTGCTCAACCTGCTGCTGATCTCCGGCGGCGGGCAGTGGGGCGCCTACGGCTCGGGCTTCCTGAACGGGATCTATGCCGACCCCGCGGCGGCGGCGGCGGCCGGCGAGGTGCCTCTGGGCGACTACAACGATCTCACCGGCATCAGCACCGGCGGGCTCATGCTGGTGGATGTCTGGAGCGCCGTGATTCACGCCCGGCGCCATGAGGCGGCCGAGGCGACGGCCTCGCTGTCCGATCTTAAGGCGATCTACAGCCACACCGATCCGGATCTCTTCAAGACCGAGAACGCCCTGGTCTACACCATCGCCTCCAACGGCCTGCTCGATCCCAAGGGGCGGCTGGAGACCCTGTTGCAGCAGAAGATCGCCGCGGCCGCGCCCCTGTTCGCCACCGACCAGACCACCCAGGTGGAGGTCGGGGCGGTGAACCTCGCCAACGGCCAGTTCTACAGCTTCCAGATGCCCGAGGTGGTGCGGGCCGGCGCCCTGCCGTGCTTCTCCGAGATCCTGCTCGCCTCGGCGGCCATCCCGCTGGCCTTCCCGCCGCGCTATATGGACGGCGCGCCCTATGTGGACGGCGGCATCCGCTATCTGACCTATGCCGACCGGCTCACCGCCGATCTGGCGGCCGAGAAGAAGGCCGGCCGGCCCGTGACCCTGAACATCAGGGTGATCGTCAACGGCAATCAATCGGTAAACGATCCGGGCAAGGACGCGGCCCAGGCTCTGGCCTGCGACGGGGCCGGTCCGGGTGACGTATCGCGCTGCCCGCCGGTGGCCAACACCCTGCTGGGGTCGTTCCTCGGCGGATCGTCCGGCAAGGGCCTGGCCCTACGGGTCACCCAGGACGTCTTCGTCCATCAGGTGAAGCTGGACTCTGTCTACCGGCTCTACACCCGCTGGAAGCAGCTCGGCCTGCCGGGGTCGTTCCGCTACACCTATGTGTCCAATAGCGAACTGGTGTCTCCGCCAGCCGCCGCCGGGGTGAAGGGCGCCTGTCAGACCCCCAAAACCTCCTCGGCGCATTTCGATAAGGACTTCCAGGGGTGCCTCTACGCCATCGGCCTGGCGAAGGGCGCGGCCCACGACTTGAGCTTCTCGGAGAGCCAATAGAGCCATGCCCGCCGCGCCGACCCGCCGCTTCTGGGACCTCGCCGAGGCCGACCTCGCCGCCCTCACCGAGGGGGACGGCCCGGCCGGTGAGATTCCCGCCTCCGCCCGCGCGGCGGTGATCGAGAACCTCACCATCCTGCTGGGCCATGCCCGGATCATGGCCGCCGCCGTACCGGTCGACACTGACCTGGACGCGCCCGCCGCGGCGTTCGCGCCTTGACGCCGACCGCCTTGGAGATCGCCGACCGCGTCGGCGCCGGCGAGCTAACCGCCGAGGCGGCGGTGGGGGAGTCCCTGAGGCGGTTCGTGCGCCTGGACGGCGACCTCAACGCCTTCACCCACGTCTTCGCCGACCGGGCTCTGATCGAGGCGCGCGCGATTGATTCCGCCCTGGCCGCCGGAGCGCCGCCCGGCCCTCTCTGCGGCGTCCCGTTCGCGGTGAAGAACCTCTACGACATCGCCGGGGAGGCGACTCTGGTCGGCTCGGTCGTTCGCGCCGACGCCGCGCCGGCCACGTCCGACGCCCCGCTGGTGGCCCGGCTGAAGGCGGCCGGGGCGATCCTGATCGGCGCCCTGAACATGGACGAGTTCGCCTACGGCTTCGTCACCGAGAACGCCCACTACGGGCCCACCCGCAACCCGCACGACCTCGATCGTATCGTAGGCGGGTCCTCGGGCGGGTCGGCCGCGGCGGTGGCGGCGGGGATCGTTCCCCTGACCCTGGGATCGGACACCAACGGCTCCATCCGCGTGCCGGCCGCCCTGTGCGGGATTTTCGGCCTCAAGCCCACCTTCGGACGCCTGGACCGCACGGGGGTCTTTCCCTTCGTGGACAGCCTCGACCACGCCGGACCTTTCGCCGCCACCCTGACTGACCTCGCCGCCGTCTATGACGTGCTTGCGGCAGGGGAGGGCGTGCCCCCCATCGGGCGCGGTCTCGCCGCCGCGGCCGCCAGGCCGCTGCGTGTGGGTGTGCTGGGCGATCATTTCACCGAGGGCGCCTTTCCCGAAGTGCTGGTGAGTCTGCAGCGGGCCGGCGAGGCTCTCGGCGCGACGTTCGGCGTTAGCCTGCCAGGCGCTCGCGCCGCCCGCTCGGCCGCCTTCTGCCTGACGTCCTATGAAGGCGGCCGGCTGCATCGCGAGGAGGTGCGCACCCGGGCCGATCTCTACGATCCCGCCGTCCGGGACCGCCTGCGCGCCGGTCTTCTGCTGCCGGACGAGGTGGCCGCCGCCGCCCAGGCCGTGCGCCGCCTCTTTCGCGAGGAGGCCCGGCGGTTGTTCCTGGACTACGACGTGTTGCTGGCGCCCACGACCCCATGTCCGGCGCCGAAGATCGGGCAGGCGACCATGCTGCTGAACGGCGAGGAGGTCTCCGTGCGCCGCAATCTCGGCGCCTACACCCAGCCGATCAGCTTCATTGGCCTGCCGGTGGTAAATGTGCCGGTGTTCAATGCCGGCGCCCTGCCGTTGGGCGTCCAGATCATCGCCCCCGCCTGGCGTGAGGACCTCGCCTTCGCCGCCGCCGCCAGACTTGTCGCGGCCGGCGTCGCGGTCGCCCATCCGCCGCCTATTTGAAATCCTCGCCCAGGTAGAGTCGCCGCACCTCCGGATCCTGGAGAGCGGCGGCGGGGGCGCCTTCGAACAGCATCTGACCGCCGCAGAGGATCGAGACCCGGTCGGAAATTTCCAGGGTCGCGTGGACATCGTGGTCGGTGATCAGCACGCCCAGCCCGCGTCGCTTCAGGAACAGGATCGCCTGGCGCACGCCGTCCACGCCCGGGGGATCGACGCCGGCGAAGGGCTCGTCGAGCAGCATGAAGGTCGGATCGCTGGCCAGGGCCCGGGCGATCTCGGCGCGCCGCAGCTCTCCGCCCGACAGGACGCCGCCCGCGACGTGACGAAGCGGTTGCAGGCCGAGTTCGGTGAGCAGTTCCTCGGTGATCTCGCGGTCGCGATGGCGGTCGCCTACCCGCATCTCGACGATGGCCATGATGTTCTGCTCCACCGTCAGGCCGGGGAAGATCGAGGTCTCCTGGGGGAGATAGCCCAGGCCATGCCGGGCGCGCTCGTACATGGGCATACCGGTGATGTCGCGCCCGTCGAGCCAGATCGCGCCGCTGTCGGCTGCGATCAGGCCGGTGATCATGTAGAAGCATGTGGTCTTGCCCGCGCCGTTGGGGCCGAGCAGGGCCGCCACCTCGCCGCGCGCCAGATGCAGGCTGACGCTCTTCACCACCTCGCGACCGTCAAACGTCTTGCAGAGCCGGTCGGCGCGCAGGCCTGGGCCCGAGCTGCTGTCGTCGCCCATGGCGGCGCGTCCTTTTGGGAAGACCGGCGCGGACCGGCGGCGCGTTCTCTATGGGCTTCGCGCGGGCTCGCGTCCAACGCCCAGGCGTCAGACGAG
Organism: uncultured Caulobacteraceae bacterium; assembly: GCA_903872075.1. Taxonomy (GTDB): domain Bacteria; phylum Pseudomonadota; class Alphaproteobacteria; order Caulobacterales; family Caulobacteraceae; genus Acaudatibacter; species Acaudatibacter aquilonius. The sequence continues at coordinate 22,082 of CAIQJF010000091.1, read as the reverse complement.
GCTCATCCGGAAGGTGAAACAGGTCTCGCCGCCGGCCCAGCCCGCGCTCGAGTGGCCGTGGCGCGTCACGGCGTGCCGTGAACGCGGAATGCAGGCTTAGGGGTGAAACGCCGGGGCTCTGTCTGAGCCGTCACCGCCCTTCGCCCATCCCGGCCAGCCAGTCGTCGGACTCATTCTTGATCCACGCCTGGGCTTCCTCCTTGGTGAGGAATCGGCTGATGCGTTTCTCGCGGCCATCCGGAAACAGGATCTGCACGAACCAGCCGGGCGATCCCTTGATCTGTTGCGGCCTCAGGGTGAGCTCTCTCGTCATCGCCCTATTGTGGCATGGTTTGCGGCCTCGGGGAGGGGGCAGAGTCATCCGCCGCCGGCAGGCTCTCGGTTCGACAAGGCGCCGGGCGGCGACTAAAAGTTGGGAGCAACTGATCGGGAAACCCAGGCATGGACGAACCGCTTGCGAGGCTGACGATCAGCACGGCGGCGAGGAGCGCGCGCGAACTCGGTGATCTCGTCCCGACGCTGAAGGTGGGTTGCGACGCGGCGCTCCATGCCCGGGTGCTGCATGGGATTGGCTCGGCGATCTATGAGATTTACGAATCGGTGCTCGGCCCGGTGTTCGCGGAATTCCCGGACCTCAAGGCGGAATACGATCGCGACCTGGACAGCTTCGGGCGAGGGGACTGACCTGGCGCGGCGTGGCTCTGACAGTGTTCTCGTCCCGATCGAGATGCTGTGGGCTCAAGGACTTGATTGTCTCACTTGGCGGCTCTGTTCCATCCCCGCGATCGCGGCCCGGCTCGCCGCGATCGCCGCGTCCTCGTCCCCCGGCCGGAATTTCAGGCTGACCAGCAGATAGACGCCGGCGGAGACCACCAGGCCCACCAGCCAGCCCAGGTCGACGCCGCCCAGGCGCGCGGCGATGGGGCCGGTGAAGACGTTGGGGACGACGAAGAAGGGCAGGCTGGCGGCGAAGCCGAAGAGATAGGCGAAGAGGCCGCGGGCCCCCCAGGCGCCGTAGACGCCGCGCGGGGTGAACAGGTCCATCACCGCATAGCGCCCGCGCCGCAGCAGGAAATAGTCGACCAGATTCACCGCCGTCCACGGAATGAGGAAATAGAGCACCACCACCAGCATGCTGTTCAGCCAGGTCACGGCGTTGCCGCCGAAGGGGATGGCGATCCCCAGGCTGATCGCCGCCACGCCCAGGATGATGACGATCCGCGCCCGCCGGCCCGGCTGGATGTGGTGCAGGGAATCGATCGTTGTGAAGCCGGTGAGCATGGCGCTGTAGGCGCTCAGCCCCATGGTCGCCACCAGGGCCGAGATCGAGGCGCCCGCCAGCACCGAGCCGAGGCCCCCAGCCACCCCGTCGCCGGCCAGGCGGATCGCCACCAGCCCGTCGGCCACGCCCATGTGGGTCGCCAGCCACGCGCCCAGCACGATCAGCCACACCGCCGAGAGGCTGGAGCCGGCGAAGACATTGAAGATGATCGCCCCCCGCGAGGTGCGGCTGGGCAGATAGCGGGTATAGTCCGACACATAGGGCGCGGCCGTGACGTTGAGGCTAACCGCCGAGGCCAGCTGGGTCAGGAACGCCGGGCCGTTGAACCCTAAGTGCGCCTGCGCGTGGCCGCCGGCCTTGTCCATCAGGATCGCCACGCTCAGCACCGAAAACAGCGGCAGGCTGATCCAGAACAGCACCCGGAACGCCCGGTGCAGCCAGTCGTGGCCCCAGATCGCCAGGGCCGAGGCGACGATGTTGATCGCCACGGCCCCGGCGACGGCGTTGACGCCCCAGAGGCCATGCATGCCCTCGGCGATAAGCACCGTGGCCACCACATTGTAGCCGACCAGGCTGACCATATCCCCCACCAGCGGGACCACCACGCCGCGATAGCCGAACTGCGCCCGCGACTGGATCATCTGCGGCAGGCCCATCTCCGCGCCCTGAGAGGCGTGGAAGGCCTGGAACACCGTGCCGATCAGCACGCCGATCAGGCCAGCGAGCACGGTCCAGCCGAGCGACAGGCCAAGGCTCGGTCCCACGAAGCCGATGGCGATGGCGTAGAACTGGAAATTGCTCAGGAACCAGAACGGCCCCTGGTCCCACACCCGGCCGTGGCGCTCGCGCTCGGGGATGAAATCGATGGAGCGTGTCTCCATCCCCAGCAGGGAGGCCGGCGCCTCGGGTCGGTCGGTCATGGCGAAACTGTCTAGGCGCCGCCCGGTTATGTCGCAAGGCGCGGCGGCGCGATCGCCTCCGGGGAGGCCCTTATCGACGCGATGGAGGCGGTGTGAGATGACGGCGCTCGCCCCCTGCGCAAAGGAGTCCCATGTCCCTGCAAGACGCCCGCGAGGCCGATCTGGCGAGCCTGCCCGTGATCGACGCGGGGAACCTGATCAGCGAGGCCGCCGCCGTCCGCGCCGCTGAGGCGGCCACCCTGCGCGCCGCCTGCACCGGCAGCGGCTTCTTCTATGTGACCAACCATGGCGTGCCGCCGGCGGTGCTGAACGGCCTGTTCGATCAGGCCCACGCCTTCTTCGACCTGCCCCTGGCCGAGAAACAGGCCATCGGCGTCGACTCCTCGCCCGTTCTGCGCGGATACTCGCCGTTGCTGGCCGAGAACGCCGACCTCGGCGCCCGGGGAGACATGCATGAGGGCTTCGACATCGGCGGGGTGCTCTATGACGGCTCGCCGGGCGACGAATTCAACCGCTGGCCCGCGGCCCTGCCGAGCCTGCAGCCGGTGATGACCGCCTATTGGGACGAGATGCTGCGCCTGGCCCGCACCCTGATGTCGGGCTTCGCCATGGCGCTGGACCTGGACCGGGACTATTTCGCGCCGGTCCTGACCAATCCCCAGGCCTTCCTGCGCGTGCTGCACTATCCGCCGCAGGACGGGCCCATCGATCCCAGCCAGATCGGCATCGGCGCCCACAGCGACTATGAGAGCCTGACCATCCTCGCCACCGACCAGAGCCGGGCGTTGCAGGTGTCGGACGGGCAGGGCGGCTGGCTGTGGGCCGACCACCGGCCGGGGGCCTTCGTAGTTAACATCGGCGATCAGATGGCCCGCTGGACCAACGACCTGTTCGCCTCGACGATGCACCGGGCGATCAATCTCACCGGCCGGCGGCGCTATTCCATCCCGTTCTTCTTCGGCCCCAACCCCGAAGCCGTCATCGCACCCCTGCCGGGCTGCGCCACCGCCGACCGGCCGGCGCGCTACGCGCCGATCGGAGCGGGGGAGTATTCCCGGCAGCGGGCGGCGGCGAGCTATGCGGGGACGGAGGTCTAGCCGCTCTCAACCGTGCGGCGTCAGTCCGACCCGGGCGAGGTCGAAGACGGATCGCTGGCCGGGAACGTCGACTTCAGGGCGTTGTCGAGGCTCGCGTCGTCATGGGCCTTGTCGCCCAGGGGCGCGGGGGCGACCACGGCCTGCTCGGTGTTGCGGATATGGCGTTTGGCGACGCGGTCGGCCTGAGCCGCCACGGCGTCGGCTGAGATGGGTTTGGTCATTGGGCTGAAGTCCCGAAGGATCACGCGGTCCGCACCGGCGCCGAAGACGTCCATGGCCGCGTCCCTGGAAGAACGCGCCAGACGGTAAAGAGATGCCGGGCGCGGCCGGCGATTGCGCCTCGCCTTGCCACGGCTAAAGTAACCGGAACGAGTTTGGGGAGAGAGCAGTCATGTCGCGCGCGCTGGTTCTGGGCGGCGGCGGTCCCGTGGGGATCGCCTGGGAGGCAGGCCTGCTGGCCGGCCTGGCGGAGGCCGGCATTCACGCCGCCGAGGCGGATTTCATCATGGGCACCTCGGCGGGATCGGTGGTCGGCGCTCTGCTGGCCATGGGGCGTCCGCCGGAGGATCTGGCCCGGCCGATCCTGGCCGAGGCGGAGAAGCCCCGGCCCATCCCGGCCCAGGTGGCCGAGGAGCGTCCCGGCGCCCCCAATATGATGGTGCTGTTCCAGAAGATGCAGGAGGCCGCCAGCGGCCTGCGCGATCCGCAGGAGGTCCGCCGCGAGATCGGCGAGTTCTCGCTCTCGTCGCACACCATCGAGGAGGCGGCGTTCATCGCCGGCTTCGGCCGCCAGCTGGCCGAGGCGGGTGAGGGCTCCTGGCCGGGCAACAACTATGCCTGCACCGCGGTCGACTGTGAGACCGGCGAGTTCGTGGTTTGGACCGCCGCTTCCGGCGTGCCGCTGTCGCGCGCGGTGGCGTCGAGTTGCTCGGTGCCGGGCGTGTTCCCGCCCATCACCCTCAACGGCCGCAAATATATGGATGGCGGCATGCGCTCAGGGACCAACGCCGATCTCGCCAAGGGCCACGACAAGACCCTGCTGATCGCCCTGCGTCTGGGGGCTGGCGAATTCGCCGAGCGGATGATGGAGCCGGTACGCCGCGAGATGGCTGTGCTGCAGGACGCCGGCGGAGCGGTGGAGTTGATCGTCCCCGACGACGCCAGCGCCGAGGCCTTCGGCGGCAATCTGATGAACCCGCGCCACCGCCCGGCGGCGGCGAAGGCCGGTCTCGCCCAGGGCCGGCGCATCGCCTGCAGCCTGCGCGATTTCTGGAGCTAGGCCGATGACCGACTCCCTGGAGGCGCGAATCCGCCGGCTCGAGGATATCGAGGCGATCAAGCAGCTGAAGGCCGCCTATTGCGAAGCCTGTGACGACGATCACAACCCCGACCGGGTGGCGGCTCTGTTCGTCACCGACGGCGCCTGGGGCGGGGCCAATATCGGCGTCGACGCCCGCGGCCACGACTCTATCAAGGGCTATATCGGCGGCGTCCGGGCCAGCGGCCGGATCCGCAACTCGGCCCATCTGCTCAGCAATCCCATCGTCGCGGTCGATGGCGATCGCGCCACCGGACGCTGGCGGCTGGTGATGGTTTACACCGGCAATGTGCCTGGCGGCGGCACACAGTATCAACGGATCATCGGGTCCTATGAGGACGACTTCGTCCGCACGCCCGACGGCTGGCGGTTCGAGACGCTGCGCGTCACCGTCGACGAGGCGGGCGCCTATTCCACCGAGGACAGCCGCCTGGGCTGATCGCCCGGCCTATTTCTCCTCATAGGTCTTGTGCGCCACAGCGATGGGCTTTGCCGTGGGATAGAACTGCACGAAGGTCGTCTGGGTGGCCCCGTGCGTCTGATGGCACTCATAACAGTTGGCCGTGTAGGGGATCATCGGCGCGGGGGCCGCACTGGCGAAGAAGAAGAACCCCCAGCCGCCCTTGAAGCGCTTGGAGTCGAGGACATGGGCCTCGATCCCCTCGGGCTCGCCGCTCTGGAACTGGCCGTTCTGGGTGATGGAGCCCTTGCCGCTGCCCATATAGCCCTCCTTCACCAGCACCGTGCCCTCCGGCCAATGGCCGGTGGCCTTGAACACCCGCCAGGCGCCTGGATTGACGAACACGTTGTCGAACATGGAGTGGCCGGCCATGGGCGGTCCGGGGCGATAGTTCATGTCCATGCCGGACGTGAGGAAGATCCATTCCCGATAGTCAGCCGGCGCGATCATCTTGCCGTCGGCGGTGAACCGCGCCGCGCCCTCGGGGGCGGGGGCGGCGGCTATCAGCAGCAGGGCGAGGGGCAGGAAACAGGCGCGATTCATCGTGGTCTCCGGGTGGAGGGGGCGGTTCGATCGTCACCTTACTGGCCGTCCTCCGCGGCCGAAATGACAATGATCCCGCCTTTTCAGCCGGAGGCTGCCGCCAACGCCCGCGAGCGGAGCCGCAGAACCCCTACCAGCACCAGCCCGACGCCCATGACGCCCGCCCCGAACAGGGCGCCCTTGCCCAGCGACGCCAGACCCTCTCCGAACATGTAGATGGAGATGACCAGGAAGGTGATCGGGAACAGGGGATAGAACGGCGTGCGCACCGGCCGAGGGGTGTGCGGGAAGCGGTGGCGCAGGATCATTTGCGCGCCGATGCTCAAGGTCATGAAGAACCAGTAGACCGGGGTCATATAGTCGACCATGGCGTTGAAGCCGCTGGCCGTGAAACTGGCCACGCCGATGAGCAGCAGGGCGACGGCGCCTTCGGCCAGCACTGCCCGGGCCGGCACGCCGCGCGCGGTGTCCCAGCGGCCGAGCGCCCGCAGGGCGGGCACATCCCGGGCCGCCGCGAAGGTCGTGCGGGCGCCGACGATCAGGGTGGAGTTGATGCTGGCGATCGCCGAGACTCCCACTACCGCCACGATCAGTCCCTGGCCGGTCTTGCCGAAAGCCCGGCCCAGCAGATCGGCGGCCGGGGCCGTGCTGCGCGCCAGTCCCTCGGCGCCCAGGCCGGTGATCAGGGCGCCATTGAGGGCGAGATAGATCACCATCAGCACGGCTAGGCTTCCGATGCTGGTTATCAGCATGCCGCGCGTGTCGCTGCGGACTTCCGCCGACAGGGTCGCTGAGTCGCTCCAGCCGCCGTAGGCCAGGAAGATATAGATCAGCGCCACCGAGATCTTGCTCAGCGACGGGGTGTGAGCGGCCGCCGCGGCGATCGGCGCGGCATGGGGAATCTGGCCGGCCAGCCCCAGCTTGATCACGGCCACGACGACGCTGGCGAAGCCGACAGTGACGAGACCCACGAGCCCGGCCTGGGTCAGAAAGCCCGCCCGCACATGCAGCAGGTTCAGGCCCACCAGGGCCGACACCGTGACCAGGGCAAACAGGGTCTGGCCGGCGTGCGACATGGGAATCAGCGCGCTGGCGTAGTCGGCGAACATGAAGGCCATCAGGGCCATCCAGCCGGTATGCATGATCGAGAATCGCGACCACGCGAACAGCAGGCCCACCTCTTGGCCATAGGCCTTGCGCAGGAAGTTGTAGTCGCCCCCCGGATCGGGGAAGGCGGTGGCCATCTCCACGTAGCAGAGCGCCCCGATCATCGAGAGCAGGCCGCCCAGCACCCACATTCCATAGAAATGCCAGGCCCCGACATTGAGCGCGACGGTCGGCGCCGTCTTGAGGGCGTCGGTGCTCATGATCATGCCGAGGGCCAGGATCATCGCGTGGATGACTCCCAGGTGCCGGCGTGGCGCCTCGGCGCCCGTAGGGGAAGGGTCGGGAGTCACGCGGTGGTTCTGGCTCCCCGGGGACACGGAAGGTGTGGCGCACACGCTACAGCCTGGGCGCGACCGGCGCAAAACGCCCAGCGATGCGGCGCCTGTGACATATTTTTGACGCGGCGCCTTGTCTCTTGGCGCCGCGGGAGTGACGCCTCTTTAAACAATTCGTTGGCGCGAATCGAACGGCGAAGCCGTCGGCCATCAAGGGGATTTCCGTGAACCAGACTTCTTCCGCGACCCGTCCGGGCGGGCGCGCCTATCGGCTTTCCGGCCCGCTGGCCGTCTCCGGCCTCGTCCTGGCGCTGGCCGCCGGCCTGCCGGGCGCCGCCCTGGCCGCCGAGTCGGCGGCCGATCAGATCAAGACCTCGCCCACCGAGGTCGGCGAAGTTGTGGTCAACGGCATTCCCTTCAAGGAAACCGTCCTGCCGACGCGCCTGTCGTCGAGCTCGGTCTACGGTCTCGACCTCAACGTCATGGATACGCCGCGGAACACGACCCTGCTGTCCACGACCCAGCTGGCCACCCTGAACATCCAGGACCCCCGGGCGTTCTCCTACCTGACCGCCAGCAGCTACACCGACTCCGCCTTCGGCACGCCCAACATCCCCCGCATCCGCGGCCAGTACGCCGACGTGTTCTACAACGGCATGCGCTCGAGCTTCACCGAGAACGGCTACGGCGCGCCGCTGAACTTCGACAGTTTCGAGAACATCTCCATCACCAAGGGCCCGGCCAGCGTGGTCGACGGCCCTGGCCCCGGCGTCGGCGGTGAGGCCGACTTCATCACCAAGCGGCCGAACCTGTCGCGGGTGATCATTCAAGGTTCGGCCTCCCTCGACACCATGAAGAACCGCCGGATCACGCTGGATATCGGCGGTCCCGTGATCCCCGGCGAACTGGGTGTGCGGTTCAGCTACTCGGGTGAGAACAGCGGCAGCTGGTTCTACAGCCACTACATGCGCAAGAACGCCATCTACGGGGCCGTGCGCTGGCAGCCGAACAGCGACTATCAGCTCGACTTCAACAGCGAGCTGATCAGCGAGCAATATACCGAGAACGTCGGGGTCAACCGGGTCAGCCAGAACCTCATCGACCATACCCTCTATCTCACCGGCGGTCCCAACGGGAAGGAGCAGTTTTCCTCCTTCATCCTGGGTTCCGACACGCCGATCCCCGTTGGCTCGCCCGGCAACCCCTATGCGCCCGTGACCCCGATCCTCACCGAGGTGCTTCTGGGCAAGGCCGTGCCGTTCAACACGCGTGTCACCATCGACCAGACGCCGGGCACCTCCTCGCGGGCTCTGAAATACAACGCCCAGCTGATCCAGACCTATCGGCTGAACGACCACATCACGCTCGAGGACAACGCCTTCTTCGACTACCAGGACAGCGACAATGCCGAGTCCTACTACTATGCGGACGCCTCTAACGGCTCCTGGACCTTCGAGAACCGAAGCGACGCCAAGATCAAGTTCGACCTCAATGTCGCCGGAGCGTCGATCAAGAACGAGATGATCATCGGGGCGACGTTCCGCTTCGCCCACGTCAACTACATCAGCAATTTCAATGTCGAAGTGCCGCTGGTGTTCGACCTGACCAGCAATCCGCGGCTCTGGGACGTGGGCGCCGCCTCCCAGGCCTTCGCTGATTCCTACCCTTACAAGACCTCACTCGGGAAAACGGTCTATGCGGTGCCCGGCCGCGACGGCGTCAGCGGCGGCAACGCCGGCATTTCCGACCTCTACGACACCGGCTTCTTCTTCCAGCACCGGATCGAGTTCTCGCCGCAGTTCAGCGCCCTGTACGGGGCGCGCATCGACATCGTTCAGGCCCACAGCCACGACCAGCTGGGTGGGGCCACCTGCTGCTTCAACAGCCTGCCGCAGGATCACTCCACCGGCATCTATGGCCTGGGCAACGGCAACATCAGCCTCGTCTACAAGCCCCGGTCGTGGGTCAGCGGCTACGTCACCTTCGACTTCACCCAGAGCGTCAATCCCAACGGCGGCGAGGGCGGCATCAACGCCTATGGCCAGGTGCCGGACCACAATCTCATGCGCTCCGACAGCTACCTCTATGAGGCCGGTCTGAAGTTCAACCTGCTGAACAACAAGCTGTTCGCCGGTCTGGCCGGTTTCGATCAGAAGCGCGGCATCCCGGTCGGGGCCGGCGGCACCCAGACCTCGCAAGCCAACATCCGCGGCGTCGAAGTGGAGATGAACTACCAGCCGACCCGCAACCTGTTCGCCACGGCCAGCTACTCCTACATCCGCACCACCCTCAATCGGGCCGCCGGCTTCTACAACTACCCGGCCGAACCGGGCGTGAACGTCGACGGCGCGGGCCTGTTCGCCACCTTCGCGCCGGGCCAGAAGTTCAACGATCCGGGCGTGCCACAGCAGATCTTCAACTTCCTGGGTAACTACAAGTTCAACAACGGTCTGGGCTTCCGTTTCGGCGTGCAGGTCACGGGCCCGATCGAATTGACCACCTCGGGCCAGCTCGATCCCGTCGCCTCGGTGTTCGTGCCGGCCAGCGTCGTCGCCAACAACTACTACTACAAGTCGCCGGTGATCCCGTGGCAGTACACCATGAATGTCTCTGCGTTCTACGAGTACAAGCAGTACATCTTCACCGTGTCGGCCTATAACGTCACCGACCAGCTCACCTGGCAGTCCGGCCCGGCTTTCTACGGCAACGACTTCCTGGTCCGGAACGACCCCCGCACCATCGAATTCCGCATCCAGGCGAAGTTCTAGGGCCTGCGGCCTTTTTACCTGAACGGCGGCTCGTCGAAGCTGCGGAGCTTGCGGGAGTGGAGGCGCGAGCCTTCCTCCCGCAGCAGATCAACCGTGACAATGCCGATCCTCAGGTGCTGGGAGATGGCGCGCTCATAGAAGGCGTTGGCCTGGCCTGGCAGCTTGATTTCGCCGTGCAGGGGTTTGTCCGACACGCATAGCAAGGCCCCATAGGGCGTGCGGAAGCGATAGCCCTGGGCGGCGATGGTGGCGCTTTCCATGTCGATGGCTACGGCGCGTGACTGATTGAAGCGCAGGGCGCTGTGCGTGTAGCGCAGTTCCCAGTTGCGATCGTCGGTGGTGACGATGGTGCCGGTGCGCAGCCGTTGTTTCAGCGCATCGCCGCTTTCGCCGGTGACCGTCTCGGCCGCGCGCTGCAGGGCCACCTGCACCTCGGCGATGGGCGGGATTGGCACCTCCGGCGGCAGCACGCCGTCGAGCACATGGTCGTCGCGCAGATAGGCGTGGCCCAGCACATAGTCGCCGATGGTCTGGCTGGCGCGCAGGCCGCCGCAATGGCCAATCATCAGCCAGGCCTCGGGCCGCAGCACGGCCAGATGGTCGGTGATGGTCTTGGCGTTGGACGGGCCCACGCCGATGTTGATCAAGGTCACGCCCCGCCGTCCCGGCGCCATCAGGTGATAGGCGGGCATCTGCCGGCGCGAGGCGCCGTTCATGATCGCATCCAGGTCCGCCGAGGTGTCGCGGGTGAGGGTCACTTCGCCGGCGCAGGACATGGCCTCATAGATCGAGCCCGGCCGGCGCAGCTCCTCCAGACCCCAGCGCACGAACTCGTCCACATAGCGGTGGTAGTTGGTGAACAGCACGTAGGACTGGAAATTGTCCGCGGTCGTGCCGGTGTAATGGGCCAGCCGCGCCAGCGAGAAGTCCGTGCGCGGCCCGTCGAACAGGGTCAGGGGGCGGGTCCCGTCACGTTCCGGCGCCCAGAAGCCGTCGGCGACCTCATCGCCAATGGCGGCCAGTTCGGTGGCGGGGAAATGCCTGCCGATCTCGGCCGCGGTCAGGTCTTCCACATTCAGGTCGATCGAGCCGTCGAGCACATAGGGGAAGGGGATCTCGCGGTCGGAGCGGAACACCTCGGCCTCCACGGTGAAGTCCGCCAGCAGCAGCGACAGTTGTTCGGTCAGATAGGCGCGGAACAGATCGGGACGGGTGATGGTCGTTACATAGGTCCCGGACTGGCTGAACCGGGCGAAGGACCGCGAGAGCCGTGGGGCCGGCCCGTTGGCCGCATAGGTCAGCCGAAGCGCCGGATAGACATAGGCCCGGCCGGCGCGGATCGCCGGGTCCGGCGCCTGGCGTGTGGCCAGGAAGGCTTTGAGGTCGGCGCGCAGGGCCTGGACCGAGCTTTGATATTCCGCCGCGAGGCGGTCGACGATGGCGGCGGCTTGGATGCGGTGACTCATGGGCTTTCTTAGCGTTTCCGCATCATCGCTTCGAGGGGGCAGGTGTCAGGCGGGGTTGGCGGCCGCGAAGGCGTCCACCGCCGCCACATGGCGGGCGCTGTCCTCGAGCGGCAGGAAAGACCCGAGGAAGCTGTTGCGCGCCAGATCGACCAACTCGGTCCGGCTGAGGAGCGGGGCCACGGCGCGGTAGTTGTCGGCGACATAGCCGCCGAAATAGGCGGGATCGTCGGAATTGACCGTGGCCCGAAGGCCCGCGCGCAGCATCCGCCCGATCGGATGGGCGGCCATGTCGTCCACCACGCAGAGCTTCAGGTTGGAGAGCGGACAGACCGTCAGGGTCATGGCCTCCGCCGCGAGCCGGGCCACCAGGGTCTGGTCCTCAAGGGCGCGGTTGCCGTGATCCAGCCTGTCGACATGCAGCAGGTCGAGCGCCTCGCGCACATAAGCTGGCGGGCCTTCCTCGCCGGCGTGGGCCACGCGTTTCAGGCCCAGTTCGCCGGCCGCGGCGAACACCCGCGCGAACTTCTCCGGCGGATGGCCGACCTCTGAAGAGTCCAGCCCCACCCCGGCTAGCCGGTCCAGCCAGGGCCGCGCCTGTTCCAGGGTCTCGAGGGCCTCGGCCTCGGAGAGATGCCGCAGGAAACAGAGAATGAGACCGCTGGTCATCCCGTGCCGCGTCTTAGCTGCGGCCATGCCCGCCAGCAGGCCGTCCATGACGGTCTGGAACGGTACGCCCCGGCTGGTGTGTGTCTGGGGATCGAAGAAGATTTCGGCGTGAACCACGCCATCGGCGGCGGCGCGGTCGAAATAGGCCAGGGCCAGGTCGCGGAAGTCCTCGGCCGTCATGAGCACGGCGGCGCCCTGATAGTAGAGATCGAGGAAGTCCTGCAGCCGGGAGAAGCTGTAGGCGGCGCGGACGGCCTCCACGTCGGCATAGGGGGTTGCGATCCCGTTCCGCTTCGCCAGGGCGAACATCATCTCAGGCTCGAGACTGCCCTCAATGTGGATATGAAGTTCGGCCTTGGGCAGGCCGACGATAAATTCATCAAGGGTCATGGTCATGGTCTGAACTCTGGCGCGGCGGGGGCGCCGTCGCGAGCCTTACCTCGCCGAAGGTAAAAATTCGACGACATCGCCGGCCCCCCTGCCGTAAGACTTGGCCATGCTGGAACGAATCTTCGGCCTTCGGGCGCATGGAACCACCCTGCGGACCGAGGTCTTCGCCGGGATCACCACCTTCCTGACCATGGCCTATATCGTCGTGGTTAATCCGATGATCCTGGGCGAGGCGGGGATGCCGGTGGCCGGTGTCGCCGCGGCCACCTGCGTGGCCGCCGCCTTCGGCTGCATCCTCATGGGTCTGTTGTCCAACACCCCCCTGGCGTTGGCGCCGGGCATGGGCATGAACGCCTATTTCACCTTCACGGTGGTTAAGGGGATGGGCGTGCCCTGGGAGACCGCCCTGGGCTGCGTTTTCCTTTCGGGCGCGGCCTTCATGATCCTGACCCTGGCCGGTGTGCGCCAGATGATCGTGGCGGCCATTCCCCGGTCCCTGTTCTCCGCCGTGGCCGGCGGGGTGGGGCTGTTCATCGCCTTCATCGGCTTCAAGGACGCCGGGATCATCGTCTCCAATCCCGCCACCTCGGTGGCGCTGGGACCCTTGACGACGCCCACGGCGGCCGTGGCTCTCGGCGGTCTGGTGCTCATCGCCGCGCTGCAGGCCTGGCGGGTAAAGGGGGCGATCCTGATCGGGATCCTGGCCGCCGCCGCGGCCGGCTGGGCCCTGGGGCTCAGCCACGTCACGGGCCAGACCAACGGTCTCAGCGCCCTGTCGTCGGTGGCCTTCAAGCTCGACATCCCCGCCGCCCTCAACCTCAAGGGCGGTCTGGGCGTGGCCCTGGTGGAGATCGTCTTCGTCTTCCTGTTCGTGGACCTGTTCGACAACGTCGGCACCCTGGTCGCCGTGACCAAGAAGGCCGGTCTGGTGGACAAGGACGGATCGATCCCCGGCCTGAACCGAATCCTCCTGGCCGACTCGGCCGCGGCCATGGCCGGGGCGGTGGCCGGGGTCAGCACTGTCACCAGCTATATCGAGAGCGCCTCGGGTGTGGCCGAGGGCGGCCGCACCGGCCTGACCAGCGTCGTGGTGGGGCTGCTGTTTCTCGTCGCCCTTATGTTCGCGCCTCTGGTTCAGGCAATCCCGTCGGCCGCCACCGCGCCGGCCCTGATCCTGGTGGGCGCTCTGATGATCGGCTCCCTGGCCGAGATCGACTGGACTGATCCAGGCGTCGCCATCCCCGCCTTCCTGACCGTGATCATCACGCCCCTGACCTATTCGATCGCCAACGGCCTGGCGTTCGGCATCACCAGCTACGCGCTGCTGCTCCTGCTGCGCGGCAAGGCCCGGCCGCGCGACTGGCTGCTCTTCGTGCTGGCTGGCCTGTTCGTCGCCCGCTTCGTCTATCTGGCGAAGGGATAAGGCGGGGCTCGGGGCGTGTCCGACGTCGCCGTGGAGACGCGGCCGCTCGCGTTGGCCGTCGTCTCGAGACTACGCGCTGAGCTTAACGCGGTTTCGGCCGTCCGCTTTGGCGGCATAGAGCGCGGCGTCCGCGCGCTGGATGAGGTCGGCCTGATCGCCGCCGGCGGGCGTAGCCACACCGATGCTCACGGTAAAGCGCAGGACGGTTCCGTCGACGGTCGAGACTTCGGTCGCGGCGACCGCGGCGCGAACCCGCTCCGCCGCCACCATGGCCGCGCTGTCGTCCGCGCCGGGCAGGATCAGCAGGAATTCCTCGCCCCCCCACCGGGAAATCGTGTCCGCCGAACGCAACGACGCGCGGCAGACCCGGGTCAGGGCGTTCAAGACGGCGCCGCCCGACGCGTGTCCATACCTGTCGTTGACAGCCTTGAAGTGATCGATATCGAGCATCAGCAGGGCGAAGCTCTTGTTGTCGCGCGACCTGCGCGCGAACTCCGCGGCAAGGCAAGCATCGCCGTGGCGGCGGTTGAAGGCGCCGGTGAGCGGATCCACGGTGGCCAGGCGCTGCAGGGCGTCGTCCAGGCGTTTCCGCTCGGTCATGTCGCGCGACACGACCACGAAGCCGCGAATGGCCGCGGTCTCATCGGGCAAGGCCGTGATGACCGTGTCGCCCCACAGTCGCGAGCCATCGCGCTTGAGCTGCCAGCCTTCCGTGTTCACTGAACCTGTCTTCTGCGCCTCCTTCAGCAGGTCGTCGACGGAACGCGGCTCGGCGCCCTGCTCTCGCCAGAACATGGCGAGCGACTGGCCCAGCACGTCGTCCGCCAGCCAGCCGGCGTAACGTTCCAGCGACGGGTTCCACTCATCGATCCCGCCGTCGACCTTAATTGTGTAGATCGCGTAGTCGCGCACATTGGCGAAAATGGCGCGGAATTTCTCCCGGTCGGCGAACAGGGCGCGATCCTGGGCGGCGATGCGAGACACGTCTGAAAGCACGGCCATATAGACATCGCGGTTGATCCTGGTGACCGTAAGGGACAGAATCAGCGTCTCCGGCCCCTCAGGGACTTCCAGCCATTGCTGATCGACGATGGACCCGCTCGTCGCCCTGAACGCCTTCACCTGCTGTTCCAGACCGGGGGCCAGCGCCGCCATGACGACGAAGAGATTCCCGAGGTCGCCGCCCGCGGCGAAGGGCATCAGTAACGCCGTGGCGGCGGGATTCATCAAATCCACGGCGCCGTCCGCCGCGAACTTCACCACGCCGACGGGCGTCAAATAGAGAAACTGTAGCAACTCCTCGGCGGCGACCGCCTTGCGCTGTCTCATCCCGCTATCGACGTTCGACTGCCAGATACATGCGGCGTCGCCCGGCTTGACGAAGCAGACGCAGGCGAACGGGTGTCGGCTCCATGCGCAGGGTGAACACATAGTCGATGATGGCGTCGAGTTCCGGCTCCGTCTCGAAGCGCTGGGCCACCATGAAGTTGTTGGTGCAGGGCGCAACCGCCGAGAAGAAGTGTCGGCCGATGACCCTAGACGGCGTAAGTCCCGAGAGACGGCCTTCCGCTGCGTTATAGGACGTCACCACTCCGCTGGGCGACATGGCGACGATGCCGAAATCTGCGCTTTCCAGCGCCTCGTCATTCGCCGCCTCAAGCTGGTCAAGCAGATCCGGGGCCGTGAAAATCCAGTTCATTCAGACCTCCGTCGGAGTCTGCGCCGGGATGCTGCCGAAAGCTGCCGGGCGCCGGTCATTGTCCGCGCCCAAGCCATTCAACGCTGGGGAGAGACAGCGGTTCCGCGCGGCGGACCAAGGTCATCGAAGCTGAATCCTTCTTGCCGGAACAGCGCCACGCAGGCGGCGACGACGGCGGCGTCGTAAAGTCGACCGACGCCGTGTTCGACCTCCGCCAGCGCCCGGTCCAGTCCGACCGCCGCCCGATAGGGCCGGGCAGACCTCATCGCCTCGACCACGTCGGCCACCGACAGGATTCGCGTCTCGAGCAGTATCGCCTCGCCTCGCAGGCCGTTCGGATAGCCGGAACCATCCAGTCGTTCATGGTGCTGAAGAATCATCTCGGCGATGGGCCAGGGAAAATCGATGCCCTTGACCGTGTCAAAACCCGCCTGGGCATGAGTCCGCAGCAGGGCGAGTTCGGCCGGCGTGAGGGGGGCGACCTTGGCGAGGATCTCAAGCGAAATCCGTATTTTGCCGACGTCATGGATGACGCATCCCAGGAAGACGCCTTGAATGCGGTCCTCGGACAGGCCCATCCGTCGCGCGATGGCGGTCCCGAGCGCCGCGACCCGGCGCTGGTGGCCGGCGGTGTAGGGGTCACGCATCTCGGCCGCGCTTGCCAAGGCGGCGACCGCGGCGATCAGGCTCTGACGCAGACGTTCGTCCGCGGCCTCGAACCCGATTCGGTCGCGAAGGGCCGCCGCTCCGAACGACAAGGCGTCCGCCAGTTCCGACAGCAGTTTTACTTCCTCGCCGTCGAACGCGCCCGCCTCCGCGGCATAGATCGTCAGTGAGCCGACGACGCTGGACTTGTCCGTAAGCGGCAGGGCGATGCTGGATTTGAAGCCGTGCCTCGCGGCGGCCTCCCGCCAGGGGGCGAGCGCCGGATCGCCCTCAAAGTCGCGGTTGACCTGGATCCTGCCTGTTCTGACCGCTGTTCCGGTCGGCCCCCGTCCCAGATCGCTGTCCGACCATCGCAATTCCGTTTCCACCACGTAGGCCGCTTCGGGGCCCGCCCAGGCTAAGGGGATCACCTTCCGCTGCGCGTCGTCCATCGGAACGCCGATCCAGGCCAGGCGATAGCCGCCGACCTCGACGATGACCCGGCACATGTCGTTCCGTAGTTGATCCTCGGAATGGGCGTGGACGAGCGCCTCGTGCGCGGTGCTGAGCGCTCGCAGCGTCCGGTTCAGACGCGTCAGCGTCCGTTCGGCCCGCTCGCTCTCGGTGATATCGCGGAAGTACCAGACTCGGCCGTGGCGAACGCCATCCGGGGTTGTGACCGGCGCGGTGTAGCGGTCCAGCGTGTGCCCGTCCTTCAGAACGACCTTGTCCTGGCTCACGGCGTCGGGCCGCGAATAGAGGTCGGCCACCCGGGCGGCGAACGCGTCGGCATCCGCCACTTGCCCTGTGACCCAGGCCAGGATCGGCGCGTCGCGTCTGGCCGCGATCAGATCGGCCGGAACCGCCCAGATGTCCAGGAAGCGAGGATTGTAGAATACGACCCGACCCGCAGGATCGACCACCAGGATGCCGTTCGGCGACCCCTCCAGAATGGCCGACGCGAGCCGGTCCACGGTCATGCCGCCTTGCCCGGCGCGATGAAGCGTTGCTGCAGGAGAATCGTGGCCGCCCCGGCGTCCAGCGGTTTCGAGAAATAGAACCCCTGGCCGATGGCGCCCGCGGCGTAGGTCATCAGCAGCGTCCGCTGTTCGGAGGTTTCCACGCCCTCCGCGATGACCGGTATTCCCAGATCGTGGCCGACGCCGATGATGGCCCGCACGGTCGCCGCCTGAGCGCGATCCTGCGTGGCGTTCTTGATGAACTGGCGGGCAATCTTCAGATGATTGACCTTGTAGGTTCGTACATAGTCGAATGACGAATAGTCGGCGCCGAAGTCGTCGATCGCGATCTGCACACCTAAGGCCTGAAGCCGTCGCACGACGTCGTTTCCTGTGAACTGCGCGCGCGCCATCATCGATTCGGTGATGTCCAGTTCCAGTTCGGCGGGTTGAACTCCGGCCCTGGCCAGCGTGTCCGCGACATCCTTGACGAAGGCCTCGCCGCCTTTCAGTTGGAGCATCGAGACGTTGACCGTCACGGTCTGCGGCGCCATCCCCTGCTCGCGCCAGAGTTTCATCTGCTTGCAGGCGTGCTCCAGCACCCAACGCCCGAGTTCCCGGATGACACCGGTGCTTTCGGCGATCGGCATGAAGTCCGCCGGCCGCAACAGGCCGCGCGACGGGTGATGCCACCGCACCAGGGCTTCCATGCCGACGATCAGGCCGCTCGTGAGTTCGACCTGCGGCTGATAGTGAAGTTCGAGTTCGTCGCGGTCGATGGCTTTGCGCAGATCTTCCGAGATCGTGACCCGCTCGCTCACCGCCTTGTCCAACTCGACCGTGTGAAAGCGAAACTGGTCGCGACCCTCGTCCTTGGCGCGATAGAGCGCCACGTCGGCCTGAGCCAGCATGGCGTCCGGCCCCGCCACGTCGGCTGTGAACGGCGAAATGCCTACGCTGGCTGTCACGTGCATTTCGTCGCCTTCAATGATGAACGGCGCATCCAGCGCGGCGATGATCGCCGTCGCCAGCACGCCGGCGTCGGCCGGATCGGAGGTCTCCATCTGGAGTACGGCGAACTCGTCGCCGCCCATGCGGGCGACCATATCGGTGTCGCGAATTCGACTCTTGAGGCGGGTGGCGGCCTCCTGGAGCATGAGGTCGCCGACAGGGTGGCCGCGGGTGTCGTTGACGTCCTTGAAATGGTCGAGGTCGAGATAGAGCACCGCGAACGGCGAGGCGCCGCGGCGGGTGGCGGCGAAGGCCTGATGCAGCCGTTCGACGAAGGTTGTGCGGTTGGCCAGGCCCGTCAGGCCGTCCGCTCGGGCAAGCAGGGCGATCTTGTCTTCGGCTTGCTTGCGCGCGGTGATGTCGGTGATGCTGCCGTCGATCTCCATCAGTCTGCCGAGCCCGTCACGGACCGGATTGTAGATGTTGTCGAACCACCGGAACTCGCCGGAGGGCGACAGCATGCGCATGGGCATGGATCCCGCCACGCCTTTTCTGTCGATCAGGTCGGCCATGGTCTCGCGCAGGCGGGCGCGATCGTCCGGATGAATCAGATTCGCAACGATCGTCTGGAAACTGGTGTTAGCCGCGATCAGACCGGCGGGGTCGTAGCCGAGCCGGGTCACGTTGCGGGATACATAGGTGAGCGGCATGTCGGGCGCGCCCTTGAGCCGATAGAGCACCGTCGGGCTGTTTTGGACAATGGTGTTGGCCTCGGCGAGATCCCTCACGCTGCGTGACCTCGTCGTGGAAACGCCGATGAGCACGGCCAGCGTGCCAAGGGTGTCCGTCTCGGCCCAGTTCCACGCCCGCGGCGCAGCCGCGGCGTCCATGAACCACAGCCCCCCCCACAGCTTGCCGTCGGTCATGACCGGCGTGAACAGAACGGAGGTCACGCCGGTTCGTTCGAACACATCGCGCCCGGGCCCACGGGCGTCGGGAATGGCCAGGGAGGTGCGCTCGCCGAGAAGGGCGGCGGCGGCCAGATCCGGCATCGTGGCGACCAGATCCAGTCTCTCGAAGATCGGATCGTCGACCATCGCCGTCAGACCCGGGGCGCGCCATTCGTGACGCGCCGAATAGCGCAGGTGACCATCGCGGTCGGTTTCGATCGGCCCGAGTTGAACCCGGCTCACCGCCAGGGTCAGGCCGATCAGTTCCAGGACGCTGGCGATCGCGTCGTCCAGATCCAGAGATCCCAACAGTTCGGCCGCGCCGTGGGCCACCGCCTTGAGCATGGCGTCGTGGGTGCGCAGGGCTTCCTGCGCCGCGGTGCGTTTGACGAGTTCCTGCTGCAGGTGGGTGTTGGACCGATCGAGCCGGGTGTCCCGCTCCTGAATGCCTTGGAGCATGAGGTTGTAGGCCCTTGCCAGGACGCCAACCTCGTCGCCGCCGCCATCGGGCGCCCGCACGGCATAGGTTCCCCCGGTTGTCACCGCCGACATCAGGCCCGACAGTTGGACAATGGGGGCGACGATGCCGCGTTGCAGCCGCTGAAGCAGCACGCCCGTGAGACCGTAGACCACGGTCGCGATGAGCAGGGTCACGAGTCCGCTGCGCAGCACCTCGGCGTAAAGTTCCCGCAGGTCGGATTTGAGATAGATCGAACCGACGCGCTCGCCCCGGAAGACGATCGGCTCGCTGACCACCAGCGCGTCGCGCTGGAATCTGTGTTCGGCGCGGTCCTCTCCCGGTAGGCGCCGCAGTGGCCCCGCGTCGGCGGCGCCGTGCAGCGCGAATCGGGTCCCGCTGGCGTCATAGACGCCCGCGAACACGATATTCGGCGCCGCGGACAAGGCCGCGAGTGTCTCATTGGCGGCCACCCGGTCACCGAACAGGAGGGCGGGCGCGGTATTGGCCGCCAGGATTCGGGCGTTCGACGTCAGCTCGTGGACCGTGCGGTCGCGCCAGTTCGCCACCTCCTGCACGATCGACACCGTCGAGAGACTGATGAGGACGGCGCCCATGGCCGCCAGCCAAAGCAACAGCAGTTTGCGGCCGATCGGCAAATCCCGAATGGAGAGGCGGCTAGTCATTCGCGCCGCCCCGATCGTGGACGATCCTCGCCAGCCGCAGCAGTTGCGAACTCACGGTCAGACCTGACCGCTGGGCCGCGTCGATGTTGATTTCGAAGCGCACCTTCGCCTGGTCGAGGTAGAAGTTGATCACCGCGCCGCGTTCGGCGAAGCCCGGTGAATCGCCGACGCTCAAGACCGGCGATCCTCGAAGGCGCGCAAGGTCGCGTTCAAGGCGAGGCGCCTCGGAGCCCGAGATGAAGACGATCTGGCAGCCCGAGGCGGCGTCTATGGTTATTCCACGTACGCGCAGGCTTGCGCGGCCCACGGTCTTGCCCGCGATCGGATCGAGGTCTCGCCCGAAGGGGCTGTCGCCCAGAACGCACAGAGTGAGCACGCCCGGCGTCGTGACGCCCCGCGCGGGCCAGTCGACGAACCGGGCGAAGTTGTAGAGAAACGCCGCCTTGAGTTCATATTCGCGCGCCGCCTCGGCCGCGACAGCCGGCCGCATGCAGACAAGCAGCGCCGCCGCCAGGGCCGCTATCGTCGTCTGCGCCGTCACGGCTTAGAATCCCAACGTTGCTGTGAGGTAGACGGTCCGCGGGACCTGCAGGGCCGTGGCGAAATATACCGGCAGGAATTCCTGGTGACGTGACTGAAGAAGGTTCTGGCCCGCTAGGCTGAAGGACAGGTGGTCGTTGGGCCGCCAGCCCAGTCGCAGGTCGAGACGTGTGTAGGCGTCGACCCGTTCGGACGGGACCGAGGCGACGCGGTAGACCGCCACATCCAACTCGGTGCGCCAGGGGAGAACCATGTGGGAACGCGCCTGTATCTGGTGGCGCGGGCTCGTGCCGATCGCGTTCGGTTGGGGCGTGAGCGTCAGGGCGGGGTTGTCGCCGACCAGCTTGCCGCGCAGAAGGCTGTAGCCTGCGGCGAGGTCCCAGTTCGGCGTGACCCGCCATTTGGCGGACATTTCACCCCCGTAGGTGTCTCCCCGCAGCAGGTTGCCGAAATACAGAGGCACCAGCAGGTGCGGCGGTCCCGGCGCGATTTCCAGCCTCGGCGCGCCAGGGACGGTCGAGGTCATGTCGGCGTAGCGGTTGTAGAAGGCGCTCAGGTCGACGGAAAGGCGAGGCGTCAGCGCTCCACGATAGCCGGCCTCATAGGCGGTCAGGCGTTCGGACTTCTGAAGGGCCGGATTGCCCAGTATCGCCACCTGAACGGGGGGCGAGCGCAGGGTGGCGGGCGTGCCGGCGATATTGATGCGTCCGAACTCCTCGCCGATCGACGGCACGCGGATGGCCTGCGAAACCGCCGCCCACACCGTGTGATTTGCATTGGGCTCCCAGATCAGGCGAACGGAGGGTTCGTTCTCCCAGCCGGTGTAGGTGTTGTGTTCAACCTTGATCCCGCCGATCAGATGCAGGGTCCGTGTGAGCGTGAAATCGTCCTGGGCGAAGGCGTTGAAGATCTGCTCGCCGCCCGAGGGCGGGGTCCAGAACAGGTAGCGGCTGGCGGCGGTCGCATAGTCGACCTCGCGGAAGCCGCTGCCCCAGATCAGCTCGTTCCTGGGGCCTAGCCGCAGGCGATCGACCATCTCCACGTCATAGGTGCGCACGGTGATCGAGGCGGTGTAGTCCTGGGTCGTGGCCGTGTCGAAATAGGCCTTCAGGGTCACATCGGAGCCGGCCGCAAAACGGTGGTTCCAGCTCATCAGGGCGTGCCCGCCGCTATCGTGCTGGACCAGGCCGGCGCCCGTGGGCGGCGCAACCAGGCTGGGGAGATAAAGCACCCCCCGGGTCCGCTCCTGATAGTATTCGCCCTGGGTGGAGACCGTGTCCCTAGCAGGCTGAGGAAAATCCCGGAGCATCGGGTGCTTATTTGCGTGTGATGATCGGTTGAGGGTGATTTAGCCCTGTTTTCAGCCGCCGATGGTCTCGATGCGGCCGGTGTTGAGGGTTTCCGGGCGTAGATCTCGGGT
>CAIQJF010000090.1 GCA_903872075.1 uncultured Caulobacteraceae bacterium | reverse complement strand
TGGTGGAGCCGAGGGGAATCGAACCCCTGACCTCCTCATTGCGAACGAGGCGCTCTACCATCTGAGCTACGGCCCCTTCCCTCAGGGAGGAGGAGCGCGGAGATAAGGGATGGCGGGCGGCGAAGTCAAGAATGGTCGCGGGACGATCTCACTTTGCCCCGCGGCGGCCCGCCGGCCAGCGTCGCCTTGCGCCCCTTGGGGCGCCCGCATACTTAGGGGCCTTCGCGCCGCCACGGATCGCCCATGCACGCCCTTCTGAATTTCGCCGAATACATCGTTCAGGGCCTGCTCGACCTGATCCTGTGGGCGGTGATCGCCTATGCGATCCTCTCCTGGCTGGTGGCGTTCAATGTGGTGAACCTGCGCAACAATTTCGTCTGGCAGGTCTCGCGCTTCCTGGAGGCGGTGTCGCGGCCGCTGCTGCGGCCCTTTCAGCGGCTGCTGCCGAATCTGGGCGGCATGGATTTCTCACCGATCCTGCTCTTCCTGGTCATCGGCGGCGTGCAGCGCTTCCTGATCCCGGCCTTCTTCGGCTTCCTGCACGGACTGGTCGGCGGCGGCCCCGGCAACGTCATCTGACACCCCATCATCTGACACCCCACCCTCTGACAGGCGTCCGCCCGGCGGACCCGACCAACCCCCAAGGACAATTCCATGAGCGACATGAAGCGTTGGGTGCTCAAGCGCCGGCCGCAGGGCGAGATCCAGCACGGCGACCTCGAGCTGATCGATGAGCCGATCCGCGACCTGGACGATGGCGAGGTGCTGATCCGCACCGTCTATCTGTCGCTCGATCCCACGAACCGCATCTGGATGAGCGATCAGGATCAGTATCTGCCGCCGGTGCAGATCGGCGAGACCATGCGCGGCGGCGGCATCGGCGTCGTGGAGCGCTCGCGCTCGGACAAGTTCAAACAGGGCGACGTCGTCAACCCCGGCCTCTCCGGCTGGGCCACCCATACCATCGCCCATGAGGGCATGGTCTCACCCGTGCCGGTGATCCCGGGCGTGCCGCTGACGGCCTATATGAGCGTCCTCGGCGGCACGGGCCTGACCGCCTGGTTCGGCATGCTCGACATCGGCCAGCCCAAGGCGGGCGAGACGGTGGTGGTCTCCGCCGCGGCCGGGGCGGTGGGCTCCATCGCCGGACAGCTGGCCAAGCTGCGCGGGGCGCGGGTGATCGGCATCGCCGGCGGCCAGGCCAAGTGCGACTGGCTGGTCAATGACTGCGGCTTCGACGGCGCCATCGACTACAAGAACGAGGACGTGGGCGCGGCGCTCGACCGCCTGTGCCCGAACGGGATCGACGTGAACTTCGAGAATGTCGGCGGCGAGATCATGGACCAGGTGTTCTCGCGCATGAACAACTTCGGTCGCATGACGTTGTGCGGCATGATCTCGACCTACAATCTGGAAGGCCCGATCAAGGGCCCCAGCGACTTCGGCCGCATCCTGATGCACCGGCTGATGATCAAGGGCTTCATCATCATCGACTACCTCCATCGCGCCCCGGAGGCCTTCGCCGAACTGGGTCCGCTGGTGGCCTCGGGCCAGCTCAAGTGGAAGGCCCATGTGGAAGACGGGCTGGAGAACGCGGTCGACGCGGTGGGGCGCCTCTTCACCGGCGACCATGACGGCAAGCTGCTGATCCGGGTGTCTCAGGAGCCGTAGGCGCGCGCGCCCCGTCCTTCCGAAGGGGTGGAGGGGGCGCACTTGCCACATCGCCCCCAGGGGCGTAGTGACGCCCTCCCACTTTTTTCAGGAGACAAGACAATGGGCTACCGGGTGGCCGTGGTCGGCGCAACCGGCGCGGTCGGGCGCGAGATGTTGAATATCCTCGAGGAACTGGAGTTCCCCGTGGACAAGATTCACGCCATCGCCTCGCGGAAATCCATTGGTCTCGAAGTCGGCTGGAAAGACGGCGTCATTAAATGCGAGGACGTCGCCCAGTTCGACTTCTCCACCGTCGATGTGGTGCTGATGAGCGTCTCGGGCTCGTTCTCCAAGGAATGGGCCCCGAAGATCGGCGCGGCCGGCCCGATCGTGATCGACAATTCCTCCGCGTGGCGGATGGACCCCGACGTGCCGCTGATCGTGCCGGAAGTGAACCCGGACGCAGTGGCCCTGGCGCGCCGGAAGAACATCATCGCCAATCCCAACTGCTCCACCGCCCAGTTGGTGGTGGCGCTGAAGCCGCTGCATGACGCCGCGCGGATCAAGCGGGTGGTGGTCTCGACCTATCAGTCGGTGTCCGGCGCCGGGTCCGAGGGCATGGACGAGCTGTGGAACCAGACCAAGGGCGTCTTCGTCCTGGGCGCTCCGCCGCCGTCGGTGTTCCCCAAGCAGATCGCCTTCAATGTCATCCCCTACATCGGCGAGTTTCGCGACGACGGCTACACCGACGAAGAAGCCAAGATGTGGAACGAGACCCACAAGATGATCGATCCGGACATCGCCCTGACGGTCACCTGTGTGCGGGTGCCGGTCATGGTCGGTCACTCCGAGGCGGTGAACATCGAGTTCCATGAGCCGCTCGACGAGGACGACGCCCGCGACATCCTGCGCGAATCTCCCGGCGTGCTGGTGATCGATAAGCGCGATCCCACCGGCTACATCACGCCCAAGGAAGCGCAGGGCGAGCATGCGGTCTATGTCTCGCGCATCCGCAATGACACCACCGTCAAGCATGGCCTGTCGATGTGGGTGGTCTCGGACAACCTGCGCAAGGGCGCGGCGCTCAACGCCGTGCAGATCGCCCAGCTGCTGGCCGACCGTGGCCTGATCGGACGCAAGGTCCTGGCTTGAGTTCCGCGGCGCCCGGCGAGGGGGCCTATAGGGCCACCCGCCAGGCGCTCTTGGCGGGTATCCTCTGCAATCTCCTCTGGGGCGGAGCGCCGCTCCTGTTCATGGCGCTCGGCCGCGCGGGGGCGACCCCGTGGGAGATCGTCGGCCAGCGGGCCATGTGGTCGGCGCCCTGGGCGCTTCTCCTCGTGGTGCTGGCCGGGCAGGGGGCCCAGACCCTGGGCGCCCTGCGCCAGCCGCGCACCCTGGGCCTGCTGCTGCTGTCGGCGGCGTCCATCGCCACCGGCTGGGGGCTCTATGTGTGGGCGGTCAACAACGGCCACATCCTGGAATCCAGCCTGGGCTACTATATCAACCCGCTGATGAACATGGCCGCAGGGGCGGTGTTCTTCCGCGAACGCATCGGCAAGATCGGGCTGGCGGCCATCGCCCTGGCCGTGATCGGCGTGGCGGTACAGACCGTGGCCCTGGGCCGGCTGCCGCTGATCTCCCTGGTCCTGGCCACCACCTTCTGGATCTACGGCCTGATCCGCCGGCAGGTGTCGGTGGACGCCCAGTCGGGCCTGTTCATCGAATGCCTGTTCATGGCCGGGCCAGGCCTTGGTTATGTGATCTGGCTCTACATGTCCGGCGGCGGGGTGTTCGGCCACGGCCTGCCGGTCTCCCTGCTGATGACCCTGGTGGGACCGGTGACGGTGATGCCCCTGGCCCTGTTCTCCTGGACCGCCCGGCGTCTGCCCTTCGCCATCCTGGGGTTCCTGCAGTTCCTCAGCCCGACGGTGGGTTTCGCCCTGGGCGCCTATATGGGCGAGCCCCTGACCCCGCTGCGGCTGCTGTCGTTCGTATTCATCTGGGCCGGGGCGATCGCCTTCGCCTACGGCGCCTGGCGGGCGTCGCAGCGCAATCAGAGCGCCGAATAGGCCGCCTCGATCAGTCGCCGCGCGCGGGAATCGGCAATCAGTTCGGCCGACTGGCGGTTCATTATATAGGCGCCCGAAAGCCCCCGCTCGGGATCGGCGAAGGCGCAGCTGCCGCCCCAGCCGGAGTGGCCGAAGGTCTCGCGGCCGGGGCCATAGATCCCCAGTCCCTGGTTGCGGATGAAGCCCGCGCCCCAGCTCATGTCGTAGGGCAGCACCAGATCCGGGCCTGAGATCCGCTCGGCGCCGGCCTCGCGGGCGAGCCCCGGCGGCAAGACCGCCTGGCCGTCGAGGCGGCCATCGCAGGCCAGGATCGCCATCAGCCGGGCCAGGGCCGGGGCTGTGGCGTGGCAATTGGCGGAGGGGATCTCGAACCGCCGCGCCAGGCCCTCGTCCACCCCGCCGGGCGTCGCCCATTTGGTCAGGAAGGCCAGGCGGCGCGGCGCGGTGATCTCGCCCAGATCCGGCATGGCGGGCGGACGGCGCACCTGGGCGACGCGTCCGTGCTCGGAGTCCGGCAGGCCGATCCACAGATCGAGATCCAGGGGGCCGGCGAGATCCTCGCGCAGGGCCGTTCCGAGCGAGCGGCCGTCGACACGGGCGAAGATCTCGCCGGCCAGATAGCCGAAGGTCACCGGATGATAGCCGCTGGCGGTTCCCGGCGGCCACAGCGGGGTCATGTCGGCGAGGCGCGTACAGATCAGGTCCCAGTCGAACCAGTCGGCGGAGACCATGGGCCCCTCGAGGCCGCAGAGGCCGGCCTGATGGGACAGGACCTGGGCCACGGTCAGTTCGCCTTTGCCCGCCTCGGCGAAAGCCGGCCACAGGTCGGCAACCCGCGTCTCATAGGTCAGGCGGCCCTGTCCCACGAGGCGGGCGACCATCAGGCCGGCGACAGCCTTGGTTGTTGAGAAGACCGGGGTGAGTGTTGTCTCGTCGAACGGGTGGGTCATGGCCCGGTCGGCCCAGCCGGCCATGAGGTCGATGACGATCTCGCCGTCCATGGCCAGGGCGAAGCGGGCGCCCAGTTCGCGGTCCTCGGCGAAATTGGCCGCGAAGGCATCTCGCACGGCCTCGAACCAGGGCGGACAGAGGCCGCGGATGTCGCTCACGCCAGGGCCTCCAGGGCCACGGCCACGTCGCGGCCCATGATTTTGGCGGCCACGTCGCTCACCGCCGTCTCCAGGGCGTCGGGCTCGGCCGCCCCGCCCAGCACGGCGGCCAGGAACAGGCAGGTGAGCAGGTCGCCCGTGCCGTTGGGGGCGAAGGGCGCGCGTTTGTGTGAGGCCAGCCAGGCTTCGCGCGGCCCGGCCCACAGTACGCCGATACTCCGCCCGACCGTCAGCGAGGACACGAGCGCCGGCTTGCCCAGGGTCCGCGCCGCGGCCAGGGCCTCGGCGGGGGAGGCGACGGGCAGGTCGGTGAGATAGGCCAGCTCCCAGGCGTTGGGGGTGAGGATGTCGGCGCGCGGCGTGAGCTCGGCGGCGATTGCCTCGGCCACGGCCGGCTTCACATAAAGCCCCTTGGGATCGTCCCCCAGGATCGGATCCACCAGGATCAGGGCGTTCGGGCTCGCCGCCCGCACCGCGTCGATCGTTCGCGCGGCGGCAAGCACCTGCCCTGGATCGGCGAAATAGCCGGCGATCACCGCCTCGACCCGGCCCAGGGCGCCGTCGGCCGCCACGCCTTCCAGCATGCCCTCGAAGATCGCCAGGGGCGTCGCCCCGCCGCCGGGCGGGCCGAGCCCTGGATGGCGTCCGAACAGCACGGTGGGGACCAGGATGGACTCGATCTCCAGGGCGCCCAGGACGGCGCGCTGATAGCCGCCGCCCACCTCGCTTGACGCCACATGGCTGGAAAGGATCAACACCCCGCTCATGGCCGCGTTTGTCCCCCATGCGGCAGGGCGGCGCCAGGGCGAAGACGCCTTCGCGCGGCGCGAGATGGGGATATTGCCAGATTCCGCCGTTCGGGCATTGTCAGGCTGAGGCCCCAGCGGAGGATCGGGGTATGGCCCTGCCGAAATACGCCGCGCGCGAGAACGAACGTCGCTTCCTGATCGCCCACGGCCAGGCCCCGGATCTGAAGGGCGCGGCCTGCAGCCTGATCAAGGACCTCTATGTGCGCGACACGCGCCTGCGCCTGCGGTCGATGACCGATCCGGCCACGGGCCATCGCATCTTCAAGCTGTGCAAGAAATACCCGACGGATGATCCGGCCTCGGGGCCGATCGTCAATGTCTATCTGTCCAGCGAGGAGTTCGCCCTGCTCTCGCGCCTGCCCGGCTGGTTCATCCGCAAGAAGCGGCACCGCCTGGAGGCGGACGGCCGGACCTTCGCCGTCGACGTCTTCCAGGGCTAGCTGTCGGGCCTGGTGCTGTGCGAGACCGAGGCGGAGAGCCCCGAGGCGCTGAGCGGGGTCGTGCCGCCGCCGTGGGTGGCGGCGGAGGTCACATCCGATCCCTTCTTCACCGGCGGCCAGCTCTGCAAGACGACGCCCGCGGAACTGGCAGAGCGCCTGGCCGCGGCCTGAGCCGCGGCGAGGTGATCAATACCGGTAGTGATCCGGCTTGAACGGGCCGGCCTGCGGGACGCTGATGTAGTCGGCCTGCTCCTTGGAGAGCTGGGTCAGTTTCGCGCCCAGCTTGCCCAGGTGCAGCATAGCCACCTTCTCATCGAGATGCTTGGGCAGGGTGTAGACCTTGGTCTCATAGGCCGCGCCGTTGGACCACAGCTCGATCTGGGCCAGGGTCTGGTTGGTGAAGCTGGCGCTCATCACGAAGCTGGGGTGGCCGGTGGCGTTGCCGAGGTTCACCAGGCGGCCTTCCGACAGCACGATCAGCTTCTTGCCGTCCGGGAATTCCACATGGTGGACCTGCGGCTTGATCTCGTCCCACTTGAAGTTGCGCAGGCCGGAGATCTGAATCTCGGAATCGAAGTGGCCGATGTTGCAGACGATGGCGTTGTTCTTCATCCCCCGCATGTGATCGACGGTGATGACGTCCTTGTTACCGGTGGCGGTGACATAGATGTCGGCGCGACCGAGGGTGTCCTCGATGGTCTGGACCTCATAGCCTTCCATGGCCGCCTGCAGGGCGCAGATCGGATCGACCTCGGTGACGATCACCCGGGCGCCGCCCTGGCGCAGGGAGGCCGCCGAGCCCTTGCCCACATCGCCGTAGCCGCAGACCACGGCCAGCTTGCCCGACAACATCACGTCGGTGCCGCGGCGGATGGCGTCCACCAGGCTCTCGCGGCAGCCGTAGAGGTTGTCGAACTTCGACTTGGTGACG
>CAIQJF010000089.1 GCA_903872075.1 uncultured Caulobacteraceae bacterium | reverse complement strand
GGTCATGGAGCCGCTTCCGATGGATATCGACGCGGCGGCCGAGGCGGAGAAGACCCCGGCCTGATCTCTGGACCGCTGATGTGAACGGGCCACCCTCCCAGCCGGGCGGGTGGCCTTTTCATGTCTGGGGGCCGCGCGCAGCAGCGGCGTCGATGAGCGGGCGTCAGGGTCTGGCGCTGCGAATCCCGGGCATGCGGGCGAAGCTCCGGCACGAGCCCGCTGGGCGATCGATTCTAGTGGGGCGGTTGGGCGTAGATGACCCCGCTGGGGCCCCGCGTCGTGCCATCCGGTGAAAGCGGGTGGGCGTAGGTTGTGCCTGCGGTGGGCGTGCTGTCCCGATAGCGGTTGTTCTGATCCTGGCGCGCCGCGGCCTTGTCGAAGGCGGCCCGCTTGGCGGGGGAGATGCCGTCCAGCGCCGGCGCGGAACCGGCTTCGGACCCGAAACGCTCGTTGCAGCGCGCCCGCTCGGTGGGGCTGAGCCGCACGGCCTCGGCGTTGGCGCATCCCACCAGTGTCCCGCGAAGTCCGCCGCCGCCGCCGGGCATTGAGCCAAGCGGATAGGGCGTCAGGCCGCTCAGGCGCGACCCGCCGAGCGGAGGCTCATTGGAACCGGCGGGCGCTGTGGGACCGCCTGAGGCCGCGGGTGATGGCGCGAAGGGCAGGGTGGGCACAGAAGCGGGCGCGTCCTTATCCGGTTTGTGGATGTTCAGCTTCATCGGCGCCGCGGGCGCGGGCGGGGCCGGTATGGGCTTCGCCGCCGTGGGTGGCGCCGTGACGGGTTTCGGTTCAGGCCGCGGTGCGGCGACGGGGGCCGGCTTGACCGCCACGGGTTGCGGCAGGGGTTTCACCGCCGGCTTGGGCGGCTCAGGCTTGTCAGGTTCCGGCTTTGGCGGCGGCGGTTTCGGAGGCGCCGGCTTGGGCGGCTCCGGCTTTGGCGGCTCTGGCCGGGGTGGCTCCGGCTTGGGAGGCTCAGGCTTCGGGGGCTGAGGCCGCGGTTCTGGCGGCTTCCGCGCTTCGGTCTTCTTTGGCTGCGGCGGAACATGGAGAATCACCACGGGAGGCGGCGGGATCTCCGGCATCCGCATGATCTGAACATCCATGGGCGGCGCGGGCGGTTCAGGAAGATCGTATTCCGGGCTGACCTGATTCACCACGAGCGCCAGAATTACCACGTGGAAGGTTGTCGATAGCGCCAGGGCGATAGCGTTGCGGCGGGACTTTCGGGCTCTTCTCAAGGGGGCCTCGTTCCTGCCAGACGCCAATATGCGGGAACAACGCCCCCGCGCACAGATGCCGCCTCGCGGCGACGGTTTCGTGACCCTGCTGGGGGCCCTCAGGCCTTGACGACCGAAGATCGGACGTCTAGACACCGCGCTTCTTTAGTCGAACTGGCTGTGTCCCGCGAGTGCAAACGGGGCAGACGCGGTTCGCGAGACGACCCTGATCGGATGGTCTGAAAGCCATCCCTCATCAGTTAGGGGCCCCCGCGGGCATCCGCGCGGGCCATTCGTTTTTGCGGGCTTACGCGTTCGGTGGATCCGAAAGGTCCAGCGAGCTGGTCTTTGACATGGTCTGGCGCACGCGGGCTCAACAGCCTGAAGGGAAATACGAGCGATATGGATCGTCAGAACATCCGCATACGGCTCAAGGCCTTTGATCACCGGGTGCTGGATCATTCCACCCGTGAGATCGTCAACACGGCCAAGAGAACCGGTGCGACAGTCAGGGGTCCCATTCCCCTCCCGACGCTCATTGAGCGTTTCACCGTGAACCGTTCGCCGCACATCGACAAGAAGTCGCGCGAGCAGTTCGAAATCCGCACGCACAAGCGCGTGCTCGACATCGTCGACCCCACCCCGCAGACCGTGGACGCGCTCATGAAGCTCGACCTGTCCGCCGGCGTGGACGTCGAGATCAAGCTTTAGGGGTGACGCCAATGCGTACCGGCGTAATCGCCAAGAAGCTGGGCATGACGCGTCTCTTTGATGAGACGGGAACACACGTGCCGGTGACCGTGCTGAGCCTCGAAGGCTGCCAGGTCACCGCCCAGCGCACGAAAGACAAAGACGGCTACGTGGCCCTGCAGCTGGGCGCCGGAGCCAAGAAGCCGAAGAACACGACCAAGGCCGAACGTGGGCATTTCGCCAAGGGTCTGGTTGAGCCGAAGCATTATGTGGCCGAGTTCCGGGTGTCCGAGGACAACCTGATCGATGTCGGCGCCGAATTCACCGCTGACCACTTCATCCCCGGCCAGAAGGTCGATGTGGCTGGCGTGACGGTCGGTAAGGGCTTCGCCGGCGCCATGAAGCGCTGGAACTTCGGCGGCATGCGCGCCACCCACGGTGTGTCGGTGTCCCACCGCGCCCACGGGTCCACCGGCCAACGCCAGGACCCCGGCAAGGTGTTCAAGGGTAAGAAGATGGCCGGCCACATGGGCCAGGACCAGGTGACCACCCTCAACCTCACCGTTTTCCGCGTCGACGTGGAGCGTGGCCTGATCCTGATCAAGGGCGCGGTGCCCGGCACCGAAGGCACCTATGTGAAGATTCGCGACGCCATCAAGGTCGCCGCGCCGGCCGACGCGCCCAAGCCGGGTGCGATCAAGTCCGCGGCGGCGCCCGTGGCGGCCGAAACCTCCAGCGGGGATGACGCCCAATGAAGATCGATGTGATCAAACTGGACGGCGCCTCCGGCGGCGCCCTCGAACTGCGGGACGATATCTTCGGCATCGAAGAGATTCGCGGCGACATCCTTCAGCGCTGCGTCACCTGGCAACTCGCCAAGCGCCGCGCCGGCACGCACAAGATCCAGGTCCGCAACGAAGTCTCGCGGACCGGTAAAAAGATGTACAAGCAGAAGGGCACCGGCGGCGCCCGTCACGGTTCGCGTCGTGCGGCTCAGTTCGTCGGCGGCGCCAAGGCTCACGGACCGGTAGTCCGCAGCCATGCGTTCGACCTGCCCAAGAAGGTCCGTTCGCTGGCGCTGCGCCACGCCCTCTCCGCGAAAGCGAAGTCGGGCGCGCTGATGATCCTGGACGATGCGACCCTCGCCGACCCGAAGACCGCCGGCCTGCGCGGCAGCTTCGCCACCCTTGGCGTCAAGAACGCCCTGGTCATCGCCGGTCCCGCCGTCGACGCCAACTTCAAACTGGCGGCGCGTAACATCCCGAACCTGGATGTGCTGCCCGACGCCGGTCTGAACGTCTACGACATCCTCCGTCGCGAGACCCTGATCCTGACCCGGGCCGCCGTTCAGGCGATCGAAGCCCGATTCGAAGAGAAGGAAGCCGCCTGATGGCCCTCACGGCGCGTCACTACGATGTCATCGTCGCCCCGATGATCACCGAAAAGGCCACCCTGCTCTCGGAGCAGAACAAGGTGGTCTTCCAGGTGGCCATGGACTCCACCAAGGACGAGATCGCCACGGCGGTCGAAGAGCTGTTCAAGGTGAAGGTGACCAAGGTCAACACCCTGATCCAAAAGGGTAAGACAAAGCGTTTCCGCGGTCGTCCCGGCCGTCGGTCCGACCTCAAGAAGGCGATTGTGACCCTTCAAGAGGGCCAATCCATCGACATTACCACGGGGCTCTAGACCATGGCTCTGAAGCACTTCAATCCGACCTCACCGTCCCGTCGTGGGCTGGTGCTGGTTGACCGTTCCGAGCTCCACAAGGGGCGGCCGGAAAAGAGCCTTGTCGAAGGACTGACCAAGTCCGGCGGTCGTGGCGGCGGCGGTCGTATTGCTGTTCGTTTCCGCGGCGGCGGCGCCAAGCGCCTCTATCGCATCGTCGACTTCAAACGCCGCAAGTGGGGGATCCCCGCCACGGTCGAGCGTCTGGAGTATGACCCGAACCGCACCGCGTTCATCGCCCTGATCAAATACGCCGACGGCGAACTGGCCTACATCCTGGCGCCGCAGCGCCTCAAGGCCGGTGATGAAGTCCTGGCCGCCGAGAAGGTCGACGTGAAGCCGGGCAATGCTTCGCCGCTGCGTTCGCTGCCCATCGGCACGATCATCCACAACGTCGAGATGAAGCCCCTCAAGGGCGGACAGATCGCGCGTTCGGCCGGGGCCTACGCCCAGCTGGTGGGTCGTGACGCCGGCTACGCCCAGATCCGTCTGAACTCGGGTGAGCTTCGCATGGTTCCGGATGGCTGCATGGCGACGGTCGGCGCGGTCTCCAATCAGGACCACATGAACGAAGTTCTCGGCAAGGCCGGACGAGTCCGTCACAAGGGCCGTCGCCCGCACGTCCGCGGCGTCGCCATGAACCCGGTTGATCACCCGCACGGCGGCGGCGAAGGCAAGACCTCCGGCGGTCGTCACCCCGTGACGCCGTGGGGAAAGCCCACCAAGGGCCGCAAGACGCGCACCAACAAGAGCACGGATCGTCTGATCATCCGCACTCGCCACGTGAAGAAGGCTCGCTAATCCATGACCCGCTCGGTTTGGAAAGGCCCGTTCGTCGATGGTTATCTGCTCAAGAAGGCAGAAGCCGCGCAGAACTCGGGTCGCAAGGAAGTGATCAAGATGTGGTCGCGCCGTTCGACGATCATGCCCCAGTTCGTGGGTCTGACCTTCGGCGTGCACAACGGCCAGAAGCATGTGCCGGTTCTCGTCGGAGAAGACATGGTGGGCATGAAGTTCGGCGAGTTCGCGCCGACCCGCTACTTCCCCGGTCACGCCGCCGACAAGAAGGCGAAGAGGAAGTAGCATGAGCAAGCAAGCCAAAGCGCGGCGCCTGGCGCCGGTCGAGGCGATGTCGAAGGTGCGCACCCTGCGCACCAGCGCTCGCAAGCTGAACCTGGTGGCCCAGTCGATCCGCGGCCTCAAGGTGCAGCGGGCTCTCAACGAGCTCGAATTCAGCCCGCGCCGCATCGCCATCGATGTGCGCAAGGCGCTCTACTCGGCGATCTCGAACGCCGAGAACAACCACAGCCTCGACATCGACAACCTTGTCGTGTCGGAGGCCTACGTGGGCAAGAATCTGGTGATGAAGCGGTTCTCGGCGCGCGCCCGTGGCCGTTCCTCCCGGATCGAAAAGCCGTTTTCCGAGATCACCATTGTGGTCCGCGAGTTGGGTGAGGCCGTCTGATGGGTCAAAAAGTAAATCCGGTCGGTCTGCGCCTGGGCATCAATCGCACCTGGGACAGCCGTTGGTTCGCGAGCGGAGAGGAATACTCCCGCCTGCTGCATGCCGACATCCGGGTCCGTAAGGAACTGAAGAAGCGCCTCAATCAGGCCGGGGTTTCACGCATCATCATCGAGCGTCCGCACAAGAAGTGCCGGGTGACCATCTATG
>CAIQJF010000088.1 GCA_903872075.1 uncultured Caulobacteraceae bacterium | reverse complement strand
TCGGCGGTCATGCCGTCGGTGCTGGTCACCGCGCGCAGGGCCAGCACGCTCTCATAGGTGCGCGCATCGCCCATCACCCCGACCGTCTTCACGGGCAGCAGCACGGCGAAGGCCTGCCAGATGCTGTCGTAAAGGCCTGCTTTGCGAATCTCGTCCAGATAGAGGGCGTCGGCCTGCTGCAGAGTGGCGACCTTGTCGGCCGTGATCTCGCCGGGGATGCGGATGGCCAGGCCCGGGCCCGGGAACGGATGGCGGCCCACGAAGGCCGGCGGCAGGCCGAGCTCGACGCCCAGCGCCCGCACCTCGTCCTTGAACAGCTCGCGCAGGGGCTCGAGCAGTTTCAGCTTCATGTGCTCCGGCAGGCCGCCCACATTGTGGTGGCTCTTGATCACCACGCTGGGGCCGCCGGCGGCCGAGACGCTCTCGATCACGTCGGGATAGAGCGTTCCCTGGGCCAGGAAGGTCGCGCCGTCGATCTTGCCGGCTTCGCGGTCGAAGACCTCGATGAATTCCTTGCCGATGATCTTGCGCTTGGTTTCCGGGTCGGAGACCCCGGCCAGGGCGCCCAGGAACTGCTCGCCCGCGTCCACATGGATCAGGGGGATGTTGTAGTGGTCGCGGAACAGGCTGACGACCTGTTCGGCTTCCTTGTAACGCAAGAGGCCGGTGTCGACGAAAACGCAGGTCAGCTGATCGCCGATGGCCTCGTGGATCAGCACCGCCGCCACCGAGGAATCCACCCCGCCCGACAGGCCGCAGATCACCTTGCCCTCGCCCACCTGGGCGCGGATCTTCGCCACCGCCTCGGCGCGATAGGAGGCCATGGTCCAGTCGCCGGTCAGTCCGGCGATGCGGTGGGTGAAGTTGCGCAGGATCGTCGCCCCGCGCGGGGTGTGGATCACCTCGGGGTGAAACTGCACCCCATAGAGCCGCCGGCCCTCGTCGGCGATCACCGCATAGGGCGAACCCTCCGAGGTGGCCACGGCGTGGAAACCGGGCGGGATGGCGGTGATCTTGTCGCCATGGCTCATCCACACCGTCTCGGTGTCGCCCACATCTCCGAGGCCCGCCAGCAGCGGGCTCTCCTGGGCGATGCGGATCTCGGCCCGGCCGAACTCGCGGTCGTGGCCGCCCTCCACGGCGCCGCCCAGCTGGGCGCAAAGGGTCATCTCGCCGTAGCAGATGCCCAGAACCGGCACGCCCATCTCGAACAGGCGCTGCGGGGCGGCGGGGCTGTCGGGCAGGCCGGCGCTGGCCGGGCCGCCGGAGAGGATCACCGCCTTGGGCGCATAGCGGTCGAGCACCGCGTCGGCCTTGTCGTAGGGATGGATCTCGCAATAGACGCCGCTCTCGCGCAGGCGGCGGGCGATCAGCTGGGTCACCTGGCTGCCGAAATCGACGATCAGGACGCGGTCGTGGCGGGGCTCTGTCATGGCCGG
Organism: uncultured Caulobacteraceae bacterium; assembly: GCA_903872075.1. GTDB lineage: Bacteria > Pseudomonadota > Alphaproteobacteria > Caulobacterales > Caulobacteraceae > Acaudatibacter > Acaudatibacter aquilonius. Next base: position 117,814 of record CAIQJF010000088.1, on the reverse strand, counting down.
GTCATAGGGGAGAATCGGCGGGAGGTCATCCTCCCTGCCCCGGCGCAACGTCGATCAAGACCGCGACGATCTGTTATCTTAAGGAAGGCGACGGGAGGCGCGGCCATGACCACCACGAACGACGTTCTCGATTTCTATCGCCGTCAAAGCCGGATGAGCGATCCTGGCGCGCACGCGGCGCGGCTCGCGGCGCTGCCGGACGATCTGACCGGCCTCTCCGCGGCGCTTCAGGGCCTGATCCTGCACGAGCACTGGTCGGGCGCCTATGGTCAGGTCCTGAGCGAGGAACGGCGCGGCGAGGTTCACCTGCGGGATATTCCGGCGATGATCGACCGGATGCTGGAACACGACACCCGGCCGCTCGGCGAGACACGCCCGCTGGAGACCCGGCTGATCGGCAACTGTCGCGACTACACCCTGTTCACCGTCGCGGCCTTGCGGGCGCGCGGCGTCCCGGCCCGCTCACGCTGCGGCTTCGGAACCTACTTCGATCCGCGCCAGAAGGTCGACCACTGGGTGGCCGAGTATTGGGATGGCGGCCGATGGGTCATGGCCGACGCTCAGATCGACAGCTTCCAGGCCGAGCGGATCCATCCGGACTTCGACCTGCTGGATGTGCCGCCCGACCGGTTCCTTGTCGCCGGGGCCGCCTGGCGCGCCTGCCGGGCGGGCGAGGCCGATCCCAACACCTTCGGCATCATGGCCATGACTGGCTGGTGGTTCCTGGCCGGCAATCTGGTGCGCGACGCGGCCGCCCTGGCCGGCCGGGAGATGCTGCCCTGGGACTGCTGGGGCGCCATGCCCGAACCGGGCGACGCCATCGCCGAGGCGAGCCTCGCCTGGTTCGACCGCCTGGCCGAGCTGACCGCCGATCCGGACGCCAATTTCGACACCCTGATCGCGCTCAACCGCGACGACGAGCGTCAGACCGTGCCGCCCGTCGTGTTCAACGCCGTGCGCCAGCGGCCGGAGGAGATCTGAGGCGCCGGCGCCCTAGGCCGTCCGGCGCATGACGGCCACGAAGAAGCCGTCCGTACCCGCCGTGCGCGACGCCAGCCGCAGGAAGCCTTGCGAGGTCAGATAGGCGTCCGCGACGCCGCTCGCGGGGGTCGTGGCGAACCCGGGCGTCCGGGCGAGGAAGGCGGCGATGCGATCCTCGTTCTCCTCGGCCAGCAGGGAGCAGGTCACATAGATGATCCGCCCACCCGGCTTCACAAAGGACGCCGCCGCGGAGAGCACCTTGTCCTGTTCCCCCATGCGCCGGGCAAGCTGGTCCGGGCCGAGCCGCCATTTGGCGTCGGGATGGCGCCGCCAGGTGCCCGAGCCGGTGCACGGCGCGTCGACGAAGACGAGATCCATCGCGCCGCCCAAACCCTCCAGCGCCTTGGGATGGATGGGCGAGCGGACCTGCAGGTTGGTGACCCCGGCCCGCTGGGCGCGGCGCACGGTGTCGGTCAGGCGCCGGGCGTCGGAGTCGTAGGCGTAGAGCTGCCCCTCCCCGCCCATGGCCGCGGCCAGGGCCAGGGTCTTGCCGCCGCCTCCGGCGCAATAGTCGAGGATGCGCAGGCCCGCCACGTCGCCGGCGCAGGCGGCGGCGATCTGGGAGCCCAGATCCTGGACCTCGAACCAGCCCATCTCGAACTCCGGCGCGGCCTCCACCGGCGCGGCGCGCTCGCTGGCCGCCGGAGCGGCCACGCGGATCGCGCCCGGCAGAAAGCCCGGCAGATGCGGATCGAAGGGATCGAGCGCGGCCAGCACCCGGGGCGTATCGGCCTTGAGCGTGTTGACCCGCAGGTCCGTGGGCGCGCGGGCGGCCAGGGCCTCGCCTTCGGCGGCGCGATCGTCTCCGAACACGCGCGCCAGCGACTCGTCCAGCCAGTCCGGATAGTCGCCCCGCACCGGCGCCGGCGCGGCGGCCAGATCGACGGGATGGGTCAGATGGGCGCGGTCGCCGTCGGACAGCGCGCCGGGGCCATGCGGGTCAGCCGCCGCGTCCGCCACGCGGTCGAGGTCCCAGTTCCAAAGGAACCGAACCGCGGCCAGCACCGCGGCGCGGTGGCTGTCATCGCCCATCCGCCAGGCCAGGGAGCGGCGACGGCGCAGCACGTCCAGGGTCAGGCCGGAGACGAAGGCGCGGTCCTTGGCGCCGGCATAGCGAGCCGCCTCGCCCCAGGTCTTCAGGGCCATGCGGACAGGCTTATGGCGATCGGCGATATCGCTGAGGACCTGGATCGCCGCCGCCAGCCGGCCGCCGTCTCGCAACGGCTAGACCTGGGTCGGGTAGTTGGGGGCTTCCCGGGTGATCATCACGTCGTGAACATGGCTCTCGCGGTGGCCGGCGCCGGTGATGCGCACGAACCTGGCCCGCTCCTGGAAGGCGGCGATGTCCGGCGCGCCCACATAGCCCATGGCGGCGCGCAGGCCGCCGACAAGCTGGTGGATCACCGGCTGGATCGGACCCTTGTAGGGGGTCTGACCCTCGATGCCTTCGGGCACCAGCTTCATGGTGTCCTGCACTTCCTTCTGGAAGTAGCGGTCGGCCGAGCCGCTGGCCATGGCGCCCAGGGAGCCCATGCCGCGGTAGGTCTTGTAGGTGCGCCCCTGGTAGAGGAACACCTCGCCGGGGGCCTCGTCGGTGCCGGCGAACATCGAGCCCATCATGGCGCTGGAGGCCCCCACGGCGATGGCCTTGGCCAGGTCGCCGGAGAAGCGGATGCCGCCGTCGGCGATCACCGGAACACCGGAGGGCCGGGCGGCCCGCACGGCTTCGGCGATGGCCGTGAACTGCGGCACGCCGACGCCCGACACCACGCGGGTGGTGCAGATCGAGCCGGGGCCGATGCCGACCTTGATCGCGTCGGCGCCGGCGTCCACCAGGGCGCGCGCGCCGTCATAGGTGGCCACATTGCCGGCGACGATCTGCACGCGGTTGCTCTCGCGGGCCAGGCGGCGAACCGCGTCGCCGACCTGGCTGGAATGGCCGTGGGCCGTGTCGATCACCACCACGTCCACGCCCGCGTCGATCAGGGCCAGGGAGCGCTCGAAACCTGCGTCGCCCACGGTGGAGGCGGCGCCGACCAGCAGCCGGCCCTTGGAATCCTTGGCGGCGTGGGGGTGGGCCTCGGCCTTTTCCATGTCCTTGACGGTGATCAGGCCCACGGCCCGATAGTCGTCATCGACCACGATCAGCCGTTCGATCTTGTGGCGGCGGAACAGCGCCCGAGCCTCGTCCTGCGTCACGCCCTCGCGAACGGTGACGAGGTTGTCGCGGGTCATCACGGCCGAGGCGGGCGGATCGCCGCCGTTCTCGAAGCGCATGTCGCGGTTGGTCAGGATGCCCACAAGCCGGCCGGTCGCGGGATCCACCACCGGGAAGCCGGAGATATGCCGCCGGGCCTTGATCTGGCGGATCTCCGACAGGGGCGTGTCGGGGTTGATGGTCAGGGGATTGATGACCATGCCGCTTTCGAAGCGCTTCACCTCGCGCACCGCGTCAGCCTGGCCCTCCACCGTCATATTGCGGTGAAGCACGCCCATGCCGCCGGATTGCGCCATGGCGATCGCCAGGCGGCTGTCGGTGACCGTGTCCATCGCCGCCGAGACCAGCGGGATGTTCAGATTGATTTGCCGTGTGAACCTTGTGGACGTGCTGACCTGGGTCGGCATGACCTCGGACGGGCCGGGTTCGAGCAAAACATCGTCGAAGGTAAGTCCTTCGCGAATCTCCATGAGACTCTCCGTTTTGCGAGGCTCGTATATCGACGGGTTCGGCGCGGGGGAAGCCCTTGCGGCGGCGCAGCGTGGAATTCCCGCCTCGTCGCGGTCCGCGCGTCAGGCCGGACGCCGCCCCTTGAAGCCCGTCGCCAGGAGATAGAGCTCCGAACTCTCCGCCCGGCTGGCCTTGGGTTTCACGTGCCGGACGTTGGCGAAGTTCTGCTTCAGCAGGGTCAGCAAGGTCCCCGTCTCGCCGCCCTGGAAGGCCTTGGTGACGAAGACCCCGCCCGGCTCGAGCACGCGCAGCGCGAACTCGGCCGCGGCCTCAATCAGGCCGACGATGCGCAGGTGATCGGTCTGGCGGTGACCGGTGGTGTTGGGGGCCATGTCCGACATGATCACGTCCGGCGAGCCGCCCAGCAGCTCCATCAGCCGCGCGGGGCAGTCGTCATCGGTGAAATCCTGCTGGATGATGATCGCCCCGGTCATCGGATCCACCGGCAGCAGGTCGACGCCGACCACGGCGTTGGCCCCGCGTTCCACGGCGATCTGCAGCCAGCCCCCCGGGGCGCAGCCCAGGTCGACGATGCGGGCCCCGCGCTTGATCAGGTGATAGCGATCGTCGATCTCGGCCAGCTTGAACGCCGCGCGCGAGCGATATCCCTTGGCCTTGGCCTCGGCGACGAAGGGATCGTTGATCTGGCGTTCGAGCCAGGCCTGGGACGAAGGAGTGCGTTCCTTGGCGGTCTTCAGGCGCTTGGGCCCGGCCCGGCCGGCGTCGGTGCCCCCGGTCGGGGCCCGCACCATGCGCTTTCGCGGCGGTTCGTCTGCCATCAGCGGCGTCCTTTGCGGCCGCCCCGGCGACGGCGCGAACGGCCGGGCTGTTCGCTGGACATCAGCGACAGAAGAAGACCTTCACGCAGGCCACGATCCGCCACCCGAACGCGGGGCGAGGGCCAGAGTTCCTGCACCGCCTGAAGGATGGCCGCGCCGGCCAGCACCAGATCCGCCCGGTCCGGCCCGATGCAAGGCTGCGCCGCCCGCTCGGGCACGGTGAGCGACGCCAGCCAGTCCGCTATGGTTTCGCACTCTTCGCGCGTCATCCACAGGCCGTCGACCCGGCTGCGGTCATAGCGGCGCAGTCCCAGATGCAGGCCGGCCAGACTGGTGATCGCGCCGGAGGTTCCGACAATATGGCCGTGACCGGCGGCGAAGGTGTCCCGGAACGGCGCGGCGGCGGCGTTGTCGCCCAGTTCCGCCTTCACCGCCTCCACCATGCGCCGGTAGCCCTCCAGGTCTCCGGCGTGGGTATGCGGAAACCGCTCGGCCAGGGTCACCACCCCCAGCGGCGTGGACTGCCAGGCGCGGATCGGCAGGCGCCAGTGCGCCATCCGACGCGGCGCGACAGTCAGGCCGGGGGCCGACAGATCGATCCAGGACAGCTCCGTCGAGCCGCCGCCCACGTCCAGCACCAGCGCCGCCTTGGACTGGCGGTCCAGCAGATCCAGGCAACCGGCGACGGACAATTGGGCTTCCTCGCGGGGCGTGATCACCTCCAGGCGCAAACCGGTGCGTTCGGCGACCGTGGCGACGAACTCGGCCCCGTTGGCCGCGCCGCGGCAGGCCTGGGTCGCGACGGCGCGCACCCGCACCACACCCCGGCGGCGAATCTTGTCGGCGCAGATGCGCAGGGCGCCGATGGCGCGCTCCATGGCCGGCTCGCTCAGCCGCCCGGTCTGCGAGCTTCCCTCCCCGAGCCGCACGATGCGCGAGAAGGCGTCGACGATCCGGAACCCCCGCGCATGGGGCGTGGCGATCAGCAGCCGGCAGTTGTTCGTGCCCAGGTCCAGGGCCGCATAGGCGGAGGCGTCCGCGGCCTCGGCTTGGGCGTCGACAGGGGCGGTCACCGTCTCTGTCATGCCGTGTGCTGTCGACCTCGCCCTTGCGCGCCGACGGAAACCGGACGCCTGAATCTTGGGCGAAGGGTAGCGCCTCCGGGCCTCCGGTGAAAGCGAACCCTTGATAGCGCGGCGGAAGGCTCTAGTTTCATGTCCGGTTCACGATCAAGGCTGTACGTTAGGACAATGGACACCCGGCTCGCCAAATTCGCCATCGGACAGGTTGTAAAACACCGTCTTTTCCCCTTTCGCGGGGTGATTTTTGACGTGGATCCGGTTTTTGCCAATACCGAAGAGTGGTGGCAGTCGATTCCCGAGGACGTTCGCCCACGGAAGGATCAGCCCTTCTACCACCTGCTGGCCGAGAACGATCAGTCCAGCTACGTCGCCTATGTCTCCGAACAGAACCTTCTGCCGGACGAGACGGGCGAGCCCGTCGGCCATCCCCAGGCCGCCGTGCTGTTCGACGACTTCCAGCCCGGCAAGTACCAGCTGCGGCCGCGCGTCACCCACTAGATCCTCAACGCCGTCGAGGCTCGCCCCTAGTAGTCCCGCCGCCAGCGCACCGAGACCGCGTGATCGCCCTGGCTCGTGACGCGTGACACCAGCGACAGGTGCTTCAACAGCCTCCACTCCACCTGGGCGCCCTGCCCCGTCTTGGCGCTGTCGGAGATCTCCACATAGAGCTTGTCGGTGACGTATTTGCCGCCGGACACGGTGAAGCCTGTGGTCGCGGCGGAGTCGATCGCGAGCCGGTCGAGATGGGCGAAGTTGCGCAGCCCTCCGATCACGTCGAACCCGCCGCCGCCCGCCAGACCGGCCATGGCCGAGGCCAGCTGGGCGGCCTGGAACCCTGACAACTGAGCGGCCGAGGCGCCGAACAGAACCTGGGACAGCACCTGATCCTGTGGCAGGGCGGGCGTCGAGGACAGCACCAAGGTCGGCGCCGCGGCCGTGCCCTGAATCCGGATGATCGCCGTGAGGGTCGGGTCGTCCCGGGTCGCGGTCAGGTCAAGGCGGATCGTCTCGGCCGTCGATCCCAGGACCACCACCCCGCGGTCGTCGATCTGGAAGCGCTTGCCGGCGAAGTCGTAGTCGCCGCGGACAACCCGGGCGACGCCCGTCAGGCTTGGCGAAGCGATCGTCCCGGACACGTGGGCGTCCAGCGACATTTCCAGATTGAGGCCGCGCCCCTTGATGAAGATGCCGGATGGTGCCTTCAGCCCGATATCCAGGGCCACCGGCGGCTCGCGCTCGGCCGGCGCGGCGGCGGCGACAGCCAGGTCGAACGGCCGATGGATCTCGGTCACCTCCATGGCCACCACGCCATTGGGCGTCGGCGCCATGGGCGAGATCTGCGCCCGGTCGATGGTCAGGTTCCCGCCGAGTCGCACCTTGCCGTCCGTGGCGCGGTCGACGTTCACCAGGCCCGACGCCGTCGCCTGGCCCAGGGTCGTGTCCACAAGCCGGAAGCCCTTGAGGGTCAGCTGGAACGCCGACGCCGCGCCCCGGATCAGGCTCAGCCGGCCGCTTCCGGAGACCGACCCCCTCAGGCCGTCCGTGGCGGCGAACCGCGTCACGTCGATCACGTCGCCGCGCAGATCGGCCTGGATGGCGAGGCCCTCAAGGCGAAGGCCCACGCTGGAATCCGCGAAGGCGCCACCGCTGATCCCCGCAGTGCCGGTGAACTTCGGATCGGCCACCGTGCCGCCGATGGCGCCCTGCGCCACCAGTCGCCCGGTGAGAGACTGGCCGCCGCCTTCCAGCAGGTCCCAGAGCGGCCCCACCGCCCCGTCGGCCGAGAAGTGGCCGGAGAGCGGGGCGTGAGAGTCGACGGCGATCTTCAGCGGCGACGCCGACAGGACGGCCGGAATGCGCAGATCGGCCGCCACCTTGGAGCCCTGGGCGTCGGCCAGCTGGGTCCGCAGGGCAATGACCCCGCCGCTGAAGGTGGCGTCCAGGGACCCGGCCAGGGGCGACTCACCCTGCAGATCGCGTCCGGAGACCCCCGCCACGCGGGCCTGAGCGGTCCCCACCAGGGCGTCGCCCACACGGGAGAGGTCCAGAACCCCATCCGCCCGGCCGCGGATTTCCGGATCCAGCAGGCCAAGATCGAGATTGGCGACCACGGCGTGACCGCTGAGCCCATCGCCGCTCTGGTTGAAGGTGATGTCCGCCCGCCCCTGGCCGATGGCCACATGCAGACCGCCCGTGACTCCCGACGGCCGGAAAGCGATCTCGGCCGGCAAGAGACTCTTGATATCGGCGGCGCCGAACCGACCGGCCCCGGTGAAGGACGCGGTCTGGACGCCCCCGGCCTGGGTCAGGTCTCCGCCGCCCGCCAGCCGCGCGCGAAGACCCGACACCACGCCGCGCGCGTCGAGCTTATAGGGCAGCCGGCTGAGCGGCCCATCGGCGGTGAAATTCAGGCTCTCCAGCCCGCCGGTGGACTCCGGGAACACCAGGTTGGCGCCCTTGAGGGTCACCTTCGCCCGCGGCCCCTCCGCGGCCGCCGCGATCGACACCCGCCCGTCGGCGCGCCCGGACGCCAGGAACATCCCCGGGCCGACGCTGACCACAAGATCGGCCTGGGTCGGCGCGCCCGCGTGGAAGGCGGCCCGCCCTTGGGCAGAGACGCCGCCGGCGACCAGATCGATGTCGGTGAGGGACGCATCCGCCCCGGCGAGGCGGAATCCGGCCGCGGCCCGCGCCGGCCCGTTGCCGCTCGCCGCGGTCAGGCCCAGATGACCCGCGAGGGCGTCGCCGTCGCTCTGGAGGCTCAGCGTGACATGGGCGTCGGTCAGGCGAAGATCGCCGGCGTCCGGCAGGTCCAGGGTCTTCAACACCGCGGTGGCGTCCAGTCGCGGCTTGTCCACGGTCCCGTTCAGCGTTCCGCTGCCGGAGAAGGCGCCCGAGAGCGCCAGCGGCCCGACCACGAGGGGGCCATTGCCCGACGCCTCGACCTTGCCCACCAGTTCGCCTACGGGCCCGATTTTGCCGGCGCCGGTCAACGCCAGACCGCCGCCGTCGAAGCTCGCCTTGGTCAGGGTGAGACCGTCGGCCGCCAGCCGCCCTTCCGCATGCGCCCGGGGGGCGGCCCCGAGCAGGCTGTCGGCTTCGGGCGCATTGAGTCTCAGGCCCTGGCCCCGCGCGTCGAAACTGAAGGTCCAGGGCGCGGTCCCATTGTTCTGCCCCGCGCGCCAGTCCGCCTCGATCGTCCCGCGCGCGCCCGGCGAGGCCAGGGCCAGATTGCTCGCCACGGCCTTTCCCTTGAACGACAGGCCGCCGAGAAGTCCCCGCTCCCCCTGCCCGTTCACCTCCAGGGCGGCGCCCTTGAGCTGCACCCTGCGCAGCAGAACACGGCCATCGTCCAGGAAGCCGAGGTCGGCCGAGGCGCGCGGCGCGCCGCCCAGCAGAAGCGCCACCGGGCTGGTTCCCCCGCCGCCCGCCCCCACGGCATCGGCCTTTAGCGAGAGGCCGCCGCGGACCGACTCCAGACGGAACGGCCCGCCGGCCGAGGCCAGATGATAGCCGGCCTGGTCGATCCCCCCGGCGGTGGCCGTTCCGGCCAGGACCCAGTGAATGTCGCTACCGGTCAGCACGCCGCTGGCGCGGCCGGCGCCGAAGCCGGGGGCGCCCAGGAAGGCGGACAGGTCGGTGGCCGAGAGGGCGATCGCCACACCCGCGCGGCCGGTCCGGCGATGGCTTGGATCGACCTCACCCTTCGCGGTCAGGGTCACCTTCTGGCTGCGCGCGTCGAAGTCGGTGCGATAGACATCGCCCGCCCCGCGCGCGGCGGTAAGGTGGAAGCTCGCCTCGGGGCCCAGGCCCGCGCGCCAGTCCGCCAGCCAGTGCGAGGCGGTCAGATCAAGACGGCCCGACGCTTCGCCGCCGGCCGGAGACCAGACACCCCGCGCCGTCGCCGGCGAGGCGTTCCCGACGGTGCTCGCCAGGGCGAACCATCCGGCCTTGGGCGAGCCGTGGGCCCGGGCGTCGAGCAGGAAGGGCTTGTTGCCGTCGAGCCCGAGCGAGCCGGCCAGGGCGCCGCCCGTGGCTTCGCTGGCGTGGGCTTCCAGACCGACCGTGGTGTCCGAGACGTTGAAATTGGCGCGCAGGAAGTCGCCCGGATGCATCAGGCTCACCGCGGACACGCGGCCGGAGAGCGCATTGTCCCGGGCCAGGGACAGCCCGCCCTCCACCAGATAGTCGCCGCGCCGGCCGGCCAGGGCGGGCATCAGGGTCAGCAGGGTCGCGACCTTGTCGATCCGCAGTGAGACCGGCGAGGGCGTGGCGGCTTCGGGCGGCAGAAGCTCCGGCGGACGGCTAACTGTGATCGACCGCGCCATGGCCTCGACGATATGAACCTCGCGCCGCCAGAGATCGGCGGAACGCCAGGACAGGCGGACATCGCGCCCCACGATCCAGGCGCCGCGGCCGTCGCGAATCTCGGCCCGGGCGATGGTGAACTCGCCCCACGGATCCCCCTCGATCCCGTCTACCCACAGCCGGCCGACATCGCCGACCCTCAGGCCGTTGACGGCCCAGGCCACCACGCGGTGACCGGCGTCGGTGGACGGACCGAAGCGCACCAGGGCGCTTAGCAGGCCCAGCACCACCCCTAAGACCAGGATGACCGCCGGGACGCGGCTGGGGCGGACGACGGGCTCGGTCAAAACGCCTGACCGATACTGATGTAGACCTGCACGGGCGCATCGCCCTTCTGACCGTTCAGCGGCGTGCCGATATCCAGCCGCAGGGGTCCGAAGCCCAGATCATAGCGAATCCCCGCGCCGACACCGACCGCGAGGTTATTGAACCTGGGCGTTACGGTCGGGCCGATCTCGCCCACATCGGCGAAGGCCACGACACTCCAGCGCCTCGAAACCGGCTGACGAAGTTCGAACGAGCCTTCGGTCAGAGACAGGCCTCCCACCGGCGTATTGTCGGACAGGCGCGGCCCCACGGCCTGATAGCCGTAGCCTCGCACAGAGCCGCCACCGCCGGCGAAGAACCGACGGTCGGCCGGCACGCCGGGGATCGAGCCGCCCCAGATGGCGCCGACTTTGAGCCTCGCCGCGATGTCCGTCCCGGCCGGCCCGAGCGGCCAGTAACCGCTGATCTGGGCGTGGGTCTTCACATAGGTCAGGCTACGACCGCCCTCGATCAGGGTCGGGTCGGCTTCCACATCCAGTCGCCAGCCCTTGGTGGGGTTGAGGATGCTGTTGGAGCGGTCGAAGACCAGGCCGGCCTTGGCCGTGGCGATGAACAGGTTGAGGGTCTCGCCGACCGGGGTCGCCAGCAGATTGACCGCCGTCTTTTCCCGGGTGGAGGCAAAGTCCGCCGCGGCGCCCAGGGTGATGGCGGTCGTCCGGTCGTAGCGGCGGATCACATCCAGCCGCACACCGCCGCCCAGGTCGTCATAGGCCTTGGTGCGATCGCCCAGAAAACCGCCGCCCACCTTGAGGGTCTGATCCACATGGCCCCAGTCGGGGAGGACCTGCTCCAGGTCGAGCTTCTGCTGGATATCGTAGAGCTTGGCGGTGAGGATCAGGGCGTCCGCCCGTCCCAACCGGTTGTAGCGAGTCAGCTTCAGGTCGGCGCCCGAGCCTTCTGTCGTGGAGTAGCCCGCGCCCACTTCCAGGGACCGTGTCGGCCGGTTGACCAGGGTCACGTCGACCACCCGCGGCGTCCCCGCCGGCCCCGCCGGCCCCGCGGCGGGGGCCAGGGCCACGGTGGCGGACTGATAGGCGCCGGTCTCGATCAGCCGCTTTTCCAGCCTGGCGAACAGGGCCGGGTCGTAGACCGCCCCCGGCTTCCACGGCGACAGCGAGGAAAGCCAATGGGCCTGCACCCGCGCGGGGCCTGTCGCCACAAGCGCGCCCAGCACGATGCGCTCTCCGGCCCCGATCTTCAGGGTCGGCCGGACGCTGGCGTCGGCGTGATCGACGACTACCTCGCGGGGGTCGATCGTCGCCTCCGCATAGCCGCGTTTCTGCAGGGCCGCGATCACGCGTCCTTCCGCCGCCAGGACATCCGCCGCGCGGCCGGGACCGCCATCGGGCAGATCGAGATCCTTCAAGGCCTGAGCCTGCGTGGCCGCATCCGGCGGGGCGCCGCGCCAGGCGATCGTCGCGCTCGCCAGCTTGAAGCGAGGCCCGAGAGTCACACGCACCAGCGGTCGATTAGCCGGCGCAGGCGTCACATCGGGATCGGCCTCGCCCTGGTAGTAGCCCTCCGACCGCAGCAGCGCGAGCGCGTCCTTGGCGGCCTGAATGGCGCGCCGGCGCGACTCCAGAAGCCCCCGGGGCGCCGACTTGCTCTCGCCCATCGCCGCTTCGATCTGGTTGCGCAGGGCGCCGTCGGTGACACCCTCGACGACCGCCATGGGCGCGGCCAGCGCGGATGCGGAAACAACCAGGGCCGCGCCGGTCAGCAGGGCGCCCCGTAAAGTGCGTTGGAGTGGCGTCACGACACCCTTTCAGTCCCGTCCTCGGTCTAGTGCCCCCTTGGCGCGATGTCACCCGGAAGGGTCGAACGGCATGGCGGCATGTTCGTTCCATGTCCGGAATGTCCATTGCCGATTATTTGGGCGGCCGCCCGAAAATTGGGCGCGCCCCTGCGCGGCGGCCAAGCCGTCAGGAAGCGGGTTGCGCAATCGGGCCGGGCATGGACAAGTCCCGCCAGGGTTTTTCTGAATTCAGGCGTGCGCGTGGTTGATATAAGAACGGCGACGGAAACGGTTCCCATGCGGCGGCCCGACGACTACCCGGTCGGCCTCGCCTACGACGAGATGTTCGCCGCCTCCGGCGACACGCGGCCCAACTATCAGCTGCTGCACAATCGCATCCAGACCCTTGAGGCCGCCGAACTGGCCGACCGACAGCAGACCCTGGAACGCTCGTTCCTGTTGCAGGGCATCACCTTCACGGTCTACGGCGCCGGCGACAGCGGCACTGAGCGGATCATCCCCACCGACCTCTTCCCCCGCATCATCCCGGCGGCCGAGTGGGCGAAGATCGAGAAGGGGCTGATCCAGCGGCTCAAGGCGCTGAACGTCTTCCTGGCCGACATCTACGGCGAGCAGAAGATCATCTCCGACGGCATCGTCCCGCGCGATCTGATCCTCGGCGCGCCGTCCTACCGGCGGCAGATGCAGCACCTCTATGTGCCCCACAACGCCTATGTGAACGTCTGCGGCAGCGACCTGATCCGCGGCGAGAACGGCGACTTCTTCGTCCTCGAAGACAATCTGCGGGTGCCCTCCGGCGTCTCCTACATGCTGGCCAACCGCGAGGCCGCCCGGCGCACCTTCCCCGGCACCTTCTTCCAGGCGGGCGTGAAGCCGGTCGAGCGCTATCCAGACCTGCTGCTCGCCACATTGAAAAGCATGGCCGGCGACTTCCGCCCCAACCCCCAGGTCGTGGTGCTCACCCCCGGGGTCTACAACTCGGCCTATTACGAGCACGCCTATCTGGCCCGCCTGATGGGGGTTCCGCTGGTGGAGGGCCGCGACCTCGCGGTGCATGACGACCTCGTCTACATGCGCACCACCGCGGGCCTGCGCCGGGTCGACGTGATCTATCGCCGCGTCGATGACGATTTCATCGATCCCCTCGCCTTCCGGCGGGATTCGTCCCTTGGCGTGGCCGGCCTTTTCAACGCCTATCGCGCGGGCAAGGTGGTGATCTGCAACGCGCCGGGCACCGGCGTGGCGGACGACAAGGCGGTCTACGCCTACGTGCCGGCGATCATCAAATACTACCTGGACGAGGACGAGATCCTGCCCAATGTGAAGACCTTCCTCTGCCGCAACCCCTCCGAGCTCAGCCACGTCCTGGCCAATCTCGACAAGCTGGTGGTGAAGGCGGTCGGCGCCTCGGGGGGCTACGGCATGCTGGTCGGTCCCCACGCCAGCGCCGCCGAGCGGGCCGAATTCGCCCAGGCGCTGAAGGCCGATCCGGACAACTATATCGCCCAGCCCACCATCCAGCTCTCCACCGCGCCCTGCCTCGTCGACGGCCATATCGAACCGCGTCACGTCGACCTGCGGCCCTTCATCCTGTCCGGCGACAAGGTGGTGGTGACCCCCGGCGCCCTGACCCGCGTCGCCCTCAAGCGCGGCTCCCTGGTGGTCAATTCCAGTCAGGGCGGGGGGTCCAAGGACACCTGGGTGCTGTCCGACGACGCGCCGCGAACAGGACGCTCCGAGGAGGAGGCGGCGCCATGATGCTCGCGCGAGTCGCCGACAGCCTCTACTGGATCGGCCGCTATGTGGAGCGCGCCGAGCACCTCTCGCGCCTGGCGTCGGTCATGCTCAACGCCACCCTCGACCGCACCGACGCCGGGACCCAGGCCGCGCAGCTGGCCCGGGCGGCGATCGGCGACCCCGAGCCGGCCGGCGACCACAACCCCTTCGAAGCGGCCCGCGACCTGGTGTTCGACCGGGAACGCAGCGACTCGGTGGTCGTCTCGCTGTCCCGCGCCCGGGAGAACGCCCGCCAGGTCCGCGACCAGATCACCACCGAGACCTGGGAGCGGCTGAACCTCCTCTTCCTGCGCGCCACCGGGCCGCAGGCCGAGCACGCCTTCAACAGCAACGCGCCGGACTTCCTTCAGGAAATCATCGCCGACCTGCACCTGTTCAAAGGCGCGGCCGACGCCACCATGAGCCATGGCGAGGGCTACCGGTTCATGCTCACCGGCGTGCACCTGGAACGCGCCCAGCTGATCTCCCGCCTGCTCGGGGTCTGTTTCAGCGGCGCCCAGGGACAGGGCATCGACGACCACCTGGCCCTGGTCAGCATCCTGCGCATGGCCTGCGCGCTGGAGCCCTATCTGCGCGTCTACACCGCCGACCTGCACGCCCGGAACATCCTGGAGTTCCTGCTGTTCGACGAGGAGTTTCCCCGCTCGATCCGCTACGCTACGGCCCGGCTGGACGAGCATCTGACCCACCTCTCTACGGGCCGCGAGATCGGCCGCGGCGATCCCTCCCGACTGGCCGGCCGGCTCAACGCCCGGCTCTGCTACACCGACGTCGAGGACGTGGAAGCCGGCGGCGCCAGCGCCATCCTGAATTCGGTGGAACTGGACTGCACGGGCATTCACCAGGCCATGTTCGAGACCTTCGTGGCCTATCCGTTGGAAATGAGGCTACCGGCCTGATGCTGTTCGAAATCCTGCATGTGACGCGCTACAACTATGATGACGCCGTGCGCGAAAGCGTCATGGAGTTGTGGATGCAACCCCGCGCGTCGCACGGCCAGAACCTGCTGAACTTCAATCTGGAGATCGACCCGCCGGCGCAGGTGTTCACCTATGTCGACCCCTGGGGAAACACCGTCCGGCACTTCGATGTGCCCCACCCCCACAAGGAACTGACCATCACCGCCGCGTCGCTGGTGGAAACCGACGCCCCGGCGCCCCTGCCCGATACCCTGGCCATGTCCGAGTGGGACGCCCTTAAGGGCGAGGCGGTGCAGGCGGAGTGCTGGGACTACCTGCGCCCCCACGGTTTCGCCACCGCCACCGGGCTGCTGGCCAAATTCTGCGCCGAGCACGAGGTCGAGGCCCTGCGCGCCCTCGATCCTCTCACCGCCCTGCGGCGGCTCAACACCCTGCTCTATAACCGCCTCGACTATGAGCGCGGCGTCACCGGCGCCGATAGCCCCATCGACGAGGCCCTCGAGGGCGGCCGCGGCGTCTGCCAGGACTACGCCCACATCATGATCACCATCTGCCGGGGTTGGGGCATCCCCGCGCGCTATGTCTCCGGCTATCTCGCCACCGAGCATCAGAACCACGAGCGGTCCGATCCCCAGGCCACCCACGCCTGGGTCGAGGTCTTCCTGCCCACCCTGCGCTGGATCGGCTTCGACCCGACCAACGACATCCTGGCCTGCGAGCGGCACATCCCCGTGGCCATCGGCCGCGACTACTCCGACGTGCCGCCCTCACGCGGCGTGTTCAAGGGCGACGCCGAGAGCGAGCTTTCGGTAGGCGTCTCTGTGCGCCGGGCCGAGGCCTCGACCGCCGAGCCGGAGTTCCTGCGCCTGGGCGCCCCCGCCATCGCCGCGGCCCGCCGCCGCGCCAGCAGCGCCGCCCGGCTGGATCATCATCACCAGCAGCAACAGCAGCAGCAGGCGCAGCAGTAGCGGACCAGTTCAGGCGGCGGCGCGGGATCGGCCGAGCAGGATCTCGCGCATGTCGCCCTTGGCCTGCAGGCTGAGAACGAACAGATAGACCGTCAGGAAGCCGGAGCCTCCGAAGAAGGCGACGACCGCCAACGCCAAACCGAGCGGCGTGAAGCTGTTGCGCCACGCCGTCCAGAGCGCGGAAAATGTCAGCATGAACATGAAGTCGAGGTTGAACTGACCGGGCCACGCCATCTTGCCCATATCGCTGAAATAGACCTGGAACAGGGTCATGCCTTGAGTGGCGATCACCTCGCCGGTGTAGAGCGCCAGAACGCCGAACATGGCGATGGTCAGTATGCGGAACGCCGTCATGGCCCCTCCTCGTGTTTTGGTTGACCGACGCAGCATCGGCGGGATTGCGAGGCTGTTCAATTACCTCTCGGGTCGTCGCCACGCCTAGCTGCTCGCCGCACCCCGCCGCACCGGCAACCGCCGCCGTCCCCACAGGAAGAACGGCTTGATACGCTCGCCCCGGTCGACGAGTTCGAGATCGGGGAACCGCGTGACCAGCGCCCTCAGCGCGATCCGCGCCTCGAGCCGCGCCATCTCCTGGCCGATGCAGACGTGGACGCCGATGGCGAAGGACAGATGCTTGCGCGGCGGCCGGTCGAGCCAGAAGCGGTCGGGGTCCTCGAACACCGCCGGATCGCGATTGCCCGCCGCATAGTGCAGCATCACCTTGGCGCCCCCGGGGATCTCCACGCCACGCACCGTGACATCATGGGTCGCCGTCCGGTAGAGCGCCAGCACCGGCGGATCGAAGCGCAGGCTCTCCTCCACCGCCCGGTCGATCAGAGCGGGTTCGGCGACCACCCGCTCCCAGAGCGCGCGATCCTCCAGTAGCCGCCAGACGACGTTGGTGATCAGGGACGTCGTGGTCTCGTTACCGCCGACCAGAAGCTGGCTGACCAGCCCCAGGATGGCCTGATCCTCCAGCCGCACCCCGTCGCTCTCGGCCACCACCATCCGGGTGATCAGGTCGTCCGGCGGCGTGGCCGACGCGCGGCGGGCCTGAATCTGTCCGAGGATATAGGCCCCGAGCGCCTCCAGGTCGGGCATCCAGGGCGTCGGATCCTCTGCTCCCATGGCCTCGACTGAGGCGTCGGACCAATGTTTGAACTGCTGGATGTCCTCCGCCGGCACGCCGAGCATCTCGGAGATGATCACCACCGGCAGGGGAAAGGCGAAATCGTCGTGGATGTCGAACGCGGGCCGGTCCGCCACCGCGTCGAGCAGCGCCGTCGTCTGAGCCTCGATGCGCGGCGTCAGCGCGCGGATGGCGCCCGGCGTGAAGGCCTGCTGCACCAGGCCCCGGTGGAGGGTGTGCATCGGAGGATCGCAGACCATGCCAGACGGCGGCGTGTAGCGCGGCCCCTGGCCCTGTTGGCTCGAGAACGCCTCGATATTGCGCAGCGCCGCCTCCACGTCCTCATAGCGCGAGAGAATGTAGAACGGCGGATCGTAGCCCTCGAACCGGCTGACCGGTTCTTCGGCGAGCAACCGCGCATAGTCCGTGGCGTGATCGCGCAAGGTCGCCGCGTCGAATGGGCTGTAGACAGCCATGGTCATCCCTCCCCGGGCGCCGGCGCGTTCACGACGGCCGACGGTTGTTGGGGCGCACTATGAAGCGAAGCGCCGGCCGACAAAACCCTGCCGCGTTGGGGGCTATCGGGTCACGCGATCCGATCAACATGATCTCGGTCCGGAACCGCTCCCCCCTACCCCTCCACATAGAGATAGACATGCTGGCCATCGCGGATGGTCAGCGTGCGCTTGCCGTCTTTCATGCCGACCTCGAAGGCGCTGCCCTCATCGCCCGGCTTCACCGTGACGAAAGCCACGGTGCCGTCGTCGTTCTTGCGTGACGCCACCTCGCTCTTCCACGTCCCGATATCGAACACCACCGCGCCGCCGGCGTGCGTGACGGTGATATGGCCGAGGTCCGGGTTGACGTAGTGCGGCGCCAGGTTCTTGGCCAGGGCGGAATCGGGCGGCAGGATAAGGTGCGGCCGCTCCTTGGCGATCTCGGCGTCGACCTGCGCCGCCGCGGCGGCCACGTCGCCAGCCGCCTCCGGCTTGCCGTCGTAGAGCAGCTCCAGCAGACGCCGCCGGAACAGGCCGCGAAGCCGGTAGCCGTTGTTGCCGTTGGTCAGAATGACCGCGCCCACATTGGCGTCGGTGATGGCGAACCAGTCGCTGTGATAGCCGACCAGATCGCCGCCGTGGTGCACGACCATCAGGCCATAGCGGGCGTCGGTCATCAGCCCCATGCCATAGAACTGATCCTCGCCGATCGGCACGGACGGCTTGCGCCGCTCCAGCAGGTTCGTCGCCGAAACGAAGACCTGGCCGTCCGGCAGTTTCCCCTGTGTCAGTTCGTTGCGCACATAGGCGATCATGTCGTGCGCCGAAGACCAGGCCCCACCTGCCGGGCGGTAGGGCAGGATCTCGGTGTTCAGCCCCACGTCCTCTTCGGCGAGGGTTCCGTCGATGGTGTCGCCATAGGCCTCGGCGTGGTTGCCGCTCAGCGCCGCCTGGTAGTCGAAGGTGGTGTCGGCCATGCCCAGGGGCGTGAAGATCTGCTCCTGCATCGCCCGGTCGTAGGCGGCCCCCAGTTCCATGTCGGGGTGCAGCAGGTGGCCGCCGATATAGCCCGCCGCCGAGGCCATCAGGTTGTTGTACTGAAACACCTCGCCGAACTTGCTGGTGGGCTCGGTCGCCGCCAGCTGGTCGAATGTCGTGGAGGCCGGGGTGTTGGGCGAGGCGTTGAAGATCCACTCGAGATCCTTGCGGGGAACGCCGGTGCAGGCGCACACCAGATGCCGCATCTGGACCTTGGCCGTGGTCTCCGCGCTGCCCAGGCGGAAGGCCGGATAGACGTCGGTCACCGTCTCGTCCCATCTCAGCTTGCCCTGATCGGCCAGCTTGGCGAGCAGGAGGGTCGACATGCCCTTGGTGTTGGAGGCGATCATGAACCGGGTGTGCGCATCCACTGGCGCGCCGGTCTTCACGTCGCGCACGCCCACGCCGCCTTCGTAGAGGATCTTGCCGTCCTGCAGGATCGCATAGCCGACCCCCGGCACCCGCAGCCGCCGGGCGCCGTCTTCCAGGAACGCCCGCAGCGCCGCGAGCTTCTCCGCGTCCAGCTTATGCGGTGTCCGCCCGGCGAAAATCTCCTTGGCGTAGCCCGCCGGCCGCAGGCTCCCCTGCACGAGCGAGGCCGCGGCCTCGCGCTTCTCCAGGGTCGCCTCGCCGCCGCTGACCAGCAGCACGGTCCAGGCCGCGCCCTTGCGGTAGGCCACGGCCTCGATGACCAGGTGCTCGGTGGGCGAGGTCTCGTATTCGAACACCGTCGCCCCGTCCCAGCCCTCGCGGCCGGGCCGCGGTGCGCTCACCTTCAGCGCGTGATGCTCCTTGGGGTCGAACACCGTCCAGGCCGCCGCGACAGCGGCCGCCGCGTCCGTCGCCGCCCCGGCGTCCACCACCCCCACGCGCACATCGCCCTCCGGGGCGGTCAACACGGCCTCGCCCAGCGAGGTCGTCAGCGACCACCCGGTCGGCGCGGTGAACCCCACGCCCCAGGCGGTCGTGCTGGGCGTGTCGGCGGCCAGCGGCGCGGCGAGCGCGGCGACGGCCGACACCGCCGCCAGGGCGCAGCCGAGGGTCAGGACCAGACGGAAATTCATGGGCGGTTTCCCTCTATTGCAGCTGCGGTGTCGAATTCTCCGTCGGCTTCGCTGGGCAGCCCGCCCCGCCGACCGTGTCGGTCGGAGAGTCGGCAAACCGGACCAGGGTGTCAACGCGGGGGGTGACTTTCGTGGCGCGTCGTCGGACGGGCGTCACCAGGTGCGGTGGGCGCAACCGTCGGCCTATTCGGGCGCCAGTTTTCGCGGTAAATTCCGGACGTCCCGTTTTCTCCCCTGGTAAAGATTTGCCACTGTACACCGCCTTCGCCCTCGGACTCGCGCTTGTCGCCACGGGTGCACCGACACGGATGACCGATCTCGAAGCCGCGTGGCACACGTTTGACCGGCAGGTCGATGGCTTGCGATCTGCTCTTCGCCAGGAAAATGGCGCCCTTATCGAAAATAGAGGCACGGGGCCGGGCATTTTTTGTGCTGAGGCGGCTTTTATTTCAATACAGAGTGGAAATTTTCAGTTTATCAAGAGGCTACTCACCTCAATAGATCACACGACGGGGTATTTCAGTCCGGCCGAGATCGCCGACTTGTCCCGCGGATCTGAGAAATACGATGGATATCGTTATCGTTGTCAGTGTTCCGATGGCAACACTTTGCGCGTCACCATTCGTCGCGGAAGCAGGGTCACGACGCTCTGGGCGTATGGGCTCGATGACAGCGCAAAGGGCAACGCCGCTGCCGTGATGCGTGAGTGGGAGAGCCTGGAAGGAAGGCTCGCCGCGTTAAAACCGACCGCTAGCCGCCTCGTGCGGCAGCTGTGAATGTCCGGTAAATGGCCGACGTCGCCAATGTCCGCTTGGTGGCGCGAGCCCAAGGCGGAAAATCGACCCCTTGTGGACGTTCAGAGCGTCCGCTTTCCGGCTCAACCATCACCGGCTTGCGGTCGGCGGTGGACATTCCGCCTAGCGTCATAGCAAGCTAGAACTTAGCGGCCCGCATTCGAGGCCAGGGGGGGATCGATGAGCGCGCAAACTTACGCTTATGGCGAGGGCCTCAGGGTGTTTTACGAAGGGGAGGTCCTTGGTGAAACGATCTACTCCGCCTTGCTTGCCGGGGCCGAGGACCCGGTCCAGCGGCTGAAGCTCTCGCACCTCCTTCAGTTGGAGACAGAGACGAAGGCGTGGCTACGACCGCATTTAATCTCAGCTGGCGAGAGCGTGGTGGAACCTCCCGCCATTCGCGAGCAGGGGCTCGGCATCGCGCACGCGCAGCCGCCCGCGTGGGCCGACAAGATGAAAGGGCTGGCGGACATCGTTGAGGCGGAGTTCGCGTCTCTCTACCGCCGTTACGGTGACGCTGCCCGGTCTCGCGGGCGCGCGGATGAAGCAGCCGTGTGTGACTTCATGTACGACCACGAGATGGCTCAGGTCGAGTTCGCTCGTCGGGACTTGGCGGGGGAGCCCCTGGAGCGCGTGCTGGAGCCACTGCGCAGACACAGCAAGCACATTCTTCCGCTCACTCCGTAGCATCCTCCCAGACCCGCCGAATGTGCCAACGTCTGCGCACCACCCACTGCGGCGGTTGGGTAGGTCCGCTTCATCGGCAAGTCCGGCGGGAGTCCGCTTTCCGCACTGATGCCAACTTCCGGGTGTGGCCACGAGGCCAACTACCGGGTGCGGCCCAACACCGCCCCTGGGTACGTCTGCTTTGTGGCGATACGGCCAGAGCCATCCGCGGCTCCTGCGATCCCCCACTGCGTGGGCGCCAAACGTCAAGGTCCGCGCGCTAGGTCCCAGTGAACACGCCGGGGCGGCGGTCCCGCACCGCCTTGACGCCCTGGCGAAAGTCGTCGGTCGTGCGCAGCCAGGTCTGTTCGACCAGCTCGCGATCGGTTTGGCTCTTCACGGTCAGAGCCAGATCCGCGCGCAGGGTGGCGCGGGTCGACACCACGGCCAGCGGCGCGTTCTCGGCCAGTTCGCGCGCCAGAGTGAGCGCCGCGAGCGCCAGATCGTCCAGCGGCGCCAGGGCGTCGGCCAGGCCCCAGGCCAGGGCCTCCTCCCCCTTCACGCGCCGGCCGGTCAGGCACATGAGTTGCGCCCTCTGCGGGCCGATCACGCGCGGCAGGGTGTGGGTGATGCCAAAGCCGGCGTGGAAGCCCAGCTTGACGAAATTGGCCGCGAACCGGGCTTCGGGCGCGGCGACGCGGAAATCCGCCACCAGGGCCAGGCCGAGACCCGCGCCGACCGCCGCACCCTGGATCGCCGCGACCATCGGCTTTCGGGAGGAAAACAGCCGAACCGCCTGCTCATAGAGCGGGTGCAGCGCCGTCGCCCCCGGGCCGGCGAGACCCGAGGGCGAGGCCAGGTCCGCGCCGCCGCAGAACGCCCTGCCCGCCGCGCTGAGCACGCTCACGCGCAGCGAGGGGTTGGCGTCGATGTCGTCCAGGGCGTCGGCCAGGGCGCGCACCAGCTCGACGCTCATGTGATTGTTCGGCGGCCGATCGATTTGCAGCAGAGCCACATGGCCGTCGATGCGTGCGGAGATGTCGCCGTACTGGTCTTTCATCGTCTCGCCCCCGGAACCTTACAGGCCACGACCCAGGTCTGGATGTCGGTCGTTCGCCCCGTCCCACCCCTCGCCGACAGGGCGCCGCCGAGGGTCGCGGCCATAGGGAACAACATGCGCGGTCTTCCCCCTGTCCGTGTCGTGGCGACGACGCCTGAACCGACCGTCCATCGGTAGTCCACCCGCGCGGCCGTCTCGGGCGAAGAGTCGGCAAACTAAGCCGGGGTGTCAATCTTGGGGTCGGGGATGCCGTGACAGGGCGGCAATGGATGACCCTGAGCGGGTGTTGACTGCGACTGCATTGAGTCCGTCAACGCAACTGCTAGGGTCCCCGTTCTCCGGCCAAGTCAAACGACCCGGGCCGGATAGGGTTAGGAGCGCAGGATGATCCGCGCCGGACTCCGCGTGGCGGTTATCGCCACGGTGCTGACGATCTCGGTGGGCGGCTTTGGGACGCCCTGCCTGGCGCAGACGAAACCCATCGACGCGGCCGAAACACAAACCGTGGACACGCTCCTGAGCGCCGCCGAGCGCCTGGACGGCCACGGACAATACGCAACGTCTGAACCGCTCTACAGACGGGCCCTCGCTGGTCTGCAGAATCTGGCCGAACCGACCGAAGACGACACCTATCAGACCGTCAGGGCGCTATGGGATCTGGCCGGGAATATCGAAAACCAGAACCGGTATGCGGAGGCGGAAGCGCTCGACCTGCAGGCCCTGGCCGTCCGCGAGAAGCGCCACCTGGACGAACAGATCTCCGAGGCCCTGAGCCACCTGGCAAAGAATATCCGGGCCCAAGGCCGTTACCCGGAAGCGGAAATGCTTGTGCGACGGGCCCTGGCGCTCATCCATGAAGCCTACGGCTCCGGAGATCCGAGCACATTGGCCATGGAGGCCGACCTCGACAGGATTCTCGTGGACCTGGGCCGTTCCGCGGAAGCCGAACCGCTCCTGAAGAAGGTCCTGGCCGCCTGGCCCAAGAAGATGGCTCCGACGGATTCTCAATGGCATCTGGCCCTGGACGACCTTGGCGTGGCTATAAGGGCGCAGGGCCGATACGCGGAAGCCGAGACGTTCTTCCGCCAGGTGCTGGATTTCGAGAAGACGTCGGCCGTCGACGACCAGACCGACACAGCTGACTCGCTCAGCCTGCTCCCTGTCGCCCTCAGCCACCTCGCCGCGGATCTCGAGGCGCAGGGCGAGAGCCGCTACGGCGAGGCCGAGCCGCTCTTCCGGCAGGCGTTGGCCCTGCACTTGCAGGCGCTCGGTCCCAGCCATCCGACGACGCGGCGGGATTTCAGGGACCTGGGGGAACTGCTCGATTTGAAGGGTGAGCACGCCGCGGCGGTCGTGGCGCTTCGGAACGCCTGCGGAGATTCGACGCCGGGAGGACCTCGGGGCGGACAGACCGATGGCGCTGGGTCCGAGGATCAAACCTGTTCGAGAGAGCTTGCCTCCGCACTCCTGGGATGGGCCGGCCAGGGCGGCGGTCACCTGTCGACGGACTCGCCCGAGGCTTTGAAACAGGAGGCCTTCCTTCAAGCGCAGCGGGCGTCGGTGTCGGCGGCCGGAGTCGCCATGGCCCGTTCGTCCGCCCTGACGGCGGCGCGTCGTGACGGCGTGGGCGACGATGCCGCTGAGCTGGAGGCGAAATGGCTCGCGGACGACGCCCTGGACGCCAACGTCGTGAGAGCCGCCGCGGGCAGTGAGTCTGACAGAACGATCGGCCCGGCACGGAAGATAGACACGCACGTAGACGTCACGGAGGACCAGGTCCGTTCCGCCAACGTTCGGCTGTCTGAATATCGCCAGATGGCGACCGACCGCAGGGCCAATGACGCGGCGATCGCCCGCCTCACGGCGCAACTGAAAGCCAGATCACCGCAATATTGGGACTTCCGCTCACCTCAGCCGACGCCGGCCGGCGCTCTGCAAGGCGGCGCGGGCGCGCCGGCGTTGCTTCGACCGGACGAGGCGGTGGTGCTGTGGATGATCCCGCCTGGCACGGACAAAGGTCTGGTGTTCGCCGTCAGCCGCGAGGCGTTCGCCTGGGCGCGGATCGGCCTCGCGGGCGACGAGATCAAGGCCAAGGTCGACCAGCTGCGCCGGCAGATCGACCCCCACGCCTATGCGCAGACGCCTGACAGGGGACTGGCGCGGGTGCAGGCGACGCCTGACCGCGCCGGTGAGGGCTTCGACCGCGCGACGGCCTACGCACTGTATCGGGCGCTGCTCGGCAATCCGGACATCGATGCGGTTATCGCGCCGAGACAGGTTCTGCTGATTGCACCTTCGGGCCCGATGTGGAGCCTGCCGCCGGGTCTGCTGGTGACGAGGCGGCCCGAGGGCGGCGATGCCGACCCGGCGGCCCTGCGTGCGACGCCCTGGCTGCTGCGCGACAAGGCGGTGGCCCTGCTGCCGGCGGTCTCCTCGTTGCGGACCCTGCGGCAGCTTCTGGCCAAGGATCGCCCGGTTCCCACCGATCGGCTGCTGGCGCTGGCTGACCCGGACTTCGGCAACCGCGCCGCGCCGGAGGCCGGCGCGACGACGTCGCCGCGCGGGATGGATTATTATGTTCGCGGCGCAACGGTGCTGAACGGTGTGCTGGACCTGCCCAGATTGCCCGGAACCCGCGTCGAGGCCTGGGCCCTGGCGAGCGCCCTGGGCGCGCCGCGGGCGAGCGTGCTGACCGACGCCGACGCCAGCAAGGCGCAGCTGATGGCGCGCAACGCCGATGGCCGCCTGTCGCGGGTGAAGGTGCTGGAGTTCGCCACCCATGGCCTGGTCACCGGCGACGCGGGCCTGGCCCAACCGGCGTTGGCCCTGGCCAAGGGCGGCAAGCCGGCCGACGAACTCCTTCTGGCCTCGGAGGTGACCGGCCTTAAGATCAACGCCGACTGGACCCTGCTGTCGGCCTGCAACACCGCGAGCCCCGATGCGCCCGAAGCCCAGGGCCTGTCGGGCCTGTCGCGGGCGTTCTTCTTCGCTGGGGCGGTTTCGGTGGTGGTCTCGCACTGGAGGGTGGACGACAAGGTCACCGCGACCCTGATCCCCGACACCCTGAAGAGACAGGCAAACGATCCTCGACTGGGCCGGGCCGAGGCCCTGCGCCAAGCGTCTCTCGCCATCCTCGACGACCCCGCCGGAAGACATGCCCTGCCATCCTACTGGGCCCCCTTCACCTTGATCGGAGAGGCGGGACCGGTAGCGGGACGTTAAGGGCGGGCTGGGGACGGCGCCCAACCACGATCAATGAGGGGTGGATTTGCGGCCAGGAGCAAACTAGCGTCTCCGTTCATTCATGCACGAGAGGGGAAACCGCGCGATGACGATGGTCGAAGACTCCACCCCCGCGCACCTGCGCGGCAACGGGCGCCCCCTCACCGAGGAGCGCACGCTCACCGATCTCAAGGTCACCGGTGCGATCCCACGAGAGCTGGACGGCCGCTATGTTCGCAACGGCGCCAACCCGCTGAGCGGCTTCAGCGACCACCCCTTTTTTGGCGACGGCATGGTGCACGGCATCCGCCTGAGCGATGGCAAGGCGACCTGGTACCGCAACCGGTACGTGCAGACGCCTTTCATCACCAACCCGGCCCTGGACATTCTCGACATGGCGGTGGCCCTCGACATGAAGGCGTCGAAGGCCAACACCCATGTGGTCGGCCACGCCGGAAAGATCCTCGCCCTCGAGGAGGGCCATTTTCCCTATGTGCTCGACGGGGATCTCGGCACGGTCGGTCCGACCGATTTCAACGGGGCGCTGAAGGGCTCGTTCACCGCCCACCCGAAAATCTGCCCGGTAACGGGAGAGCTGCTCGCGTTCGGCTATTCAGCGATGCCGCCATTCCTGCGCTATCTGCGCGTCTCGGCCGACGGCAAGCTGGTGCAGACGGAAGACATCACGGTCGGCGGCCCGACGATGATGCACGACTTCAATATCACCCGGAACTACGTTGTCTTCATGGACCTGCCGGCGGTGTTCGACCTGCAGCTGGCCATGCGCGGCGAGATGCCCATCCGCTGGGACGACAACTACCCGGCGCGAATTGGTGTGATGCCGCGCAATGGCGCGGATGCCAACGTGCGCTGGTATGAGATCAACCCCTGCTATGTGTTCCACCCGATGAACGCGTACGAGGACGGCGACAAGATCGTGATCGACGTGGCCCGTTTCAGCCACATGTGGCGCGCCTCGTCGCTGGACTTCCCCAACCCCTATCTGTGGCGCTGGACCATCGACACCCGGACGGGAAAGGTCAGCGAGGAGCAGGTCGACGACCGGCCCGGCGAATTCCCGCGCGTCGCCGACAGCGTCGTCGGCCTCAAACACCGCTACGGCTATCTGATGGGCATGTCCGACGCGGCGGGCAGCGATCCGGCCGGCGTATCGGGCAGCCTCGTCAAGTACGACCGCCAGACCGGCGCGCGCAGCCAGATTGACCTCGGTCCCGGCTGCATGCCCGGCGAACCGGTGTTCGTGCCGGCCGAGGGCGGGAAGAGCGAGGACGACGGCTACCTCATGACCTTCGTCTACGACGCGGCGACGAATTCCAGCCGCTTCGTGGTGATGGATGCCGCGACGATGGAGTCCACGCCCGTCGCGTCGATCGCGCTGCCTCGCATTCCGCACGGCTTCCACGGCAGCTGGATTCCCGCGTCGGTCGTCAGCTGAACCGGGACGAACGGCACGGCGCGTCAGGACACGTGAAGATCAAACCCGGCTTGGCTTTGCCAGCCGTATCGGCTCGACGGTGGTGCCCGCGCGCCTCAGAACTTCGGCGCGCTGTGGAACAGCTCGCACTTGTAGTTCGCCCCGTTCCCCGACGCGAAATGATGAATCAAGTTCATGTCACCAGTCGTGCGAAGCACGATGTATTTATAACTCAACCCCGCCTTGATATATGTGAATTCGTATTTCGTATCGCTGGACGTAAAGGTGGCGGTCTCGTTCCCGTTGCCATCGACCACGGAATGATCTGACGTGTCCAATAACACGGTCTTAAAAGCCGGATTATTGTCAGGGTAATACTGGTTTTGCCCCATTTCACACGTCAGGACAACCGCTTGCGCGACATGAGGCGCCAGAGACCCGACCGCGACCGCGCAAAACGCCGCCAGGCCGACGAATGCTTTTCCATTGCGCAACATCATTGATTTACGGCCCCTCATCTTCCGCGACCCCCCTATTGCTGCGGCGTCGGCCACACCCAGCGCTCAATATCTCACCCGCTCTTCGATGCGACAAGCGCCGGGCGTCGCCGAGGCCTGCGCCTCCGTCAAGTGGCCTACGAGATGAAGACGTCGGTCTCTCGCAAGGTCCGGGAACGGGCCGACAGGTTGGCGTTGGGCGAGGGCGCGAGGCGGCTCGACGATGCGCGTCGGCTCGAGACCACGGACGAGCCCCTTGACTTGTGTATTGCATTTTGCGACTATTCTGGCGATGTCAGAGCAGGCCGTCCCATCTACGGAGAAGCCACCGCCCCGGGTCGCCCAGGCCGAGGAGCGCATCGCCATGCTCCACGAACTGGCGGAGCTCGGCATGCGCCTGACGCGCGCCACGGTTCGCCGCGCGGTCGAGGAGTTTGAAGCACCCGAGGTTTCCGCGCCGGAGGCAGAGATCGAGGCCGCCAGGCGCCCCGCCGTCCCGCGCCGCGACCCGGCCGAGACCTTCGCCACCCTCTCCCGCGCCGTGCGGCTGACCCTCACATTGGAGTCGAGATTCGACGACGCCCTCACCGCCCGGCTCGCCGGCGAGATCGCAAAATGTGAAGAGGCCCGCACGCGCGCCCGCGAGGACGCCGAGTCGGATCCCTACGCCCCGCTGAAAGCCGGCCGAAAGGCCCGCGTCCGCGAACTGGTCAGGGACGTGGCCGACCGCGAGATCCCCGACCCAGAGGATCACGACATCCTCATCGACGCCCTCGAAGAGCGCCTGCTCTGCGACGAGGCCTATGACAATATCGACGATGTGCCCCTGCGGGATGTCGTCGAACGTCTCTGCCGCGATCTGAAACTTTCGCCCGACTGGCGCCGCTGGACCGGCGAGGGCTGGACGCCGAACCCGCCGTTCTACCGCCCACGCTGCTCGCTGTTCACCGCCCCGAGCCGGGTTCCCATTCTCCAGGACACCGACGATCCCGCCCCTCTGGAATGACGAGCTCCGAGGCAATGGTAGGCCGGGTGGGACTCGAACCCACGACCACTCGATTAAAAGTCGAGGGCTCTACCACTGAGCTACCGGCCCCCAGCTGACGCCCGGCGAGCGGCGCGGAACATAGTCGGACGCGCCCCCCCGGGGCAAGGCCGGGTTTTGCGCCGGGACCAGATGGCGTCCGTTATCCACAGCGACTACATTGCCACCATGCGCACCCTCATCACCCTCGGCGTGGTTTCGGGCCTCGCCGTCCTCATCCCCGCCATGGCCGGCGCCGCCCGGCAGGGCGCCAATCCCAATGGCGAGATCCAGACGCCGGACCGCGCCGGCACGGCCAATGTGATCAGCGCCGCGACAGCCCCGCTGCACGATCTGAACATCACCCGGCAGTCGATCCCGCCGGTGCTGCTGGCGGCGATCACCAATCCCTACCAGCGCCCCCAGCCCCTGGACTGCGGCACGATCACCCGTCAGGTGCGCGAACTGACCGTCGCTCTCGGCGCCGACTTCGACGAGCCGGACACCCCCCAGGCTCCAAGCCTGACCCAGAAGAACGGCAAGGTGGCCCTGGCGATCGTGCATGGCGCGGCCGAGACCCTGCTGCCCTTCGCGGGATTCGTGAAAACGCTGTCAGGCGCCCGTCAGCACGATCAGCTGGTCATCGAGGCAATCACCGCCGGCAGCGTGCGGCGCGGCTATCTCAAGGGCCTGGGCGAATCGCGCCGCTGTCCGCGCCCCGCTACGCCGGTGCATTTCCTCCATCCGCCGCCGCCGGCGGTGGAGGAAGGCCGGGGTCCGCGGTTCCCCATTCACTGACCGGCGGCGGGCCGCAGGCCGGCGTGGAACTCGGCGCGGAATGACGCGAACCGGCCCTCTGTGATGGCCGAGCGCATGCGCGCCATCAGGGTCTGGTAGAAGGCGAGGTTGTGCCAGGACAGCATCACCTGGGCCAGGATTTCACCCGATTTCACAAGGTGGTGCAGATAGGCTTTCGTGTAGGCGTTGCTGGCCGGGCAGGCGATGTCGGCATCCAGGGGCGTCTCGTCCTCGGCGAACCGGGCGCTCTTGAGATTGATCGGCCCGGCCCAGGTCCAGGCTTGGCCGTGGCGCCCAGCCCTGGTGGGCAGGACGCAGTCGAACATGTCCACGCCGCGAGCCACGGCCTCCACCAGATCCACCGGCTTGCCCACGCCCATCAGATAGCGTGGCCGGTCGGCGGGCAGCAGGCCGGGGGCATAGTCGAGCACCTCGCACATGGCCTGATGCCCCTCCCCCACCGCCAGGCCGCCGATGGCGTAGCCGTCATAGCCGGTCTCGATCAGGCGGGCCGAGGATTCCCGGCGCAGGACCTCGAAGGTCGAGCCCTGCTGGATGCCGAACAGAGCCTGGGTCTCCCGTTCGCCAAACGCCGCCTTGCAGCGCGCGCCCCACCGGGCCGAGAGGCGCAACGCCGCGGCGGCGCGCTCCTCGCTGGCCGGCCAGGCGATGCATTCGTCTAGTTGCATGACGATGTCGGAGCCCAACAGATCGGCCTGGATCTCCACGCTGCGCTCGGGGGAGAGGACGTGGCGCGAGCCGTCGATGGGGCTGGCGAAGGTCGCCGCCTCCTCGGTGATCTTGGTCAGTTTCGAGAGCGACATGACCTGGAAGCCGCCGGAGTCGGTGAGGATCGGCCGGTCCCAGCCGCCGAAGCGGTGCAGACCGCCCAGTCGTTTCACCCGCTCGGCGCCGGGGCGCAGCATCAGATGCACGGTGTTGCCCAGGATGATGTCCGCCCCCGTGGCGCGCACCTGATCCATGGTCAGGGCCTTCACGGTCCCGGCCGTGCCCACGGGCATGAAGGCCGGCGTGCGGATGTCGCCCCGGGCCGTGCGCAGGACCCCGGTCCGGGCCGCGCCCTCCGTGGCCTGGATGTCGAAGGGAAAGGCCGCCATCAGTTCGCTCGCCAGATCAGCGACGCATCGCCGTAGGAATAGAACCGGTAGCCGGCGGCGATGGCGTGTTCATAGGCCGCGCGCAGCCGCGCCTGACCGCCCAGCGCGGAGACCAGCATGAAGAGGGTCGAACGCGGCAGGTGGAAGTTGGTGATCAGGCCGTCGGCGGCGCGGAAGCGATAGCCGGGGGTGATGAAGATCGCCGTCTCATCGGCGAAGGGTCGGATCACGCCATCCTCGCCGGTGGCGCTCTCGATGAGGCGCAAGCTGGTGGTGCCGACACAGACGATGCGCCCGCCGCGCGCCCGCACCGTGTTCAGCGCCTCGGCCACGGCGGCGGGGACCTCGCCGTATTCGGCATGCATGCGGTGGTCGGCAACCTCGTCGGCCTTCACCGGCATGAAGGTGCCGGCGCCCACGTGCAGGGTCAGATAGTGCTGGCTGACGCCCCGGTCGGCCAGCCGCGCCAGCAGCGCCTGCGTAAAGTGGAGGCCCGCCGTCGGCGCCGCCACCGAACCGGGATCGCGGGCGTAGACCGTCTGATAGTCCCGCCGGTCGCTCTCGTCCTCGGCCCGTTTGGCGGCGATATAGGGCGGCAGGGGCATCAGGCCGCAGTCCTCTATGGCCCGGTCGAGATCGGGGCCGGCGAGATCGAACGCCAGGGTCACCTCCCCGTCCTCGCCCTTGCCGGCGATGGTCGCCGCCAGGTCCTGGAGGCTGCAGGCGCGGTCTTCCGACGGACCGAAGACCACCCGATCCCCCGGTTTCAGGCGCTTGCCGGGACGCATGAAGGCCGTCCAGCGATCGGGCGCGAGCCGGCGGTGCAGGGTGGCCTCGACGGCGGCCGTCTGCTCGCCGCGAAACCGGCGGCCGAACAGCCGCGCGGGAATGACCCTGGTGTCATTGAACACCAGGGCGTCGCCGGACCGCAGCAGATCGGGCAGATCGCTGAACACGCGATCTTCCAAAGCTGTCTCCGCCGCGATCACCAGCAGCCGCGCCGCGTCGCGCGGTTCGGCGGGCCTCAGGGCGATCCGATCGTCCGGAAGATCGAAATCGAAGTCCGAGACCCGCATCACGTCAGGCCAGAGGTCCGTGATTCAGTCCCGGCAGCACGTGGCGGGCGAAGAGGTCGGCCTCCGCCGCGTGCGGATAGCCGGACAGGATGAAGGCCTCGATGCCCAGGGACTGATAGGCCTTGAGTTTGGCCAGCACCTGATCCGGATCGCCGACGATAGCCGCCCCGCAGCCGGAGCGCGCCCGGCCGATGCCGGTCCACAGGTTGTCTTCCACGAAACCGTCGCCCGAGGCGGCGGCGCGCAGTTCGGCCTGGCGGCGGACGCCGACAGACTGGCTGTCGAGGGAACGGCCACGGATCGCCGCGCCCTCGGCGTCGTCCAGGCGCGACAACAGGCGGTCGGCGGCCTCGCGGGCCAGGGTCTCGGTTTCCCGCACGATCACGTGCACGCGGTAACCGTAGCGCAGCTTGCGGCCGCGGCGGGCGGCGCGGGCGGTCATGTCGGCGATGATGTCGCGCACCGTCTCGAACCGGTCGGGCCACATCAGATAGACGTCAGAACCTTCGGCGGCGGCTTCCCGGGCGTCCTCCGACAGGCCGCCGAAATAGAGCGCCGGACACTTGCACGAGACGGTGGTGACCCGCGGCGGCGCCAGCTCGAGCTGGTAGAACTCGCCCCTATGGTTCAACGGCTGGCCATTGAGCAGGGTCTTGAGGATGGCCATCACCTCGACGGTGCGGGCGTAGCGAGGACCGCTGGCCAGGGTCTCGCCGGGCAGGTCACTGGAGATGATGTTGACGTTGAGCCGCCCGCCCAGCATCTGATCCAGGGTGGCGATCTGGCGCGCCAGCTGTGGCGGCCAGGTCTCGCCGCAGCGCGTGGCGGCCAGGAGCTTCATGCGCTTGAGGCTGGGCGCGAGAGCCGCGGCGAAGGCGAAGGTGTCGATGCCCAGGGCGTAGCCGGAGGGCAGCAGCAGGTTGTCGAACCCGCCGGCTTCGGCCGTGAGAGCGATATTGCGGCAATGCTCGAAACTGGAGCGCAGCGCCGGATCAGGCTGGCCCAGGAACTCATAGTCGTCGTCGCACAGGGCGCTGAACCAGGCGACCTCGCAGGTATCGGAACTCATGGCAGGGGCGTTCCTCGGGCGGCGGTGAGGATGCGGTACCATTCCGTCCGCGTCAGGGTGACGGTCAGGGCCTGACCCGCCTCGCGGATCCGATCGACCTGCTGGGAGCCGATGATCGGAATGGGCTTGGCGGGGTGAGCCATGATCCAGGCATAGGCCACGGCCGAACGGGTAACGCCCTGATCCCGCGCAATGTCGTCGAGCACCTGCGTCACCTCGGCGGCGCGGCCTTCCGGCGCCGCGGCCGCCAGCCGTCCGCCCGCCAGGGGCGACCAGGCGAGGACGCCCAGGCCCAGTTCCAGGGCCTGATCCAGCACGCCGTCGTAGAGGGGGTCGATGGTCAGCGGCGAGAACTCGGGCTGGACGGTCGCCAGGGGGAACGGCAGATGGGCCGCGAGCGCGGCGACCTGGGCCGGGGTGTGATTGGAGACCCCCACCTCGGCGATCTTGCCGGCGTCGCGCAGTTTCGCCAGGGCGCCGGCCAGCTCGGCCGGATGGGCCAGATGGTCCGGGCGATGGATCTGGTAGAGGTCGATCCGCTCCACGCCCATCCGGCGCAAGGACGCCTCAACGGCGATGGTGATGTAGGCGGCGCCGGAATTGTAGGGCGTCCCCATCTCGATCCCGCCCTTGGTGGCCAGCACCATGCGATCGCGCAGGGCCGGCGACTGGGCGAAGACCTGGCCGAGCAGCGCCTCGGCGGCGCCGAAGGGCTCGCCATTGTCCGGCCCATAGATATCGGCGGTGTCGAACAGGGTGACACCGATCTCAAGTGCGGTCTCGACCAGAGCCGTCGCGGCGGCTAGGTCATCCCCTCTGAATCGCCACATCCCCCAGGCCATGGGGGAGACGGTGAGAGACGATCCTCCGAGCCGCTGTTGGGGCCAGCCGGAGGCGGGAGAGGCTTTGCTCATGTCGGATGCGCTTCGCTTCGGGATCGTTGGGGCCGGAATGATGGGTCGCGAACATATTCGCAACCTAAAACTCTTTCCCGATGCGGCCGTGACGGCCCTGGTGGATCCGGTGGCCTCGTCCCTCGAAAGCGCCCTGACCACCCTTGGCGAAGCAGGCGCCGGCGCGCGGACGTTCCCGACCGTGGAGGCGATGCTGGCGGCCGGCGGAGTCGATGCGGTGATGATCGTCTCGCCGAACTACACGCACCGCGCCGTCCTCGAACCCCTGTTCCCCACCGACCTGGCCATTCTCTGCGAGAAGCCGCTCTGCACCACCGTGGCCGACGCCCGCTGGGCCGCGCAGCAGGCCGCCGGGCGGCGCGCGGTGTTCTGGACCGGCATGGAATACCGTTACATGCCCCCGGTGGCGCGGTTCATCGATGAGCTTCAGGCCGGCGCGGTGGGACGACTGGTGATGCTGTCGATCCGCGAGCACCGCTTTCCCTTCCTGGTGAAGGTGGGCGACTGGAACCGCTTCAACCGCAATACCGGCGGGACGATGGTGGAGAAGTGCTGTCACTTCTTCGACCTCATGCGGCTGATCGTCGGCCGCGAGGCGGTGAGCGTGTTCTGCTCGGGCGCCA
Source organism: uncultured Caulobacteraceae bacterium (assembly GCA_903872075.1). Lineage (GTDB taxonomy): Bacteria > Pseudomonadota > Alphaproteobacteria > Caulobacterales > Caulobacteraceae > Acaudatibacter > Acaudatibacter aquilonius. The sequence goes on along the minus strand of CAIQJF010000088.1, from coordinate 84,024 downwards.
TGGACGTGAATCACCGCGACGAGCGCTATGGCGGCGAGACCCCGGACATCATCGACAACAGCTACACCGTGGTGGAGTTCGAGGGCGGCTGCCGGGCCATGCTGGATCTGTGCATGTTCGCCGAGGGCGAGGAGCAGCAGGAGGCCGTGGCCGCCATCGGCGACAAGGCCAAGCTCGAGGTGACCATTCCCGGCGGAGACCTGATCTTCTCGCCGCGGACCGGCTTTCGCGCGCCCAAGGCGGTGGTCCGCACCCATGTGGACGTCGATCCCGCGGCCCTGCAGGCCGGAACCCACCATGGCTCGACCTACTATCAACTCGCAGCCTTCATCGACGCCGTGCGCGGCCGGGGGCCGGTGCAGGTGACCGCCGAGGACGGCCTCAAGGCGGTGGCGATCGGCGCTGCGGCGGAGCTCAGCGCCCGCGAGAAACGCGTGGTGCGGCTGGACGAGTTCGCTTGACGCGCATGCAATCGACGATCGCCGGGCGCTGGCGAACCTTGATCCTGACCCTGGTGATCCTGGCCGGCGTGCTCAACTATGTGGACCGGCAGGCGATCGCGGTCCTCAAGCCGGTGATCGAGAAGGATCTGCACTGGACCGACTCCGACTACGGGCGGCTCGCGTCCCTCTTCCAGTTCGCCGCCGCGGTGGGCTTCCTGTTCGCGGGCCGCATCGTCGATCGGCTGGGCGTGAAATGGGCCAATCCCGTTGGCGTCGCCGCCTGGAGCCTGGCCGCTATGTCGCACGGTTTCGCCCGCGGGATCGTGCAGTTCGCCCTGGCGCGGGCCGCGCTGGGTTTCACCGAGTCCATGGGCACGCCTTCGGGCATCAAGACCATCGCCAGCCTGTTCTCGCCCAGCCAGCGCGCCGCGGCGATCGGCGTCTCGAACGCGGCGGGCAATGTGGGCGCCATCGTCACCCCCCTGTTCGTGCCCTTGCTGGCGCTGGCCTGGGGATGGCGGGCCGCCTTCCTGGCCATCGGCGCCATGGGTTTCCTCTGGGTGGCGCTTTGGCTGGCGGCGACCGCGCGGCTCTGCCTCGCCGCCGCCCCGGGCGCCGATGCGTCGGCGGCCGCGCCCGAGGGCTTCAGCGGATCGATCCTGCGGGATCGTCGCACCTGGGCGATCGCCGGCGCCAAGGCGATGTCGGACCAGGTCTGGTGGCTGCTGCTGTTCTGGACGCCGGACTTCTTTCACCGCGTCTTCCATCTCGGCCTGGCCCAGCTCGCCGCGCCGCTGGCGGTGATCTACGGCTGCGCGGCCACGGGCTCGGTGCTGGCGGGTTTCATCTCAACGCGGCTGATCCGCGGCGGGGTGTCGGTGGGCAAGGCCCGCAAGGGCGCAATGCTGGTCTGCGCCCTGCTGGTCACCCCGGCCCCGCTGGCCCTGCAGGCGCATAGTCCCTGGGTGGCCGTGGGTCTGATCGGCCTGCTGCTGGCGGCGCACCAGGGCTTCTCGGTCAATCTCTTCGCCTTGGTGGCCGACATCGTGCCGCCCGCCAGCGTCGGGCGGGTGACGAGCTTCGGCTCGCTCTGCGGCAACCTCGCCGGCATGACCATTGTCTTCGTGGCTGGGGAACTTCTGACGCGCGGCGCCGGCTATGCGCCGCTTCTGGCCATCGCGGCGGTGTCCTATCTGCTCGGCCTGGGATGGCTGCAGCTGCTGTTGCCGCGGCTGCCGATCGGACGCGCGGCGGCGTAGTCGCGTCGCGAAAATCGCTATTTCGGCGTCAACTTCCGCAAGGACTTCTGAGCCCCCCGGCTCTTAGGCTTCCAAATGGAAAAGCCCCGGAGCGTCGCCGCTCCGGGGCTTTTTTTATCTACGTTCGCGGCCGGCGCGGGCCGCGGCGCGAGAGTCAGGCGGCGCCGAGCCGCATGGAGACGATCTTGCCGGGCTGACGCGGCGGCTCGCCCTTGGGCAGGGCGTCGACGTTTTCCATGCCCTCGATCACCTCGCCCCACACCGTGTACTGGTTGTCGAGGAAGTTGGAGTCGGCCAGGCAGATGAAGAACTGGCTGTTGGCCGAATGGGGCGCGGAGGTGCGCGCCATGGAGCAGACGCCGCGGCTGTGCGGGGCGCTGGTGAATTCGGCCTTCAGGTTCGGCTTCTTCGAGCCGCCGCCGCCGGTGCCGGTCGGGTCGCCGCCCTGGGCCATGAAGCCGGCGATGACACGGTGGAACACCACCCCGTCGTAAAAGCCTTCCTCGGCCAGCTCGCTGATGCGGGCGACATGGCCCGGCGCGAGGTCGGGGCGGAGGCGGATGGTCACCGGGCCGGTATCCAGGGTCATGATCAGGGTCGGGTCGGACATGGGGCTCACTTGATCTGGGTTGGGAATTCGATGTCGCAAAGGGAGAAGTCCACGACCTTCTCGGCGCGCGTCCGGTCGATCATGGCCTTGAACCAAGGGCTCTGGGTGTCGACGACACGCACCTGAGGATGGTCGCCCGCCGGCATGTCGGCGAGCAGGCGCACGGTGGTCATCTTGTCAGCGGGCGCGGGCGGCGGCTCACCGGTCTTGATGGACTTGACCACGTCCATGCCCGCGATGACACGGCCGAACACGGCGTATTTCTGATCGAGCTGGCTGTTGGCGCCGCGCATCAGGAAGAACTGGCTGTTGGCGCTGTCCGGCTGGTCGGCGCGCGCCATGCCGCCGACACCGGGACAGAAGGTGGCGAAGGTCCCGACCTTGCCGTCCGCTGTCATCAACGCGAGCGCGGAGGGCTGACCGATCACCGGCACGAGGCCGATGAAGCCGGCTTCAAGACCGCCGGCCTTGGTCGCGGGAACAAAACCAGAGTCCGCTCCGCGCCGGAAGGTGAACTCGGGCGGCAGGTTGGGCAGGGTCGAGCCGCCCGTGCCATCGTCCTTGGGATCGCCAGTCTGATCCATGAAGCCGTCGATGACCCGGAAGAACGATCGGCCATCGTAGAGATGCGACCGGGTCAGTTCGCGCACCCGCGCGGCGGCCTGGGGCGCGGCGGCCGCACTCAGCTCGAAGAAGATGCGGCCCTTTGTGGTGTCGATGACCAGCACGTTCTGCGGATCGGGCGTGCGGAAATCGGAGTCCGCCGGCGGCGGCGTCGCAGGCGCGGGCGCAGCGGCCAAGGCCGAGGAGGTCAGCGCGGCCGTCGCCAGAAGAGCCAGGACGAAACGGTTCATGAGGGTCAGCGGGCCGCGACCTTCGCCATCAGGCGCTCTTTGACGCCGGCACTGACGAACGGCGAGACATCGCCACCGAGGGTGGCGATCTCCTTCACGAGCCGCGAGGCGATCGCCTGATGCCGGGGATCGGCCATGAGGAAGACCGTGTCGACGTTGCGGTCCAGTTGCTGGTTCATGGCCGTCATCTGGAACTCGAACTCGAAATCGGCCACGGCGCGCAGGCCGCGAATAATCACCGAGGCCCCGACCTCATGCGCGGCCGTCAGGGTCAGGCCCGAATAGGGATGCACCACGATCTCCGCGCCCGGCAAGCCGGCGGTCTCCGACTTGAGAATCTCAACCCGTTCCTCGAGGGTGAACATCGGGCCTTTGCCGCTGTTCACCGCCACGCCGATCACGAGACGGTCCACGAGCTTCAGCGCCCGGCGGATGAGGTCCAGATGCCCGTTGTGAATGGGGTCAAACGTCCCCGGATAGAGCCCTGTGCGCGTCATTGGCCGTCTCCCCCCTCGGGCGTTTCTTGGTCTTCGGCGGCGCCGTCCTCGGCCTGATCGGCCTGGCCCTCCAGCCTGTCGACGGACACCACGTGCTCGTTATCAGCCGTGCGGAAGATCGTCACCCCTTGGGTGTTGCGGCCGGCGGTGCGGATCTGTTTAACGGGGACGCGGATCAACTGCCCCTGATCGGTGACCAGCAGGATCTCGTCGGCATCCTCCACCGGGAAGGACGCGACAAGGCGGCCGCCGCGGCGCGACAGGTCATGAGCGATCAGGCCCTGACCGCCACGTCCCGTGCGGCGATAGTCGTAGGCGGACGAGCGTTTGCCGAAGCCTTCCGACGAGACGGTGAGCACGAATTCCTGCGCCGCTTCCAGCGCGGCGAGGCGTTCAGGCGACAGGTTGTCACCCTCGGTTCCGACCGACTCTTCTTCGTCGTCTTCACTCGGGGTCACGGCATCCGCATCGTCGCCCGGGCCCGCCGAACGCATGGCGCTGGCGTGCTTGAGATAGCCCGTACGCTCGGCCGGCGTTGCATCGACGCCGTGCAGGACAGCCATCGAGATGACGGTGTCGTCATCGCCCAGCCGGATGCCGCGAACGCCGGTCGATTCCCGCCCGGCAAACACCCGGACGTCGTCGACGGAGAACCGGATGCAGCGGCCCAGCGCCGTAGTGAGCAGGACATCTTCGGCCGCCGTGCACAGCCCCACGCCGACGATGGAGTCGCCGTCGTCGAGCTTCATGGCGATCTTGCCGTTGCGGTTGATCTGAGCGAAGTCCGACAGCTTGTTGCGCCGCACATTGCCCGAGCGGGTGGCGAACATCACGTCGAGCCCGTCCCACTGCGTCTCGTCCTCGGGCAAGGTCAGGATCGAGGTCATGGTCTCGCCCGGCTCGATCGGGAAGAGATTGACGAAGGCCTTCCCGCGTGAGGTCGGCGTGCCAAGCGGCAGCCGCCACACCTTGAGTTTGTAGGCCTTGCCGTTGGAGGCGAAGAACAGCATCGGCGCGTGGGTCGAGGCCGAGAAGACACGGGTCACCGCATCCTCGTCCTTCGTGGACATGCCGGACCGGCCCCGGCCGCCACGGTGCTGGGTGCGATAGGTCGCCAGCGCCGTGCGCTTCACATAACCGCCATGGGTGACGGTGATCACCATCTCCTCGCGGGCGATGAGATCCTCGTCCTCGACATCGGCGTCGCCCTCGACGATGAGGGTCCGGCGCGGCACGGCGAAGGCCTCGCGGACCTCCACCAGTTCGGCGCGGACCACGCCCATGATCGCCTCGCGCGATGACAGCAGGTCGAGATAGCCCTGGATGGCCGAGGCCAGTTCACGGGCCTCGCCGAGGATTTCCTCGCGGCCGAGGCCGGTGAGGCGGGAGAGTGTGAGGGCCAGAATCGCCCGGGCCTGTTCTTCGCTCAGGCGCACGAAGGCGTCGTCAACGATCACGGTGCGGGGATCGGCGATCAGAGCGATCAGCGGCGCCATGTCCCCGATCGGCCAGTTGCGGCCCACCAGGCGCTCGCGGGCCTCGGCCGGGTCCTTCGACGAGCGGATGATGTGGATGACTTCGTCGATATTGGCGACGGCGATGGCGAGACCGACCAGGACGTGGGCCCGGTCGCGCGCCTTGGAGAGTTCGTAGCGGGTGCGGCGCACCACCACTTCCTCGCGGAAGTCGATGAAGGCCCGGAGCATGTCCCGTAGGCCCAGCTGTTCGGGACGTCCGCGGTTGAGCGCCAGGGCGTTGACCGGGAAGGAGCTCTGCAGCGGCGTGAAGCGGTAAAGCTGGTTCAGCACCACCTCGGCGCTGGCGTCACGCTTGAGCTCGATGACCACGCGCATGCCGGTCCGGTCGCTCTCGTCGCGCAGATCGCCGACACCCTCGATGCGCTTTTCCCGCACCAGTTCGGCGATCCGCTCCACCATGGCCGCCTTGTTCACCTGGAACGGGATGGCGGTGATGATGATGGCTTCGCGATCCTTGCGGATGTCCTCGATCGTCGCCACGCCCCGGACGATGACGGACCCCCGGCCCGTCATCAGCGCCTGCCGGGCGCCGGTGCGGCCGATGATCTCGCCGCCGGTGGGGAAATCTGGTCCCGGCACGATATCGAGGAGTTCATCCAGCGGCAGATCGGGATTGTCGATCAGCGCCAGGCAGGCGTCGACGATCTCGCCGAGATTGTGCGGCGGGATGTTGGTGGCCATGCCCACGGCGATACCGCCGGCGCCATTGACCAGGAGATTGGGGATCCGCGAGGGCAGAACCGACGGCTCGCTCTCCTTGCCGTCGTAGTTTTCCTTGAAGTCGACCGTGTCCTTGTCGAGGTCGGCCATGATCGCCATGGCGGCCTTGGTCAGCCGGCTCTCGGTGTAGCGCATGGCCGCCGGCGGATCATTGTCCACCGAGCCGAAGTTGCCCTGGCCGTCGATGAGCAGCAGACTCATGGAGAACGGCTGCGCCATCCGCACGAGGGTGTCGTAGATCGAAAGGTCGCCGTGAGGGTGATACTTGCCCATCACGTCGCCGACGACGCGGGCCGATTTCACATAGCCGCGGTCGGGCGTGTGGCCCTGCTCGTTCATCGAGAACAGGATGCGGCGCTGGACAGGTTTCAGACCGTCGCGAAGGTCAGGCAGGGCCCGGCTCACGATCACGCTCATGGCGTAATCGAGATAGGACTTCTTGACCTCGTCCTCGATCGAGATCGGGCTCACATGGCCCCGCTGGGGGTCACCCGGCGGGGTGGGGATCTCTTCGGTCAAATGGGGGGTTCAGCACTTCAGAATCGGACGATTACCGTTCGAATTCCTTAGCATCCGTATCTCGCGGACGCCAGTCGGAGCGGCCTTAAGCCCCGACCGGCTCCGGAGTCGTCAGAACGGGATTTCGTCGTCGAGATCGGCGGTGAAGGTCTCGCGCGGGCCGGACGGAGTCGCCCGGGGTCCGGGGGAATAGCCGCCCGAGTCGGAATCGCGCGCGCCGCCTTCGCTATCGCCCCGGCCGTCGAGCATGGTCAGTTCGCCGCGGAACTTCTGCAGGACGATCTCGGTTGCGGTTTTCTCAACGCCGGCGGCGTCGGTGTATTTGCGGGTTTGCAGAGCGCCCTCGATGTAAACCTTGGAGCCTTTGCGCAGATAGTTCTCCGCGACCTTCACCAGATTGTCGTTGAAGATGGAGATCCGGTGCCACTCGGTCTTTTCCCGGCGCTCGCCCGACGTGCGGTCGCGCCAGGTTTCCGAGGTGGCGATGCTGAAGCTGGCGACCCGGTCGCCCGATCCCAGGGATCGGATTTCGGGGTCACGCCCCAGGTTCCCGATCAGAATGACCTTGTTGACACTGCCCGCCATGTGGACCTCCTCCCGGCTCGCCCGGCGACCAGACGCGCCGGAATCTGCGGGTAGGCTAGCACCCTTTTTGCGGAACGCAATCAGAAGTTCCGGGTTTGTTCCATTCCGTCCACAGGAGCGTGCGCTGCGGTCCACCGCTGCTATGACTGCGGCATGGCCCCCGGGACGGCGAGCCGGCCATCGCCCGTGCGGACCATGAAGGGATAGCGATAGCCATCTACGGTCTGCGCGGTGAACACCCCTTCCCGCTGCAGGAACAGGAACTGACCCTGATAGGCGCCGGTGACCGTGTCCTGCCCGGCCCCGAGAGCCCGGAACTGCAGGCGCATCATTTCCAGCTGCGCCGCGCAGTGTTCCAGATCCTTCTGCTGCACGGCGAGGCGGTTGAATTTCGGCTTTCCGGCGTCGTCTTTCGTCAGGTGCCAGCAGACGCCCCGGTCCATGGGCGCCTCAAGGGTTCGCTGACAGCCGGCCAGCAGAACGGCGAGGCCGAGACAGGTCAGAAGGGGAAGGATGCGTCGCATGAGACCAGTCTACGACCAAGGCGCGAGCGTGCAAACGCCCTATCCGGGATCGCCCGCAGCGCAGCCGGGCGCATGATCGGACAGCCGCCGGAAATTACGGTTGTCGGCGGAGATCTCCAGACGGCCCTCCACGAGCCGCAGGGTGCGATCCGCCCATCGGCCGTAGGCGGAGGCGGGCGCGGGTTCACAGCGATCCGCATAGAGCGCCTGGAGGCAGGCCGAGAGACCGAGATCCTCGGGCAGCCGCCTCCACTCGCCTTCCGCATAGCGCCAGCAGCCGGCGACCCGACTGGCGGCGGCCATGGCCGCTACCTGCGTTGCTCCGGCGGAGGCCGGCGCCGCGTCTGCGTCGGCCGCCCCGTCCGGGGGCAGCGGGGTCACGGGGCTATCCGCTCCGTGGGCCGCGGCCAGGGCGCCGGTGGGATCGAGCCCAACATCGAGCGCGCCGCTCGCGACGCCGTTGCGCCGCGCACAGTCACTCAGCGGCAGTTCGCCGACCAGCTTGCCATCCACGAAACAGCGGAGCGGCCGGCGTTCATCGAGTTTGATATCGTCGTCACGGCCCGTCTGAACCACGAGGCCGCCCTGCGAGGCGGGGGGCGGTTCGCTGGCGCCGCGGTCATGACCGCTCAGCAGGGCGGCGAGGCCCAGGCCGGCGGCCAGCGCGGACCCGACACCGCCAACGATCACCACCGGCCGCTTCCAGAACGGCCTCCGCCCGGTCTCCGGGCTGTCGCGAGGCGGCGCCACGGCGGATCGACCCTATTTGAAGCGGTAGGTGATTCGTCCCTTGGACAGGTCGTAGGGAGTCATCTCCACCAGGACCTTGTCGCCCGCCAGCACGCGGATGCGGTTCTTGCGCATCTTCCCCGCGGTATGGGCGATGATTTCGTGGGCGTTCTCCAGCGTCACCCGGAAGGTTGCGTTGGGCAGCAGCTCGCTGACCGTGCCCGGCAGTTCCAACAATTCTTCTTTCGCCATGCGGCTCCTCGAAAATGGCAGACAGCGGCGCCGCCCGCGAAGAACCTCGCGGGCGTCACGCCTTGGCCTGATCATACGCATCCTAGACGTTGAGGTCGATGCCCGGCGGGCGTAACGGCTAGAAGGCCCTTCCGGCGCGAGGCGTGACCATGGCGAGACCCCGTTCTGCAAGCCACGTCGCGACCCTGGCGGCCATGGTTCTGGCCGGGCTTCAGGGCCTTTCCCTGCCCCCCGCCGTCGCCCAGACCGTCCAGGCCACGCCGACCGCGGCGTCCTCGATGATCTGCGGGTTCGCGGTCAGCGAAGCAGCCTCAGCCGTCTGGCGAGACCTGGGCGGCGAAACCGGACGGCTTGGCTGCGCCACCGCCCCCGAAACACCGACCGCCACATCGCCCCTCGGCACGCTCGCCCGGGCGACGGCGTTCGGCGACATCGGGGTCGTTCTGCTGCACATGTCCGGCGCCCGAGCCGGCCAGGCCTATGCGGTGAGTGGCTGCGCCTTTCGACTCTATGTGCAGTTCGGCGGCTCTTCCGGCTCTCTGGGCCTGCCCTTGGGCGACAGCCGCAATACGCCCGACGGCTACAAACAGCCATTCGAGGGGGGCATCGTCAGGACCCAGCGCGCCTTGGACGCCTGTGACTGGACGCGGACCGCGGAGGAAACCCGACCCGTCGCTCAGGCCGCGGCGACGGCGCAGGCAGACGGCCTCGCAGACCTCAATGTCTATGAGAATCCGGCGACGGGCGACCGGCTTAGCCTCGCCGCCGCGGGCGCCGTCGCCGAGGCCGAGGACGCCGGCTATCACCGGCTGCGGGTACAGGGCCGGGTGATGACCTTGGAAGCTGCTGGCGAAACGCGGCTGAAACTGTTCGTTCAGGAGGCGCGGAGCCTTCGGGAAACGGTGGCCTCAGCGCAGAGCGAGCGCGACGCCCTGGCCGACGGCTTCGTCTTCGAGGCCGGGCAGGGCTGGATCTGGACCGATCCCCGGCCGGGCGCCGCGCCGCTGAAGCTATACCGGCATCCGGCGACGGCCCGCGTCCGACTGGCGGCGACGCCCGACGACGTGAGCGACGCCGAGGCGGCGGGCTATCGATTCGTGCGCATCGAAGGCTACCTAGCCCCGCCCACGCCTTGAACGTACCTATCCCCCGAACGTGCGGACGTGTCCGAACCGCGCCGCCAGGCGTTGATCGAGCGCGTCACGGACATCGCGGTAGGCCTGCAGCACCGTCTCCCTCTGGCCGGTGACAACCGTGGGATCCGCCGTCGGCCAGTATTCCACCTCGGTGGCCCAGCGGCGGGCCAGTTCGGTCGCCCGGTGATGCGCGCCGGGCGTGAGGGAGATCACCACGTCGAACGAGGTGTCCTCGAGATCGTTGAAATTCTTCGGCTCATGGCCTGAGAGATCGAAGCCGAGTTCGTCCATCACCACCACCCCGAACGGATCAGGTCCCGGCGGCAGGTAGTCACGCGCCGTGCCGGTGTGCAGGCCGCAGCTATCCACGAACACCGCCGCCCCGAAGCGGAGCTTCATCAGGCCGGCGGCCATGGGCGAGCGCACCCGGTTCAGGTTGCAGGTGAACAGCACCGCCCCGGGGAGCGGCCCGGGGGACGCCGGCGTCAGTTCCGCCATTGCAGAGCGCAGATCAGGGTGAAGAGGCGCCGGGCCGTGTCCATGTCGATGTCGACCTTGCCGGCCAGACGGCGCTGCACGACGTTGGAGCCCTCGTTGTGCAGGCCCCGTCGGCCCATATCGAGGGCCTCGATCTTCTGGGGCGTGGCGTTGCGGATGGCGTCGTAATAGCTCTCGCAGATCATCCGATAGTCCTTCACCACCCCGCGCAGGGGCGAGAGGGAGAGCAGATGGCGGCGCTGATACTCCGGGCCGCTGATGTCGAGCGCCAGACGGTTGTCGATCAGGGCGATGCGGAGATCGTAGGGCCCGCCCGAGGCCCCGTCCGGCACGAAATTATTGTCTTCCAGCAGGTCGAAAATCGCGATCTGCCGCTCCTGTTCCTGATCGCGCGAAGCCGCCGCCAGGGACTCGTCGTCCAGTTCCACGGACTGAAGGCGGTGGTTGGCGGGATCGGCCGGCATGAGACTCTTCTAGACCGTTCTCTGTCCCGCCCGGAAGCCGTCAATGCTCCGGATTGAACCGCAGGCTCATGGAACGCGAATGGGCCGCGAGGCCCTCGGCGTCAGCCAGGGCGATCCCGGCCCCGGCGAGCGCCCGGAAGGCCGCCGGATCGCAGCCCAGCACGGAGGTGCGCTTCAGGAAATCGAGCGTCGACAGCCCGGAGGAGAATCGCGCCGCCCGGCTGGTGGGCAGGACGTGGTTCGATCCGGCCACATAGTCGCCGATCGCCTCGGGCGTGTGGCGCCCCAGGAAGATCGCTCCGGCGTGACGCACCCGGTCGGCCAGAACCTCGGGCGCCTCGACGGCAAACTCGACGTGCTCGGGGGCGATACGGTCGACGAGACCCGGGGCCGCCTCCCGCGGGGCGATGACCACCGCGCCGTGATCGCGCCAGCTGGCGGCGGCGTCCTCGGCGGTGGGCAAGGTCTTGAGCGCCGTGGCGACGGCGTCGACGACGGCCTGAGCGAAGGCGGCGTCGTCGGTGATCAGGATCGACTGGGCGTCGGGATCGTGCTCGGCCTGGGCCAACAGATCCATGGCGATCCAGGCTGGGTCGTTGGCGCCGTCGGCCACCACCACCACCTCCGAAGGTCCGGCCAGGGAGTCGATGCCGACCTGCCCATAGACCCGGCGCTTGGCGGCCGTGACATAGGCGTTGCCGGGGCCGACGATCTTGTCCACCGGCTTGAGCGCCCCAGCCCCATAGGCCAGCGCAGCCACCGCCTGGGCGCCGCCCACGCGCCAGATTTCCGTGACGCCGGCCTCGACCGCGGCGGCCAGCACCGCAGGCTTCAGTCCGCCAGGGGGAGTCACCATGGCGATCCGCCCGACGCCGGCGATCTTCGCGGGCACGGCGTTCATCAGCACGGTGGAGGGGTAGGCCGCGCGGCCGCCCGGCACATAGACGCCCACGGCGTCCAGAGGCGTCCACCGCCAGCCCAGCCGCACGCCCGCCTCATCGGTAAAGGCGCCGTCCGCGGGCCGAAGCCGCGCGTGATAGGCGCCGATGCGGGCGGCGGCGAAGGCGATGGCGGCGCGCACCTGCGGCTCGCACCGCGCGGCGCCCTCGGCGATCTCCTCGGCCGACACCCGAAGGGTCTCCTCCGTCAGCTCGGTCCGGTCGAATTCGCGTGAAAAGCGCACCAGCGCCGCGGCGCCATCGGCGCGCACGGCGTCGATGACGCGGATGACCGCGCTCTCCACATCCGCCGGCGCGCCGCGAGGCTCGGCCAGGAAGGCGTCGAAGACGGTGTCAAAACCGGGGGCGGAGAAATCGAAGCGGCGCATGGCCCGGCTAGATGGGGCAGGCCGCGGCAAACTTAAAGGTCTTTTCCACCCCGGCGGGCCTAGCCGTCGTGTTCGGGACTGTGCGGCGTCGTCCAGGGCGCTGAAAGGTCGGCCAGGGCGACATCCACGCATTCGACCTCGGCGGCCAGATCCGCGCCGTCGGCGAAGGCGAACGTCACGACGCCGCCGGGCGCCTCGCCGGCCTGGAAGGTCACGGCCAGAAGCTGCACCACCGCATCCCTGGCCTCCGGGCGCAGGTTCCGCGCCCGCACGGCCAGGACGCCGCCCAACTGAACGGCCGCCCGGACTCGCTCATGCGCGCCATCCGGCGCTTCCCAGCGAAATCGGTTGAGTGCGACCGTCAGCCGGCGCGGGCCGCGCTCCCAGCTGATGTCACCGATCCGGGCCACCGCGTCCTGCAGGGCGGCGGAGATCACCGCCAGGTCATCGGCGTCCTCGGCCAGGAGGCGAAGCGCCTTAGCGGACGGCGATGACGGGTCCATGGCTCAGTCGCCGCCGTCTTCGGGTCCGCTGATCCGGCGCACCTCCGCGCCACAGGCCGAAAGTTTCTGCTCCAGACGCTCGAAGCCGCGGTCGAGATGGTAGACCCGGTTGACGATGGTCTCGCCCTTGGCCGCCAGCGCGGCGATCACCAGACTCACCGACGCGCGCAGGTCGGTGGCCATCACGGGCGCGCCCTGAAGCGTGTCAACGCCGCGGATTCTCGCTTCGCCGCCGGAAACGGTGATGTCCGCCCCCAGACGCGCCAGTTCGGGAACGTGCATGAAGCGGTTCTCGAAGATGGTTTCCTTCACCACGCTCTCGCCCTCGGCCATGGTCATCAGGGCCATGAACTGGGCCTGAAGGTCGGTGGCGAATCCGGGGAAGACATCGGTCTCCACGTTCACCGCCTGCAGGCGGGCGCCGTTGCGCCGGATGGTCAGGCCGTCATTGCGGCGTTCCACCTCGACTCCGGCCTCTTCCATCTTGACCAGCAGGGTTTCGATCAGATCGGCGCGGGTGTTGGTCAGACGCACCTCGCCTCCGGCCATGGCCGCGGCCACCGCATAGGTGCCCGTCTCGATCCGGTCGGGAATGACGGCGTGACTGGCGCCCGTGAGGCGCGCCACACCCCGGATGCGGATCTCGGAGGTCCCCGCCCCTTCCACCCGCGCGCCCATGGCGTTGAGGCACTCGGCCAGGTCTTCCATCTCCGGCTCGCGGGCCGCGTTCACCAGGATCGTATCACCCCGGGCCAGGACAGCCGCCAGCATGGCGTGCTCGGTGGCGCCCACGGAGCTGAACGGAAACTCGATCCGCGCCCCCACGAGGCCGCGCGGCGCCTGGGCATAGACATAGCCCTCATTGAGATCGATGTGCGCCCCGAGGGCCTCGAGCGCTTTCAGGTGCAGGTCCACGGGCCGCGCGCCTATGGCGCAGCCGCCCGGCAGGCTGACCTTGGCGTGGCCGGTTCGCGCCAGCAGAGGGCCCAGCACGTTGAACGAAGCCCGCATCTGACGGACCAGATCATAGGGCGCGAAGGAACTGACGATCTCAGGCGTGTGGAGAACGGTCTGGGGTCCGTCAGGTCCCACGGTCTCCACCACCTCGGTCCCGAGACGGCGCAGCAGATTGGCCAGGAACCGGGTGTCGGCCAGGCGCGGCATGTTGGTCAGGCGTAACGGTTCGTCGGTCAGAAGGCTGGCGGCCATCAGCTTGATGGCGGAATTCTTGGCGCCGCTGATGGCGATGTCGCCCTTCAGCCGGGAGCCGCCGACGATGGCGATCCTGTCCATTCAGAGCCCTTGTGGCGGCGCGTGCGTCGCGGCCGGCGAGTCGTGGAAAAATAGGCTCTTATTCCCGGGCGGGCGCAAGCGCCAGCGCGTTCGGATCACCCGGCCTTGGGACCGGCTTTGCGGCGCCGGAGATTGGCGCGCAGGGCGGCGGCGCGGCGGGCTTCCCGGCGCGCGGCTTCGTCAGGGAGAGGAGGATCGGCGGAGGAGCCGGGCTCCGCCGGGGTGCGGTCGTCAGCGCTGCTCATGTCTCCGCAGTCGCGCGGCAGACGCCTGACGTCAAGGCCGCCGTCCGGCCGGCGAATTCAGGCGATCAGGCCGGTCGCCCGCCGCCGGCGCAGGGCGGCCCCCGCCACGGCCAGACCCAGCACCGGGCCGAGCGTGAGCGCGCTCTCAAGCGTCGGCGGCGAACTTTCCAGGGCGACCGGTCCGGAGGTCGCCGTGTCGAAGGACTCGGCATGTAGAAGAGGAACGGCCAGGAACGTCGCCAGACCCGCCAGGATCAACGCGCGATAAATCAGCATCACTCTCTCCACCTACGCGGGCCCGCCGATGACGCGTGCCTGAAAACCGGGACGCCGCGTGGCGGAAAATCCCTCAAGGAAAACACGTAGGTTGCGACCAGGAGCGTGATTTCGCTTCCCTCGGCCCGCCGCTTTCGCTAAAGGCCGCTCCTCCCGAATGGCAACGCCGCCGTAGCTCAGTGGTAGAGCGCATCATTGGTAATGCTGAGGTCGGCAGTTCAATCCTGCCCGGCGGCACCATTCGGGGAATAAATTCAACGCCTTAGCGCGGCATGAATTTAAAAACGGCCCCGGGCCCTCGCCGGGTCCACACATGGTCCACACACAAGAAAAAATCCGTCCGCCGCACCTACCATGGCGTTGCCAGGGGGCTCGTCTCGGCACCAGGCCCCGCGCTGGGGTCCGGCTGACATGCCTCGACTCCATGAACCACCGAGACCTACCGCTAGAATCCGTCATCACCCGCCTCGCAAGCTGTCTTCACCCGAGAAAGCGAGCACACCGCGCCTTGCGGCCGGTGCCAGGGCGGCTGCTAATGCGTCCTACGACTCTGTTGGAATGAGTCGCGGAAAAAACTTGGGGCGATCAAGATGGTTCTGGATGACGGGAAGCATCCGGCTGTTCGACAGCCGATGGCTTCGAGCCAACTGGCTAAATGGTCGCGCCTGAGTCCGCTGCTTCTCGCGGCAGCACTTGCTGGTTGCGGTGGAAGCGGCAGCAAGATCCAAGCGACGCCGCAGGGAGTGTTTTATTCCGATTGGATTGGGAATCTCTTTCAGGTCCTTGACGGTCGGTTGGTCCGCGTCAAACCGGATGAATATGTCGGGACAATTCCTGTGTGTTCATTCCAAACTGCGGATAGTCGCTTTGTAAATTCGTGGAAGAACCCACCCTTGGGCCTGCCTATAGTCGGTTTAGCACTAAATTCTGACGTCAATATCAGGCTTCTAGCCTGCGACAGGTGAAACCGAAGCGCTCCGCTCGATTTCGCCATCGCCTTAACGTCAAGCGGATCGCTTATCATTCCATCGCGAGCTTTCCGCAGCGGATGGCGCTCGGCATCGTAGCGACTGAAGCGTTCCGCCCACCATGCGAGGGACAAGAGCCGTTGCTCGGATGGGCCAAGGGGAAGCTCCATGGCCGACTCAAGTTCATCAAGGGCTGCAATCGCCTTTGCGATGGCCTCATAGCGGATCATCAGCCGGTCGCGAATGACAGCCCTGGTGTCGCTCAACGCCGAGAGGTCCCAATCCAAATAGACCCAGAAGAGTACACACATGTAAAACTCGCCGGGACGTTCGCAGGTCAACTCTGAAAATATGTAGGATTCTAGATTTTTGCGGGCTTCTTTCGTGGTTTCAAAAACCGCCCTCGGAATTATACGCTTTCTGTTCGCAGGATCATGACTGAAAATCCGATTATGCAATATTTCATATTCTAACGATTCACTTAGATCCGCAGTCCTAAGGCGGAATTTTTCTTCGCTAAATCTAGACGTTAGCCTTTTCAGCCAGCGCGAGAGAGATCCGCTCAATTGGCCGACCGAGTCGCCAGGGCCTCCCCAATCTGGCCGCCGATCCAATCGTTCGCTTTGCGAAGAGGATCATCCGCAAGGTGCGCATAGCGCGCGGTGGTTGCCGAATTTCGGTGACCCAAAAGGGCACCGATGACAGGGAGGCCGAAGCCGCCGCCAGCACCGAAGCTAGCGAAGGTATGCCGCAGGTCGTGAAGCCGGACCCCTTCGAGCCCCGCGCTCTTGCGGGCGTGATTCCAGACCTTGGCGACGCCTTTGTAATAGCCCGCACCGACCTCGCCGCCGGAGCGTTGGCCCTTCGTGTCGCCCTTGGCGCGGATTTTGCCCGCCGGGAAGACGTAGGGCGTCCCCGCGACCTGCGAGACGCCCGCCAGGATCGCGGCGGCGCCGGGCGACAAGTTCAGCACCTTTTGTCCGGTCTTCGAGTCGTCAAGCCTCAGCGCGCCGCGTTCGAAATCGACCTCGCTCCACATCAGGCCCGCAATCTCGTCACGGCGCGCGCCGGTGAGCGCCAGAAGGCGGATAATCGCCAAACCGTAGGGATGGACGCCTTGCGCTTCCATCGCCTCCAAGGCAGCCCCCAGGCGGCCGATTTCGGCCGGTGACAGGAAGCGCTCGGACTTGCGGGCCTTGAACTTCTTGACGCCAATCGCCGGGTTATCGGACCGCAGCTTGCGGCTGACCGCGAAGCTGAGAATCGAACTCAGGAGCGCAACCGCCCGCGTCGCCGCGCCCTGCCCGCCCGTCACCACCGCCTTGCCGCGCTTCTTGGTTTTCTCGGTGGTCGCGGTCTTCCCCGCCGCCACCGCCCCAAGGAACTTTTCGACCTCCGCCCGGTCCAGCTGCGTCAGCCGCTTGCGACCCAAGAGCGGCTTGATGTGGCGTTCGATCCGGCCCCGGTCATTGTAGACCGTCAGCGGCTTCAGCGTCCCGCAGCCTTCGAGCAGGTAGAGGTCGCAGAGTTCGGCGACGGTCATTTCCGCCCGCGCCGCCGCCCGACCGCCTTGCGGATCACCACCGCCCGCCACGTCCGCCAGCGCCAGCTTTGCCCGTCCACGCGCCTTGTCGGCCGTCAGTGGCCCGAAGCGGCCGATGGTGTGCATGCGCTCGACGCCGGTCCGACCGCCGCCGACCCGGTAACGGATCACGAAGGTTTTGACGCCCGTCGCGCTGACGCGAAGGCCGAATCCTTTCAATTCCGGGTCCCAAATCGTGAAACGCGCCCCGGTGGTCCGCACCGCATCGCACGTGGTTTTCGTAAGCCTTAGATTTTTTTCAGCTTCCGACATGTCCCGTGGTCCACACGTGGTCCGCACCGAGGTGACAATCACCGGCTACGCCCAGGAACACAGAATCACCAATCTCTATGAGAAACAAGGGCTCCGGCTACGCCCAACTACCCCCGGAAACTCCCGATTTCGGCAGGGTTTAGCATTGGTAATGCTGAGGTCGGCAGTTCAATCCTGCCCGGCGGCACCATTCGGGGAATAAATCCCACGCCTCATCAAGACCCGGATTTAGGCCGGTCCCACGCCGCCCGGAGAACTCCTCCTGGTTGCGATCAGGAACGATCTCGTCGCCGGACCGGTCGTCTCCACTCCGACCTCGGCGAGCCCAATGCCCGAACGCAGGTCGTGGAGTCCGATGACGATCGGCCTGGTCGTACTGGGCCGTGCGCTCCGCGCCCCTCGAGGTCGCGTGATGGCTCGCGTCGGTCCGAAGGTACCGTAAGGTCGTGCATTCCCGGTCCAGTCAGGGTCTACTGCGCGCAAAGGTGACGGGTCAGCCGATCACCGGAGCGGTCTCGAGCCAGCTCCGCCGAGGAGACTCACAGGCCATGGTTCAACCCGCGATTCTCGCGCGCCGTGACGCGCTCGCCAAGACACCGATCCTCGAACGCATTGCGGCGCTGAAGGAGGCGCTCATCGCGGCGGGCGACGAAGCGCAGCAGATTCGGCATCTGCCTGGCTGGGCCTCAAAACTGATATCGGAGCAGGGTCTCTACCGTTTCGTCCTGCCGCGCGAGCTGGGCGGCGAAGGCCTCACCGCCCGCGAGCAGATCGAGGTGGTCGAGGCGGTGTCGGCGATCGACGGCTCCATGGGCTGGTGCGTGCAGATCTCCTCCGAGGTCAATGCGCTGGTCATCCGCCGCATGGATCCGGCCTTCGCGCACCGGATCTTCGACGACTGGCACGCACTGGTCTGCTCCGGTCACGGCCCGGCGAACGGGCCCAATCCCGGCCGCCGCGCGCGGCGCGACGGCGAAGGCTGGCGGTTGAACTACCAGGGCGGCTTCGCGAGCGGCTGTCAGAACGCCAACTGGAATTTCCTGATGGGATCAATGGTCGTGGACGAGGCCACTGGCCAGCCGGCCGAGGCGTCGTTCATGGCGCCCCGCGGCGAGTTCGAGATCATCGACACCTGGAACACGGCGGGCATGCGCGGCTCGGGCAGTCACGACGTGCGCATGGCCGACTGCTACGTACCCCCCGAGCACCTGTTGCCGGGGCGCTCACTGGGGCCCTCGGAAACCTGGGCGAACCCAACCTACCGCAACCCAACTCACGCGGTTTACAACAAGGCGGCCGTGGCGCTGGGGGTCTGTCGCGGCGCCATCGACAACTTCATCGACCTGGCCAAGGGCAAGACGCCTTGGGGCTCGGGGTCGATGCTCAAGGACCAGGCGCAGGTGCAATACCGGATCGGCGAGGCGCAGGCGAAGCTGCTGTCGGCGCGGGCCTTCGTCATGGACACCCAGGATCGGCTGGAGGCGCATCTCGGCCCGCTTCCGTCGCAGGGCGGGCGGCTGGAGCCGGAGTGGGAGGTCTTCTGGCCTGCGCTGCTGGCCTGCGCGCACGCCGCGCAGACGGCGCGGGAGGTCGTCGACATGATCAACAACACGGCCGGCACGACGGGCAGCCGCATGGACAGCCCGCTCGAACGCCAGCTGCGCGACGCGCACCAGGCCGCCAACCACGCGCTGATCTCGTACCGGCACTATGAGGATGTGGGGAAGACCTTCGTCGGCCATGCGCCGGGCCCCGGCTACATGGAGCTCTCAAGAGCCTGAGGCGCGAGCGACGGCGTTTCGGCATCGTCACAGCCGGCGCAGGCACGCCGTCAGCCCCGGGTCACCCCAAGCCCCAGTCCGCCATCCACATCCAGGATGGCGCCAGTGGTCCATTCCGCGCACAGCAGATGCTCGACGGCCTGGGCCACGTGGCGCCCCTCGCCCAACCGGTCGATCGCCTGCATCGCGCCCATGGCCCTGTGCCGCTCCGCCGCGGCGTCCGCGTCCATCACCCCGGCCCGGACATTGATCTCGGTGAGCACGCCGCCCGGCACAACGCAGTTCACTCGCACGCCCCGGTCGCCCAGTTCCGCCGCGAGGACCTGCGTCAGGGTCTGAATCGCACCCTTGGTGGCGGCATAGGGCGAGGCGCCCGGGAACGCCCGGCGGGTGTGGGCCGAGCCCATGAACACCACCGAGCCCCGCGTCCGCGCCAGCTCGGGCGCCGCCAGACCGGTGAGCATCATGGCGCCGACCACATTGGTGTGGAACGCGCGCAGCACCGCGGCCTCGTCAAGGTCCTCGATGGGCGCACGCAGCATGACCCCGGCGTTGTTGACCAGTCCATCCAGGCGTCCGCCGCCGGCGGCGACCGCGGCTTCGACCATGCGCCGGCGGCCCTCAGGGTCGGTGACATCGCCGGCCACGGCCGCGCAGCCCGTCTCTTCGGTGACAGCCTGCAGCGCCTCGACCCGGCGGCCGCTGATCGTAACCCGGGCGCCGCGCGCCGAGAGCCAGACCGCCACGGCCCGGCCGATTCCCGAGCCGCCGCCGGTGACCAGAATGCTCAGCCCGGCCACGTCGCTCATGCGGCGAAGCTCCCGTCGAGCAGCGTCTCGATCAGGCGGGCGTGGCCGGGAGTCTCCAGGGACGCGCGGTCGTGGCCCAGGGTGTCGACGGCCACCATCCCTGCCCCGTACCGGCGGGTCCAGGCGACCGGCTGCGGCCCCTCGGACAGTGTGCAGGTGGCGCGGACCTCGACGTCGGGCGTCAGGGACATGTGGTGATAGGCTTCGTCGACGAGATCGAACGCCGCCGCCCCAACGGGCGCGATCCGCAGGACGCCGCGAGGCGGATGATGTGAGAGCCCCCACGTCCAGCCCCCGCCGAGCAGGGCGAGCCAGCCGGGCTCGGTATCGAAACAGATCACCGCGGTGTGCATGGCCAGCAACCGCCCTCCGGCGCTGACCCAGCCCCGCAATCGGTCGATGCGCCCCGGCGCGGCCCGGTAGGCGTGCGCGGCGCGGAATGGGGCGTATTTCTCATGCTGCGTCATCGTCCAGCGCAGGGCGTTGACCACCAGCAGATCGGTCTCCGCCAGCCGCTCGACGCAGGCGTCGAAGTCGGTATCGATCCGGACTTCGCCATCACCGGCGGTCAATGTCTGCGACAGGGCTGCGCTCGTCGCGCCGAAGTCGTGGCCATGACCGCCGCTGAAGATCTGAACCCGGCGCGTCATTCGCGCGGCAGGTTCCTGAGCACCGCATGGGTCACCCCGCCATCCACGACCAGATCCTGCCCGGTGATGTAGCCGGCGCCCGGCGAGTCGAGGAACAGCACCGCCGCGGCCACATCGGCCGGCGTGCCGAGCCGCCCGAGCGGCACCCCGCCGCTGCGGATCGCCCGGACCTTGGGATCGGCATAGATCGGCGCAGACATGCCGCCGTCGATGAACCCCGGCGCGATGGTGTTGGCGCGGACGCCCTGCCCGCCGTACTCAACCGCGAACTGCCGCATGAGTTGCAACAGACCGCTCTTGGCCGCCGGATAGGCGCCCGCGCCGGGCCCCGGTCCGTAGGCGTTGATGGAGGTCAGGCCGATCAGATGTCCGCCGCCATTCGGCAGCATGCGGCGCACCGCTTCCCGCGCGGTGATGAAGGCGCCCACCAGATTGACCTCGATCACCTTCCGGAAGTCCTCGGGCGTCTGGTCCGCCAGCAGGCCGAACCGCACGATCCCGGCATTGGCCACGAGCAGATCCGGCGTCGCCCCGAAGCTATCGAAAGCCGCCGTGACCTGGGCCGCGTCGGTGACGTCGGCTGTCAGGCCTACCGCCCCCGGCAGCCGCGCCGCCGTCGCCCGCGCGGCGTCGCCATCGCGGTCCAGCACGCCCACGCGATACCCCGCGGCCGCCAGGGCGGCGCAGATTTCGGCGCCGATTCCGGCCGCTCCGCCAGTGACGATGGCCTGACGGGTCAAGAGCCGGACTCCTCGGCGAACACCACGGGATAGTCCGTCCAGACCGCGCGGGTGACCGTCTCGTCGCGGCGCGGCGGCCGCTCCGGGTCGGGCGCCACGCCGGCCCGGAACAGGGCGTCGACGATCAGCGGGACGGTCCCGTACTGGTGCTGCGCCGGGTCGGCGCCCGGGCGCGCCACCACGCCGACCGCCAGGTTGCGACCCAGACAGGCGTGAGCCCCAAAGCCCATCGACAGGCCGTAGGGAAGCTGGCCCACGGGTGGCGGCCGGTCTGGATTGAAGGCGTCGGGGTTGTCGCCGAACAGGCTGGCGTTGCGGTTGGCGGCGTGGAGATTGACCACCACAAGATCTCCCGGCGCGGCCTCGGCGCCGCCCAGATCCATCGGGCACAGCGCGCGCCGCTGGGCCACCGGGCTGGAGGGATTGAGCCGCAGGCTCTCGAACACACAGGCCTGGGCGAAAAACGGATCGCGGCGCAGACGGGCCCGGTCGCCGGGATGGGCCGCGAACCAGCCGAGCATGTCGTCGACGGCATGGGTCAGGGCGTCGATCGAGGTGTGGGCGCCGGCCATCAGGAAGTAGATCACCTCCTTGAGAATCTCGTCCCGCGGCATGGCCAGGCTTCCCCCCGCCTGAACCAGCGCCATGAGCACGTCCCGCGGCAGCGCCTCCCGCAGCAGGCGGCCGGCCTCGACGTCCGCCAGCAGCCCTTGCCGCCGCTCCAGGGAGGCGCGGAAGAAGGCGTTGTCGAATTCGCCGATGGCCTTGCCGATGCGGGCCTTCAGCGGCCCGGTGTCCTCCAGCCGCGACTGACCGAGGGTCGGGGCAAGACTGAACTCCCGCATCAGATCCAAAAGGCGGGTGGTTTCCGCGGCGCTGCGCTCGGGACGTTCGACGCCGGTGAAATCCACCGTCAGGTTCAGCAGAATCCGGTAGCCGATCTCCTTCAGGTCCCCACGCCCGGCCGCCAGGAACGGGGCGAGGGTCTCGTCGAGGACCTGGGGCAGCACGACCTTTTCATAGTGCAGGAAGACGTCTTTGCGGAACACGGTGGCCTCGACCTCGCGCCGCGCCCGGTGCTCGGCCCCGTGCAGGTTCACCACGGCCCGGGCCATGAGGATCTCCGCCTCGTCATAGAGCGCCTGCCGCAGGTCGGCCTGTTTCAGCGCATGTACGCAACCGGCGAAGTCGTCGATCTGATGGACGCTCATCGATCCTCCCCGTCGCTGTCCCAGCCAAGCGTGGCCGCGCGGGTGGCCGGCGCCGCGGAAAAAGCGCTGACCCGCCAGGAGGGCAGAGGTCCCCGGGGCGGCGTCGGGGTCTCGGTGTCAATGCGGACGCCGTCCTTGAAGACGTGGGCGAGCCCCCCCGGCCGGCCGAGCAGGGTGACATCCGTCGTCGCGTCGCCCCGGACGACGATCACGTCCGCCGGCAGGCCGGGCTTGAGCAGGCCTAGCTGACCCGGCCGGCCGAACGCCCGCGCGCCCTCGCCCGTGGCGCAGGCCAGGGCCTGCAGCGGCGTGAGGCCGAGATCCTCCACCAGGACCTGAAGCTCCCGCCAGTGCCACTCGCCATAGGGGGTGATCGAGAAACCGCTCTCGCTGCCGCACAGCAGGGGCACGCCGGCGTCGTAGGCCTGACGGAGCGCACGGCCGCCCTCGGCGATCTCGCGCCGGAAGGTCTCGCGCAGCTCGGGGTTCGCGCCCACGCGATCGCCATGCTCGGCCAGCACGGCCTGGAAGGTCAGGGACGGCACGATGGGAACCTTGCGATCCACCACCGCCGCCAGGGCCGCGTCGTCCATGAAGGTGGCGTGCAGGATCATGTCAAAGCCGGCGCGCGCGGCGTCGCGCGTGCTCGAGGCGTTGCGGCAATGGCCGACGATCGGTAGGCCGAGTTCGTGGGCCGTGTCTGCGGCGAGCTGAAGCTCGTCGCGGTTCCACACCTGGATTTCACCGGAAGCCTTTTGCCGGGGGATGATCCCGGTCACGTGGATCTTGATCCAGTCGACGCCGCGCTTGGCCTGGCGCCGGATCTCGGCGACGATCTCGTCCCGCGTCCGCGTCACCTTGAGATAGCCGATCGCCCCCTCGTCGGGGACGAGCATGCCCGCCGTGCCGCCGACGGAGGTGAACAGCGCATTGCCGCCGCAGGCCATGTGCGGACCCTCCGCGATGCCGGCCTCGATGGCGTCACGAAGGTCGAGGGAGACGGAGAAGATGGAGTCGGCGTCGAACAGGCTCGTCACCCCGGCGCGCAGAACCTTGCGGGCGTTGTAGGCGGCCACGATGGCCGCCAGGCCCTCCCGGCGATGAAAGAACAGTTCGTCGTTGGAATGCGGCTCGTCGAAGCTGATGTGGCAATGGGCGTCGATCAGGCCCGGCATCACCGTCATGCCGTTGGCGTCGATCCGGCGGACGTCCGCCTGGTCCCGCGCCCAGTCCAGCGCCGCCGGCCCGACGGCGCGGATGATCTTGTCGAACGCGACGGGCGCCACAGACGCTGGCGTCCCGGTCCCGTCGAACACCAGGCCGTTCTCGATCAGAACCGCGTCAGCCGGCATGAGGCAGCCCCTTCGATGTCCGGCCGCTCACGGCGCGTCGCCCAGGCTGCGGCGCGCGGTGAGCCCGGCGTCGACCCGGCCGAGGGCGGCGGCGAAGGCGCGGCGGTCCATGTCGCCCAGGGCCGCCTCCAGGATGGATGTCACCTGCCGGCTCAGCCGGTTGGAGTCCCGCGCGACCCCATGTCCAGCCTCGGTCAAGGTGACCGTGACGATCCGTGAATCCCGCAGGTCGGACGTGCGGCGGACATAGCCCAGCTTTTCCAGCCGTTTGACCTGGTGCGAGATGGTCGACTGCGGCAGCGCCATCACCCGCACGATCTCCCCGGCCGCCATCGCGCCCCGCTCATCGAGCACGGCCAGCAGGCGCGCCAGATCGATATCCACACGCCAGCGCCGGAACATCGGGTTGCACAGCCTGGCGAGGTGCGCGTTGATCCGGTGGATGAGGAACGAGTAGCGCCCCTCGACCGGCGCCTCGTCCAGAGTGTCGGCCGGCCCGGTCCTAGGCATCGACGGCGGCGATCGCCCGCCCGGTCATGACGCGGGCGAGATGCATCCGATAGTCGGCCGAGCCATGAAGGTCGCTGGTGAAGGCGTCCTCGGGCAGAGCGAGATCGTCAAGGTCGGCGACCCCGCCGCCAGCGTCAATCCGCAGCTCGGCCTCGCGCCAGCGGAAGACGCCCGCGCCCGCGCCGGTGACCGCGATGCGCATCCCGGCCGCGGTTCGCGCCGCGAAGACCCCGATCAGGGCGAAACGCGAGGCCGGATTCGGGAACTTCACATAGGCCGCTTGCGCACAGCGCGGAAACATCACGGCCGTCACCAGCTCCCCGGGTTCGAGCGCGGTGGAGAACAGGTCGGTGAAGAAATCGGCCGCCGCGATCTCACGCCGCGTGGTGCGGATCACGGCGTCCAGCGCCAGGGCGGCCGACGGATAGCAGGCGGCCGGATCGTTGTTGGCGATCGCGCCGCCGAGGGTGCCGCGGTTCCGCACCTGCGGATCGCCGATGCCGCCGGCCAGCCGCCCCAGGGCGGGAATCGCGCCGGCGACGACCGGGCTCTGCGAGACCGCCGCGTGGGTTTCCGCCGCGCCGATCACCACCCGGTCACCGTCAAGCGCCATGCCCTTGAGCTCCGCCAGACGGGCCACGTCCACCAGCCGCGATGGCGAGGCCAGGCGCGCGCGGAGCACGGGCAACAGGGTCTGGCCACCGGCCAGCGCGGTGGCGTTCTCGTCGGCTTCGAGCAGGGCCGTGGCCTCGGCGAGGCCACCCGGCCGGACATAGGCAAGATCGTACATCAGCCGGCGGCCTTCGGATGGAGCAGCCGCCAGACCTTCTCCGGCCGGGCGGGCATGTCGAGATGGTCGATGGCCAGGGCGTCGCAGATCGCATTGATCACCGCCGGCGGCGAGCCGATCGCGCCCGCCTCCCCGCAGCCCTTCATCCCCAGCGGATTTGACGGCGATGGTGCGCAGCCGAAGGCGAGGCGGAACTCGGGCAGACCGTCGGCTCGCGGCATGCCGTAATCCAGATAGGAGGCGGTAATCAGCTGGGCGGTGTCGGGATCGTAGCGGCATTCCTCCCACAGCGCCTGGCCAATGCCCTGGGTGAGACCGCCGTGAATCTGGCCCTCGACGATCATCGGATTGGCGATGATCCCGAAGTCGTCGGCCGCCGAAAAGGCCGCGACCTCGGTGACGCCGGTGAGCGGATCGATCTCCACCTCCGCCACATAGACCCCCGAGGGATAGGTGAAGTTCGGCGGGTCGAAGAAGCTGGACTCCACCAGCCCCGGCTCGATCTCGCGGGTCGGAAAGGCGTTGGCCGCATGGGCGGCGGCGGCCATCTCACCGAAGGGGATCGTCTTGTTGGTGGCCGCGCTGGCGAACACGCCATCGGCGAAGCGGACGCTGTCTTCGGGGACCTGGAGCAGGTGCGCGCAGATGCGCCTACCCTTGGCGATGATCTTCTCGCAGGCGTTGAACGTCGCCGACATGCCCACCGACGCGCGCGACCCGTAGGTGCCTGTCCCCGCCTGGATGCGGTCGGTGTCGCCCTGGACGATGCGGATGGACTCGATCGGAACGCCGAAGCGGTCGGCGACGAGCTGGGCGAGGGTCGTGGCGTGACCCTGACCGTGGGAGTGAGCGCCGCTGAGAACCTCGACCGTGCCGACAGGATTGACCCGGACCTCGGCCGAATCCCACATCCCAGCGCCGCCGCCGAGCTTGGCCAGTATGGCGGAGGGGCCGATGCCGCAGGCCTCCACATAGGCCGCCACGCCGATTCCCCGCAGCTTGCCGCGCGCCGCCGCCTCGGCCTTGCGGGCGGGGAAACCGGCATAGTCGGAGAGCGCCAGCGCCTGGTTCAGGCTGCCCTCATAGTCGCCGCTGTCGTATTCGAACAGAACCGGAGTCTGATAGGGAAAGTCGCGGATGAAGTTGCGGCGGCGGATTTCGGCCTGGTCGACGCCGATCGCCCTGGCCGCGACATTGACGATTCGCTCGACGACATAGGCCGCCTCGGGCCGCCCCGCGCCGCGGTAGGCGTCGACAGGACAGGTGTTGGTGTAGACGGCCCGCGTCCGGCAATGGATCGCCGGGATGACGTACTGCCCCGACAGCATGGTCCCGTACATATAGGTCGGGATCAGTGAGCCGGTGGTGGAGAGATAGCCGCCCATATTGGCGATGGTGTCGACCTTCAGCGCCAGGAAGCGCCCCTCAGCGTCCAGGCCCAGGGTCGCCGTTGTCAGATGATCGCGGCCATGGGCGTCCGTGAGGAAGGCCTCGGTGCGATCGGCGGTCCATTTCACCGGCCGGCGCACCAGCTTGGCCGCGAAGGCGACCACGACCTCCTCGGGATAGTTGGGCGCCTTGGCTCCGAAGCCGCCGCCCACGTCGGGCGAGACGATCCGCAGGCTGTGCTCGGCGGCGAGGCCGTAATAGGCCGAATAGAGGGTGCGCATGCCGAACGGGTTCTGGTGGGTCATCCAGACGGTGAGCTTTTCGTCCTGCGCATCCCAGTCGGCGTTGCAGGCCCGCGGCTCCATGGCGTTGGGGATCAGCCGGTTGTTGCGGAGGGTCAGCTCGACCCGGTGCGCGGCGACGGCGAGCGCGGCGTCGACGGCGGCTTCGTCACCCAGTTCCCAGTCATAGGCCAGGTTGTCGGAGATCGCCGGGTGGAGCTGGGGCATGCCCGGCGCCATGGCGTCGCCGCAGTCCACCACCACCGGCAGCTCGTCATAGTCGACGGCGACCGCCTCGGCCGCGTCACGCGCCTGATCGCGGCTCTCGGCCACCACCACCGCGACCGGCTCGCCCACGTAACGCACGGTGTCCGAGGCCAGCAGGGGGCGCGAGCCCACCTTCATCTCGGCGCCGTCGCGGGAATGGATCATCCAGCCGCAGGGCATGTCGGGCGCGCCGGCAAGATCGGCGGCGGTCATCACCCGGACCACTCCCGGCATCTGAAGCGCAGGCGCCGCATCGAGCCCGGTGATTCGGGCATGGGCGTAGGGGGAGCGGACGAAGGCGGCGTAGGTCTGGCGCGGCAGGATCACATCGTCGACGAACCGGCCGTTGCCCTGGATGAAACGGCCGTCCTCGAGCCGGCGCACCGGCCGGCCGAAATTGCGGCCCATGGGAACCTGGTTCACGCCGCACCCGCCATGTCGCGCGCGCCAGCGGCGATCGCCTTGACGATGTTCTGATATCCCGTGCAGCGGCAGAGGTTGCCGGCGAGCTCGGACCGGACTGTCGCCTCGTCCGCGGCGCCCCGCCGGCGGACGAGATCGATGCCCAGCATGATCATCCCCGGCGTGCAGAACCCACACTGCAGGCCATGATGTTCGGCGAACGCCGCCTGCATCGGATGAAGCGCGCCGTCCCGGGCGAGACCTTCGATGGTGACCACCTCGCAGCCGTCGGCCTGGCCGGCGAGCATGGCGCAGCTCTTCACCGCCACCCCATCAACCAGCACGGTGCAGGCCCCGCACTGGCTGGTGTCACACCCCATGTGTGCGCCGGTGAGGCGCAGATGATCGCGCAGGGCATGGATGAGCAGGGTCCGGTCGGTGACGTCAATCCGGACGTCCTCGCCGTTGACCCGCAGGGCGACGGTCATGTTTCACTCGTTCGCTGGGCGTTTCCTGACCGCAGCCTAGGGCGGTCGGGCGGCGATGGCAAAAACAATCGAAGTCGATATATTCTTCCCCAAAGCGCGCCGTCCGCGGTGACGACACAACAGGACGGGAGGGTGCGCATGAGTCTGCTGGACGCGCGCGTGGTCGATATCCACGCCCACGCCGTACTGGAGGAGACGTTCGGCGCGGCGGGCCGCTTCGGTCCCGAACTGTTCACCGACGCCGACGGGGCGCCGGTCTTCCGCATCGGCGACTACAGACTGCGCAACGTCCGTTATCGCGGCAGCGCCTTCATGGACGTCGATCTACGCCTGCGGCGGATGACCGAAGCCGGCATCGACTGGCAGCTCCTCTCGCCCAACCCTCTGACCTATTTCCACTACATCCCCGCACCCGAGGCGATCGCCTTCTGCCGTACGCACAACGACGCTCTGGCGAAGGTTGTGGCGCACTGCCCGGGCCGCCTGGGCGGCGCCGCGGCCCTGCCGATGCAGGACATTCCGGCCGCGATCGCGGAACTTCGGCGGGCGGTGCGTGACCTGGGCATGTTGGCCGCCTACATCGGCCCCGACATGCCGCACGGCCTGGACGACCCGGCCATGGACGCGTTCTATGAGGCGGTCACCGACCTGAACATCCCGCTTTTCATCCACCCCGCGCCCGCCGGAATCGACGGCCCGCCGGGCTCCCCCGCCCTGCGTCGCTATGAGCTGGACATCATGGCCGGCTTCACCGCCCAGGAGACCGTCGCGGTCGCAACCCTGCTGTTCGGCGGCGTGATCCATCGCCATCCGACGCTCGATATCTGCATCAGCCATGGCGGCGGCGCGATCGCCCTGGTCTGGGGGCGGCTCGAGCACGCCTCGCACAAGCGGGCGTGGGCGGGCGACCATCTCAAGGGCGAGCACGCCTTCGCCGAACAACTCGGCCGGCTGTGGTACGACATCCACATGCACGACACGCGGGCTGTGGATCTGCTGGTCGAGCGCGTGGGCGTGAGCCGCCTGGTTTATGGGACGAATTTCGCCGGCTGGGACGCGCCTGACCGGTTCGTGGCGCCCGCCAGCAACGCCCCGCTGGCCGACAACGCCAGGCGCCTGCTCCGCGCCGTTCAGACGCGCTAGTCCGCGATCAGGCGGATTTGCGCGCCTGAAGCGCCCGCTGCGCGTTCCAGACCACGTCCGGATCCATGTCGCTCTGGCGGGTCACCCACTGCAGATAGTCGAGGGGCGCCTCGGCCCAGGTCAGGCCGCGGTGCTTGCCGAACGGGATTGTCGGCAGGAGCTTGGGCTCCTTGGTCCAGGCGACCATCTCGTCAACCGACGCGGATTTCAGGAGCTCGATCAGCACCATGGCGGTGACATAGGCGTCCGGCGCGGCGCGGTGCGGCGGCATGGCCAGATCGGCGTCGAGATCGAGACCGCGCCAGTAGCGCAGCACCTGATTTGAATGGCGCGGCGCCTCGGGCCAGACCCGCAGGGCCGCCTTGTAGGTGCAGATCCAGGGAACGGGAGCGGTGATCGCCGCGGGGATGAAGCTCTCCTCGAAGGCGCTGTTGTGGGCCACCAGCACATCAGGGTCGCCGGCCGCCCAAACCGCCATACGCAGCTTCTCCGAATCGCAGACAACCGCGTCGGGGCCGATGATCGCCTCGGTAAGATGGTGTACGGCCATCGTCTCGGCCGGAATGCCGTTCAGCGGCAGGTAGAGTCTCGCCATGGGCTTGCCCACATGCCAGAGCCCGCCCGCTTCAAGGGTCACATCCACCCGGCCGAATTCGATGATCTCGGCCGGCGGCGCCTGACCGGTGGTCTCGATGTCGATCACTCTCAGGCGCATGACGGCCGCTCCGATTCGGCCCCGCGGGGCCCGGTCGCCATCAGGTCACGCCGCGCGGCGGGAGTCAGCGCCCGATCGGCAGGCCCAGGCCTCGCGCCGGCGGAGCGCGACGATGCGGATGGGCGCGCGGGCCACCGTCCGAAACGGGACGCGGCGAATTCGGCGCGCGCGCAGGGCGGCGGCCTCGATCCCCTCACCCGCCAGGAACCACAGGGTCAGGCTCGCCCGCAGAGCGAAGCGAAGGCCCATGGCGGCGACCACCACGAGGCTCATCAGCCACAGGGCGAAAAAGGCGGGATCCATCGGTGGCGTCTCCTTGTGCGTCTGGGCCCAAGGTTTAGGATCGATTTACGACAGAATCGGTCGCAGGTGCGCCATGCGTCATGAAAAAGCCGGAGGCCTGCTCGACCTCGCCCGGCGGCTGGCCGCCAGCGCCGAGGGCCTGACCTTGGATGAAATGGCCTGGGAGGCCGGGGTCGGCCGGCGCACGGCCGAACGGATGCGCGACGCGTTGGCGTCCCTGTTTCCGCAGATGGAGGAGATTCCGGACGGCGCCGCCAAACGCTTCCGCATCCCGCACGGCCTGGATGGCTTCTTCCAGTCGCCCACCACCGAGGAACTGCTGGAACTGAACAAGGCCTCCGCCGCGCTGCACACCGCGGGGGCGTCGCCGCGGGCCCGGGCTCTGGAGAGCCTGGAGCGTAAGGTCCGCGCGGCGATGCGCGCCGGCGCCCTGCGACGCATGGCCCCCGACGTCGAGGCGCTGGTGCGCGCCGAGACCGTCGCCGTGCAGGCCGGTCCGCGTCCGTTCGAGGACGAGGCGCTGATCGCCGGGGTGCGGCAGGCGCTGATGGCGCTGCGCGCGCTCCGCTTTGTCTACGCCGGCGGCAGCACGCCCGGCGCGGTGCGCGAGGTGACGCCCTATGGCCTGATGTTCGGGCGAGCCAACTATCTCGTGGCCGCGGAAAAGGACACGGTGGCGCCGCGCAACTGGCGCCTTGACCGAATCGGGGACCTTGAAGTTCTCGACAGACCGGCCGCCGCGCCCGCCGACTTCAGCCTGGGCGACTATGCGAGCCGGTCCTTCGGTATCTATCAGGGAGAACCGGAGGACGTGGCGCTGCGCATCCTGCCGCACGGGGCCGAAGACGCGCTCGGCTGGCGGTTCCATCCCACCCAGACGACGGCGCTTCAACCCGACGGGTCGGTGCTGGTGCGCTTCCAGGCCAGCGGCATGCGCGAACTGGCCTGGCACCTGTTCACCTGGGGCGACAAGGTCGAAATTCTCAAGCCGGACTCCCTGCGTGACGCCATGCGGATGGAACTCGCGGCGGCCGTGAAAGCGCTCGACTCCGGTCAGCGGCGGACGTCGGCCGATCGTAGCGCCGCCGCCAGCACCTTGGGACTATAGAGCGACGCAGGCGCATGCCTGAGAACCTCGGCGCGGAGGATCGCTGACCGACACAGCCATCCGTCGAGGCGCCCGGCCGCATCTGGCGCGCCCTGACGCGCGGCGGCGGCGATATCGGCCAGCTCCCGAGCCGCCGTCTCCAGATTCCCTCGCACGGCGCTCGGTCCGGGACCGCTGAACCGTTCAGCCATGTCGCCGAGAGCCGCTCGCGCGGCGGCGATCATCGCCACGCCCGTGGCCCGATCCTGTCGCACGAGCGCGATCCGGCCGGCGCGAAGCGCGCGCGCAGCGTCGTTGAACGCCGCCTCCGCCGTCACCGGTTCGTCGGCGGCGGCAGGACAGGCGCGCGGGTCGAGCGCGCGCACATAGGCCGCCAGCCCTTCCAGAACGGCCGGAGGCGGTTCGGGGCCGTCGAACTCTTCGGTGATCAAGCCATGGATGAACCGGACAAGCTCTGCGGAGCCTTCGCTCTGGGGCGTCTTGAGATGCGCCTTCGGGCCGCTGAGGTCGGGAATGGGACGCGGATTGTCCAGGTGATCGCCGCGATGGGTGCTCAGGATGGAGGTGGTGACGTCCGCCGTCCCGGCCGCGCCCGAGACGCCCGGCAGGTAGAATTCGGGGTTAGACCGGCCGCTGCGATGGCAGGTCTCGCAAGCCATGCCGGCCCGGGCCGCCGGGCCGCCGAGCAGGACCGGCGTGCGAAAGGCGGCGCGCCCGACCTCCACCGACCAGACGTCGACGCCCCTGGCCGGCCTGGCGAGACACTCCGTCGGCCTGCGAGAGAGGCTTCGGACCGCGTCGGCGCGCGGCGCAAGCCATCGTAAACCCTTCAGAACCGGCGCCGAGCCGCCGATGCCTTCGGCGAGGGCCGGCGCCGCCAGCAGCAAAAGCGCCGCGATCAGGAGGCCGGATCGTGTCCGCTGTCGATCCACCGGCGCAGTTCCTCCGCCTCGGCGCAGCCGAAGGCGCATTGCCGGTCGATCTTCGCCAGCAGCGCGCGCGCCGCCGGAAGGTCGCCTTCGATGACCTTCAGTTCTCCATAATATTCGGTGGCGCCGCGATGCTCCGGCGCGATGGACAGCGCGGCGCGATAGAATCGCTCTGCGCGGTCCAGATGACCGAGGCGGCGATTGACGTAGCCGCGATAGGTGAGGATGTCCGGATGCGGTCCGAGGACCGCCTCGGCGCGATCGAGAGCCGCCAGAGCGTCCAGCCAGCGCCGGTCATTGATGTCGGCGACCGCCTCGAGATAGGCCGCATCGCCCCCGACCGCGACGGCCGGCGGCGACAAGGCGGCAGACGGCTTCGGCGCGGCCGCGCCCTGCAACGCCGACTCGACCTGGTCGATCGCCGACTTCAGCGCCGCGGCGGTGGGACAGGTCTCGGCGCAGGCGGCGGCCGAGACCTTCAGCTTCGCCAGTTGCGACTGGGCCTTGTCCGGCATCTTGAGATCAGCCAGCACGAGGGCATAGTCTCGGCGCAGATCCACCGGTGACGGATCCAGTTTCAACGCCTTGTCATAGGCCTTGGCCGCGCCCTTGAGATCGCTCGCCCCGCGCCGGGACATCGCCAGCATGCGCCAGGCGACAGTGGTGTCGGGCGCGACGATCGTGACATGCTCGAACGATCGGGCGGCGTCCTTGAACCGGCCGCCCTGATAAGCGGACATGCCCTCCGCATATTCCTTGGAGGGATCGTACTGCGGGGCCGTGGCGCTGGGCATTTCGCCGCCGCCGCTCATGCCGCCGCCACTGGCCAGGGCGACCGTGAACGGGGCGGCCAACACCAAGCCGATCAATGCCAACAACCACGCGCGCTGGACCGCCATCAAGCCCTCCCCGGGTTTGCCTGGAGCCGATTATGAACCCACATGGCCAAGTGTCAAAATCGGCGCAGTTCCGTGCTACGGAGAATCTGAGGAAACGCGAAAGACGGGCCAACCCGGCGGTGAGGTGAAATGCCCTTCAAAACCCTGCTCACCCATGTGGTCGCCGACGACGCCTGTGGCGCGCGTTTGCGAACCTCCGGCGGGGTGGCGCGGTCGTTCGGATCCCGCCTTGTCGGCCTCGGCGCCCAGGCGCCCTGGCCCTATGCCGATGACGCCGACGGTGGCGGCGCCGTGTTCGCGCGGATCGTCCGCGCCGTGGACGCTGAAATCGCCGCCGCCCGGACCGCCTTTCAGGCGGCCTTCGCGGGTGGCGATCTCGAGACCGAATGGCGCGCCCACGTCGCCTATCCCATTGCCGCCATGGCCCGGCGCGCGGCCGCGGCGGACCTGATCCTGGCCTGGCGCGGACCAGCCGACGCCGATCCGTCGATCCACGCGTCGCCGGACGCCCTGGTGATGGAGACCGGCGCCCCGGTGCTCGTGGCGCCGACGCGCGAGACGCCGTTCAAAGGCGAGACCGTCCTGGTGGCCTGGAAGAACACGCGTGAAGCCCGAAGGGCCGTGTCGGCCGCCCTGCCCGCCCTGGCGCGGGCCAGGCGCGTCATCCTCGCGGCGGTTTGCGCACCGGACGACCTCGACGACGCGCGACAGGACCTGGCCGACGCCGCTGCGCGTCTCGCCCGCCATGGGATCGCGACGGAAATCCTGGCCGAACCTGTCCTGGAAAGCGCCAGCCACACCTTGTCGCGCCTGGCGGACCAGTCAGGCGCCGATCTGGTCGTCGCCGGCGCCTACGGTCACTCCCGCCTGCGCGAATGGGTCCTGGGCGGGGTGACCCGCGACCTCATCGCCGATGCGGACCGGTGGGTGCTGCTCAGTCATTGACCGGCCGCGTCAGAAGCCTAGGCGCGTCACCGCATGGGCCGCCCACAGGACGGCCAGCATGATCACGACGCCGAGGCTCACCCGCCTAGCGAATGACGGCGCGCCCATGGCGAACGCCACCGGCGCCTTCACCAGCATATTCACGGTCAGCCCCACCAGAATGGCCAGGGCCGCCGTCGCCGTATCGAGGCGGCCGGAATCGTTGAGCGTGGCCATCGACACGGCGGCGGCGTGGGCGTCCACCAGACCTGTGGCCGCGGCGCTGGCGAGCGCGCCGGCCGCGCCCAGATAGGTGGTCATAAGCCGGCCCAGAACGGTAAAGCCGGCGACGATGGCGACGAACAGCAGGGCCGCGCCAAAGTTGAAAGCCCGCCCGGCATCGATCGGACCGCTGCCCGGCCTCACACGCCAGCCGAGCACCGCGGCGTAGATCAGCGTCGCCGTGGCGGCCGCTCCCAGAGGCAAGGCCAGAGGCGGCAAAAGGTCAGGGTTAACGGCAGCGATCAGCGCGATCATATAGGCGACACTGCTCAGCAACGACGCGACCGCGCCCCCGGCGGCGGCCCCGGCGACGGCGGCGTCCGCCTTCGACCGCTGCGCCATGGCGGCCACGGCCGCGGTGGCCGAAACGAGCCCGCCGGCCAGACCAGCCGCCACCAGGCCAAAACGGACGCCGACCAGCCGCTGGGCCGCATATCCCACGGCGCTGAGGCCCATGAGCACCACGACCAGCCGCCAGAGCCGGAACGGGTTGAGCAGGTCGAAAGGATCCAGGGGCCGGTTGGGCAGCAGCGGCAGCACCACCACCGCGGCGATGGCGAAGGCGATGCCGTCCAGAAGCTCTTGTTCCGTCAGGGTCTCGCGGACCAGACGATGGATCTGTACGCGGTAGGCCAGCAGGGTCGCCACCACGACGCCGACCTCGAGCGCGAGCAACGGCCGCGTGACCGCGAGAGCGCCCAGCACATAGGTCGCCAGCAGGGCGACCTCGCCGGTCAGGCCGGGATCGCGGCGGTCGCGAAGGATGTAGCCGGCGATAGCGACGAGGGTGATCAGGCCCGCGCCGAGCAAGCTCATGGGCGCGCCCAACAAGGCACAGACGCCGCCGAGCAGGCCGGTCACCGCGAACGTCCGCACGCCGGCCGGCCGGCGGGTTTCGCCCTCGCCCTTGCGCCGTTCCCGCTCGGCGCCAATCAGCAGCCCGATGGCCAGGGCGGCCAGCAGCGAGAGTTCCGGCCGGTGAAGAAGATCGGAAGTCACGAACGCGCTACCTCGGAAGCGGCCCCAGGATGTCAGAGCCGCACAGCACGCAATCGTAGCGCATTGCCGATCACGCTGACCGAAGAAAGCGCCATGGCCGCCGCGGCCAGCGGCGGGGTCATGAGGATATGGAAGGCCGGCCACAGCACGCCCGCGGCGATGGGCACGCCGGCGGCGTTGTAGGCGAAGGCGAAGAGCAGATTCTGGCGGATATTGCGCATCACGGCGCGCGAGAGGGCGCGAGCCTTCACGAGCCCGCCGAGATCGCCCTTCAGCAAGGTCATTCCGGCGCTCTCGATCGCCACGTCGGCGCCTGTGCCCATGGCTATCCCGACGTCGGCGGCCGCCAGGGCGGGCGCGTCGTTGACGCCGTCGCCGGCCATGGCCACGACCCGCCCCTCCGCCCGCAGGCGGCTGACCACCGCGGCCTTGTGCTCAGGCAACACCTCGGCCTCCACCGCGTCCAGTCCCAGCCGCGCCGCCACGGCTTTGGCGGTGGCGGCGTTGTCGCCCGTCATCATCACCAACCGGACGCCCGCGGCTTTCAGGGCGCGGATGGCCTCGGGCGTTGAGGGCTTGATGGGGTCCGAGATGACGAACAGCCCGGCCAGGACGCCGTCCACGGCCATGAATACCGGGGTGGCGCCCGCCTCGCCGGCCGACTGAGCGGCGGCGGCCAGAACGTCGACCGCAACGCCCGACTCTGCCAGGAGGCGAGCGCCGCCCAGCACGATCCGCCGGCCCTCCACCAGGCCGGTCACACCCCGTCCAACGGGGGAGTTGAACTCGGCGGGTTCAGACAGAGCGAGGCCTCGCGCCGAGGCCGCCCGGACGATCGCCTCGCCGAGCGGGTGTTCGCTACCTCTCTCCAGGGACGCGGCAAGATGCAGCAACGCCGCCTCCTCGAAGCCTGAGGCGCATGTGACGGCGGTGACCGACGGACGCCCTTCGGTGAGGGTCCCGGTCTTGTCGAACACCAGGGTGTCTACCTTCTCGAACCGTTCCAGGGCTTCGGCGTCCCGGATCAACAGGCCAACCCGCGCGCCGCGTCCGACGCCGACCATGATCGACATGGGTGTCGCCAGGCCGAGCGCGCACGGACAGGCGATGATCAGCACCGAAACCGCAGCGGTCAGGGCGTAGGAGAGACGCGGCTCAGGCCCGACCAGCGCCCAGACGGCGGCCGCCAGCACCGCCGCGGCGATCACCGCGGGCACAAACCAGCCCGAGACCCGATCCGCCAGGCGCTGGATCGGCGCCCGGCTGCGCTGCGCCTGGCTCACCATCTGCACGATCCGCGCCAGCAAGGTGTCCGCCCCGACCTTCTCGGCGGTCATGACAAAGGCGCCGCTGCGATTGAGCGAGCCGGCGATCACCTTGTCGCCGATCTCCTTCGTCGCGGGCATGGACTCGCCTGTGACCAGGGACTCATCGATGGAGGCGCGTCCCTCAAGGATAGCGCCATCGACCGGAACGCTCTCGCCCGGGCGCACCCGCAGCCGGTCGCCGACGACGATTGCCTCAATGTCCACATCGGCGTCGGCGCCGTCCGCGCCCACGCGCCGGGCAGTCTTCGGCGCCAGACGCAGTAATGCCCGGATCGCGCCGCCGGTCCGTTCCCGCGCCCGAAGCTCCAGGACCTGGCCCACCAGAACCAGAACGGTGATCATGGCCGCCGCTTCGAAATAGACCGGCACGGCGCCCTCGGCGT
This sequence comes from uncultured Caulobacteraceae bacterium, assembly GCA_903872075.1. Classification (GTDB taxonomy): domain Bacteria; phylum Pseudomonadota; class Alphaproteobacteria; order Caulobacterales; family Caulobacteraceae; genus Acaudatibacter; species Acaudatibacter aquilonius. The sequence goes on along the minus strand of CAIQJF010000088.1, from coordinate 47,246 downwards.
CACGCACGGCGGCGGGGAACAGACCCGGCGCAAGCACCCCCACCACGCTGTAGCTCCAGGAGACACCCACGCCCATGGCCACCAGGGTGAACATGTTCAGATGGCGCGAGACGAGTGAAGCCCAGCCCCGTTGAAAGAACGGCCAGCCCGCCCACAGCACCACCGGCGTGGTCAGGGCGAACTGCGTCAGGTTCGACACCCCGGCCGGCAGCATCAGCCGATGACCGAGCAGATGGCCGCCCATCTCCAGTATGAAAACGGGCGCGGTCAGGGCCAGGCCGATCCACAGCCGCCGGCTCATGTCGCTCAGCTCATGGTTTGGCGGAGCCTCGGCCGTGATGGTTTCCGGTTCGAGCGCCATGCCGCAAATCGGGCACGGCCCCGGACCCTCCTGGCGGATCTCGGGATGCATGGGGCAGGTGAAGATGGTCCCGGGCGCGACCGCCGGCGGTGGTTCGGCCGACCGTGTCAGATAGCGGTCGGGATCGGCGAGGAACTTCGTCCGGCAACCCACGCCGCAGAAGTGATAGGCGACCCCGTCGTGCTCAGCGTGGTGTGGCGTTTTCGCCGGATTGACGGTCATCCCGCAGACGGGATCGAGGACGGTCGGGCTCTCGGACACGGCGAAACCTCCATAACAAGGCGCACCATACCCCTCCAGGGTATTTTCGCGAATACCCCATGGGTGTATCTAAAGGCCGTCAGGAGGCGCCGATGAAACGTGACAACACGCCCAAGCTTCTCAATCGCCTCAAGCGGGTGGAGGGTCAGGTCCGCGGCGTCGCGCGCATGATCGAGGATGACCGCTACTGCATCGACATCCTGACACAGATTCAGGCGGCGAAGGCGGCCCTGAGCCGTGTGGAAGCCGAACTGCTGAAGGCCCATCTCGGCCACTGCATCGAGTCGGCCATCGTCAGCGGTGATCAGGCGGAGCAGCGCCGCAAGGCCGGCGAACTGATCGCCCTGCTCGAGCGCGCCCGATGACATCCGCCAGCCTGGCGGCGCTCCTCGCCCTGACAGCCGCCACAAGCGCCGCCGCCCAGTCCATGCCCGACATGCCGGGGATGGATCACGGCGCGATGACGGCGCCTCGTGCATCTGCAGACGCGCCCGAAGCCATGGTCATGATGGCCGGCGCGCTCGGCCCCTACGCCATGATGCGCGACGCCTCCGGCACCGCCTGGCAGCCCGATTCCACGCCCATGGACGGTCTCAACTGGCGGGCCGGCGCCTGGACCGGCATGGTTCACGGTTACGCCGACCTCGTCCAGGATCACCAGGGCGGCCCGCGCGGCGGCGACAAGACCTTCAGCGCCAGCATGCTCATGGTCATGGCCCAGCGCACGGCCGGACCCGGAACACTGACCCTCCGCACCATGCTGTCGCTCGATCCGCTGATGGGCCCGCGGGGCTATCCCCTGTTGCTGCAGACCGGCGAGACCGCCGACGGCAAGACCGCGCTGGTGGACCGGCAGCATCCGCACGACCTGTTCATGGAGCTGGCGGCAACCTACGCCGTGCCGCTGCGAGGCGGATCGGTGTTCGTCTACGCCGGCCTGCCGGGGGAGCCGGCTCTGGGTCCCGCAGCCTTCATGCATCGTCTGTCCGGGCAGGACGACCCGGCGGCGCCGATCACCCACCACTGGCTGGACTCCACACACATCACCTATGGGGTGGTGACGGTCGGCGTCACGCGGGGCGCCTGGAAGCTCGAGGCCTCGGCGTTCAACGGCCGCGAGCCCGACCAGCACCGCTGGGACTTCGACCGCCCACGGCTGGATTCCTGGTCCGCGCGGCTCAGCTGGAACCCGATGCCGGACTGGGCGCTGCAGGTCAGCTACGGCGACATCCATTCCCCTGAGCAACTTGAGCCGGATGTCAGCCAGCGGCGGATCACGGCCTCGGCGACCTACAATCGCCCGGTGCGCGGCGGGAACTGGCAGACCACCTTCGCCTGGGGCCGCAACGAACTCAGCTACGGCCCCGGCCTGAACGGCTTCCTGCTGGAATCCGCCATCACCCTCGGCCGCCATACCCTGTTTGCGAGGCTCGAGGACGCCGACAAGGCCGAACTCTTCGCCTCGCCCGATCCCCGCGCCGGACATCCCTACGCCGTCGCCGCCGGCAGCCTTGGCTATGTCTACGACGTGCCGGTGGGCAATCATCTGGCGGTAGGAGTCGGTGTCGTCGGCAGCGCCGACGCGCTCCCGGCCGCGATCCGTCCCGCCTATGGCGGCGATCCCGGCGCTGTGATCGGATTCGTCAGGCTGAAAATCAGGGCGTAGGTTCCGCCCATGTCTGACCTGAAACGACCCCAGGGCGTCCGCGTCGATACCGCGAGCAAAGCGGAGCGCCGCCTGATCGAAGGGCTGGCGCAGTTCTACATCTATGATTTCTCCGAGATGGAGCCGCCCGGCTCCACCGACTTCGCGTTCGAGGCCGACGGTGGCTTCGGTCCCCTTCCCTATCTGGAGACCTATTGGACGGAAGCCGGACGCATTCCGCTGATCATTCGGGTCGGCGAAGAGGTCGCCGGCTTCGCCCTGATCAACACCCACTCGCACCGGGGCGGCGCGGTGGAGCGCAACATGGGCGAGTTCTTCGTGGCCCGGAAGTTCCGCAGACAGGGCGTCGCCGCCGAGGCGGTCAGGCTTATCCTAGCCCGCTATCCCGGCCGCTGGGAGGCGGCGGTGGTCGAGCGCAACGCCGCGGCCAAGGCCTTCTGGCCCCGCGCGATCACGGCGGCGGCCAATGTGACCGGCCTGGAACGGATCGCGGGTGACGGCGAACACTGGCGCGGGCCGATCTTCGCCTTTAACGCCGCCTGACAACACGACGCGGGAGAAAAACGCCATGAGCGAATGGGACGGACGGGGGCTCGTATCGACGGGGTGGCTGGCGGACCACCTCACGGATCCGGAGATCAGGGTGTTCGACGTGACGGTCCACCTGCGTCCCTCGGACCCTGGCCCCTACCGGATCGAAACAGGCCGGGCGGACTACGAAGCAGGTCACATTCCCGGCGCGGCCTTTCTGGACCTCCCGGGCGATTTGTCCGACCGCGCCTCGCCCCTGTCATTCACCATGCCGGCGGCGGCAGCCCTGGCGGCGGCGCTCGGCGCGGCCGGCGTGGGCCAGGACAGCAAGGTGGTCGTCCACACCACGACCACACCGATGTGGGCCACACGGCTGTGGTGGATGCTGCGCTCCTGCGGCTTCGAAAACTGCGCCGTGCTCGACGGCGGCTTCGCCAAATGGGTCGCAGAGGGGCGGCCGGTCGCGACAGGGGCGGAAACCTACGCCCCAGTTGAACTGACCCTCTCCGCCCGGCCCGGCGCCTGGGCCGACAAGGCTGCGGTTCTGGCGGCGATCGGCGACGGCGGCGTCTGCACGATCAACGCCCTGTCGCCCAGTGTGCATAAGGGTGAAGGCCCGATGAACTATGGCCGCAAGGGCCATATTAAGGGCAGCCGCAACGTCCCCTACGCGGCTCTGCTCAATTCCGACGGGACCTACCGTCCGGACGCCGACCTTCGCGCCCTGTTCGAGGGGGTCGGCGCCTTCGAACGAGCGCGGGTGATCTGCTACTGCGGCGGCGGCATCTCGGCGACCATGGACGCGCTCGCCCTGGCCCGACTCGGTCATCCCAATATCGCCGTCTACGACGGTTCAATGTCCGAATGGACGCGCGATCCAGACCTGCCCATGGAGACCGGCGACTGATCCGGGCCGTCAGAGCGCGCTGACGCGGGTCTGGGTGACGTCCCCGAGCAAGATCGCGCCGGTCGGCGAACAAACGCCGGTCGCGCCGGCCAAGGCCAGCGGCCGCCCCTCAGACAAAAGCCGGGTGGCCCCTGTGAGGAACTGGCCCGTCACGCAAGGCCCGGTCCCCGCGGGCGGCGGCGGATCAGGGCAACCGGAGACGACGTAGCTGGCGGGGAGACTCACCGCGGCCGATCCGGACAGGCGAACCCGCGGGTTGGGCGCCAGAGCGGACGCCACTCCCCCGTGGGCGCAGCGCGCCGCGCCGTTTGCCTCGAGCAGAAAGCCGGCCATCAGGTCACCTCCAGCGCGCCGCCGTTCACTGAAACAGCTGGACCGACAAGACTGAGGCTGGCGCCCTTGCCGTTTTCGAGGAAGATTCCGGCGTCGCTGATCACGATCGTCGCTCCGTCGGGGCTCTTGAGCGCCAGCGTCCCTCCCGGTCGCGCTCCCGCCGTGACCGCCAGGGTGGGAACCTCCGCCGCATCGGTCCAAAAGCCGCCGGTCCAGACCGGACGCGCCGAATCGCCTGCCTCGAACTGAATCCAGACATTGGCGCCCACCGGAGGCAAGCAGAACACACCCATGCCCGGACCCGCCACGGGCGCGCTGGGCAAAGCCCAACTGGACGCGGCCAGCCCGCCGGCGTCGGGGACCGTGGCCACGATCCGCCCCAGACCCATCGGATCGAGGTTATGGGTCACGATCCCGCGGTACAGACCGTAGTAGTGCTTCATGGACAGGCCCTTGCCGCCGCGCAGGCGATGCGCCTGCCAACGCATAGGACCCGCTGTCGCCGAGCTCGGCAACCAGCGCCCCGAAGTCGGACATCGTGACAAGACAAGTCCCTGTTGTTACGCCTTGGAGAGGCAAGGTTGGGAGGACACCCATGGGCCAGGTCGGGACCGGCTGGAACGTCGGGCTGGCTGCCGGACTTTCGATCCTTGCGCTGGCCGCTGCGACGACGGCCTCGGCGGCGCAAGACCCCTGCTCGCGAGACCTGGCCGGCCAGATCGCGGACCCGGCCTACCGGTTTGCCTACCAGTCCTGGAGCCGCAAGGTGGACGGGGCCTATCTGTTCACAAATTGCGTGCGAAACGACGCCGCCGGGCGGGCGGTATGGATTTCCTGGAAAGCGGCCGGCCTGGAGGGGTTCGTCGCGCCCGGCCGCGACATCTACACCAACACACCGTTCGAGGATGATCGCCGCATCGGCCGCTCGGAGGCGCTGTATTATGGGTCGCTGCCCCGCCTTACCCACGCGCGCACGATCATCCATACCGACAGTGATCGCGTGGCCGAAGCGCCGCCGGGGTTGATCCGGGCGGCCTTCACGCCTGAGGAGGCCGCCGACGATACGGCCGCGGCGAGATTTCGCGTGTTCATCCCTGTCGCAGCAACCGGGCAGGACGAGGCCTCGCAGTTGAAGGCCATCCTGGCGGCGCCGGAACCGGAGCGCCGTAGCCGTTTCACCGCCTTCGTCGAATCGCACCCGGGTCTGCTCAATACGGTGGCGATGAGCTTCACCTATAGGGTGGTGCGCGACGGTCGCGGCGGAGCGTCCTTGGCCTATCAGTGTGACTACCGGGTCGGTGACGGAATTTGGACGGCCCGGCCCCGCGAGGCGGGCGACGATGGTCTCTCGCTGCATGTCCGCTTCAGCGATCCGGCGCTGCAGCGCCTGATGTTCGGCGATCGCCCGGAGAGCGTCGATCTGCGCACCTGGACTGGCCAGAAATGGGCCGACAAGCACCTCCACGGCGAGGCGTCGAACATTCCCGTCAGCCGGCTGCGCCGCCAGGCCTCGACCGTCGACATTCTGATCGGGAATGGGCGCACGCTGGTCGGCAGCATGCCCCTCGCCTACGTGGGAGTGGCGCGATGACGAAGCGCGCCAAGGCTCCGTCGGCGAGTCCTTTCCGCAACTGGCGGGCCGTGGGTTTGCCGGCTTTCGCCGCCGCCCTGGCCCCGTGGCAGGACAAGATCACCCAGGCGTCCCTCATCTCGGAGTGGTTCAAGCCCAATGTGACGATCATCGCCTCGGTTGTTTCACCCCTCTGCTGCTTCGTGATCTGGTCCGTCGGGCGAAGTTGGGGCTCGTCGGGCGCGCGCCGGCTGGCGCTGGCTGGCCTGCTGGTCTTCCTGGTGACCACCGCCGGCTGCCTGACCCTGATGAACACTCTCGACACCGTCTGGTTTCCCGGCCCGGACACCATGATCCTGGTCCGGGTGGCATGGGCCGTCACCTATCTGACGAGTTGCGCCGCGTTTGGCATCGCCATGGTCGGGGGGCTGCTGGTCCTGAACGGCCCCGACGCCGCCGGGTCGGGGCCTTGAGGCGGTGGGTGGCGAACGGGCCCGGTGAATGCTATCTTGGCGATGGAGAGTCAGATGCGCGTCAACACCGTCAAATCCATCGCTCTAGGCGAGCGCATTCACCGCGAATTCGGCAGCTGGTCGCGGGCGCGGCAGACCGCCGAACTGCGCGACGGCGTCTATGTGCTCCGGGCCAAACCGGCGCCGACGGCCACGGAACCGGTCATAAACGGCAAGGCCAAGGGACCGCGTCCGTCCTGAGCCGCGGGTGACCTTCAGCTACACCTTCTTTTTCGGTCTCATTCTGCTGTTTCCCGGGCTGTGCGCCTGGGTCGCCCTTCGGGCGGTCGAACGCAGCGACCTGCTGACACCCCGGCCGGACAAGCCGAACTCCACCGCGACCCTTTTTGTCGTCGTGCTCGGAACCGTGGTGGGCCATCTGGCCGGCGCCTCGGCCTTCGCGCTTCAGAGCCTCTGGTGCGCCGCTACTCACCTCTGCCAGACGGTCGCCTTCGATCCCAACGTCTACCGAATCGTGTTCGCGGCGGGCCACAATCCCGGAGCGGTCAGCGACCTCGCGATCGTCTCATGGCTCTTTGATCTGGCCGCCGTAGGCCTGATGTCCGGCCTGACCGTCGCAGCCCTGGCCCGCACCGCCTGGGTCCGGACGCGATGGGACGCCATGGATTTCGGATGGCTGAGCGGACCGGTGGGCCGGGTGGCGAAGGGCGACGCCGTGATCGTCGCCTATGTGGTCACGCGCACCGGCCACGACGGCCTGAGCATCGCCTATGAAGGGATCGTCCAGCAGTTGGCCCTGGACGACGAGCAGGTGATCACCATGCTGGTTCTCAGCCAGGTGGACCGCTTCCTCGTCCGGCTGACAGACAGCGGCGTCGAGCGCATCGATCAGCCCGGCGCACCGATCGCCCAGATGCAGTTCCATCTGTCGGAAATCGCTAACGTCGCCCTGGAGGTGTTCGAGGACCCTGGGGCGGAGTCCTAAGCCCGGAAAAGCCATCTGACGGAGTCGGCGAAAATCGCCCCGCCATGACGAAGGGTGTGGCCGCCTGTCCCGAATTCGAAGCGGGTGTCGTAGCCGGCGAACGCCAGGGCGTTGGCCATGGTGCGGTTGGCCAGGGGCCAGTCGCCATAGACATTGCGGCCGTCGTTCTCCCCGCCCTGGATCAGCACCCGGATCGGCTTGCGCGGGGTTGAGCGGACCAGGAACGGATAGTTGTGGCCCCCGTCAATGTTCACGAACGAGCCGCAATGGCTCAGCACCCGGCCGAACCGGTCCGGCCGGAACCAGGCGGCGGTGAAGGCGCAGATGCCGCCGCTGGAGATGCCGCAGATCGCCCGGCCGGCCGGGTCCTCGGTCAGCGTCAAGCCTTCGGCTTCCTCCACGAAGGGGAGAAGCTCCTCCAGCAGGAAGCGGATATAGGCGTCGGTCAGAGGATCGTACTCCGCCCGGCGCTGCTCCCAGTCGGGCTCCCTGTCGTCGCGCCGGCTGCCTGGATTGATGAACACACCCACGGTCTGGGTGATCTCGCCGCGCGCATGAAGCGTGTCGAGGACGCGGGTCGCCCGCACGGCCCCCTTCACCCACAGATAGCCGGACCCATCGTTGAACACGATCAGGTTGGCCGGCTTCGAGCGGTCGAAGCCGGCGGGCAGATAGACGAAGACATCCCGCCGCGTGCCCGCAAAGATTCGGCTGCCCTCCCAGCCGCGATGCACCGAAAGCTGGCCCTCGGCCACGTCCTCGGCGGGAAACGCCTCCGGACAGGGGTTGTAACAGCCATCACCCGCATGATTCAGCGCCAGGCGGAAATCGGCGGCCCCTCGCCCGTTCATTTCCAGCGGCGGCTGCGTATCCAGCCCCAGGGCGCGATAGGTCTCAAGACTCATGGGCATGGGCGGCTCCTCCTGCCTGAACGGCGGCTAACGGCGTGCGCCACGCCGCGTTCAGACGGGCGGGCTTATCACTCCCTCATCGCCTGATCGAGGCGAGGACAACAGGAGACAAGGCCATGAACGCCCAAACAAGGATCGCCGCAGTCGCCATGGGTCTGGCCATGGCTCTGGCCGGCGCCACCGCCGCCTCCGCCCACGAACGCGGCTACGGCTACGGCCACGGCTACGGCCACGGCCGCGCCGAATCCCACGCCCGCCACGACGGCGGCGGCGGCCGGCGCTCCATGACGCGCCGCGATGACGGGTTCCGCCACGCCGACCGCGGGCGCTTCGGCCGGTTCGACCGACACACGGACGGCGGCCGCCGGGGCTGACCCGCCGCAGGCCGGCCGTTTCGACAATCGGGACCTGGAACAACGCCCGGCGCGGAACGTTTCCGTGTCGGGCGCCAGGGACCACCTCATGTTGTTAAAGGCCGGGTCTACGTGCTGGCGGGTCGAACGGGCTGATCGCGCCACCCTCCTGATCGACGTGGAGAACTATCTGGCCGCGGCCAAGGCCATGATGCTTCGGGCCTCTCGCTCCATTCACCTGCTGAACTGGGCTTTCGATCCGGAAACCCGCCTCGATCCGGAGTCCGGCGGCGGGGGCCCCCCGGGCGATCGGATCGGTCCGTTTCTCAAGACGCTGGCGCGGGAGCGTCCGGGCCTGGATATCCGCATTCTGTGCTGGAAATCCGCCCTGCCGGTATCCGCCACCCAGGGCTTCTTTCCGCACCGCGCCAAGGCGTGTTTCGAGGGTTCGCCCGTGCGGTTCCTGCTCGACGCCAGCGTACCCATGGGCGCCTGTCACCATCAGAAAATGCTCGTCGTCGACGATCATGTCGCGTTCTGTGGCGGCGCGGACATCGCGCCCAATCGCTGGGACACCACGCGGCATCGCGACGACGACACCTGCCGGGAAATATCACCGTCCAGCCGCAAGGCCTTCACCTCCCGCCACGAAGTCATGGTCGCTGTCGAAGGCCCTGCCGCAAGCGCGCTGGGCGATCTTTTCCGCGAACGCTGGCGGCGCGCCACGGGGGAGTCCCTGTCCGCCCCGATCGCCGGGGAGGCCTCCGACGCCTGGCCCGAGGACCTGGCGCCCCTGTTCCGAGCCACGACGGCGGGTATCTCCCGCACAGCGCCCGGCTGGCGGGGCGGTAAGACGGTGCGCGAGAATGAGGGCCTGCACCTCGCGGCGATCGCCGGCGCCCGGCGCTGTATCTATCTGGAAAACCAGTATCTCACCTCGCCGGTCGTCGCCGAGGCGCTGGCGCAGCGCCTGTCGGAACCGGCAGGCCCCGAGGTTGTCCTCATCTCGACAGTCCGCTCGCCGAGCTGGTTCGACCAGATGACGATGGACCGCACGCGGACCCTGTTCCTGCGGCGCCTGCAAGCAGCCGACCACCATGGCCGCCTGTACGCCTATGTGCCGTTCACGACCGAAGGCCGGATCATCATCGTTCACGCCAAGCTCTCGATCATAGACGATCGGCTACTGCGCGTCGGGTCCGCCAACTTGAACAACCGCTCCCTGGGCTTCGACACCGAATGCGATCTGTCCCTGGAGGCGGGGGACGACGACCGCGACGCCCAGATCGCGATCGCGGGTCAGCGAACCCGGCTTTTGGGGCATTGGCTCGGATGTCCGGACGCGGACGTAGAGAGCGCCGTGGCTGCGGCCGGCGGTGTCGGCGCCGGGATCGAGCGTTTGAGGGCGGCGGGCCGCGACCGCCTGCGCCCCCTGCAGCCAGCCCCGATTGGTCCCCTGGCCGGCTTCATTGCTTCCTATCACCTGGGCGATCCCACCGGGCCGGACGACTCCTGGCGCCCGTGGAAACGCCGTCGCGCGCTCCACGCCCGGCTGCGCGACCTGCACACGTCCGTCGCATGAGCCGCGTGCTCACCTACAACATCCACCGGTGCGTTGGCGTCGACCGGAGGCTGGACATAGACCGGATCGCGAGCGTGATCGCCGCCCAGCGGCCGGACATCGTGGCGCTGCAGGAGGTGGATGTCGGCCGCGCCCGCACCGGCGGGGTCGACCAGGCCCGGGCGATCGCCGAACGGCTCGGCATGGCCTTCCATTTTCACGCCGCCCTGACCGTGGCGGAGGAACGCTACGGCGACGCCGTGCTGACCGGACTTCCGCTTCGTTTGATCAAGGCTGGGCCGCTCCCAGGGCACCCGAGCCTGCCCCGACTCGAGCCCCGCGGCGCCTTGTGGGTGGCGATAGAGATCGAGGGCGCCGAGATTGCGGTCCTGAACACGCATCTCGGGCTCATCCCGAAGGAGCAACGGCTTCAGGCCGCGGCCCTGACCGGCCCGGCGTGGCTGGGCGGCAACCGTCGCCGCGATCCGCTGATCGTGCTCGGCGACTTCAACACCGGCGCGCGCGGCGCCGCCTCCCGGACCTTGAGGAACGGGCTCACCGACGCCGCGGAAGCCGCGGGCGCCGGCCGCAGCCTGCGAACCTACCCATCGATCGCCCCCATACGCCGGCTCGACCATGTGTTCGTCAGCCCGGGAATTCGGGTGGACGCCGCTTTTGTCGTCGCAGACACCGTGACCCGCCGGGCCTCCGACCACCTACCCCTGGTCGTGGATTTCGCTTTGAACCCGCATTGACACCAGCCTGACCGTCCCGTTCAGCTTTCGCCAACGATCAGCGGGATGGGGCGACCATGTACACGGGCATTCAGGCCGCACTCCGGCCGGATCAGGCGGCCTTCATCATGGCCTCCAGCGGCGAGACGGTGACCTATGGTGAGCTCGACGCCAGGAGCAACCGCCTGGCGCACTGGCTGCGCGCCCGAGGGCTCGGGCGGCTCGATCACTACGCCATGATCATGGAGAACAACGCCCGCTATATCGAATGCTGCGCGGCGGGCGAACGGGCCGGACTCTACTACACCTGCGTCAACTCCTACCTGACGCCCGAGGAGTTGGCCTACATCCTCACCAACAGCCAGTCGCGGGTGCTGATTACCTCGCAGGGCAAACGCAAGACGGCGCTGGAGGCCATGGCCATGGCGCCCGGCGTGGAGGTCTGCCTGGTCGTCGACGGCCCAGGCGACGGCGGGAAAGTGTTGAATCTGGACGACGCTGTGAGCGGCTTTCCGGCGACGGCCAGTCCCGACGATCGGCTGGGGACCGCGATGCTCTATTCCTCGGGCACCACCGGCCGGCCCAAGGGAATCCTGCGTCCCCTGCCCGACGTGACGCCGGACAAGGTCCTGCCGTTGTGGGACTTCCTGGACAACCTGTGGCGTTACCGGGACGGGATGACCTACCTCAGCCCGGCGCCCCTCTATCACTCAGCCCCGCATATGGCCGTCGGCCTGACCCTGCGGCGCGGTGGGACGGCCGTGATCATGGAGCACTTCGATCCGGAACAGTATCTGGCCCTGGTGGAGCGCTACCGGATCACCCACAGCCAGCTCGTGCCGACCATGTTCTCGCGCATGCTCAAGCTGCCGGACAACATCCGGGCGAAGTTCGATCTGTCGTCGCTGGAGGTGGCGATCCACGCCGCCGCCCCCTGCCCGCCGCAGGTGAAGGAGGCGATGATCGCCTGGTGGGGCCCGATCATTCACGAATACTATGGGGCTACGGAAGGCATGGGCTTCACGGCCTGCGACACCCCGGAATGGCTGGCCCATCGCGGCACGGTCGGACGGGTGCTGGCCGGCGAACTGCATGTGCTGGACGAGTCCATGGACCCGACGCCGCCCGGAGAGCCGGGCACCCTGTGGTTCAAGATGGCCAGCCCGTTCGAATATTTCCAGGATCCCGAGCGAACCGCCGACACCCGCTCGGCCGACGGGACGATGGCGACAGTGGGGGACGTGGGCTACCTCGATCCCGACGGCTTTCTGTACCTGACCGACCGCGCCACCTTCATGATCATTTCCGGCGGGGTGAACGTCTATCCGCAGGAGTGCGAGAATCTGCTGATCACCCATCCCAAGGTCGCCGACGCCGCCGTGTTCGGCGTGCCGAATGAGGATCTGGGCGAAGAGGTCAAGGCGGTGATCCAGGCCGCGCCGGGCGTCGAGCCTGGCCCCGGCCTGGCGGCCGAGCTGATCGCCTACTGCCGCGAGCACCTGGCCGGCATCAAATGTCCGCGCACCATCGATTTCGACGCGGAGCTTCCGCGCCTTCCCACCGGCAAACTCTACAAACGCGTCCTGCGCGACCGCTACTGGGGCGACCGCAAAAGCCGGATCGTCTGACGCGCCAGAGGCGAGTCAGACCGGGCGGTCGAGGTGAATATCCAGCCAGTCGTGGAAGTGCTGCACCCGTGACTCGTCATCGTTCAGGAAGGCGCGGCTGAAGCCGCGGCTGTGCATGCCGGCCTGCATCTGGCGCAGATAGTGGATGTCCTGATCGATGGTGATGGTCATGGAATATTTCCCGGCGATCACCTCATCCTGGTCGAAGACCTCGCGCACGGGGCGGTCGGCGGCCGCGGCAGGCTTGTCGCCCGTGCCAAGTGAGATGTCCGTGCCCCCGGCCTGCCCATGGATCGGCGCGCGCAGGGTCCATTTGTCGAAGAAGCATTTGTCGGGGTCGGTGGGGTGCGGCCGGGGCCGCATGATCCACAGCTCCTCCGGCTGGATGGTCATGATGATGTTGGGGAAAAGGTCGTACTGCCAGACATCGGACAGCTGATCGTCGGTGAACTCCGCATAGTCGTAGCCCAGGTTCGCCCCGACCTCGCGCTTGCGCTTCTGCACCGCCTTACGCAGATCGGTGACCCGCCCTCTGAAGTCGTCGGGGTTCATGCCCAGAGGCGCGATTGAGCCCTTCAACAGGGGGGGCAGCTCGTCCGGGATGGGATAGCGCGGATTGACCACATAGCCTTCGACCTCCACCCCGCGGTGACCGTTGGGGAACAGCAGGTTCGAGGCGTTACAGCAGTCCACGAAGCTGGCGTGCTGCGGGTGCAGGAAGTCGACGTGGTACTGCTCGTTGAAGTTGTCGACCGCCGTCTTCCAGTTGGCGTCGAGCTTCACTGTCTGATCCTTGGCCAGCCACATGCGCTCGAAATGGTACGGCGCAAGCAGCTTCTGGATCGGCCCGAGGAAATCGGCCAGGGGCGCGGCGTCCGGATCCATGTTGATCCACACCATTCCGGCCCACAGCTCCACCTTCACCGGCTTCAGGGAAAGGGCCTCGCGGTCGATGCCCTGACTGAAACGATCGGAGTCCGGCACCGCGCGAAGGCGGCCGTCGAGATCGTACGACCAGCCGTGATAGGGACAGGTGATCGCCTTCACGCAACCATTATCGTCCGTGGTCAGACGGTTCCCACGATGCTGGCAGACGTTGTACATCGCCGCGACGTTCCCCTCGCGGGTGCGGGTCACAAGAATGGACTCGGGGCCGATGTTGAAGACGAAGAAGTCTCCAGGCTCCTTCAGGTCCAGCTCCATCCCCGCCAGCAGCCAGGTGCGGGTCCACATCCTTTCCCATTCCCGGCGCATGAACGCCGGCGAGGTGAAACGCTCGGCGTCGAGGCTAGCCGTAGCCGGCGGACGCGGCGACGGCGCGGCCGGCGTGTCCACATAGGTTGTTGTCTGAGCCATCGACGTCGTTCCTCAATTCAGGGCGCGAGACTCTCTTTGAACGGTCCCGTTTCGCCGGTGCGCATCATCGGGCGCCACGCCCCGTGGGATCAATCCCTCAATGTCGAAACACGGTCGGGAATTGACACCGCGACAGAGCGGCATAGGTCGCCGGCAGGATCAACAATACCAGCGGCGCGCCCGCGATCAGGCCGGAGATGATGGCGATGGCGAGCGGCCTTTGCAGAGCGGCGCCCTCCCCCAGCCCCAGGGCCAGGGGCAGAAGCGCCAGGATGGCGATGGCGGCGGACATCAGGATCGGCCTCAGGCGCGCCAGTGCGGCAGCGAGCAGGGCGTCGGCGCCGGTTCCCGCGGCGGGGCTCAACTCGGCGAAATAGAAGATCGCCAGCTCGGTGACGATGCCGACCACCATCGTCAGACCCATGAGGGCCGAGATATTGAGTTCAGTCCCCGTGACCCAGAGCCCGGCGAAAACGGACGCCGCCGCCAGGGTGACGACGATCATGACGCTCGCCACCACCGTCCAGCGCTCGAAGAGATACAGCAGCAGCAGGCTGACCAGCATCAAGGCGGCGGCAAACACCACCGCGAGGTCGCCGAACGACTTCTGCTGCTGGGCGTAAAGGCCGCCGTATTCCACTCTGACGCCGGCCGGCAGGGCGAGCCCGGTCACGGTACGGCGCACCTCGGCCATGGCGGAACCCAGGTCTCGTTTCTCCAGCCGCGCGGTGACATCGACAAAGGGCTGCAGATCCTCGCGATTGATCTGCTGCCGGCCCGTCTCAACCCTGACCTGGGCAATGCGCGACAGCGGCAGGTCATGGCCATCGGGGGCGTGGAGCCGCAGGGCCGCGATGGCGGGAACGCGATCGCGCAGCGCGACCGGCGGCCATACCCGCACGCCGGCCAGGGTCTCACCGGCCTGAACCTGCGTGGCGACCTGACCGCCGATGGCCTGGCCAAGCTGGCGGGCCACGTCATCGGGCGTGAGTCCCTCAAGCGCGGCGGCCGGCCGATTTACCTGCACCACCAGGGCGTCGCCCGCCACGCGAAGGCCGTCGACCACCTCGACAAGCCCCCGCACCTTGCCGATCGCTGGGGCTACCAGACCCGCGGCCTCGCGCAGGGCGGCCGGATCCGAGCCGAACAGCTTGATCTCGACCGGCTGCGGCACGGCCGTCAGATCGCCGATCAGATCCTCCATGAGCTGGGCCGTCTCGATGTCGAGACCGGGAACCTGGCCCTGAATCTTCTGACGGATTTCGCTCATCACCGCCTCGATGTCGCGACGCGGTCCCTTGCGCAGATGAACGAAGACGTCGCCCTCGTCGGCCTCCGTCAGGCCTCCTCCCAGTTGGACGCCCGTCCGCCGCGAATAGCTGTCCACCTCCGGCGTGGCGCGGATGATCGCCTCGGCTTGGCGCAGCAGCCGGTCGGTATCGGCCAGGGCCGCGCCCGGATGGGCCTTGTAGTCGAGGATAAAACCGCCCTCGTCCATCTTCGGCATGAACCCCGACCCCAGCTGGCTGTAGGCCCCGCCGCCGATCAGCAGCAGAGCCGCCGCTGTGGCGCCCACGGCCACCAGTGGCCGCGCGAGGAGCCGGCGGGACAGCCGGCCATAGATCCCGCTCAGCCGCGCCATCATCGGGCCGGTCTTCTCGGCCTCCTCGATATCCCGCCGCCGCAGCCAGGACCGCGCCAGGACCGGCGCCACGAACAGGGTGAACAGAAGCGAGATCAGCAGCGCCGCGGTCATGGTCAGGGCCAGGGCCTTGAAGAAGCCACCGGTGACGCCGGTGATGAAGGCCAGGGGCGCGAACACCACCACCGTGCTGAGGCTGGAGCCGATCAGCGGCCGGACCATCTCGGCGGCGGCGTGCAGGACGCCGCGATCCTCGATCTCGTCGCCTTCCTGCAGACGGCGCATGATGTGTTCGAGCATGACGACCACATCGTCGACGACAAGACCCACGGCCGCCGCCAGACCGCCCAGGGTCATCATGTTAAAGCTCATGTGCAGGACCAGAAGCATCAGGCAGGCCGCCGCCAGCACCGCCGGCAAGGTCAGGGCGGTGATCAGCATCAGCCGCGGAGAGCGCAGGAAGGCGAACAGCACCGCCCCAGCCAAAAGGGCGCCGATCAGGATCGCGTCCCGCACGCTCCCGGCCGCGCCGGTCACCAATTCGGACTGATCATAGAACGTCGCCAACTTGACGTCGGCCGGTAGGTGCAGAGCGTAGGCGGCGAGCCGGACGCGCACGGCCTTGACCATGGCGACGCTGTCCGCCTCAGGCGTCTGGCGGATATTGATCAGCACGGCGTCGCGGCCTTGTGCGGTGACCCGGGTCCAGGCCGGGGCCGGCGCCCTGACAATGGTCGCCACCTCCCCGAGGGTCACCACACCGGCCGCGGCGGTCGCGCCCGTCTTCAACGGGACAGCGGCGAGATCGGCGGCATTGTTGAGGCGACTGTCCACCAGGGTCTGGTAGAGCCGGTGACGGTCCTCAAGCTTGCCGACCGCCACCACCGTATTGCCGGCGTTCAGAGCCTTGACCACATCGTCGAGGGACAGGCCGAGCGCCTGAAGCCGCGCCGGATCGACGGTGACCTGAAACTCCGGCCGGCCGCCCCCCAGCACCTCCACCGCGGCCACGCCCGGAACCGACGCCAGAAGCGGCCGAAGCTGAAGATCGGCGATGGCGCGGAGGCCAACCGGGTCGCGGCTGGCCGAGTCCAGCGCCAGGCCGAGGATCGGGAAAATGGTCGGATCGCTCCGCCGGACGCTGAAGCGCACCCCGGACGGAAGGTCGGCGATGATACCATCGAGGGCCGCCTGGGTCTGCAATGTCGCCTGGGCCATGTCCCGGCCCCAGCCGAAGCTGAGCGCGATCTCGGCCCCGCCCCGGCTGGTGGTGGACCTGAGGTGCTCTACGCCCGGGACGCCACGCAGGGCTTCCTCAAGCGGGCGGGTGACCTGGACCACCGTCTGGTCGGCGGCGCGGTCGCCGGCGTCGACCGAGACGACCACGCGCGGGAAATCGATGCGCGGGAAGAGGCTCACCGGCAGGTTGAACGCCGCGCCCAATCCACCCAAGGCCAGCAGCACGAACGCCAGAATGACGGACCGGACGTGTCCGGTGAGCCAGGCGGTCAAGGCGGGGCCGCTGTGGCGGGGGCGGCCTCACGGATCGCCATGCCGTCCTCAAGCGCCGAGGCGCCCTCCGCGACCACGCGTTCGCCCGCGGAGAGACCTTTGGCGGCCTCGGCGGCTGCGGCGGTCTCGACCCCAAGCGCGATGTTGCGCCGGTGCGCTGCCCCGCCGGCGGCGACGAACACATAGGGCTGGGGGCCATCATAGAGCACGGCGGCCCGCGGGATCAGCAGAGCGCGGGCGTGGCGCGCCAGAACGATGTCGGCCTTCACCGGCTCGCCCGGAGCGAAGGCGCCGCCCGGGGCGACCAGATAGACCGAAGCCTGACGGGTCTGAGGGTCGAGGCGTGGATCGATCGCGGTCACCGACCCGTCCGCCCCCGGCCGTCCCGCCAGTGAGGCGAGATGCGCGACCGCACCGATCCGCACGCCGGAAACCCGGCCTGGCTCGACGCCCAGGCGCAGGCGAAGGGCGCCGAGATCGCCGATCTTCACCACGGTCGCGCCCTGGGGGGCCACGGCGCCCGTGTCCACGCCAAAGGACTCAACCACGCCGGCGGTCGGGGCTTTCAACGTCAGTGCAGCGCCGCCACGCGCCGTCAGAGATTTAATCATGGCGTCGGCCGTCTCCGCCGCGGCGCGAGCGGTCTCCACCTCGGCGTCACCGGACAGCCCTCCGGCCTTCAGCCGAACAGCCCGAGCGAGGGCGGCGTCCGCGGCGGTGGCGTCGGCCAGCGCCTTGCTCAGATCCAGCGCGCTGGCCGGGCTGGGCTGAAGAACCGCGATGGCCTGGCCGGCGGCGACGCGCGTTCCGGTCGGCGCCAGGATGCGCGCGACCACGGCCTCCACCGGCGCGACCAGCCCGTGCTCACCTCCTGGCGCGAACTCCGCCGCGCCGTAGGCCGTCAGGGTGTCATCGGCGTCTCCGGTCTGGACGATGGCTGTGGTCACGGAGGCGACCGGTTTGACATCACCCTCGTCCGCCGGCTTCCCGCACGCGGCGAGCAGCAGCAGCGGGAGCAACGCCAGGAGGGCGGAATGGCGGATCATGGCGCCGGTGCTCCTGTGGCCGCGGACTCCAGGGGGGCGCCGACAGCGAGCTCCAGCGCCACCGCCTGTTCGGCGATGGATTGATCAAGCGCGATCAAGGCGACGCGGCGGTCGGTGGCGATCTGACGCGCAGCCTCGGCGGCGGCCCGCGAGATATCACCCCGCGCCGCGGCGGCCTCCGCCGCGGAAGCCGCCGCGTCCAGCGGCCTGACGTGGGCCGCGAGGTCGACGCGGCGACCCTGGTCGATTGACAGGCCCGCCGCCAGATCGGCGATCTGGGACCGGGTTGCGAACAGTCGCGCGGCGTATTCGGCCTGAAGCTGGGCGCGAGTTGCTTTCGCCTGGGCGACACCGCCCTGGTTCCGGTTCCAGACCGGCAGGGTGAAATTCACCGACGGCCCGAAGGTCTTGTTGTCGGCCGTATCCCGCGTGTGGCTGAGCGTGAGTTGCAGCGATGGAAAACCATCCCGCGCGGCCTTGCGCACCGCCGCCTCCTGGCTGCGATAGCCGGCCTCCAAGGCTTTCAGATCCAGACGGTTCAGGCGTGCGCGCTCGAACAGCGCGGTGGACTCCGCCGGCTGCTGTTTCGGCTGGGGATCGGACATGATGTCCAGCACTGTGCGCGGCGGCAGGCCGAGAAGACCGTTCAGATCGTTGCGGGCGGTGGCCAGATCACGCGCGGCCTGCCTGGCGCGCTCGGCGGCGTCGGCCGCCGCCAGCCGGCGCGCCGTCAGATCGTCGGCTTTCAGGTCGCCCGCCGACCCGGAGCGCATCGCACGATCGAGGGCGTCGCTTGACACAAGGCGGCTTGCGTCCAGCAGGGG
Source organism: uncultured Caulobacteraceae bacterium (assembly GCA_903872075.1). Classification (GTDB taxonomy): domain Bacteria; phylum Pseudomonadota; class Alphaproteobacteria; order Caulobacterales; family Caulobacteraceae; genus Acaudatibacter; species Acaudatibacter aquilonius. The sequence continues at coordinate 28,592 of CAIQJF010000088.1, read as the reverse complement.
CGCCGCCACGGCCAGACCGGCGATGCGCGCCGCGAGAAGGCGCGCCTGACCGGCGGTCTGCCACTCCCGCCAGGCCAGATCCAGCCGCGCCTGCTCCCGGGCCGCTCGGGCGCCAGCCAGCACCACGTCTCGATCCCTCAAAGCGACCAGATCATAGATCAACTGTGCGCCCAGGCCGTTGAACGGATCTGGCCCGGAAATGCGCCCGTCGTAGCTGAAGTTGAAGCTTGGATCGGGCAGCAGACCTGCCGCGAACAGCTGCGCTTCAACGACGCCGGCCTGGGCGCGGGCCGCCTTGAGATCGGGGTTGGCGATCACCGCGATCGCGGCCAGGGCGCGCGGCGTCAGAGGGGCGTTGAGATCGATGACGCCGGAGCGGGCCGAAGGCACGGCCAGGATCCGATCCGCGCCCTCGCTCAGCGGTGCGGGCGAATAGGTCGCGCAACCCGCAAGGGCCGCGGCGGCCAGGACGGCCGCCGGCAAGAATCGAGGAAGGACTGACCGCTCCACCCGCAATCCTTAGCCCACCTTTGGTAACGAAAGAACGCGCGCCCTCAGGCGATAAAGCGCACCACCCCGCCATCGACGCGCAGGGCCGCGCCTGAGGTGGCGGACGCCTGCGGCGAGCACACATAGACGACCATGTTCGCCACCTCCTCGGTGGTGGCGAAGCGGCCCAGCAGAGAGGTCGGGCGAAGCGCCGCCAGGAAATCGGCTTCGGCTTCCTCCAGGGTCTTGTTCCCGCTCCGCGCCGCCTCGGTGAGCATCGCCATGACGCCCTCCGCCCGGGTCGGTCCGGGGAGCACCGAGTTGACCGTGACACCGCTACCAGCGGCGGTCTCGGCCAGGCCCCGCGACACGGCCAGCTGCGCCACCTTGGTCACCCCGTAGTGGATCATGTCCTTCGGGACATTCACGCCCGACTCGCTGCTGATGAACACGATCCGCCCCCAGCCCTTGTCGATCAGGCGCGGAAGATAGTGGCGCGACAGGCGAACGCCGCTCATCAGATTGATGTCGATCAGCCGGGCCCAGTCGGCGTCGCTGATGTCGGCAAACGGTCTGAACTCGCCCGTGCCGACATTGTTGACGAGGATGTCGATCTCGTCCGCGGCAGCGACCAGGGCCGCGGCGCCCTCGGCCGTGGAAAGATCAGCCGCCACACCCTGAACCCGAGCGCCCGGCGCCGCCGCGCTCACCTCGGCCACCGCAGCCGCGACCCGCGCCTCGCCGCGACCGTTGACCACCACCTCCGCCCCGGCCGTGGCCAGCCCCTTGGCGATCGCCAGGCCGATGCCGGCGGTGGAGCCGCTGACCAGGGCGCGGCGGCCCGAAAGATCGATGTTCATGGGAGGCTCACCTCAGACCGGGTCCAAATCGATACGGTACCGCAGGCTCTCCCCGCCGCCATAGGCCGGCGCCTTGCGAAAGCGCTCCAGCAGATAGCCGCCGTTGTTGAGAATGACGTTCTGCGACGGAGTGTTGTCCGGATCGGTGGTCAGTTCGACCCAAGGCAGGCCGAGAGCGGCGGCCTGTGGCAGCAACAGCCCCAGGGCCTCACTGGCGTAGCCCCGACCCCGCTTCCATGGCGTGACGGCGTAGCCGATGTGGCCGAGTACGTGAGGGGGAAGTTCCGCCGTTCCCGGCCGCCAGCGAAACCCGATCACGCCGCAGAAGGCGCCGTCCCAGATCCAGCGGTGAAAGCCCGGCAGGCGCTCCACCGTGGACCCGTCCGGCAGCAGGATGGGCCCGGCCTTGGCTTCCGGATCGTCCATGCCGGCCACCACCGCCTCCGGGTCCGTGGCGGCGGCGGCCAGGATTTCGTTGGCGGCCTCGGCGCCGCGCACATTGTCCGGCGACCAGCCGCGCCGCAGCGCCTCGAGAAACGCCGGCAAGCGTTCCAGGTCCGGCTTGATCAGGCTGATGGACAAGGTCCCGGCCCCCGTGGCGCGCGTCAGAACCCTGGTCTAGAAGCAACCGCGCCGCAAACGCAAGGAACCCCGATGACCGCTCCCAAGCGCCTGCTTCTCTCCTCCGGTCTGATCGCCCTCGCCGGCGCCGCCAGCGCGGCGCCTCTGACCGGCTCGGCCGCCTATGGCGACTGGCGCACGGACGGGCCCGGCGTGGTGCGGCATATCACCAAGGACGACCTGCCCGCCCCGTTCGCGACCCGCCCTTCGGCCTTTCCGCCGGCCCAGGTCGCACCTCCCGCCGACGCGGTCCTGAAGACCCTGCCGGGCTTCACCGTCACGCCGTTCGCCAAGCTCGACCATCCCCGGCAGATCCGCGTCGCGCCTAACGGCGATATATTTGTCGCCGAGACCGACGCCGGAAAGATCACCGTTCTGCGGGCCGCCGACGGCGCCGCCGCGCCGGCCACGACCTCCGTCTTCGCCGCGGGTCTCGGTCAGCCCTTCGGCATGGCCTTCTTTCCGGCCGGGCCGCATCCGCGCTTCGTCTATGTGGCCAACAACAATTCCGTGGTCCGCTTCCCCTACAAGGCCGGCGATCTGAAAGCCTCCGGCCCGGCCGAAACCCTGATCGCCAAGCTGACAGGAACCTCGGGCGGCCACACCACCCGCGACGTGGATTTCTCCGCCGACGGCAAGCGCATGCTGATCTCGGTCGGGTCCGGCTCCAACCTCGCCGAAGGCATGCCGGCCAAGGCCGTGCCTGACGCCAAGGCCTGGGAAGCCACCCACCTGCTCGGATCCGCCTGGGGACGCGAGGAAGATCGGGCCGACGTTCTCAGCTTCGATCTCACTGGCGGCGACCGGAAGGTGTTCGCCAGCGGCATCCGCAACTGCGTCTCCCTGCGCGTGAACACGGTGACCGGCGATCCCTGGTGTGTGGTCAATGAGCGCGACAGCCTGGGCGACGACCTGCCGCCGGACTACGCCACCCGGGTCAAGGCCGGCGGCTACTACGGCTGGCCCTGGTACTACATGGGCGACCATGAAGACCCGCGCCTCAAGGGCCAGCGGCCCGACCTCGCGGGCAAGGCCACGGTCCCCGACGTGCTCATCCAGCCGCATTCCGCCGCCCTCGGCCTGACATTCTACACTGCGCGCACTGGGGCCGCGGCGTTCCCGGCCAACTACCGGGGCGACGCCTTCGTGGCGCTGCACGGCTCCTGGAACCGCGGCAAACGCACCGGCTACAAGATCGTCCATCTGAAGCTGAAGAACGGCGTTCCGGACGGCGGCTATGAGGACTTCGTGACGGGCTTCGTGGCGGACGAGAGGGGTGTCTGGGGCCGCCCGGTGGGTGTCGCGGTGGCCCATGATGGGGCCCTGCTGTTCACCGACGACGTGTCGAACCAGGTCTGGCGGGTTGTTCCCGACGCCAAGGGACATCCCGCTTCATGAGGCGAGCGGGGCCCGGATTGATCCTCGCGGCGTTCGTCGCCCTGGCGGCGCCGGCCGCGGCGGCGGGGGACCCCGCCGCCGGCGAGGGCCTGTTCCTCGACCGCTGCGTCATGTGCCACATCGCCGAAGGCGGCGGCCAGGGTCCGCCCCTGAAGGGTGTCATCGGCCGCAAAGCCGGATCGGTGGACGGCTTCGCCTATTCGGCGGCGCTGAGGGCCGACGGGCGTGTCTGGACGGGCCCGGAGCTCGACCGTTTCATCACCAATCCCTCGACGGCGATCCCGGGCACCGCGATGCCCATTCAGGTCCCCGACGCCAAGGAGCGGGAAGACCTGATCAGCTATTTCGCCACCTTTCGCTAGAGCAAGGCGAAGGGCGCCAGCAGATCCGGCGTTTCGCGCGCCGTCGCCAACTCCGCCACCAGGTCACCGACGGCCGCTGAGTGCTTGAAGCCGTGGCCGGAGCAGGCCGAGGCGACGATGACCCGTTCGCGGCCCGGTTCGCGGCCGATCCGGAACCGGCTGCCCGGGGCCATGGTGTACAGACAGGCGGCGGACTTCACGGGCCTGTCCGTCACCCCAGCGACACGGCCCGGGACGTGGCGGGTCCACATGGCCAAGGGGGCGGCCGGATCGACATCCAATGTGTGGGCGTCCGGCCCCGTCAGAGGCGCGTCGAACCGCTCGTCCGCGACCTTCACCCCCGGCTCCCCGGGCAGCAGCGGGAAGCCATAGAACCAGTCATCGGTCGCCGCGCCGTGCATCCAGATGAACACCGGAAAGCGCTCCGGCGCGAAGGCGGCCGGGTCGTCGGGGGCGAACCAGTGCATCTGCTGTCGCCAGGTGGAAAGCTTCGCCGCGGTCGGTCCGCCCAGAAGACCTCCCGCCCAGGCCCCGGCGGCGACCACCACCTGATCGGCCTCATAGTCGCCCTGATCGGTGACGACCCTGACACCTGAGGCCGTGTCGCTGATGGTCAGAACGGCTTCACCAAGGCGTATACGGGCCCCGGCCCGCCGGGCCAGACCGATCTGGGCGGCGACGCAACGCTCGGGGACCAGCAGGCCGGCGCCGGGCTCGAAATAGACCGTCTCATCGCCGCGCGGCGTAAGCTGGGGGTAGCGTCTTGTGGTCTCGGCCGGCGTCAGCACCTCATGTGGAATGCCGAACCGCCGCGCCGCGGCGATGGTGCGCAGGAGGAAATCCTCCTTGCCCGGATGGGCCGCGCCTTCGGCCGGATCGCCGATAACCACCGCCCCGGTGGTCAGCAACAGGCTCTCGCCGGTCTCCGCCTCGATCTCGCGCCAGAGTTCATGAGATCTGAGCGCAAGCGGGACATAGTCGTCGCCCTCGCCGATCGCCTGGCGGGTGATGCGGCTCCCGCCATGGCTGGAGCCCCGGTCGTGCGGCGGATGATGCCGGTCGAAGCCGATGACGCTGAGCCCCTTCCGCGCCAGCCTCCACGCCGCCGCCGCGCCGGCCGCGCCAAGCCCGACCACGATTACGTCCGCCGTCTCAACCAAATCGTTCAGTCCTCAAGTCCGAGCAGGCTGGCGTTGCCGCCCGCCGAGGTGGTGTCCACGGTGTAGGTTCGCTCCACCGCGAAGCGCGGCAGATAGTGGGGGCCTCCGGCCTTCGGCCCCGTCCCGGACAGCCCTTCGCCGCCGAACGGCTGCACGCCGACGACCGCCCCGATCATCGACCTGTTGACGTAGATGTTGCCGACCCGCGCCTCGCGCCTGACCGCGTCGGCCACGCCGGCGATGCGGCTGTGAACGCCCAGGGTCAGACCGTAGCCGGACGCCATGACCTTGCCGAGCGTCTCCGTCATCGTCCCGGACTTCCACGTGATGACGTGCAGCACCGGCCCGAAAATCTCTTCCGTCAGATCCTCGACGACCGTTAGCCGGATCACCGTCGGTGGAACGAAGAACCCACTCTCAAGCCCCTGCGGCAGAGCACAGGCGTGGGCGATGCGCTCTCGCCAGACTTGCAGATGAGCCGCGATACGGGCGCGCGCCGCAGCATCGATCACGGGTCCCACATCGGTGCTCGGCAGCGCCGGGTCGCCGATCACGAGTTCGTCCATGGCCCCTGCCAACATACGCAGGACATCCTCGGCTATGTCCTCGTGGAGGCAAAGCAGCCTGAGGGCGGAACACCTTTGGCCGGCGCTCAGGAACGCCGAGGTGATCACGTCGCCGACCACCTGTTCCGGCAGCGCCGTTGAATCCACGAACATGGCGTTGAGTCCGCCGGTCTCCGCGATCAGGGGCGTCAAGGGGCGGCGGTCGTCTTCCAGAAGTGTCCGGGCGATCCGCCGGGCGGTGGCCGTGGACCCAGTGAAGGCGACGCCGGCGATCCGACTGTCCGCGACCAGCGCCTGACCGATCTCAGGCCCGCCCGTTGCAAGCTTCAGGACATCGGCTGGGACTCCGGCTTCCAACGCCAGCCGCACTGCGGCGGCGGCGATCAGCGGCGTCTGCGGCGCGGGCTTGGCCACCACGGCGTTGCCCATGACCAAGGCGGCGGCGACCTGACCCAGGAAAATCGCCAGCGGGAAGTTCCACGGGCTGACGCAGGCCCAGACACCCCGGCCGCGCAGGCTGAGTTGATTGAGCTCGCCGGTCGGTCCGGGGAGCGTCAGGGGCTCGCCCACGCGCCGCGCCTCGGCCGCATAGTAGCGGCAGAAATCCACGGCCTCACGCACCTCACCCAGGCCGTCGCCGATGGTCTTGCCGGCTTCGCGAATGAGCAGGGCCAGAAGGGCCGCGCGGTCGCGTTCGAGCAGATCGGCGAGCCGATCCAGGATCGCGGCCCGCGCCGGCGCCCCGAGGCGATCCCAATCGGGCTGGGCGTGCGCGGCGGCGGTCACAGCGGCCGTGACGTCGCCGGGCGAGGCCGGAACGACCGCGCCGACACTGCGACGGGTGTCCGCCGGGTTGAACACCGGCGTTGCGGAACCTTTCGGCGCGGGCGCAGGGGCGTCCCCGTGCGCGTCAATATCCGAGAGCAGCCGCGACAGCGTGCGCGCGTCGGAAAGATCGACACCGGCGGAGTTTCGCCGGGACGGTCCGTAGAGATCAGCCGGAGCGACGATGGCGGGGTGGCCGGTCAGGCCCTTGGCGAGGGCCCGCTCCACGGGATCGGCGAGCAGCTCGGCGTCGCTGACATCGCTGGCGGAAATCTGGTGAACAAAGCTCGTGTTGGCCCCATTTTCCAGGAGACGACGCACGAGGTAGGCCAGGAGATCGCGATAGCCGCCCACCGGCGCATAGACCCTGACCGCCAGACCACGGTCGGCGACCAGACCCTCGTAGAGGCCCTCGCCCATGCCGTGGAGGCGCTGGAACTCGAAATCCGTACGCGACCCCGCCCATTCCAGGATCGTAGCCACGGTCAGGGCGTTGTGGGTCGCGAAGGCCGGGGACAGCGACGTGTCGGCCAGCATGGCCTTGGCGCAGGCCAGGTAGGAGACGTCGGTCCCGGTCTTGCGGGTGAAGACGGGATATTCAGCCAGACCGCGTTCCTGGGCGCGTTTGATCTCTGTGTCCCAGTAGGCGCCCTTGACCAGGCGCACCATCAGCTTGCGGCCCGACTGCCTGGCGAGCTCGCCGGCCCAGGCGACCACCGCCGGCGCCCGGCGCTGATACGCCTGGATGGCCATGCCCAGACCGTCCCAGCCGGACAGGTCGGGATGCAGGGCGGCGCCGGCGATGATGTCGAGCGACATCTCAAGGCGCTCGCTCTCCTCGGCGTCGACCGTAAGGCCCACTCCGGCGCCCTTGGCGGTGCGTGAAAGGGCCACCAGGAGATCGATCAGTTCGGGGACGGCGCGACCGGCCTGAAGCGGTTCGTAGCGGGGATGCAGGGCGGAGAGTTTCACCGACACGCTGTGACGCCCGAACATGTCGCCCTGGCGGGATTCAGCCCGTCCGACCCGGGTCACGGCGTCAGCATAGGCGCCGAAATAGCTCTCGGCGTCAGCGGCCGTTCGCGCGCCCTCGCCAAGCATGTCGAAGGAATAGCGATAGGCCCGGTTGGCGCCGGAGCCGGCGCGCTTCAGCGCCTCATCAATGTCGCGGCCGAGGACAAAGGCCTGGCCCATGGTCTGCATGGCCCCGGCGACGGCGGCGCGGACGGTCGGCTCGCCGAGCCTGGCCACCAGACCTCGCAACGTGCCCGCCGGCGCTTCAGCCAGGCTCTGAGCCAGGATCAGTCCCAGGGTCGCGCTCTTGACGATCGCCGACGGCGCGCCGTCAAGATGAGCCCGCCAATCGCCGCGGATCAGCTTGTCCTTGATCAAGGCGTCGGCCGTTCCGGCGTCAGGCACGCGTAGATAGGCTTCTGCAAGGCCCAGCAGCGCCGCACCTTCCTCGCTGGAGAGGCTGTACTCGCGCAGAAACTGATCGACCCAGCCCGCGCGGCCCGGCTCCCGCATCGCCGCCAGGAGACTGGCCGCCTGCAGCAGAACCCGATCCCGTTCGCGGGGGGACAGCCGGGCGGCCTCGGCCAGGGGTGTCAGGGCCAGGGGTTCGGCGATCCGATAGAGGGGCGCGATGGACTCGCGGGCGATCTGCAACGGGTCGGGCTCGGACATCGGCGCTAACCTTTCGGCGTCGTAATTTGGCCGCGGCACAGGGCTGCTATACCATTGTTGCCACACGGAGCACCGACATGGGTAACCGAACGCCGCAGCGCTTCCAGCCCTTCCGGGCGGCCTGCGTATGTCTGCTGGTCGCCATGCCCGGTCTGGTGCAGGCCCAGGAGGCTATGCCCACAGCCGGTGGGACCCCCCTGACCGCGCCGCCATTCGAGTCGACGCGGGACACCTTGCGGCTGTCCGATCGCATCGACCGTGGACCGGACTTCGTCCGTTCGGCCCTGCCGTGCGGCGGGCCGGTGAAGGACGAAGACGGCAAGACCGACAAGAAGGCCCATGGTGAAGTCTGGGCGGGCATCGGCACGCGCGGATACCGTGAGATCGGCGGTGTCGTGTGCGTGCCCGTCGGCGACAACGGCGCGGTGACCATCGCGGTCGACGCCGGCCAGATCAACGGCTGGGGCGGCCGCAACGGCCGCCGCCGTTAATCTGCGAGCGCCCGGGTCAGTAGCGTGATCGCCGCAATGGCGAAGGCATCCATATTGGCCTCGCGATCGGATTCGCCGGTCTCAAGCGTGATAGCCATCTCGACCGGGCCCGAGATCGCGAGACAGGTGTGGCCGGCCGCATCGCCGTAGGGGTTGCCGGTCGGGCCAGAGGCGCCGGTTTCAGACAGGCCCCACACCGCCCCGAGATTCTCCCGCGCCGTGCGGGCCAGCAGCAGCGCATAGGGCTCGCTGGCCGAGCGCATGCCCGCCACCGCCTCCCGAGGCAAACCCATGAGCGCCATGCGCGCCTTGGCCGTGTAGACGACCGCCCCGCCGAGGAAATAGGCGCTGGCGCCGGGCACGGCGAGCAGCGCGGCGCTGATCAGTCCACCCGAGGACGATTCGGCCACGGCAACCGTCTGTTTGCGCGCCTTGAGTTGTTCGCCCAGGGCCTCGGCGGCGGCGATCAGCGTCGTGTTCAACGAAATCCTCCTTGTGTTGGGTCCGCCAAAGCGCACCGACCTCAGTTAAGCAGCGTGGCGCCGGACTCGTCCGAGATCCTTCGCCCAGCGTTCGAGTCCCCACCAGCTGACGGCGCCGAACGCGAGGGCCAGCGGCACGCTGATCGTGGCGAGCGCGACCGGTGAGATGCCGCGATTGAACCACAGCAGCGTGATCGAGATCGGCCACCCGTAAAGGTAAACCCCGTAGCTGACGTCCCACTTGTCGTTGATCTGCTGGAGAGGGCCTAGATTGGCCTTGAAGGCTAGCCAGAAGAACGCGTAGCCGCCGAACACCGCCAAAGCGATCTCGGCGATGTGTGGCTCGAACATCGCCGCCAACGCGGTGATGAGGCCGGCGAGCGCAAGCCGGCCATCGGCCCGGGCCACGATCAGTTCACGATAGTTGTAGGCGCAGGTCCCGATCAGGAAGATCGCCGTCAGCCGGATGGTCTGTCCGGAGGCGCCAATCAGCGATTGCAGGCGTAACCGCCCGTCGAGGGCTTCGAAAGCGGCCGCGACGACGGGGAACATCACGGCAATCGAGAGCACCGCCAGCGCAACTGTCAAGGCCAGCACCAGACGCCGCCGCCCCAGCAGGCCCGTAACGCCCAGCAGGGCGACCAGCAGATAGCAGCGAAACTCATAGGCGATGGTCCACATCGAGCCGTTCAGGGCCGGATAAGGAAGCCCGGCAAGTTGCCCCGGATAGGCGGGAGGCGCCTCCAGGATCAGCATGTGATAGACGGTTTTGAGTGACGCTGAGGGGTGACCTCCCACCATGGGCGAAACCGCCAGCGCACACAGAAGAAAGGCGATGATGAACCCAGGGTAGATGCGCAGGATCCGTCGCTTCATATAAGAAAACAGGGTGGAAGACGCAAACATACTACTTGTGATCAAATATCCGCTGAGGATAAAGAATCCATCGACCGCGAATTCACCGAGTGAAATCGTATGAAAGATCACCGTCAGGGGTTCTCGCAATCTATTGCCATCAATCATCTCCGGCGCGTGACCGATGATGACCAAAAGCGCAAGAATGAGGCGCAGAAGACCGATATTATTCTTGTGAGAAGTCACACGACCCTCTTTCGAGCCTTGCTCTTCTCGGCCCGCCACAGCCCTACCACGGCCGTTCGCGCCGTAGCAATCGCCTCCGGCAGGCTTGACCTCCCCACCGTTCCCCGCGACGTAGACACTCATGTCCGATCAAAACACCTCCGCCCCCGCCGTGCCGCCCGAGTTGGCCGAACTGCGCCACTCGATCGATAATATCGATGCGGCGATCCTTCATCTTCTGGCCGAACGCTTCAAATGCACCCAGAAGGTCGGCCGGCTTAAAGCCCGACTGACCCTGCCTGCGGCGGACCCCGCGCGGGAAGCCCGGCAGATCGCGCGCCTGCGCTCGCTGGCCGCGGACGCCGACCTTGCGCCTGAATTTGCCGAGAAATTCCTGACCTTCCTCACCACCGAGGTGATCCGCCACCATGAGATCATCCGGCAGGCCGGCTCCTCAGGCCAATCCTGATCCGCGGCGCGCCCCGGATGGACGCGGCAGGGCAGCGCCTAGAAGACCGCCTTGGTCTGTAGCTCGACGGTGGTGCCGGTGTAGGTCAGCCCGGGAAAGTTCGCTGTCCTGCGCTGCTCGGTCACGATCAGGCCGACATCGAACCGGCGGTTGATCTTGTAATTCGCGTCGAACGAGATGCTGTCGGCCACTTCCCGCGTGAGATCCACGGGCGTCTGCGACGGGGCGCCCTTGTAGTTGTGCAGGCGGCTGGATCCGAGCAGCTTCAGATTGATGCGCGAACCGAGGTTGTAGGTGATGTCGGCCTGATACTCGTCATTGATCGAGAAGTTGGCCCCAATGCGATCTGACGGCACCGTCGATCGCGCCGCGTTCGCATGCGCTATAAGGCGGCTCGACACTTTGTAGCTAAGGTCGCCCTCGTAGGTCAGACCCGAATAGCCGGGGACCGTTTTGACCTCCTGAGCCAGTGACGAGTATGAGACCGAGACGCTGCCTTGAATGCGCGAGCCGACGTTGTGGGCAAAGCGCGCGCCGCCGGCAGCCGTCGTGTAGCCGTTGGTCTGGCCGGGCAATAGCTGTTTGGAGCGGACGGGATAGGCGACGGTGACATAACTGCCGAAGATCGACAGGGACCCGAATCAGGGCCGCTGATAGACGAGCGAGCCCTGCACCGCCAGGCTGTTGGAATCCACCTGCGTAAGCAGCGGCGCACTGTTGCGGCGCCAGTTCTGCATTACCGAGGCGTTCGCGCCGAAACCGGTCGGACGACCGCAGGCCACCGACCCGCCGACGGAGGTCACCGCCAGGGTGTTGCTCACCACGCCAACGCCGATTTCCGAGAGGTCGCTTTGGTGAATCGCGTACTCACCCGTCGCGGTTTCCTGGCAGCGGGCCAACCGCCCCGTGAAGCCCCCGCCCACATCGATGTTCTCTCGATCCAGGATCGTGTTCACACGGTGAAACAGATATTTCGCGCTGCCGTTGACGAAGAAGGTTTCGGGGCCGAAGGGCCGGGCGAAACTAAAATTGACGCCCGGGCTGATGATCTCGTCCGATAGCTTCAGACGCCGTTGGACGGCAGTCGGCAGATCGGAGCGGGCCACGTTCGAGTCGAACAGGAGATCCGCGATGGCGTCGATCTCTGTGACACGGGCGGACGCCGGGGTCTGGACCTGCTGCGCCAGGGCGGCCGTCGCCGGGAGGGCCAGCATAAGCGCCAGTGAGGCTGTTTTCGCTGCAACTCGCATTCCAAGGGGTCCCTTGATCGAATCCGTCCGCGAAGCACCGCCTCGTAGCACCTGATTGCGATTATACCGAAAACCTAAACATAAGTTTGCGCAAAGGGCCGGAGCGGAATTCCCGCGAGTAGCGGCGCCTTTGCCTGTCAGCGCTCTTCACGCCACGGGCTGAAGACCCTAAGAGGTCGACGCCCGCCTATCATGAGATCCCTGGCGCGATGAGTCTCACACCATGACGGTCGGCAGCCCGACAGAACTGTCCGAGCAGGAATCGCCGCCGGCGGCGAGCGCTCCGGATCGTCGCCGGGGCGGGGGCCTCTATTTCATCGCCTCTCTGGTCGCCCAGATCGCGGCTCTGGTGCGCTATGTGACGCTTGCGAGGTTGTTGGGGCCGGAGCAACTCGGACTGGCCGCGACACTGGTCGTCACAGGGTCGTTCTTTGACCTGATCAGCGACACGGGCAGCGACCGCTTTCTGATCCAGGACCGGCACGGCGACCGCGAGGACGTTCAGGCGCTCGTCCAGTTCGCATGGGTCGTGCGCGGCGTTGTCATCGCCCTGTGCCTGGTGACCCTGGCCGTGCCCATCGCGAACTTCTACAAGACGCCAAAGCTCGCCGCGGGCTTGGCCTGTCTGGCGATTTCGCCGTTCATCCTCGGCTTCACCCACCTCGACTTCAGGCGACTGCAGCGCACTCAGAACTTCCGGCCCGAAGCCGTTCGATCCCTGGCGTCGGAGTTGGTCAGCCTCGTGGTCACCGCCGTCGCGGCCTGGCTGACGCACAGTTTCGTGGCCATCCTGTTTGGCCTGATCAGTCGCTCCGCTGTCCTGGTGCTGACGTCTCACCTCGGCGCCGAGCGCCGCTATAAGCTGGCCTGGAGTCCCGAGCATGGTCCGAGGCTGGCGAATTTCGCCATGCCGCTGATGCTCAGCGGCCTGATGCTGTTCATCGGCTCGCAGGGCGACCGGGTCGTCGTCGCCCGCCAGATCGGCATCGCCGCCCTGGGACAGTACTCAGCCGTGATGCTGCTGATCTTCTATCCCTCGGCGATCCTGCTGCGATACATGCACGCCATCTATCTGCCGATGGTTGCCGCCGGCCGCGACGACTTCGCCGAGCGCAATCGCATCTCCGAGAAACTTGGCGGCGAGACAATGCTGCTCGGTGTCGCCATGGCGGTTGGGTTCGCCCTCGTCGCGCCGCCTCTGGTGACCATTCTTTATGGCGCGCGCTACAGTCAAGCATGGCTGCTGGTGGGCCTGATCGGCATTCTCGGAGCCACGCGCTTCCTGATCAACTGGCCGACGACGGTCGCCCTCAGCCTCGGGCGGAGCCGCACCGTGCTGGTCAGTAACGTCATGCGGCTGTTCGTCTTTCCCGGCGCCTATGCCGGCTATTGGCTATTCGGCGGCCTCACAGGCGTGGTGTCCGGCTTCATCGCCGGCGAACTCATCTCGATCGCCGCGTCGCTGGCCCTGCTGAACCGCAACATGAGCCGGCCCCTGTGGGCGGAGTTCGACAGGTTCGCCATGTTCATGCTCTTCGGCGCGGCGATCGTGGGCTGGAACTGGGTCGCCCAGCACTATTCGTTGCCTCTATGTGCGGGCCTGACCATCGGTTCGGTCGCCCTGACCGGGTGGTTCGTGATGCGCGAATGGCGCACGCTCGTCTCGGCCGTCGCAACCGCTCAAAGCCTTGTGCGTTCCATCGCCGAACGGCGCCGGCGCGCGTGATGGAGGCCGCCCGGTGTGACGGCGCCAGATAAAGTGCTAAGGCGAAAATTGCGCCGGGACGTTGCGTCGGCGCACCATCCCGATCGAACGGGAACGGCGATCGGCCTGGTTTCGAGGAAGAGTTAAGTCATGAGCGCGCCCGCCGAATCTGCCGGACAGACGCTTGAGATCATGAAGCCCTACACGCGGGACCATCAGGCCCGCGGGCATCGCCGCTGGCGAAGCCTGGTCGTCGTGCTCATGGGCGCGTTCTGCTTCATCTATGGGATGGCGTGGGCCCTGTTCGCGCCTTACCTGATCGTGCTCATGGCCATGCCGCCGGCGCTGCTCAGTCTGGTGGTGATCTGGGCCCTGCCCGACACCAAGACGGCGCCAACCCGGGCTCTGGTCGCCTTCTTCTTCGCCTTCTTCGTCGGCATGGTGATGTGGCCGAACTACCTCGCCCTGGCCCTGCCAGGCCTGCCGTGGATCACAGTGGCGCGCCTCACCGGTTTCCCGATGGCCTTCATGCTGCTCCTCTGCACCGCCATGTCCGAGGAATTCCGGAGCCGCGTGGCGACAAGTCTCAGCGCCACCCCCTGGATCCTGCGTTTCCTGCTGACGTTCCTGGTGATTCAGACCGTTCTGATCGCAGCGTCCCGCAGCCCCTTCTTCTCCCTCGACCGCTATTTCATCTTCCAGACCAACTTCACCGCCATCTTTTTCGCCGCCTGCTACGTTTTTGTCGTGCCGGGCCGCGTGACGCGGATGGCGAGCCTGCTCTGGATCATGGCCATCTCTCTTGGCGTCATCGGCATAATCGAGCAGCGCGAACAGCATGTGCCGTGGGTCGGTCACATCCCGAGCTTCCTGCAGATCGAGGGCGAGCGAATCCAGGCCATCCTGATGGGCGCCCGCCGCGCGGGCGACGGCATCTACCGCGTCCAGGCGACCTATTCGACGAGCCTCGGTCTCGCCGAATATCTCGCGCTCTGCATGCCCTTCGTCATGCACTTCGGCTTCACCACCAAGAGTCCCTGGGTCAGGCTCGCGGCGATCGCCTCGGTGCCCTTCATGCTCTACATCGTGCTGATCACCGGCTCCCGGCTCGGCATGGTGGGCTGCCTCGCCTCCTTCCTGCTGTACACGCTCATCTGGTCGCTGCTGCGGTGGCGTCAGTCTAAAGAGAGCCTGTTGGAGCCGGCGATCGCCCTGGGCTATCCTGCGGTGTTTACCGTGGTCATGGCCGCCACCCTGTTTATCGGTCGTATCCGCACGGTGGTCTGGGGCAACGGCGCCGCGACGTCGAGCAACATGGGTCGCCAGATTCAGATGAATATGGGGCTGCCGAAAATCTGGCATCATCCCTGGGGCTATGGCCCCGGCACCGGGGCGAGCACCCTGGGCTATTTCGATATCGGCGGCCTGCTGACCATCGATAGTTACTTTCTGAACGTCGCGCTCGAGTATGGGGTCGTAGGGTTCATCGTCTACTACGGCATCTTCGCGATCGCGGTGGCCTACGGCGCCTATCTGGTGCTGAAATTCGTCAGGCTGACGCGAGAGCTGACGTTCATCATTCCAGCCATCATCTCGATCGCCAACTTCATCATCATCAAGTCGGTGTTCAGCCAGGAGGACAACCACCCTGTAGTCTTCATGATCCTCGGTATGATCGTCGTGCTGTGCTGGCGGATTCGGCAGGAACATCCCGAAACAGGTCAGGCGCAAAGCGTGGCGTAGCGGTCCGGACGCCCTGTCAGAAGAGAGGTGGACAGGTCGCTCCGGCCGCCTTGTAGCCCATGCCCTCGATAGGTCCGCCCGTCACCAGACTGACGTTGCCCGAGATGTCGAGCTTATCGATCACCGTCCCCACGTTCTGGATGCAGGAAAACGCACCGGTGGGATCAACGTAGTTGTTGGTGATGGCCACCGATCTGTAGCCCGCGGCGTACGACATCTGCGCGATCGCCACGCCGGTCGTCGCTCGGACGGTCTTGCCGCCGGCGAAAGCGCCCTGCGCGGGGGCGCCTGACAACAGGAAGTGTTCCCTGTCGAGCTGTTTGACGATGGTCGCCCGTCCATGGGCTCCCAGGCCCACGATGGTCACACCCGGACTGAGCCCCCCCCTGTGGCCGGGTTTAACGGTCATCACGGCCCCCTCAACAGTCCCTTCGACCTCGCTGGCCGTCGACGCCGAGACACCCCCAGCCAGGTTGGTCACGATCACGTTGTGGTCGGCCACGAAGCGATTGATCACATGGTGTTTGCCGTTCAGCCCGTTGGGATAGAAGGGCGCCGTGACGGTCATCGCCGTCGATGCCGGGATCACAACCACATTGTTGCGATAGACAACCGAGGGGTAGACCGCGCCGTCATCCGGATTGCCCAGTTCCAGAATCTCGCCGTGCTCGCCGGTGTTGGCGTACGATCCGAGCACAAAGCCCATGAATACATTGTGCTCCATGCTGATCGGCCCGCCCACCGTACCGTTGATCGGGCGTTGCCCGGCATTGAGGATCGCGGTGTACCGAACGGTCAGCGGCGCCTGTCCGGTGGTGTTCACCACCACCGTGCCGACGAACGGCTGATCGTAGCGGGGATAGACTTCATCGATGAGGTCGTTCTCAAGCGTGAGGCCCACCGCCCCGCCCATCATCTTGATCAGATAGCCGAACCGGACATTGCAGTTGGGTCCGTTCACAAACCGGCTGTTTCGAAGCGTGACCCCGCCGACGACATTGGCGTCCGCCTGAAACACCGTGCAGCCATGAAGGCTGAAGTCGATTCCGCTCAGCACGGGATTGACCGCCCCCCGGCCGCAATGGAGCTCCGGTCCGTGCGCCGGGCCGCCATTCGGCCTGAACATGCAGCCTGCCGGCAACCGGGCGGTCGCCGGATCCGCGAGGGCCAGCCCCGCGGGAGGCCCGATTCCGTAGTCGATCCCCGGCGCGTTCCACTTCCACGGATGGCGGCCGTGGGCCCACTTCTGGCCGCTCTGCATGGCCAGGGTCGCGAAATCGGCGGACTTGTAATAGGGCGCGACGAGAAAGGCGCCGGTCGCCGTGGCGCATCCGTCTCCCGCCCAGCCGGTATAGGCGCAGGTCGTCGCCGCAGCGGCGGCGAAGGGCGCGAGCGCCCCCCCCACGATGGCGATCGCAACAGCCTTGAGCGTCATTGGGCGATCCTCCGGGCTAGGCAGGCGCCGACAACGGTCAGCGCCGCGCTCACGGCTTAGTACTGTTCGTCCCACAGCCGACGGCTGTTGTCGTCCGCTCCCGCGAGGCGGCCATAGCCCGCCACCTCGATATCCCGCCTGACGATCCTGGCCGGGTTACCGCCGATGATGCTGCGGGGGGGCGCATCCTGGAAGACCACGGCGCCGGCGCCCACGATGCAGTCGTCGCCAATGGTCACGCCGGGCAGGATCGTGCTTCCCCCGCCAATGAAACATCGTGCGCCGATGCTGACAGGTCGATCCTCGCCGGTGAGGGGATCGCGGGTGTAGATCAGGGATTTGAAGGCGATGAGGGTCTCCGGCCCCACCGTGATCGACCCTCGCCGCCCGGGTCGTATCCGGCTGGAGAGGGAAGCCCGCAACGTCCGGTCCACATTCACGCCAAGCACGAGCCTCAACCAGAGTGCGCGAAGGCCGATGAGCATCTCTCGCAACCGGCGAAATTGATTGAGCGATTTCAACGCCATTTGCGATCTCTCCTGCCGGCATTCATGCTATGGGCCAGAGGGGTGTCAATCGGGATCGAGGAGGCCGCCGCAGATGGCGCCGCGTAGACGACAGGATTTGAAATCATGGTTTCAGACCCTGATCCGCACCCGCGTCTGGGGCATGGACATCCACCCCACCGCCCGGATCTCGCCAAGCGCCATGATCGACCGCACCTGGCCGCGGGGCATTCATATCGGGGAAGATGTGCTGATCGCCGACGAGGCGGTCGTGCTTACCCATGACTTCACCCGCGGCCTGTATCTGGACACCCACATCGGCGCGCGAAGCTATCTTGGCCCGCGCGCCATCGTCCTGCCGGGCGTCACCATCGGGACCGACTGCATGATCATGCCGGGGGCGTTCGTGAACAAGGACATGCCCGACAGCTCCGTCGCCATCGGCAATCCCGCGGCTGTGAGCCCCCGGACGGATCGGGCCGGTCACGGCTCAGACCTTTAGCCAGGGCGGCGGTCCGCGCAGGTTTCTTACCCCCGCCCACCAACCGTCGAGCGCATAGCCCAGTTGCCGCCAGGCTCGCCGGCGGCCGAAGCGGGCGAGCATCGACACCAGTGATCCCAGAGCGATCACGGGGAGCGCCGCGCCGAAGCAATCCCGACTGAGAAGAATGCGGTTGCGCTCGTCCAGATAGACAGGCAGGCGGGGCCGCGCCCGCGCGCCCTCCCCGGCTCCGGTGGTGGTTCCATGGTGATGCAGGACCCGCGCGCCGGGGGCAAAGCCCAGGCGGATGCCGCGGGCCAGCCCGCGAAGGCACCACTCCACCTCCTCGCAATAGAGAAAATAGTCGTGCCGCAGCGGGCCGACGCGCCCAACGAAGGCGCGGCCGACCATCATCGACGCACCAGACAGATACTGCTGGCGGGCCTCCACCATCGCCTGGTCGAACGGGCCCGCGGCGGGCTGGCCGTTGCCGATCGACACCGCCCGGGCCATCCATTTCCGCCACACGCCGCCGATGGACTGAACCGTGCCCTCCGGCGTCAGCAGCACGCCGCCTGCCGCCTCGCAGTCGCCGCGCGACAATCGTTCCACCAAGGCGGCCATGGCGTCGGGGTACGGTTCGGTGTCGGGATTGAGCACCCACCAGGCGTCGACGTCGGGGGTTTCAGCGAGGCAGGTGTTGACGCCGCCCGCATAGCCGAGATTCCCCGGCGCCAGAACGACCCGGACCGGTTGTCCGCCGGGCAGCGCGGATGGAAGCGCGGCGACGAGGGCCGCGTGGGCCGCCTCGCCGCCATTCTCACAGATGATCACTTCATAGTCGGCGTAGGTCGACGCGCCGACCGCGCGCAGACAGCGCACGATATCCGGCACGTTCCTGAACCCAACGATGGACACCGCCACATGCGCGGCCATGGCCGTTCACTCCTCAGACGATCCACCGTGGGCCGAAGATCGACCGCGCAGTCTCTGCCTCACCGCCGCGGCGAAGATGGGGCCGCAGTCGCGGCTCCCCCGGTCAACGCGCGTTAGAAAGCCCGCCGAAGTTCCTCGACGAGGTCCGTCTTCTCCCAAGAGAAGCCGCCATCCGCCTCGGGCGCGCGACCGAAGTGCCCGTAGGCCGCGGTGCGGGCGTAGATCGGCTTGTTGAGGCCGAGATGCTCGCGGATTGCGCGCGGCGTGGCCCCGCCGATGAGCTGCGGCAGGATCGCCTCGAGCCTGGCCGGATCGACTTCGGGTTTCGACAGATCGAGATAGAAGCTCAGCGGATCGGTAACACCGATGGCGTAGCCGATCTGAAGCGTGCATTTCTCCGCCAGACCGGCGGCCACGACGTTCTTGGCCAGATAGCGGCAGGCATAGGCGGCCGAGCGGTCCACCTTGGTCGGATCCTTGCCGGAGAATGCGCCGCCGCCGTGCGGCGCCGCGCCGCCGTAGGTGTCGACGATGATCTTGCGCCCCGTCAGACCGCAGTCGCCGTCCGGACCGCCGATCACGAAATTGCCGGTGGGATTCACGTGCCACCGGGTGTCGGCGTCGACAAACCCTTCCGGGAACACCGCCAGAATGTAGGGACGCACGATGTCGGCCACGTCAGCGGGAGTCAGGCCTTCGCGATGCTGGGTCGACAGAACAATGGAGTCCACGCGTACGGGCTTTCCGCCTTCGTAGACGAGCGTGACCTGGCTCTTGGCGTCGGGTTCGAGGCCCAGGGATTTGTCCGCATGCCGCGCTTCGGCGAGCGAACGCAGGATATCGTGCGAGTACTGCAGGGTGGCCGGCATGAACTCCGGGGTCTCGGAGGTCGCGTAGCCGAACATAATACCCTGATCGCCCGCGCCTTCGTCCTTGTTGCCCGCGGCGTCGACGCCCTGCGCGATGTCGCTGGACTGGGGATGCAGGTGGCAGGCGTAGTCCGCATCGCGCCAATGGAAGCCGTCCTGCTCGTAGCCGATGTCCTTGATCGCCGCGCGCACCTTTTCCTCAAGGCCGCCAATGATTGACGGAAGGCTCTCCTCGGGCGCGCGAACCTCGCCGGCCAGGATGATCCGGTTGGTGGTGACCATGGTCTCGCAGGCCACGCGCGAATAGGGATGGACTGACAGGAAGGCGTCGACGACGGTGTCGGAGATGCGGTCCGCCACCTTGTCCGGGTGGCCTTCGGAAACACTTTCACTGGTGAAAAGGTAGCGGGAACGCTCGCTGTTCATCGACAAATTTCTCACTTCCGCTTTTTGGATAGACGCTCGAAGCGCCGCGACCCCGCCAAGGCAGTTCCCCCTGATAGCGTCTGGAACGCCTTCTTATCGGTGGCAAACCCCACGGTTCGACAAACGGATCGAACTCAAGGACGCCCGATACTCGTATAGTCAAAGCCCCGCTGCCTCAACTCTTCCGGACGATAAACGTTGCGGAGGTCGACCACCACCGGCCTGCGCATCGCCGCCTTGACGCGGTCCAGATCCAGAGCCCGAAACTGATCCCACTCGGTGAGCAGAACCAACGCATCGGCGCCCTCGACGGCCTCATAGGGCCCCTCGGCGAACGTCACGTCGCGAAGCAGTTGTCGCGCCTCATGCCCCTCGGGATCGAAGGCCTGCACTCTCGCGCCGAGCGCCACGAGGGCCGGAACGATGTCCAGGGCCGGCGCGTCGCGCATGTCGTCCGTATTGGGTTTGAACGTCAGGCCGAGGATGCCGACCGTACGCCCCGCGATGTCGCCGCCCATGGCCGCCGCGATACGATCGGCCATGGACCGCTTGCGCGTTTCGTTGACCCTGACCGTCGCCTCGACCAGCTGGAGCGGCGCGCCCGCGTCCGCCGCGGTGCGCATCAGCGCCAAGGTGTCTTTCGGGAAGCAGGAGCCGCCATAGCCCGGCCCCGCGTGCAGGAACTTGGGACCGATCCGCTTATCGAGGCCGATTCCCTTGGCCACCTGCTGAACGTCAGCCCCGACCTTCTCGCACAGGTCCGCCATCTCATTGATGAAGGTGACCTTCATGGCCAGGAAAGCGTTGGCCGCATATTTGATCAACTCGGACGTCCGGCGGTCCGTGAACATGATCGGCGTTTCGTTGAGATTCAGCGGCCGATAGAGTTCCGCCATCAGGGCGCGAGCGCGTTCGTCGGCCACGCCGACGACGACCCGATCAGGCCGTTTGAAATCCTCGATCGCCGATCCCTCCCGAAGGAACTCAGGGTTGGACACGACGGACACGTCGGCCGTCGGACAGGCGCGGCGGACGATGGCCTCGATTTCGTCGCCCGTTCCCACCGGCACGGTCGATTTGGTGACGATGACCGTAAAGTCTCGCACGAGGCCCGCCACTTCCTCGGCGGCGGCATAGACATAGCTGAGGTCGGCATGGCCGTCCCCACGCCGTGAGGGTGTGCCGACGGCGATGAACACCGCGTCGGCCTCGGCGACGACCCGGGAGGCCTCGGATTCGAAGCACAACCGCCCCTGGGCGACATTGCGCTCCACGAGGGATTCCAGTCCCGGTTCGTAGATCGGCATGACGCCGGCCTTCAGACGGGAGATCTTCTCCTCGTCCTTGTCCACGCAGGTCACGGTGTGGCCGAACTCTGCGAAACAGACACCGGACACCAGACCCACATAGCCCGTTCCGATCATCACCACGCGCATGGGATCATCCTCAAGAAACTCGCCAAGTCGCCGGCCGGGCCGGTCGACTCGGCGCAAATGGCTATGCCCGGTCGCCGCCCGCGGGCCAACCCCTCGCCCGCGCCCACGGCCACCTAGATCCGGGCCGCCTCGACCAGCGCGGCGATCGTGAAGCTTACCTCGGCCGGGTAGGCCCGCCATGCGCCGCGGCTGTCGGCCGTCAGCACCTCGGCCAGGGTCAGCGCCGCCGCGACGACGACGGCCGCGCCGGTCTCGTCCCCCGACCGGGAGCGGCCCGCCAATGCCCGTCGAAGCTCCGACAGCGAAGCCATGGGCTCCCCGTCGCCAACCGGCCAGGCGTCAGGATGAGCCTCCAGGCCCCCGGCTCGTGGGTCGGTCGCCACGGCCGAGCCCTGCCGCGGATCCGTCACCAGATCGCGTGCCATCGCGGCCAGGTCCGCCGCCCGGTGCGGCGTCACCGCGGCCGCAAGCGACAGGGCCTGCACCACCGCCGCCTGATCGCGAACGGCATCGACATCGCGGGACTCAGGGCGGGCGGTGAGACCATGTGCATCAAAAAGGTTCTCGCTGGTCCGGAGGCGCCCGATCACATGGTCGAGACCATGGTCCAGCGCGGTTCTCCACGGCCCCGGCCATCCCAGCTGTCCGGCCCGCGCGAAGGCCTGCGTCAGGCCGGCCTGTCTTGCGAGGTCGCCAGTCTGACGTTCCGATGCGGACTCCGCGACGCTGAACGCCCAGAATCCCCCGGAGCGGTGATCGGCATCGAGACACCACCAGACCGGCAAGGCGGTCTCAAAAAGCCAGTCGCGCAGTCGCCGCGCCACGCCGGCAAGGGTCTGGGTTCCGGCCGCCGGCGCCGGCAAAGCCTTCAGGGCCTCAAGCGCCGGTTTCAGACCGCCGACCGCGGCAAGGTCAGACACCAGGACCTGCCCACTCTCAGCGACGACGGCCAGGTTGCGAACGCCCAGGGCAATGATCTTCACGCCTGGCCCCGCCCGCAGCAGGCAGTCCTGGCTGTCCCTCGCCACCGCCGCACCGCGGATCGCATTGCCTTGGGCATCGTGCTCAGAGACGGCCCAGACCTCGTCCCAGGCCCCGAGATCCGACCACGGATAATCGATTTCCAGCACGGCCGCCCGATCGGTCCGTTCCATGACCGCGATGTCGAAGGGCATGCGCGGCGCATCGTTGAAGCCAGGCCCAAGACGGAAGGCGTCCGGCTCGTCGCGGCCTTCGGCCAGGGCCGCCCGTACGGCGTCCACGATCTCTGGGCAGAACCGTATGGCCTCGCCGATCACCGAGTCGACGCGGAACAGGAAATTGCCGCTGTTCCAAACCGCACCGTCATCGATGAGACGCCGCGCCCGTTCCTTGTCCGGCTTCTCGAGGAAGGCGACCACCTCTCTCGCGGGCGCGCCGGACGACAGCGGTGGGCCGGGCCGGATATAGCCATAGGCGCTCGAGACCGACCGCGGTTTGACGCCGAAGGTCACGAGACGGCCGGCCTCTGCCGCGCCCATGGCCAGCGCCACGGCGTCGACGAAGGCGGTGACGTCGGGAATGTGATGATCCGACGCCACAGCCATCGCCAGGCCGGTGGGATCTTCGTTCGCGATCCATAGGGCGGCGGCGAGAATGGCGGCGGCTGAATCCCGTCCTGCCGGTTCAGCCAGCACAACGCCCGCCGCCCCGATCTGCGCCAGTTGCGTCCGGACCATCCCGACATGGTCCTGCCCGGCAACGACGACGGGAGTCGCCGCCCCCGGAATAGCGGCGAGTCGGGAAACGGTGCGCTGAAACAGCGACGGCCCGCCGACGAGATCAAGAAACGGTTTGGGCGCGGTCTGGTTTGACGCCGGCCACAGTCGCGCGCCGGGGCCGCCGCACAGAATGATCGGGTGCAGGGCCATCAGACGATGAGGGGGTTCAGCGCCGGCAGTGCTGGACCCACTTATGATGCACCATCACACTCTGGCACAGCGCTGCATGGCGGCGGTGATCTTCCACGGCGACGGGGTGGTGATGTCGCCCGTGATGCGCGTGGCCGCCGGCGGCGGCGACCTTGTGATGGCCGTGACCCCGACCATGCCCCTTGTGGCCGTGAGCGGCCGGGGCGGCGGCCTTTGCCCCGTGGTGATGATGTCGGCCGTGCGCCGTCGCGGCGGCCGCGGCGGCGTGATGGTGGTGGTGGTGCGTCTTGGCCACGGCGGGAGCGACCGCGAGGGCGCTCCAGGCGAGGGCGGCGACGATGGCGCTCCGCATAAGCTGCATCATGTCAGTTCCCGATGTTCCACTCGCGCCGACGCTGCGACTCAGGCGCGCAACTGCTTCAACACCATGGGCACAAGCCCCGGCAAGTCCTCACTGATCAGCCCCGGTCCGAAGGCCTCTCCCGCGGCGGCGTGGATCCAGGCGCCGGCGCAGGCGGCCTCGAAGCTCTCCATCCCCTGGGCGATCAGTCCGCCGATCAGGCCGGCCAGCACATCGCCGGACCCGGCCGTCGCGAGCCATGGCGTGCCGTTGAGATTGACCGCGGCGCGGCCGTCGGGCGCGGCGATCACCGTGTCGGGCCCTTTCAGGAGCACAACGCACTGGGCGCGATCCGCGGCGGCCCGCGCCGCGGTGATCCGATCCGGCTGAGACTTCAGCAGCCCCGGGAACACCCGCTCGAACTCACCGGGATGGGGCGTCAGCACATCATCGCGGTCGAGGATCGAGAAGAGTTCGGCCGGATCATCGCGGAACACGCTGAGGGCGTCGGCGTCCACCACCAGAGCCGCGCCGGTGCGCGCCAACGCCAGTACGTTCGACAGGGTCGTGTCCGTCACCCCGGCGGCGGGTCCGATGACCGCACAGTCGGCCTCGGCGCCGGCCGCCTCAAGATCGATATCGGTCTCGAAACCCTTCAGCATCACCGCCTCCAGATGGGCGGCGTTGACGGCCAGAGCGTCCGTCGGCGACAGCAGGGTCACCAGTCCGGCGCCCACGCGCAGTCCGGACCGGGCCGACAGGCGCGCCGCGCCGGTGCTCCAGGCCTCTCCGCTGACGACGATCAACCGGCCCCGGCTGTGTTTGTGCGCCATGACGCCCGGCCACGGGTACCGCGCCGACCACAGATCAGGTCCGTTTTCGAACAACCGGGTCGGGGTTGCGCCCAGCCCGATCTCTCCGACCACGACCTCTCCGCAAAGCGAACGACCGGGCTGCAGGACGTGGGCGGGCTTCAGGCGATGGAAGGTGACGGTGACGCTGGCCTCGAAGGCGACGCCGCCGAGCGGCGCGCCGGTGTCGCCGGAGAGTCCGCTGGGCACATCGATGGCCACCACGGCCGCGCCGGCGCGTTGCAGAGCCATGGCCACGCGGGCGACATCGGCGCTGAGCGGCCGGTCGAGCCCGGCGCCGAACAGCGCATCGACCACAAGATCGTCAGGCGCAGGCAAGCGGCCAAAAGGTTCCGACGGTCCGTCCCAAAGCCTCGCCATGGCGGACGCATCCGCCGCGCGCGCCGGCGCCGACGCCTGCAAGCGCACCGGCCATCCAAGGCCCTTGAGAAGCCGCGCCACCACATAGCCGTCGCCGCCGTTATTGCCTGGGCCCGCCAGCACCAGCGTGCGGCGCGGCGTGTAGCGCGCAATGATCGCGTCAACCGCCGCCTGCCCCGCCCGCTCCATCAGCACCACGCCCGGCGTGCCGGCGGCGATGGCGGCGTGATCGGCCGCGCCCATTTCGGCGACCGTGAGGATCTCTCGGGCCCGCGGCGGGGTCATATCGCCTACAACACGCCTGTCACGGCTTCGCCGCCGAGAACGGCAAGACCGAGCACGCCGTCGACATTGGTCAGGCGCGTTACGGAGGTGTGATCGGGCCTGAAGGCGATGACCCTGTCGACCCCGGTCAGGAGGGAGGTCACGGCGTTGATCGCCACGAAGTGGCTGAATACGGCGGTCTGCGGCCGGCGCGACACAGCCGCGGCGACGCTTTGCCGCCAGGACTCGTAGTCGATGTCGCCGACGATATCTGACCAGGCGCCGCCGAACGCCCCTTGCAGCCACGCCGGCCGCTCCGCCTGTGACAGCGCGGCGGGCGTGGGAATCTCGCCGACGGCCGGATCAATCTCCACCGGCACGCCCAGAGCGTCGGCCAACGGCTGGGCGGTCTCGCGACACCGGCGCAGCGGCGAACTCGTCACCGCCCGCGGACGGACGTCCTCGGGCAGGGCGAGGAGTCTCTCGGCGACGGCGCGCGCCTGCGCATGGCCGGTGTCGTCCAGGCCCGGATCCTCATCGGCGTCCCCCCAGGTCGAGGCGGGTTTGCCATGTCGAATGAGAAAGGTGGTCATGCGCGGTCAGCCCGGAGTGAAGAGATTGCGTCGACCGTCCTCGGCCCGTCGCACAACGCCCGGCCGGCCAATCTGTTCGGTCTGTTCCATCTCGCGAAGGATAGACTCCTCGCGTGGCGTATTCGCGACAAAGCGCCGCCCGTCACTGTCGCGACCGATCACGATCCCCATGCGATAGCCGTTTCGCGCATGCACCACGGTGTAGGTTTCAATCGTGGCGTCCCCGTCCGGCGTCTCGGTCACGTGCGGATGCGCAAGCGAGTCGATCTGCCGCTGCATCACGGCCGGGTCCTGGCGTTCGAACGGCCGCGCGGGCGGCGTCGCGGAATAGACCCCTGTGGACTGCTTGGTCAGGAACCAGCCGTTGGCCGTCGAGAGGCCCCATGCGCCGGGCCGGCCGCGGAGCCGGTGAACCAACTCGGCGATAGCGTGCAGGGAATAGTTGTTCCCCGGCCCGCCGAAATAGGGGAGCCCGCCGGTCACCGTCAGGCCGCGCGGGTCGTCGAGCGCCAGGCCCAGCGACTCGGCGCCGACCTGCACCGCCGAGGGGAAACAGGAATAGAGATCGATATGTGTCAGGTCTTCGGCGCCGATCCCGGCCATTTCCAGCGCGTGTTGTCCCGTGAGCCGCATGGCGGGACTGGAGTGGTAGTTCTGCCGGTCCAGCGGAAACCAGAGGTCCGCGGCGTCGGCGCAGCCGTGCAGGAAGACGAACCGGTCCTCCGCCACGCCCAGCTCACGCGCCTTCTTCAGACTGGTGATCAGAACGCCGGCCGCCTGATCCACCTGCATGATAGCGTTGAGATACTTCGGATAGGGGAAACTGATCATCCGGTTGTCAGGACCGACCTCGACCAGGTCCTCGGCGCTCCGCGCGATGGGAAACCAGGCGTAAGGATTGGCCGCGGCGACCCGGGTGAAAGGCGCAAACAACTGACCGAGACGCTGCTGATGCGCCTCCAGGCTCCGCCCGTCGCGGAAGCGTAGCGCGTTCTCGAACATCGGATACATGTTCACGGGCATGCCCAGTCCGTGTGCGTCCTCGTGAGGCGTGACACCGGCCCGGGGATCACCGACCCGCTCCGGCGCGTCATACGCCCCGTCGTCGCCCCATCCCTCGAAGCCACCGCCCTTCGACAGTCGGCGCATCACCGAGCCAAGAAATTCGGCGCCGACGGTCAGGACCATGTCCGACTCGCCCTTGGCGATCCGCTCGCAGATGACGTTGACGAGATGCTGAGGGCTGTTGCCGCCCATATGCGTGTACCGCGCCCAGGACGGAGAGGCTCCCAGAGCCGCCGCGAGGCTGGCCGGCGGATTCGTCAGCCGGGGGACGGGAAGCTCCGCCAAGGCGCCGGGCGCGTCCACCGTGAAGCCCACGACTCCCAGGCCGTCGATCCCCCGCAGGGCGCCGTCCGGGAGGCCCGCATCCGCCTCAACCGCCCGCGAAACGAGCGCGACCATCTCGAGCGGCGACGGCCCATTTTCACCGGCGCCCTTCCATGTGCGCTGCGCGGCGCCGATCAACACTGGGGTTCTATCATCCATGGCCGTTCGAGCTCCCGTTCCAGGGGTGTTCTAGGACCACAGGCGGCCATCGCAAGGCCTTGCGCGTCAGATTAAATTTTGGGCGTTCAACGCCGAATTTTTGGGCTAGAGAGAACCGCCGCGCCGATTGACGCCCGTCGATCCGGCCGGGCTCTTGTATGGTCAAGGGGCCCCATGCTCGTTCGCACGAGACCGGGCCCTCGCCGCATCAGGTCGGAGTTGATGAAAAAAATCGAAGCCATAATAAAGCCCTTCAAGCTCGACGAGGTGAAGGAGGCGCTGCAAGAGCTCGGTTTGCAGGGAATGACCGTCATAGAAGCGAAAGGTTTCGGCCGGCAGAAAGGCCAGACGGAACTCTATCGCGGCGCCGAATATGTGGTGGATTTCCTGCCGAAGATTAAGATTGAAGTCGTGGTGGCGGACGATCAATTGACCGCAGCCGTGGACGCTATTCAAAACGCGGCGCGAACGGGCCGCATCGGCGATGGCAAGATCTTCATCTCCGAGATCATCGAAGTCGTTCGCATCCGAACCGGCGAAACCGGCGCAAGCGCCATCTAAATAGCTCTCAACGAGGATAAGAGATCAATGACGACATCCAGTGAAATCCTGGCCGAAATCAAGGAGAAGGAGGTCAAATACGTCGACGTCCGCTTCACCGACGTGCGCGGCAAGCTGCAGCATGTCACCTTCGACATCGACCTCGTCGATGATGACTTCCTGAACGACGGCACCATGTTCGACGGCTCGTCGATCGCCGGCTGGAAGGCCATCAACGATTCCGACATGAAGCTGCGTCCCGACCTGGACAGCGCCTACATCGACCCCTTCTACCAGCAGACCACCCTCTGCCTGACCTGCGACGTGGTCAGCCCCGACACCAATGAGCCCTACAACCGCGACCCGCGCGGCATCGCGAAGAAGGCCCTGACCTACACCCAGTCCGCCGGCGTGGGCGACACGGTCTATTTCGGTCCTGAAGCCGAATTCTTCATCTTCGACGACGTCCGGTGGTCCACGGCGCCGCACGACACCAGCTACTCCTATGACTCCATTGAACTGCCGGTGAACACCAAGCGCGAATACGCCGAAGGCAACATGGGCCATCGCCCGGGCCCCAAGGGCGGCTATTTCCCGGTCAACCCTGTGGACTCGGCTCAGGATCTCCGCGGCGAAATGCTGGCGGTGATGGGCGAACTGGGCATGCAGCCCGAAAAGCACCACCACGAGGTGGCCCCGGCCCAGCACGAACTCGGCCTGAAGTTCTCCGACCTGATCACCATGGCCGACCGTCTGCAGCTCTATAAGTACGTCGTCCACAACGTGGCCGCGTCCTACGGCAAGACCGCCACCTTCATGGCCAAGCCGATGTTCGGCGACAACGGCTCGGGCATGCACGTGCACCAGTCGATCTGGAACAAGGGCAAGC
>CAIQJF010000087.1 GCA_903872075.1 uncultured Caulobacteraceae bacterium | reverse complement strand
CTGCGCTTCTGCCAGTCGTTCATGACCGAGCTCTATCGTCACATCGGCGCCGACGTCGACGTGCCGGCAGGCGACATCGGCGTGGGCGCGCGCGAAATCGGCTACATGTTCGGCCAGTACAAGCGCATCACGAACCAGTTCACCGGCGTGCTCACCGGCAAGGGCCTGGAATTCGGCGGCAGCCTGATCCGCACCGAAGCCACCGGCTACGGCGCGGTCTATTTCATGAAGAGCATGCTGGAGAACATCGGCTCGGGCATCGCGGGCAAGACCGCGGTGGTCTCCGGCTCCGGCAACGTCGCCACCCACGCGGCCGAAAAGATCGTTCAGCTTGGCGGCAAGGTGCTGACCTTCTCCGACTCCGACGGCTTCATCTACGATCCGGCGGGAATCGATCAGGAGAAGATCGACTGGGTGAAGGCGCACAAGACCAAGCGTCGCGGCCGCATCGAAGACTATGTGAAGGAGTTCCCGGGTTCGGAGTTCCATGCCGGCCAGCGGCCCTGGGGCGTCAAATGCGATCTGGCCCTGCCCTGCGCCACCCAGAACGAACTGAACGGCGAAGAGGCCGCGCTGCTGGTGAAGAACGGCTGCATCGCCGTCTCAGAGGGGGCCAACATGCCCACCAACCTCGACGGCGTGCACGTCTTCAAGAAGGCGGGCATCCTCTACGCCCCGGGCAAGGCGGCCAACGCCGGCGGGGTCTCCGTGTCCGGCCTGGAAATGAGCCAGAACTCGGCGCGCATGTCCTGGAAGGAGGAGGAGCTTCAGAAGCTGCTCGTGGACATCATGGAAGGCATCCACAACTCCTGCGTGGAATACGGTGGGTCGGCCGGCACCAAGCACATCGACTATGTGCGCGGCGCCAATATCGCCGGCTTCAAGAAGGTCGCCGACGCCATGCTGGCCTACGGCGTGGTCTGAGTCTTCGGAGGCTTTCGCTTCCGTGTGAATCGGGCCCGGCGCGGCGACGCGCCGGGCCTTTCTCATGGGCGCCCGGAACAGCGATCGCCTGCTATGTTTCCGATGACACGGAACGCGACACCGAGGGGGTAGCGAGATGACCTACTGTCTGGGAATTCTGCTGCCGACGGGCCTGGTCCTGGCGGCGGATTCGCGGTCCAACGCCGGGGTCGATCAGATTGCCCTGGCCCGCAAGATGAGCCTCATCACCGTGGCCGGCGAACGGGTGATCGCCATCCTGTCGGCGGGAAACCTCGCCACCACCCAGGCAGTGGTCACCCAGCTGAGACAGTCGGCAGGGTCGGGCGTCGCCGGCCGCGATGTGAACGCCGCGAAAACCATGTTCGACGTGGCCACCCTGGTGGGGATTCTGCTGCGCGAGGTCGTCGATCGCGATTCCCGCTACGTGCAGCCTTACGGCGATCCGTCCGGCAGCTTCCTGGTCGGCGGCCAGATCGCCGGGGAGGACCCACGCCTGTTCCAGATCTACTCCGCGGGCAACTTCGTGGAGGCCTCCAGCCGCTCGCGCTTCCTGCAGATCGGGGAAACCAAATACGGAAAACCGATCCTCGACCGGGTGGTGAACCATGACACCGGCCTGGATGAAGCGGCGAAGCTGGCCATGCTGTCCTTCGACGCCACCATTCGCTCGAACCTCTCCGTCGGTCCGCCGATCGACCTGCTCCGCTACGCCGCAGGCTCTTTGTCGACCGCCAATCTGATCACCGTGCAGGACGGCGACGCCTATTGGAGCGAGCTCAAGGCCGGCTACGCTGCCGGCCTGGCGAAGCTCGTCGACAGCCTGCCGCCGCCCCCGCCACCGGTCGGAGCACTTTGACCGGCGCCGCCACGCGGCCGGAAATCCCCCGGGGCGTCTGGGCGCTCGGCTTCGTCTCCCTGTTCATGGATGTCTCCTCGGAGATGATCCACAGCCTGCTGCCGCTGTTCCTGGTCACAGGCCTCGGGGCGAGCGTCGCCCTGGTGGGGGTGATGGAGGGCGCGGCCGAAGCGACGGCCGCCATCGTCAAGATCTTCTCCGGCTGGCTCTCCGACCGGCTCGGCCATCGCAAATGGCTGGCGGTGGCCGGCTATGGCCTGGGCGCCCTGACCAAGCCGGTCTTTCCCTTGGCTGTCACGCCGCTGGAGGTGTTCGCCGCCCGGTTCGCCGACCGGGTCGGCAAGGGAATTCGCGGCGCGCCGCAGGACGCCCTTGTGGCGGATATCGCGCCGGAGGCCGTGCGCGGCGCGGCCTTTGGTCTGCGGCAGTCCCTGGACACCATCGGCGCCTTCGCCGGGCCGCTGATCGCCATCGGCCTGATGCTGGCGCTGGCGGGTGACATGCGAGCGGTGTTCACCTGGGCCGTGGTTCCGGCCGCGATCGCTGTCGCCCTGCTGGTGTTCGGCGTCGAGGAGCCCCGCCCCGATCCCGCCGCGCCCAAGCGGCCGGCGCCGATTCGTTTCGGCGAAATCCGGGACATGGGCGCGCCCTTTTGGTCGGTCACCGCGGTGGGCGTTGTCTTCACCCTGGCCCGGTTCAGCGAGGCCTTCCTGGTGCTCCGCGCCCGCGACGTGGGCCTGCCTCTGACCTTGGCGCCTCTGGTCATGGTGGTGATGAACATCGTCTACGCCCTGGTCGCCACGCCGGCCGGCCGGCTGTCGGACCGTTTGGACCGCCGGCTGGTCCTGGCCGCGGGCCTTGGTGTGCTGATCCTCGCCGACGTGGTGCTTGCGCTGGCCCCGTCGCTGTGGGGACTGGCGTTGGGCGTGGCGCTCTGGGGGCTGCACATGGGCCTGACCCAGGGCGTTCTCGCCGCCATGGTCGCCGACGCCGCGCCGGTCAGGCTCAGGGGCACGGCCTTTGGGATGTTCAACCTTGCCAGCGGCCTGTCGCTGCTGGTCGCCAGCGCGCTCGCCGGCGCCCTCTGGAGCGCCTTTGGTCCAGCGGCCACCTTCGCCGCTGGCGGCGGCTTTGCGATCGTGGCGCTCGCGGGCCTGGCCGCCCTGCTGCGGCGCACGCCACCCGCGACGCCATCCGCCGACCCCGTCTAGGGTCGGGCAAAACTGCGCCAGATCAAGGCGCGCCGCTTGGCAAGCCGCTTTCGTGTCGCGCGAGGCCCTGAACGGGCCCTGCTCTTCGGAGGATCGCCATGCCCATGCTTGTCCATGACCGGATGCTGGAGCTGATGGAGGCGGAGGGCATTCGCACCCTGTTCGGCATCCCGGATCCCAGCTTCGTCGGCATGTTCATCGCCGCCGAGACGCGCGGCTGGCGGGTGATCGCGCCGCACCACGAACAGGCGGGCGCCTTCATGGCCGACGGGCTGTGGCGGATGACCGGGGTTCCGGGGGTGATCGTCGGCAATCAGGGGCCGGGGGTTGCCAACCTGGCCGCGGCGGCGATCTGCGCGGCCAAGGAGAACACGCCGACGATCTTCATCGCCGGCCAGCGCCAGCGTTTCTATGAGCAGCGGGTCCGCAAGGGACGGTTCCAATATACCCATCAGCCGCGCTACTTCGAGGCGGCGATGAAATATGTCGGGGTGATCGAATACCCCGAACAGGTGGACGAGATCTTCCACGAGGCCTTCCGCCGCGCCCTCTCGGGCACGCCGGGGCCGGTCTATATCGAGTTCCCACAGAACGTCATGACGACGCCGTTGGACCTGCCGCCGGCCCCGCCGCCCCAGCCCTATCGCCTGACCCGTCAGGCGGCCGATCCGAACCGCCTGGCCGACGCCGTGACCCTGATCGCCGCCGCCCGCGCGCCGATCCTGCTGGTGGGGCAGGGGGTGTTCGTCTCCCGCGCCCACCAGGCCATGACCGACTTGGCCCGGGTCCTGCCCTGCCCGATCATCCAGACCCCGGGCGGACCCGCGGTATTGCCTGGCCTGGAGGCGCGGACCTTCCCCTATGCGACGCCGGCCGGGATAGCGTCGGTGGCCGCCGCCGACCTGGTCATCGCCGTGGGCACCGAGATCGGCGAGCCGATCCACTATGGAGTCGGCCGTCACTGGGCGCAGGGGAACACCGACCGCAAGTGGATCTACGTCGAGCGCGATCCCCTGGCCATCGGGGTCAACCGGCCGATCGACGCGCCCCTGGTGGGCGATCTGCGGGACGTGTTGCCACAACTCACCGCCGCCCTGGCGCCGCTGAACCTCGCCGCGCCGCCCTCACTGGCGGACGCCGAAACGGCTCACGCGGCCTATCGCGAGCAACTCTTCGCCTCAGCCCCGACCCGGTCCACGCCGATCCATACCGCCCGCCTGGCCATGGAGGCCACCGGCGCCCTGCCGGACGACACGGTGATGATCCGCGACGGCGGCGCGGTGAACATCTTCACCTGGGCGTTCAGCAGGCTCGTCCCCCGCGACGTGCTCTGGTGCCAGAACTTCGGCCACCTCGGCACCGGCCTGCCGCACGCCATCGGGGCGCAGCTGGCGGTGGGCGACAGCCGGCGCGTGGCCCTGATCACCGGCGATTCGTCGTTCCTGTTCCACATCTCCGAGCTGGAGACGGCGGTGCGCAAGAACCTGCCGGTCGTCTGCGTGGTGGGCTGCGACTACGCCTGGGGCCTGGAGGTGGCGGTCTATAAGAGTGCGTTCGGCCTGCAGTCGCCGGAGACGGAGGCTCACTGGGGCAATCAGCTGCGTCTGGACAAGATCGCCGAGGGCTTCGGCGCCTATGGCGAACTGGTGGAGACCGCCGAGGCGATCGCCCCGGCCGTTCGACGGGCCCTGGCAAGCGGCAAGCCCGCCGTCATCCAGGTCCCCATCGACGCCCTCGCCAACGCCACCGAGGTCCCGGGCTTCGCCGAGTTCGCCTCCTGGTATGGCGACGGAGGCTATTGAGGGGGGTCGACCGGAAACTCGTAGACGATGTCGGCGAAGGAATCGGCGGCGAACACATAGAGCAGCTTCAGCGGCTCTGGCCCCACAGCCCGGGCCGCGTGCCACACATTACCCGGAATGAACGCCGTCACGCCGGCCTTAAGGGGGTGTGTCTCCTCGCCGATGTGAAGCACCCCCTGGCCGGAGAGGATGTAATAGGCCTCCGCCTGGGCGTGGCGGTGCAGGCGGGCCTCGCCGTCGCCGGGCGCGGTCACGTCGGCCACGCCCATCGTCAAGGCCTGCGTCGGCGTGCGGTCGCCGCTCAGCAAGGTGCGCCAGGAGACGGTCCCGCGCACCGGATCGTTCCAGGCCTCGAGCGGCAGGCTCTCCGGGGTCACGACATAGGGCTTAGCGGTCAAGTCGGCATCCTCAGCCGGCGGCCAGGAAGACGCGCCATCCATCGATCGCGGGCTCGGCCAGGAGGATCATCAAATCAGATAGGGGCGATAGAATCTATCCCGGTTCCATTGCGTGACGGGCAACGCCATATGTTCGGAGCGGGGCCTCCCGCCAAAGGAGCCCCATGGCCGCCGAAGTCCTCATGCCGACGCTGTACATCCCTCACGGCGGCGGCCCCTGCTTCTTCATGGACCCTCCGCCGGCCGCCCCGCTTCTGTGGGACAGGATGGCCGCCTACCTGCGCGCCCTCACCGACGGTCTGCCCGCCACGCCGAAGGCCATTCTGGTGGTCTCCGCCCACTGGGAGACCTCACGCCCGGCCGTCCACGCCGGGGTCCGTCCGGGCCTTCTGTTCGACTACTACGGCTTTCCCGAGCACACCTTTCGCCTGACCTATGCCGCCCCCGGCGCGCCGGACCTGGCCGTGCGCACAGCGGAGCTCTTGGCCGGAGCCGGTTTCACGACCGATCTGGAGACGGAGCGGGGCTGGGATCACGGGGTGTTCATTCCCCTTCTGCTGGCCGCGCCGGAGGCGACGATTCCTGTGTTCGAGATCTCCATCCTGGAGAGTCTGGACCCCGCCGCCCACCTGGCCCTCGGCCGGGCGCTCGCCCCCCTGCGCGCCGAGGGCGTGCTGATCATCGGCAGCGGCCTCAGCTATCACAACCTGCGCACCTTCTTCGGCCCGGCCGGAGACGCAGACTCGGAGCGCTTCGACGCCTGGCTGACCGGCGCCGTGGCCGATCCGGATCGCCGCGACGCCGCGCTCACCGCCTGGAGCGCCGCCCCCGGCGCGCGCGCCTGCCATCCCCGCGAAGAACATCTTCTGCCGTTGATGGTCGCGGCCGGGGCGGCCGCGGGCGAGGCTGGCGTTCGCGACTATTCCGACCACATCATGGGCAAGGCCGTTTCCGGCTACCGCTTCGGCTGAGCCCCTGCCATTCAACCCCGTTCAAGCTTGCCGTCTCACACTCACAAGGACTTGCCCATGACCCTGATCTCCAAGACCCTGGCCGCGGCCGCCCTGGCCGCCGTTCTCGCCGCCGGCGTCGCCCACGCCGCCGACCCCGCCGCCGTTCAAGCCGGGAGCTATAAGCTTGAGACCGGCCACGCGCGCATCCTGTTCGCGGTCTCGCACATGGGCCTGTCCACCTGGTACGGCGACTTCTCCGGCGCCACCGGCTCCCTGACCCTGGATCCGAAGAACCCGGCCGCCGCCGCACTGGACGTGTCGATCCCGGTTGCCAGCGTCACGACAACCAACACCGTCCTCGACGGTGAACTGAAGAGCCCGATGTTCTTCGACGCCCCTCAGTTCCCGACCATCACCTTCAAGTCCACCAAGGTCACCGTGACCGGCCCCGACACCGCCAAGGTGACCGGCGATCTGACCTTCCACGGCGTCACCAAGCCCGTCACCCTGGACGCGACGTTCAAGGCCGCCGCGCCGAACGCCATGACCAAGGCTTACACGGTCGGATTTGAGGTCAAGGGCGCCCTCAAGCGCAGCGACTACGGCGTGAAGACCTACCTTCCGGTGATCGGCGACGATGTCGATCTCACCATCAGCGCGCCCTTCGAACTGAAGAAGTAGCCCGCGCCGCGCTCTTGCGGCGCGGCCGTCCGTAGGCGCACCATCGGGGAATCGCGGCTGGGCTTTGAGACCGCCGCGCCGAGCCGATGGGGAGCGCGCCGTCTTGCCGAAGAAGAAAAAGGAAAAGATCGCCTCGCCGCCGCATGGCGGCGAGATCGAGCGCAACGCCGCCGAACGCGCGGCGTTGGAGGAACACTGGGAGGTGGTGGGCGAGGGCGGCCTGCCCCGGCGGCCTGTCGGCAAGTACCGCTATATCGACGAACTGGTCCGCCTGCAGTTCGAACTGATCAAGCTCCAGGAGTGGGTGAAGGTCGAGGGGCTCCGCGTCGTGATCCTCTTCGAGGGCCGCGACGCCGCGGGCAAGGGCGGGGTGATCAAGCGCATCTCCGAGGCTCTCAATCCCCGCGTTTGTCGGACGGTCGCCCTGGCCTCGCCCACCGAACGCGAACGGGGCCAGTGGTACTTCCAGCGCTACGTCGCCCAGCTCCCCGCCCGGGGCGAAATGGTCCTCTTCGACCGCAGTTGGTACAACCGCGCCGGTGTCGAGCATGTCATGGGCTTCTGCACCGAGGCCGAATATCAGGAGTTCCTCGCCTCCTGCCCGATCTTCGAGGACATGCTGATCCGCTCCGGGGTCATCCTGCTGAAATACTGGTTCTCGGTCAGCGACGAGGAGCAGGAGCGCCGCTTCAAGGAGCGCATGCGAAACCCGATCAAGCGCTGGAAGCTCTCGCCCATGGATCTGAAGTCGCGCGAGAAGTGGGTGGAATATTCACAGGCCAAGGACACCATGCTGGCCCGCACCGACACCCCGATCTCGCCCTGGTTCATGCTCGACGCCGACAACAAGAAGCGCGCCCGGCTGAACTGCATCGCCCACATCCTCAGCCGGGTTCCCTACAAGGATCTCAGGCCCGTGGAGATCGACCTGCCGCCCCGGCCCGTGGACAAGGGCTATAAGCGGCCGAAGAAGTCGACGCAGAACTGGATCACGGCGCCATACGGGTGAGGGTCTAAGCCTGCGGAATGGGCAATCGGGAGCGTCTGAGCGCCTTCCCGCGCGAGCCCTGGCCATCTGCCCCTCCGACCAGGCTAGGTTTGCGGATATCCAATGGAGGGAGATCGGGATTGCCCTGGACGATCGAGTCAGAAACCGGCGTGCTCAGGGACGTATTGCTATGTCCGCCCACTCACTATCGGTGGATCGACACCAACGCGATCGCCCACGCTACCCTCTCGAACCAGGTGAGCTTCGACGCCGAACGGGCGCGCGCCCAGTTCGCGGAGCTGGTGGAGGTGCTGGAGACCGCGGGCGTCGCCTGCCACTACCTGACCCCCGAGCCGCATCTGCCCTATCAGGTCTACACCCGCGACTCGAGCCAGACCACGCCCTGGGGTCCTGTCCTGACCCAGCTGCGGATGCCGGCCCGCCGCGGCGAATACGCCGCCGTGCTCGACTTTCATCTGAGCGGCGATGGGTTCTGGCGCTACGCCACCATGGGCACGTGCGAGGGCGGCGATATCCACATCATCCGGCCGGGCCTGCTGCTGATCGGCTGTTCGGGCGTCCGGACCGACCTCGAAGGCGCCCGGCAGCTGGCGGGCTGGTTCGAGGCCGAGGGGTGGGAGGTGCGGGTGCAGCCGTTTCCGCAGCACTTCCTGCATCTCGACGTGCTGTTCTGTATGGCGACCGACACGCTCGCGGTGGCATCCACCGAGATTCTTGGCCCGGAGTTCGGCGCCTGGCTGGCCGCCCACGGCGTCGAGGTCGTCGAAGCCTCCTACCCCGAAGTAATGGCCATGAGCTGCAACCTGCTCTCGCTGGGCGGCGGACGGGTGATCTCGCCCCGCCACAGCGCCCGGATCAACGCCGAGCTGCGTCGCCGGCAGGTCGAGGTCTTCGATCCACCGCTGGAGATGTTCAGCCTGGGCGGCGGCAGCATCCACTGCATGACCATGCCCCTGCGCCGCGAGCCCCTGGCGTGACGGGGCGGCCGCGCGGCCAGCCGCGCCGGCTGTCAGGGATCGAGGCCCGGTCCATCGACTATGTGCCCGAAAGCGAGCGGCATGGCCGCGTGGCCGATCAGGGCCCGTTCTGGTTTCTCGGCAATTTCCACTTCTTCACCATCGCCATCGGCTTCGTGGGGCCGAGCCTGGGACTGTCGCTGGGCTGGACGGCTTTGGCCGGGACGGCCGGCATCCTGTTCGGCACCCTGTTCCAGGCCTTCCACGCCAGCCAGGGGGCGGAGCTGGGCCTGCCGCAAATGATCCAGTCCCGGGCCCAGTTCGGGTTTCGCGGCGTGGTGGTTCCTCTGTTCGGCGCCCTCTTCACCTTCGTGGGCTTCAATGTGGTCGATTCGATCCTGGTCGCCGCGGGCCTGAAGAGCCTGTGGGGCTGGGACCCGCTTGCGGTGACGATCGCCCTGGCGGCTCTGGCCGCGGCGCTGGCGATCTGGGGCCATGACTGGCTGCATCTGGCCTTCAAGGGGCTGTTCTGGATCTCCCTGCCCCTGTTCACCCTGCTCACCGCCGGGATCGGCCTTGGCCACATCCGCGGCCTGGCGGCTCTGCCGCCGCCGCCGGTAGCGATCAACTGGCCGGCCTTCGTCACCCAGTTCGCGGCTGCGGCCAGCTACAACATCACCTATGCGCCGTATGTCTCGGACTATTCCCGCTACCTGCCCCGGACTGTGTCGCGCCCGGCGATCATCGCCAGCGTCTTCGCCGGCGCCTCGCTCTCGGCCATCTGGCTGATCTGCCTGGGCGCATGGCTGGCCACCCGCATGGGCGCGACCGACGGACTGGCGGCGCTCGCCCACGCCGGCGACGCGTTCATCCCCCATCTGGGCGGTGGCCTCGTGATTTGTTCGGTGGGCGCGCTTCTCGCCACCATGGGGATGAACGCCTATTCGGCCATGCTCACACTGGTCACGGGCCTCGACAGCCTTCGCCGGATCGGACCCACGCGGCGGATACGGGTGGCCGCGATCCTGGCCCTGGCGGGCGCCTGGACCTGGATGGCGGCGTCCGCCACTGGCAACGCCATCGAAACCCTAAGCGCCACCCTGGTGGCGATGCTCTACCTGTTGTGCCCGTGGACCGCGGTGAATCTCGTGGACTATTTCCTGCTGCGGAAAGGCCGCTACGCCATCGCCGACCTCGCCACGCCGGACGGGATCTACGGCGCCTTCGGCGCGCGCGGCCTCATCGGCTATTTCGCCGGTCTCGCGGCCTCGGCGCCCTTCTTCCTCATCCCCGGCGTCTGGACCGGCCCCGCCGCCCAGGCGCTGGGCGGGGTGGATGTGGCGTGGCTCGTGGGTCTGGTGGTCGCGGCGCTGGCCTATCTTCTGGCCAGCCTCGGTTTTCGACCGGAGCGGGAAGACGCCACCATCGCGGCGAGCGAGGCGGCAATGGCCACGCTTGAACTCACGCCTTCGGTCAAGGGCTGAACCGGGCGTGGCAGACGCCTTGCGCGGGCATGACGCGGCCAGGGAATAGCGGCCATGCCGGGGTCCCGGCGGGGGCGTGTCATTCGCGATGTCGAGTTCAGGAAAACACCGCCATCGGCGGCGACCGAATATTGGAGCGGGCGAAGAGATTCGAACTCTCGACCCCAACCTTGGCAAGGTTG
>CAIQJF010000086.1 GCA_903872075.1 uncultured Caulobacteraceae bacterium | reverse complement strand
CCGCGACGGTGCGATGACTCTTCATGGCATTCGATTCCCGCTGACTTCCGGTCCCATCGCTGCGGAGTTAGACATGGCGCCTGGGGCAGGGCAAGCCGCCGCCCCTGAAGTCCCACCGGAGCTTCCGTGCAGGATACGCCCAAACTCAGGGTCGCCCGACCTACCGACAATCTGGAGCAGGTCGTCCGCTTCTACCGTGACGGGTTGGGCCTGACGCTTCTCTACCGCTTCGCGGATCACGATGGCTTCGACGGTGCGATGCTGGGGCGCGAGGGCGCGCCGTATCACCTCGAGTTCACTCATGCTCGCGGACACGCGGCGGGACGCTCGCCGACGGCGGACAACCTGCTGGTCTTCTACCTGCCCGAGCAGGCGGACTGGGAGGCGGCCTGCGCCCGAATGCGCGCCGCCGGCTACGCGCCTGTCGCAGCGTTCAATCCCTACTGGGACCGCCAGGGTCTGACCTTCGAGGATCCCGATGGCTATCGGGTGGTGCTGCAGAACGCCGCCTGGGGCGCCTGACCGCTCGCGCCGGTCAAGTGAGGATGTTCACCGCTCGCGCGGCTACCAGGCCGACTGTCAGCAGGGAGACGAACGACTCCAGCGCCATCAGCATCTTGGCCCGCACCGTGAGGGGCATGGTGTCGGTGGGGGAGAAGGCCGTGGCGTTGGTGAAGGAGACGTAGAAGTAGTCGAGAAACCCCGGGGTCCAGCTCGGGTCCTCATCGCCGCCGCCCACCATCTGCGGGAACAGGAAATCGGGCTTCTGCCGCGACCCGAGCCCGCGCGCCGCCGCGCCGTCGCGATCCACGTTCCAGAACCAAAGGGCGAAGATCACCACATTGGTGAACCAGATGTTGAGCGCGTCGATCAGCAGGGACTGCCCGCTTGGACCTTTGCTCGGATGAAGCAGGGCGCGGGTCACCGCCGCCAGGGCCTCGAAATTGATCAGCATGATGATCACGGTCAGAGCCATGGCCATGGCCCGGATCCACTGGCGATGCCGCCGGATGGCCAGCCAGTGATGGTCCTCGGTGGCCCGGCGCGCCCGTTGCTGAGTCCAGGCCGTGGCCACAGACAGCGGGATGAGCATCATCAGCTCGAACGTCGGCGCGACCCAGCGCGGTCCGATGCTGAGATTGGGGTTCACGAACAACAGCTGGAGGCCCGCGATCAGGGCGATGGCGCCGCGGGCCAGCCAGAAGTCCAGGGCGTGGGTCTCAAGGGTCGCATGATGGGCGCGCATGGGATCCGTCCTAGGTCGGCTCAGAGCCGATGAGAACCCTGAACCGTCGGGCCGTTGACCGACGAGCGGTGCTTCTGCCTATGGACCCAGGACGTTGGCGGCCCGCCGCGCGGCGTCAAGGAACGGGACTTAGAGCGCATGACGGCCGAACTCGATACGATCCTGCCAGCGCTCACCGCGCGCTTCGCGGCGACCGCGGACGTCCACGATCGCGACTCTAGGTTCCCGTTCGAAAATTTCGCCTCGCTCCACGAGGCCGGTCTGCTGGGCGTCACCGTGCCCGCCACTCTCGGCGGCGCCGAGGTCGATTTGCCCACAGCCCTGAAGATTGCTCAGGCCGTGGCCCGCGGCGAACCCGCCACGGCGCTGGTGCTGGTGATGCAGTATCTGTTTCTCGCTGTGCTGGAGACTGCAGACGCCTGGCCGGCGCACCTCAAGAGCCTGGTGGCCGACGATGCGATGCGCAACGGCGGGTTGATCAATGCCCTGCGGGTCGAGCCGGAGCTTGGCACGCCTGCGCGAGGCGGTCTGCCCGCCACCGTGGCGCGGCGGACGCCAGAGGGGTGGCGACTGAGCGGACGCAAGATCTACTCTACGGGATGCCCCGCGCTCACCTGGATGGTGGTGTGGGCGCGCACCGATGATCCCGAGCCCCTGGTCGGCTCGTGGCTGGTGCATCGCGACACGCCCGGCTGGCGAATCGAGGAGACGTGGGACCACACGGGTCTTCGCGCCAGCGGCAGTCACGACGTGATTTTCGAGGACGCGCTGGTGCCGCTCGACCGGGCATTGTCGCCCCAGCCGCCCAGCGCGCCTCCGGCCATGGATCGCAAATATGCGCTCTGGGCGCCTGTCCTGGTCTCCGGAATCTATGACGCCGTCGCTCGGGCGGCGCGCGACTGGTTCGTCGGTTGGCTGATGGACCGCAAGCCGGCCAATCTTGGCGCATCGCTTTCCACACTGGCCAGGTTCCAGGAACTGGTCGGCGTCATCGACGGCCTGTTGCTGCAGAACCGGGTGCTGCTGGACAGCGCCGCCGCCGGGCGACTCTCGGTCGCCGAGGCGTCCATGGTCAAACATCTGGTCACCGAGAATGCCATCGCCGCCGTCGAGAAGGCCATTGCCGCGACGGGGAACCCAGGCCTCTCGCGCCATAATCCGTTGCAGCGCCACTATCGGGACGTCCTTTGCGGTCGCATTCACACGCCTCAGGCCGATATGGTCCTCACGGCCGCCGGCAAGAGCGCCTTTGCGGCGGCTGGGCGTCTGCAAGGCCGCTAAGGTCGGCGTCAGAAGAACTGACTGCTTTTTTCCGCCGGTCTGGTTCTATAGTTGCGCCCAACACAAGGTCAGCTCACCGGGGAGGTCAGCGATGCCCGTCGAATTCATCGGTTTCATCGGCACCAACAGTGGCTCCGAAACGCACGTGTACAAGGGGCCTGTCCTCGACACGGCCTATGTGGAAACCATGGCCAGGGTGCATGACGAGGGCGGCTTCGACCGCGCCCTCATCGCCTTCCACTCGACCTCGCCGGAGAGCATCCTCGTCGCCGGACATGCTGCAAGTGTGACCAAGCGCCTGGGACTGATGATCGCTCACCGGCCGGGTTTCACAGCTCCGACGGTTGCCGCGCGACAGTTGGCCACCTTGGATCAGTTCACCGGCGGCCGGGTCGCGGTCCACATCATCACCGGCGGCTCGGATCAGGAACTGGCCCAGGACGGCGATCACCTGACCAAGGATGAGCGCTACGCCCGCACCGAGGAATATCTCGACATCGTGCGGCTGGAGTGGAGCAGTGAGAAGCCGTTCGACTACGCCGGAAAATACTACCAGGTGAACCGGGCCTACAGCGCCGTGAAGCCGGTCGCGGGATCACACCTGCCGATCTATTTCGGCGGCTCGTCCGACGCGGCCATTCCGGTCGCCGGCAAGCATGCCGACATCTACGCCCTGTGGGGCGAGACCCAGGCCCAGGTGAACGAGACCGTCTCGCGGGTCCGCGCCGCGGCGGCGAAGTGGGGTCGCGCCCCGCGCTTTTCGCTCTCGCTGCGGCCGGTGCTGGCCGACACCGAGGAAGCCGCCTGGAAGAAGGCCAAGGAGATCGAGGACCGCACCCGGGAGAATCGCGAGCGGGCTGGACTCAAGACGACGGGTCACACGCCGCCCAACGCAGGCTCGCAGCGCCTCCTGGCCGCCGCCGCCCAGGGTGCGCGACTGGACAAGCGGCTTTGGGCGGGCGTTGCGGCGATCACTGGCGCCAGCGGCAATTCCACCGGCCTGGTGGGCACGCCCGAGCAGGTGGCCGAGGCCATGCTCGACTACTATGACCTGGGCGTCACTACGTTCCTGATCCGCGGATTCGACACCGTGCCGGACGCGGCAGGCTACGGCCGCGATCTGATCCCCCTTGTGCGGGATCTGGTCGCCGCCCGCGACGCCAACCCTGTCCGGGCCGCCAGCTAGCCTCCCGGACACGCCGTGACGCATTGACCGCGGCGGAAATCACGCGCTTGCCTGAGGGATGATCCGATCCCTCAGGAGCGATCCATGAATCCCATCACTCTCTTTCTCGCCGCGATCCTCGCCCTGGCGGGGGCCGCGGTGGGCGAGTTCGTCAACGTCTTTCTCGGCGGGGTTCTCCTCCTCGCCGCCGTCCTGACGATCATGTCGCTGAAAATGGCGAACACCTGGCAGAAGCTGGTGGTTTTGCGCGCGGGCAAGCTTCAGGGGGTCAAGGGCCCGGGTCTGTTCTGGATTCTGCCGGTTGTGGACAGCATCGTGGCAGTGATCGACGAGCGGATTCAGACCACCGGCTTCAACGCCGAGCGGGCCCTGACCAAGGACACCGTGCCGGTCAATGTGGACGCCATCATCTTCTGGCGGGTGCACGACGCGCGGCAGGCGGCGCTGGAGATCACGGACTACCGCACCGCCATCGACCGGGTGGCCCAGACCTCCCTGCGGGAGATGATCGGCGCCTCGATGCTCGCCGATCTGCTGTCTGACCGCCGGGCCGCCGACGAGCGCCTGCGCGACACCATCGGGGCCAAGACGGCGGCCTGGGGCGTGACGGTGATGTCGGTGGAAATCCGCGACGTGGCCATCCCCGAAGCCCTCCAGGACGCCATGTCGCGTCAGGCCCAGGCGGAGCGCGAGAAGCAGGCCCGGGTGATCCTGGGCTCGGCCGAGGTCGAGGTCGCCGCGCAGTTTGTGCTGGCCGCGAAGTCGTATGCAGACCATCCCGCGGCTCTGCAGCTGCGGGCCATGAACATCATCTATGAGACCACCAAGGAGCGCGGCGCGACCATCCTCATGCCCACGGCCATGGTCGACGCCATGAACCCCGCCATGGCCATGGCCGTCGCCGGCGAGGCCAAGAAGGCCGGCTGAGGCGCCGCCCGTCGATAGGCTTACTGCGCCTTTGGACCCGCCATCTGGTGGTGGCGGTGGTGGTGACGATGGCGGCGGTGGTGACGGTGATGGGCCGTCGGCATGGTCTTGCGTGCAGGCTTGGCGGCCGGCGGCGGCGGCGCGGGGCCGGCGGGTTCGGCCATGGCGACCTTGGTCACCGCTGGGATGTGACCCTTGGCTGGGATCGCCCCCGACACCAGGGTGAAGCCGCGGACATCGTTATCGGCCACCATCTCACCGTCGCCCGAAAGCTCGGTGGAGCTGTCATCCAGGGCGGCCAGGCGGCAGGTATCGGTGGCGGGCGACTGATCGCGCGCCAGCTGGATCGCGGCGACGGCGATCTCGCGGCTGGGCATGGGCTTGGCGTCGGCTATGACCGATTCCACCGTACCGCGCATGGCGCTGACGGCCTTCTGATCGCAAGGACCGGCCGGTTTGACCGGGGCCGGCAGCTTCGCGGCGATCGACTTGGCCAGGTCCTGGGCCAGACGGCGTTCCGGCGAGTCGGGCGCCGCAGCCAGGGCGCCGGGTGGTTTGGCGCCGACGCCCGCGCCTGCCGCGACGGCCGGCGCCAGAAACACCGCCGAGAGAGCCAGGGCGAGGCCGCCCGACCGCTTCGATATCATGGTCTTGAACCCCAATGTTGAGTGTCGTCCGGTCATCTCGCGTCCCCAAACCAACACATCCCACCGCCCGA
Source organism: uncultured Caulobacteraceae bacterium (assembly GCA_903872075.1). Taxonomy (GTDB): domain Bacteria; phylum Pseudomonadota; class Alphaproteobacteria; order Caulobacterales; family Caulobacteraceae; genus Acaudatibacter; species Acaudatibacter aquilonius. The sequence continues at coordinate 100,682 of CAIQJF010000086.1, read as the reverse complement.
GGCTACCACTGTGGCCTGACTCGGGCAATTCGGCTGCCAGCGCGTGAACGTTCGACGGCGCGGGTGGTTCCCCGGCCCCGGATCCAGTCCGCTGACGGCTCACGGCCGTCAGCGCGTGACGATCGGGAAGTCGGGGTGGAATGTGTCGAGCCAGCCCACCAGGCGATCTATGGCCGAGGCATCGCCTTCCGCCTGGACCACGCCCCCGGCGATGGCGTTCTTCAATGAGACGCCGGTGAACAGGGCCTGGATGAACACTGATCTCGGTAGGGTGAACCGCGCATCCACGGGCCCGGGCGCCGCGATGGGTTCGGCGATCAGGACATCGTGCCGCACCTTCAGCAGGAAGGTCTCCTTACGCTCCGGGAACGTCAGCGCGATCGACAACGCCGCGTCGCCCGCCTTCTCAGGATTCAACCTTACGCCCACCAGATCGAACAGCATGCGGCTGGGCATGTTGCGGATGAGATCGAGGGCGGCCGTGCCCGCGCCGCTCTTCACCCCGCCGCGCAGCTCCATGGCGGCGGTGAGATACATGTTCCGGGCCAGAGCGTTCTCCGACCGGTAGCCGAGCTGATCGTAGAGCCCGGCCAGGGTCTCGCGGGCCGTGGCGTTCTTCGTGTCGGCCATGACCAGATGATTGAGCAGCACGGCCGCCCAGGCGTCGTCGCCCTTGCCCGCGGCGGCCTTGGCCAGGGACATGACCCGAACCGGTCCGCCCAGAGCCGCCACATAGCGCGCGCCGGCGTCCGCCGGCTCCAACGGCGCCAAGTTGACCGGATTGGCGTCGTACCAGCCCATGTAGCGCTGATAGACGGCCCGGGCGTTGAAGGTGAGCGAGCCGTAGAAGCCCTGGTTGTACCAGTCGCGGGACAGGGCGGCGGGCAGGCGGATGCGAGCGGCGATCTCCGGTCCGGTCAGGCCCTCGTTCATCATCCGAACCGACTGATCGTGCAGATATTCGTAGGCGTCGCGGTGATCCTCCAGAAAGGCCAGGACCCTGTCGTGGCCGAACCGCGGCCAGCCGTGGCTGGTGAACATCACGTCCGTACGATCCCCGTAAAGCCGCGCCGCCTGAGTGAGATCGTCCGCCCAGGCCTTGGAATCCCGCACCAGGGCGCCCCGGGGCGTCAGGACATTGTGCATGGACACATTGGCGTTCTCGGCCATGCACAGGGCGTGGAAGTCCGGCAGGTAGATGTTCATCTCCGCCGGCGCCTCGGTCCCCGGCGTCATCTGGAACTCCAGCCGCACGCCGTCGACCATCAGGGTCTCGCCCGTGTGATCGATGACCATGTTGGGCGGGAGCAGGCTGAGGCTGCCCTTGGAGACCGCCTGGCCGATGCCGCTGCTGATCTGACCGTCCGGGCCCGGCGGCAGGAAGAAGCCGAACTGATAGACCGCCCGGCGGCTCATGGCGGTTCCGGCCAGGACGTTCTCGCTGACCGCCTCTTCCAGGAAGCCCTTTGGTGCGATGACCTTGACCTTGCCGGAGTCCACGTCGGCCTGAGAGGCCAGGGCGCGGGCTCCGCCGAAGTGGTCAGAGTGGCTGTGCGTATAGATGATCGCCACGACAGGCCGGGCGCCGAGGGTCGCGTTCGCCAGATCGAGCGCCGCCTCGGCGGTCTCCGTGGACGTGAGGGTGTCGATGACGATCCAGCCGGTGTCGCCCTGGATGAAGGTGGCGTTGGCGATGTCGAAGCCGCGCACTTGCCAGATGCGATCGGCGACCTTGAACAGCCCGTGTTTGGCCAGCAGTTGGCCCTGTCGCCACAGGCCGGGATTGACCGTGGCCGGGGCGGGGCCTTTGAGGAAATCATAGGCCGACAGGTCCCAGGCCACGCCGCCGCCGGCGCGCGGGATTTTCGGATCGGCGCGCGTCGCTAAGAAACCTCGGCCCGCGAAGTCGAAGTCCTCCTGGTCGGCGAAGGGCAGGGCCTTCAGCGCGTCGGCCTGGGCGGCGGCTGTAGCGGCTGAGGCGGGCGCTCCGGTGCAGGCGGGTCCGCAGGCGATGAGGGCCGTCAGCCCGGCCAGGATGGCGGCGGTTTTCATGGTCTTCCTCCCTTGCCTCGGTTCGATCAGGGTCTGTGCGCGGTCATAAGGCGGCAGGGGCCGCGGCCTGTCTATCCCTGCCGCGGCGGTGCCGCGTGCAGCACGGTGCGGAAGCCGATGTGGTTCTCACCGGTGTCGGGCGGGCCGGCTTCCCGGGCGGCGGGACGATAACGGTAGCAGAAGTCCGGCGAGCACAGGAACGAGCCGCCCTTGATCACATGCTTGCGCACGCCCGGATCGCCAGGGTCGAGCGCCTGTCCGGCGGACGGACCGGCGGGGTTGTCGTGTGCGTCGAGATCGAGGTTCGGGCGGTACCAGTCCTTCGTCCATTGCCAGACATTGCCGGCCATGTCGTAGAGCCCGAAGCCGTTAGCCGGAAAGCAGCCTACGGGCGAGGACCGCGCCTTGTAGCCGTCGGCCCCCGTGTCGAGGCTGGGGAAGACGCCTTGCCAGACATTGGCCTGGGGATGTTTCGCATCCAGCGGCGCATCGCCCCAGATGAAACGCGCCGGTCCCCGCCCGCCCTGGGCGGCGTATTCCCACTCCGCCTCGGTGGGGAGGTCGCGGCCGAGCCACCGGGCGTAGGCCAGGGCGTCGGCATAGGCGATCTGCACCACCGGCAGGTCGTCCTGGCCCGCGATGCTGCTGCCTGGACCCTTGGGATGTCGCCAGTCCGCGCCCGGAATGACCTGCCACCATTGGCCGGGATCGTGGCTCGTGGCGTGGTCGGAGCCGACGAAGACGATCCCCGAGGGCTGCCGTTGGGCGGCGCTGAGGCCCGGATAGGCCTTCGGATCGAGCGGGGTCTCGGCCAGGGTCAAATAGCCAGTGGCCTTCACGAAGCGGCCGAAGTCGGCGTTCGTGACATCAGTGCGATCGATCCAGAAGCCCTTCACCCGGGTCGGCCGCGGCGGCCCCTCCTCGGGTCGGAAGGGCTTGGCGCCCATCTGAAAGACGGCGCCGGCGACATAGACCATTCCGGCGGTGGCGTGGCCGGGCTCAGGCGCGACGCGGTCCTTCAGGCAGACTGACGGGCCGGCCGGCGCGCTCGCCACCGTCGCCGGACGGGTCGCCGGGCGTTCGCAACTGGCAAGCGCGAACAGGGAGATGGCGGCGATCAGGCGGCGAAGCGGCATGCGCCCGGACTATAGACCGCGCCGGGGCCGCAGAGAGAGGACCAGGAAGACCGCCGCCAGGGGAACAGCGGCGAGGCTGCCGAAATGCCCCGGCGGATGGTGACCGCTGCTGGGCGGCAGCAGCACCCAGCCATCCAGGGCGATCAGGCCGCGCTCCAGGATCATCAGCAGCAGGAAGAACGGTGTCAGCGGCCGATAGCGCCAGACCACCATGGCGATGGCCGCGCCATAGGCCATCTGCGTCGCGCCTTCCCAGGCGAAAACAGCCCGCACCAATTCGCTTTTGTCGCCTGTATCGAGGTGGGCGATCACGCCGGCCCCGCCGTCCGGCAGGAAGCTGTGAATCAGTCCGGGCACGATCGTGAAGGCGCAGGCCAGGCCGAGGAAGGCCACGGCGGCGTTGGAGCCCCGGTACTGGGCGTTGGTGGAGGCGGGGATCAGGCTCATGCCGACGTGGTCCTATTCGGAGTTGATGCGTCTTCAGCTCGCGAGACGCGAGAGGAAGATCCGGGCGATCTCGGCGCCATGGGTCTCCTGAAGGAAGTGGCGTGCGTCGGGCAGCAGGTCGAACGTGGCCTGTGGATACGTCGCCGCCCATTGCCGCCCCCAGGCCTCGGTGAACACCGCGTCCGATCCGCCCCAGATGAAATTGACGGGCTTGGTCCAGGCTTTCAGCGCCGCGAAATGCCGGGCCTGAACTTCCGCCGCGCCGCCCTCGGGATTGTAGAACGGCAGGCTGAGCGGAAATCGGCGAGGGCCGGCCAGGCCGTCGCCGCCCAGGCCCGAGAAGGGCGCGTCATAGCCCCGGCGCACGCCATCGGCCTCGGCCGACACTTCCGGGTAGCGTCCTTCGTTGATGATGGTGAAGAGATCCTGCGGCTGGATGAAGCCATTGGAGAGCAGCATGAACCAGCCGATGGAGAGCTTGTCGGGAATGCTGGCCTCGAACAGCCCGCCGGCCTGCCACTGCTGGTTCCACTGCCGCAGGGCCGGCGTATAGGCATAGCCCTCGTGGTGCAGCCACGTGTTCATGATCACCAGCCGCGCGAACAATTCCGGGCGTTCCGCGGCCTGGGCCAGGCCGATCGGCCCGCCCCAGTCCTGGCAGAACAGGGTGATGTCTTTCGGGTCCAGATACTCGATCAGGGCCCGGTGGGCCGCGGTGTGGCGAGCGATGGAATACCAGGCTGGATCGGTCGGCTTGTCGGACCGCCCGAAGCCCAGGTGGTCGGCGGCGAGGCACCGCCAGCCGGCCGCCGTCAGCCCCGCGATGATGTGGCGGTTCAGAAAGCTCCAGCTGGGCATTCCATGCATCAGCAGGGCCACGGGTCCGTCGCGCGGACCCTCGTCGACGTAGTGCAGCCGCAGACCCTCGAACGTCATATAGCGCGGCGCGAACGCGTAGCCGGGAAGCCCTTCGAAGGCCGCGTCGTCCGTCCGCAGAAACGTCACGCCGGTGTCGGTGGTGTGAAGGCGCATGGCGTGACGGTCCCTGCCGGGATCAGTCCCGAGGCTTGGTGCGGATATTGAGCTGGCCGGCGAGGCCCGCGGTGCGGTGGTGTTCTATGGCGTGCATTTCCGGTGAGCCGGCCATCTTTCGGAAAGCCTCAAGGGACGGATATTCGGCCAGGGCCACCATGTCCCAGAGATCGTCGACCTCGCCCAGCAGGAGGCCAGTGACGGCGCCGGTGAACCGGATCTTGCCGCCCAGCGCGATCACCAGCTTGGAAACCTCGGCGCCGTAGAGTTCGTAGGCTTCGCGGCCGGTCAGGTGGGAGTTCGAGCCGTCCGCATACTCGGCTTTTTCCTTGAACTTCAAGAGGTTGACCATGACGAAGGGGCCGTCCTCGGGGGCGCCGAAGAAGGAAACGATCTGGTCGGAGGGCGGATAGACGGCGTTGACGACGTTCATGGCGGTCTCGCGGATCAGGGGTTGGCTTGGATGAAACGGTCGAGCAGGTCGACGATCGCCTCGGGGCAATCCTCCTGCAGGAAGTGGCCGCCGGGCAGGATGACGTGCGGCTGACCCTTGGCGCCGGGGACGCGGGCCTTGAAGCCCTCCTGGCCGCCCTTGGTGACCGGATCGCCGTCGCTAAAGGCGGTGAGGAAGGGCTTCTCGAAGGCTTCGAGCACCTTCCAGGCGGCGAGGTTCTCGACCACCGAGCCGTGCTCCGGGGTCACCGGCACCAGGGTCGGGAACTGCCGGGCGCCTTCCTTGTACGCCTCGTCCGGGAACGGCGCGTCATAGGCCGCCCTCTCGGCGTCGGTCAGTTCGCGCCCGGAGCCCATGTTGACGATGCCGCTGGTCATGAAGACCGGCATCGTCTGGCTGAGGGTCAGCCAGGTCTGAAAGCCTTCGGACATGCCGGTTCCGGTGGGCAGGCCGGTGTTCGCCACCACCACCCGCGCGAAGCGCTCGGGGAAGGCCGCCACCAGGCGAAGGCCGATCAGGCCGCCCCAGTCCTGGCAGAACAGGGTGACGCCCTTTGGGTCCATCTGTTCGAGCCATTGGCTCATCCAGGCCACGTGGCGCTCGTAGGTGTAGTCGGTCCGCGCCGCCGGCTTGTCCGAGCGGCCAAAGCCGATCAGGTCCGGAGCGATGGCGCGATAGCCCCTGGCCGCCAGGCCCGGCATGATCTTGCGGTACAGATAGGACCAGGACGGCTCGCCATGCATAAGCAGCACCGGCTGGCCGTCCGCCGGGCCGGCCTCGGCCCAGCACAGACGCAGCGAGGTTCCGTCGGCGTCGGCGATCTGGGCGTAGTGGGGGGCGAAGGACCAGTCGGCCAACCCCTCGAAGCACGCGTCAGGCGTGCGCAGAACCTGCATGGACCTCTCCCCCGGCTCGCCGCTTGCCGGGCGGGCAGGCGGGATATAATGACAATATAGGTGCCATTAGATCGTGAGGCGGTCAAGCGGCGCGGAGGGACGACATGGGACGCAAACGGGTCATCGCGGGCGGCGCACTACTGGCGATTGCGGCGCTCGGGCTTCTCGGCTGGACGTTCCGCGGGCCGCTGGCCCTACGTCTGATGAGCCGGGTCTACGACCGGGCCATGAGCGCCGATGGGATCGCCAGTCTGCCGGACGGGCTGCACGTGGCGCTCTGCGGCACGGGATCGCCCATGCCCGATCCCACCCGCGCAGGGCCGTGCACCGCGGTGGTGGCGGGCCATCAGCTGTTCATCGTCGACTCCGGCGCCGGCAGCACCAAGAACCTCTCGCTGATGAACCTGCCGCCGGCGCGGGTGTCGGCGATCTTCCTCACCCACTTCCATTCCGATCACATCGCCGACCTGGGCGAACTGCTGCTGCAGCGCTGGGCGAGCGGCGCGGCGCAGAGCCCGACACCGGTTTACGGGCCTACTGGCGTGGACGCGGTCGTCGGCGGCTTCAACGCCGCCTACGAGCTCGACCGGGGCTACCGCATCGCTCACCACGGTCCGAAGGTGGTGCCGCCGACGGGATTCGGCGGCGAGGCTCACCCCTTTGCGGCCGATGCCGCCCAGCCGGATGTCACCCTGATCGACCAGAGCGATCTGAAAGTCATCGCCTTCCCGGTCGACCACGGACCTGTGAAGCCCGCCGTGGGCTATCTGTTCATCTACAAGGGCCGGCGCGTGGTGATCAGCGGCGACACCGCGCCCTCAGCGCGCCTGGAAGCGGCGTCCAGAGACGCCGACGTCCTGGTGCATGAGGGCCTCAGCCCCGAACTGGTGGCCGTGCAGCGCCAGGCGGCCCTGGCCCATGGCCGGACCAATCTGGCGGCGATCCTGCACGACATCCTCAGCTATCACACCACCCCGGAGCAGGCCGCGGCCATCGCCGAGCGGGCGCATGTGCGCTTTCTGCTGTTCAGCCATGTGATCCCGCCGCTGCCGCTTGAGGCTCTGGAAGGGCCGTTCCTGGGCAAGTCGCGCCAGATCTTCCATGGCCCGATCCAGGTCGGCCGCGACGGCGATATCCTCACCCTGCCGGCCGGCACGACGGAGATCCGCCGGTCGAACCGCCTGCGAGTCCTCTTCTGACCTTCCGGACGGCGCTGGCGGCTTGATCGGCCGCCGCGATGATGGTTCCTTAGAGCGTGTTCTAAAAAGACGCGCCGGTCCTAGCCGGCCCGAGGGAAACGCCATGGACGATGCTTCGCCGAACGCCGACTTCGACGCCGACGCCCTGCGCCGGAAGTACCGCGAGGAGCGCGATAAGCGCCTGAGGTCGGATGGCGAGGACCAATACGTCGAACTGGCCGGCCGCTTCGCCCGCTATGCCGAGACCGACCCCTACGCCGATCCCAATTTCACCCGCGAGCCCCTCACCGACGCGGTCGACGTGGTGATCATCGGCGGCGGCTTCAGCGGCATGCTGGCGGCGGCGCGCCTGAAGGAGGCCGGTGTCACCGACATCCGCCTCATCGAGGCCGGCGGCGACTTCGGCGGCACCTGGTACTGGAACCGCTATCCGGGCGCCCAGTGCGACATCGAATCCTACTGCTACCTGCCCCTGCTCGAGGAGCTGGGCGTGCTGCCGAAGGAGAAATACTCCTACGTCACCGAGATCTTCCAGCACTCGCAGTTCATCGGCCGGCAGTTCAGCCTCTATGACATCGCCCTGTTCCAGACCCGGGTGAAGGCGCTGGACTGGGACGAGGGCGAGAAGCGCTGGATCGTGGCCACCGACCGCAAGGACCGCATCCGCGCCCGCTTCGTGGTCATGGCGCTCGGCCCGGCCAGCCGCCCGAAGCTCCCGGGCATTCCCGGCATCGAGACCTTCGAGGGCCACAGCTTCCATACCAGCCGCTGGGACTATGGCTACACAGGCGGCGACACCACCGGGAACCTGCACAAGCTCGCTGACAAGAAGGTGGCCATCATCGGCACCGGCGCCACGGCCATCCAGTGCATCCCCCACCTGGGCGCCAGCGCCGAGCATCTCTACGTCTTCCAGCGGACCCCCTCGTCGGTGGATTTCCGCGGGAACAAGCCCACCGATCCGGACTGGGCCGCCAGCCTCAAGCCCGGCTGGCAGCGGGCCCGGCGTCAGAACTTCGCCGACATCGTCATGGGCCGGCCCTTCGAGGTCGACCTGGTCAATGACGCCTGGACCGACATCTTCCGCAGCCTGCAGGGCCCGGGCGCCTTCAACCAGAAGGCCCCCACCAGCATGGAAGAGGCGGCCGAGCGCGCCGAACTGGCCGACTTCAACAAGATGAACCAGATCCGCGCCCGCGTGGACCACACGGTGCAGGACACCGCCACCGCCGAGGCGCTCAAGCCCTGGTACCGGCAGTTCTGCAAGCGGCCGACCTTCAACGACGATTATCTGCCCACCTTCAACCGGCCCAACGTCACCCTGGTGGACACCAGCGCCGCCAAGGGCGTCGAGCGCATCACCCCGCATGGCGTGGTCGCCAACGGCGTGGAGTATGAGGTCGACTGCATCATCTATTCCACCGGCTTCGAGATCAGCACCGACTTCCGCCGGCGCCTGGGCTTCCCGATCACCGGGCGCGACGGTCGCTCACTGGTGGACTACTGGTCCAACGGGTTCCGCACCCTGCACGGCTTCACCGCCAACGGCTTCCCCAACTGGTTCTGGATCGGCATCTCCCAGAACGCCCTGTCGGTGAACATGACCGCCATGTTCGACGATCAGGCCCGGCACATCTCCTACATCATCGCCGAAGCTCAGAAGCGCCAGGCCCTGACCGTGGAGCCGAGCGTGGAGGCGGAGGACGCGTGGGTGGCCGAGATCCGCCGCCTGTCGGTGAACAACCGCGACTTCCTTGAGGCCTGCACCCCCGGCTACTACAACAACGAGGGCTCAGAACGCCCCGGCTCCCTGGGCGCCGAGACCTACGCTCCCGGCCTCAACGCCTTCAACGACCTGATCGAGGCGTGGCGCGAGAAGGGGTCGCTGGAGGGGCTGGTGCTGGGGCAGTAGTGGCGCGGCGCCCGCCGGCGCCGCGCGTCCGCCTCTAGTTATCCCACATGATATATTCCTCGCCCTTCTTCTGGGGCTGTCCGGAGGGGTGGTCGACGAAGATCGGGCCTTGAAGGAGCGAGGGCCAGAGGGGTTTGACCATCTGGGAATCCTGGGCGGCGAGGAGCGCCTGCATGGCCTTCAGCCTGTCCGGTTCGGTCTTCGAGAGATCGTGCTGTTCTGTGGGGTCCGCGGCCAGGTTGTAGAGCCAGACCTTGTTGAGCGCGCCGTTGCTATGCAGCTTCCAGTCGCCGTCGAGCACCACCTTGTACTGGCCCGAACGCCAGTAGAGCGTCTGGTGCGGTCGCCCTGCCGCCTTGCCGGTGACGTAGGGCAGCAGGTTGACCCCATCGAGCTTGAGGTTGTCGGGCACCGTCGCGCCCGCCGCCGCGGCGGCGGTGGGGAAGATGTCCACGTGGGCGACGGGATAGGCGAACTTCGATCCGGCGGGGATCACGCCCGGCCAGCGCATGAAATAGGGCGAGTGGATGCCCCCCTCGAAGAAGGTCGCCTTGAAGCCGCGGTAGGGTTTGTTGATGTCCTTGAGGCCGATGTAGTTGGCCCCGCCGTTGTCGCTGGTGAAGATGATCAGGGTGTTCTGATCGAGCCCTTCGTCCTTCAGGGTCTGAAGCAGACGTCCGACGTTGCGGTCGAGGTTGCGCATCATGGCGCCGTAGACCCTCAGGCGATGGTCCTTGATCTGGGGCAGGGCGTCATAGTCCTCCTTCTTCGCCTGAAGGGGGGTGTGGATCGCGTTGGGCGCGAAATAGATGAAGAACGGCCGGTTGTGGTTGGCCTTGATCGACTTGACCGCTTCGTCGGTCAGATAGTCGGTCATGTAGCCCTTGGGGGCGAACATCTTCGAGCCGTTGAACTGCACCATGTAGGGCAGGTTCGGCCACAGGAAGCGGTCGATGGGATCCCAGGGCTGTTTGGAGTTCTCGGCGCCAGCGTCCTTCTCGGGCAGGTACATTGAGCCGCCGGCCATGAAGCCCAGGCTCTCGTCAAAGCCCTTCTCCTCCGGCCGGGTGCCCGGGGCGGAGCCCAGGTGCCATTTGCCGAAGTGGATGGTGTGGTAGCCCTGGGTCTTCAGCACCGAGCCGATGAAGGTCTCGCCACTGGGCACGGCCAGCATGTTCATCGCCTGGCCGCCCTTGGTACTGCCGGGCGGCATGTCCTTGAGTCGATCGCCGAAGAAGCGGGGCTCGACGATATCGTCGGCTTGGGACTCTGTTCCCACCATCTTCTCGAAGGCCACGGGCGCGGGGGTGAATTCGAAGCCGAAGCGGGTGGCGTAGCGGCCGGTCATGATCGCCGCGCGCGAGGGAGCGCAGGTGGCGTTGCCGTCATAGCCGCTGGCGAGGTTCACGCCCTCACGGCCGATGGAGTCGATATTGGGGGTAGGCACCGCGCCGCCGGCGATGCCGCCGCCGTTGAAGGTGATGTCGTTGTAGCCCATGTCGTCTGCCAGGATGACGATGATGTTGGGCGGCCGCTTGCCGGGCGCCGGCGCCGCCGGGCCCTCGGCCCAGGTCACCTCATGGTTGGGCTCCACATGGGGCAGCTGGGAGTGGGCGATCATCATGAAGATCGCCTCCTTGTTCATGGCGGCGATGGCAAGCACCGCTCCGACCGCCACCACGCCGCCGCCTAGCCAGGCCCAGATCTTCATGTTCGCCTCCCGCCCCCCGTTCCCGGGAGAGTCTGTTGAAACACAGTCTAGCCGCCCTCGCGGCTCTTCGGCCAGTCGCTCGCGACTCAGCGCCGCGCCAGGCCCTGCTGCTCCAGCCGCCAGCGGAACTGATCGTAGCGGTCCTGGCCGAAGAAGGCCTCGTGATTGAAGGCGATCATCGGCACGCCATAATGGCCGGCGGCGCGCTGGGCGACCTGATTGTCCTCGACAACGGAGTGCAGCCGATCGCCCTCGGCCTCGACCCGCGCATTGATCACGGCCGGATCGAGCCCGGCGCGCCGGGCGGCCTCGTCGAGGTGATCGCCCTCGGGCCAGTTATCGACCTCGCCACTCCAGATCACCCGGCTGACCTCGTCCAGATAGGCCAGGCCCCTGCCCGCTTCCGCGGCCAGGACGCCCAGCCGGGTCAGGCGGTGGATGTAAGGTTGCTCCTTGGGATAGGTGCGGGTGGCGAAGTCCATCTTCACGGGGTCGGGTCTGGGCCAGCGGAAGGGCAGGCCGAGGAACGCCGCCTCGCGGTGGATGTCCTGCATGAAATAGCTGAACCACAGGGGATCGCGGGTCTCGAAGAACTCCGGGGTGCGCACCGCCAGGGGATAGACCGGCCGGATCACACCCTTGACGTCGAACTCCCGTTCAAGGGCGACGAGACGTGGCGCGATCATATAGCTGTAGGGCGACCGGAACGACCAGTAGAGGTCGTAGGAGAGGGTCATGAGCGCGCTTCCGTTTTGTGTTGGCGGGATTTTATGGCACGAACTGCGCCATAATCAACGGCGTATCGATGAGGTGGACCGATGACCCTGGTTTTGCGCAGTCTGGTCGGGATTATTGGCGGCCTGGCCGTGATGATCGCGGCGCGGCTTTGGATAGACCCGACCACCACCGGCGGGACCATGGGGCTGATCGGTGTCGGGACCCTGGGGCAGGCGACCCTGCGTGCTGACGTTGGCGGTTTCTTCGGCGCCGCCGGCGCTTTTGCCCTGGTCGCGGCGCTGCGCAACGACGGCCGGTTGCTGACACCGCCACTGGTGATGATCGCCCTGGCCCTGGGTGGGCGTCTTGTAGCCGCGGCCGTCAACGGCGTGGACGCGCGGGCGACGCCGTCGATCGTCATCGAGGCGGTGCTCCTGGCGGCGCTCGCCGCCGGCTGGCTGAAGCTGCCGCGCGGCGCCTGAGCGCCGCCGCCGTTCAGCCGGCGTCCTCACGCAGCAGCGCGCGCAGTTCGGCCTTCGCGACCTTCTCGAGGGTCGAACGAGGCAGGCTCTCCATCAACCGGATCTCGTGCGGCTGTTTGAAGCTGGCCAGGGTCTGGCGGCAGGCGGCGAGGATCGCCTCCACCAGACCGGAGTCTCCGGCGAGGCGGGGAATGACGAAGGCCACGGGCGCCTCGTCCAGCATGGGATGGCGCTTGGCCACCACCGCCACCTCCTGCACCCCCGGCACGGCGGCGATGACCCGTTCGATCTCGGAGGCGGCGACGTTCTCACCGCCGACCTTGAGCATGTCCTTGGCCCGGTCGGCGAAATAGAGATAGCCGTCCCCGCCGAGGCGCACCCGGTCGCCGGTGATGAACAGGCCCTCGGGCGTGAAGGCCGCGGCGGTGGCGGCGGGGTCGCCGGCGTATTCCAGGAACAGGGACAGGCCCGGCCGGCCGCCCACCAGCAGATCGCCGGTCTCGCCCGGCTTCACCGGCGCGCCGTCGTCGCCGACGATGTGGATGTCGTAGGCCGGCGAGGGCCGGCCCATGGAAAGCGGCGCATCGGCATGATGCGGCGATCCCACCGTGCCCTGGGTGATGGTCTCGGTCATGCCCCACCAGCCGATGGTCTTGACCCCGAACAGGGCGTCGGTGGGCGGCTCGCACACGCCGTTGCCCCACAGCCGATAGCGGTGATCCGGCGGCACCGGCAATTCAGCCAGCGCCTTGAGGCAGAAGGGGATCATCGAGGTCCAGGTGCAGCGGTGTTTCAGGGACACCGGCCAGAAGCGCGAGGCCGAGAACTTGGGTTGCACCACGATGGATGCCCCGGCCCATAGCGCGGCCAGCACGGAGTAGGACTGAGCGTTGGTGTGGAAGAGCGGCAGGTAGACCAGATGCACATCCTCCGGCCGGAGGTCCTCGTGCAGGGCGCACATCTTCCCGCCCCACAGGGCGTTGGCGTGGGTCCACAGCACCGCCTTGGGACGCGCGGTCGTGCCTGAGGTGTACTGGATGGCGAAATGGGCCATGGGCGCGTGGGGGCGCGCCGCCAATGTCGCCGGATCGGCGTCGATGGCGGCGAAAGGCTCCGCGCCGGCGGGCCGGGGCGCCTCGGCGGGCGCGCCGTTGTCGGTCTCGGTCACCGCCAGCCAGCCAAGCCCGTGGGTCGCGTTCATCACAAGATCGGCGAACCGAGGCTGGGTGATCCCCCCGACGGCGCCGCTGTGGCTGGCGAAATAGGCGATCTCGTCGGCGCTGGACTTGGCGTTGGTGGTCACCGCGACGGCCCCCGCATAGGCGCAGCCCAGCCAGGCGATGATGGCCTCGGGGCAGTTGTCCAGATGCACCAGAATCCGGTCAGCGGGTTTCACGCCCCGCGCCTGAAGGCCGGCGGCGAACCGGCGGATCGTCACCGCGAAGTCGGCGTAGGACCAGGTCCGGCCCTCGCCCTCGAAGGGCTCCCAGATCAGCCATGGGTGGGCGCCGCGCCGCGCGGCCTGGCCATCGATCAGGGTGCGGATGTCCATGCCCTCGAACGGTGTCAGCGCCTGGTCCCGCATCGTCGAAATCCTCCAGGCGGTCTGCCGCCGCCTCTCTGCCACGCCCCGTCTATCACCTCGCGCCTGGCCTGACAGCGCTTCCGACATGGTTTAACGCTGAACCCGATCACCCCTCGTCGGTGGTCCAAGAGCGCGGCGCCGCCCATCCGGAGGAAGTTCCATGTCTGCAGCCCAGGATCCTTCGGCGTACCTGGCCCCGTCCCGCTTCGTCGACTCCGATGCGCCGGCGATACGCGCCTACGCCGAGGCCCGCGCCGGGGGCGGGAGCGACGTCGAGCGGGCCTGCCGGCTCTACTATGCCGTGCGTGACGACCTTCGCTACGACCCCTACGACATCGACTATACGCCCAAGGGGTTCTCGGCGAGCGCCACCCTGGAGCGTGGGCGCGGCTTCTGCGTCACCAAGGCCGCTGTCCTGGCGGCCGCGGCCCGCGCCGCGGGCATCCCGGCCCGCCTGGGCTATGCCGATGTGCGTAACCACCTGGCCACGCCGCGACTGGTTGAACAGATGGGAACTGATCTGTTCATCTTCCACGGCTACACCGACCTGTGGCTGGAGGGCCGGTGGGTGAAGGCGACTCCGGCGTTCAACCTTGAGCTGTGCACCAAGTTCGGCGTGCTGCCGCTGGAGTTCGATGGACGCCAGGACTCCGTCTTCCATCCCTTCGACGCCCGGGGCCAGCGGCACATGGAATATGTCCGCGACAGAGGCGTCTACGGCGACGTGCCCTATGATGCGATCGTGGCGGAGTTCCGGATTCTGTACCCGAATTTCAACCTCGACGGCGCGGCGCCCGCGGGTGACTTCGCCGCGGAGGCCGCGGCGGTGACGTCCGGGGCCGACCGGCCGGCCTGACCCGCTCTAGTTGCTCCAGCCGCCGTCGATCACCTGGGCGGTTCCCGTTGTGAAGGCCGATTCATCCGAGGCCAGATAGACCGCCAGGGCGGCGATCTCTTCGGCGCGTCCCAGGCGGCCCATGGGCTGGCGGGCGATGAAGGCCGCGCGGGCGGCCACCGGGTCAGCATTGGCGTTGATGCGGCCGTCGAGTGAGGGCGACTGCACGGTGCCCGGGCAGATGGCGTTGCAGCGGATTCCCTGGGTGACGTAGTCCTGAGCGACGCTCTTGGTCAGCCCGATCACGGCGGCCTTGGTGGCGCCGTAGACGAAGCGGTTGGCCGCGCCGCGCAGGCTCGACGCGATCGAGGACATGTTGACGATCGACCCGCCGCCCCGGGCCAGCATGCCGGGCAGGGCGGCCCGGATGACCCGATACATGGACGTGACGTTCAGGTCGAAACTGAACGCCCAGTCCTCCGGCGTGCAATCCAGGATCGTGCCGTGGTGGACGAAGCCGGCCCCGTTGAGGAGCACGTTCGGGGCGAAGCCCGCGTCGAACTGGGCCGCCACCGCGGCGTCGGAACGCACGTCGAGCAGGGCCGTCTCCAGGCCCGGGCATTCGGCCTTCAGGGCGGTCAGCGCCGCCGCATCGATATCGGTGGCGAGCACATGTGCGCCTTCGGCCGCGAAGGCGAGGGCCGTGGCGCGCCCAATCCCGGCGCCCGCCGCTGTGACCAGAGCGGTCTTGCCTGTCAGTCGTCCCATGCCCTATCGCTCCCGTTACGTGCTCGGACCCCTAAACACCAACGGCGGCGCGGGGGCCAGCAGCGCGACGATGTGATATCGTGATGCTCCATGAGACACGCACTTTCCTTCACCCTGGCGCTGCTGGCCCTCGCCGGCGCTAGCACTGGCGGCGCCGCCGCCCCGGCACAGGCCGCTTCGGCGCCCGCCTACGTCACCGCCGCCATCGCCGATCCCGCCAGACCCAAGGAAGACCGGGCAGACGATGTGGCGCGCGCGCCGGCCGACACCCTGGTCTTCGCCGGCGTCCAACCCGGGATGGTGGTGGGCGAACTGTTTCCCGGCGGCGGGTATTTCACGCGTCTGATCGGCGATGTGGTGGGGCCCAAGGGCAAGGTGCTGGGCCTGGAAAACGCCGGCTGGAAGGATGCGGTGGAGGCCGACCGCAAGCTTCTCGCCGAACCGAGGCGCGGCAACGTCTCGCTGGATGTGGCGCCGTTCGGCCAGTTCAAGCTGGCGGAGAATGTCGACCTGTTCTGGATCACCCAGAACTATCACGACCTGCACATCGCCAAATACGGCGCGGTGGACATCGCCGATTTCAACCGCCGGGTGTTCGCGGCGCTGAAGCCCGGCGGAATCTATATGATCATCGACCATCAGGCAGCGCCCGACCTGACGGAGGCCGACATCGCCAAACTGCACCGCATTGAAAAGGCCCAGGTGATCGCAGAGGTCACCGCCGCTGGGTTCCGGCTCGCCGGCGAGGGGCGCTTGCTCGCCCACGCGGACGACGATCACAGCAAGTCGATCTTCGATCCCGGCATGCACGGCCACACCGACCAGTACGCCCTGAAATTCGTGCGGCCCTGAACCCGCCGGAGGCGATCAGCCGAGGCCGTAGAACCGCCGGGCCGTTCCGCCCATCACCAGGGCGCGGTCCGCCGGCGATAGACCATCCAGCAGCGAGCGGGCGGCGGCGAGCCAACCCTGATAGTCGCCCGCCAGCAGCGCGACCGGCCAGTCGCTACCCCACATCACGCGGTCAGGGCCGAAAACCTTCAGAACATGCCTAGCGTAGGGCGCTATTTGGGCGGCGGTCCAGTCGCCCCCTGCTTCCGTGATCAGCCCGCTCAGTTTGCAGCAGGTCATTCCGTCGGCGGCCACGCGGGCAAGGTCGCCGGCCCAGGGATCCCACTCGCCGCCGGCAATATCCGGCTTGGCGATGTGATCGATCACGATGGGCAGGTCGGGGTGACGCTCGCGCACTTTGATCAGGCGCGTCAGATGCCGTGGCCGCACCAGGGCGTCCAGCCTCAGGCCCTGGACGCCCATGGCGGTCAGCGCCGCATCGGCTTGTCGGCGCAGGATGAAGTCGTCGTCCTCCAGATCCTGCAGCATCGGGCGGAGACCCTTCAACTTCGGCGCGCGGGCCAGCCGCGTGATGGTGGCGGGCGCATCCGCCGCGGCGAAATCCGTCCAGCCCACCACCGCCAGAATGGCGTCGGTACGGTCGGCGAGGTCCAGAAGGTGGCGCGTCTCCGCCTCGGTCTCCGCGGCCTGGACGACCACGCCCCCGGTCACCCCGGCGGTCGCCATCAGGGGCGCGAGATCTCCGGGCTCGAAGTCCCGATAGAGCGCCGTCAGGTCCGGCGACAGCCAGCCGTAGTCGCCGCGCGAGAGCCGCCACAGATGGACGTGGGAATCGATGATCATCGCGTTGTCATCCGCCGCCGCCCCGTCGCATGGTGCGCCGCCAAGAACACCATCCGGGGAACGCTTTGACCATTGCCATTTCCACCGCCCGCGCCCTCGACGTCCGCTTCCCCACTTCGCGGTTCCTCGACGGCTCCGACGCCATGAACCCCGACCCGGACTATTCGGCCGCCTATGTGATCCTGCAGACGACCGAGCCAGGCCTCTCGGGCCACGGCCTTGCGTTCACCCTCGGGCGGGGCACCGATCTGGTGGTTCATGCGATCAACGCGCTCTCGCCCAAGCTGGTCGGGCGGACCCTGGACGGGATCGAGAACGACCTCTCTGGTTTCTGGCGCGAGATGGTCGGCGATTCCCAGATGCGCTGGCTGGGGCCGGAGAAGGGGATCATCCACATGGCCGCCGCGGCCCTGGTAAACGCGGTCTGGGATCTGTTGGCTAAGCGGGCCGGCCAGCCCCTGTGGCGCTATCTGGCGGCCATGTCGCCAGAGCAGATCGTCTCGGCCATCGACTTCCGCCACATCACCGACGCCTTGCCGCCCGAGCGGGCCCTGGAGATTCTCCGCGGTCGCGCGCTGGGCAAGTCGGATCGCATCGACGCCCTGCAGCGCGACGGCCACGCCGCCTACACCACCTCCGCCGGCTGGCTGGGCTACGACGACGACAAGATCCGAGGCCTCGCCCGCGCGGCGGTGGACGCCGGCTGGGGCGCGATCAAGATGAAGGTGGGCGGAAACCTCGCCGACGACATCCGCCGGGCCGGGGTTTTGCGTGAGATTCTCGGCCCCGATCGTCTGCTGATGACCGACGCCAATCAGGTCTGGGAAGTGGACCAGGCGATTGGCTGGATGGAGGCCCTGCGCGGGGTCGGTCCCTACTGGATCGAGGAGCCGGTCAGTCCGGACGATATCCTCGGACACGCCCGCGTCCGGGCGGGTGTCGCGCCGATCCGCGTCGCCACTGGCGAGCACTGCCACAACCGGGTGATGTTCAAACAGTACCTCCAGGCCGGGGCCCTGGACGTGGTGCAGATCGACGCCTGCCGGCTGGGCGGGGTCAATGAGGCGCTGGCCGTCCTGCTGCTGGCCGCGGCGTTCGAGACCCCGGTCTGTCCGCACGCCGGGGGCGTGGGTCTGTGCGAATACGTCCAGCACCTCAGCTTCTTCGACGCCGCCGCCGTGCGTAGCGCGGATGAGGGCCGGATGATTGAGCACGCGGCCCACCTGCACGAGCATTTCGTCGACCCGATCCGGGTGGCGAACGGCCGCTATCTGGCGCCGGAGCGGCCCGGCTTCAGCGTCGAGATGAAACCGGAGAGCCTCGCCGAGTTCGGCTTCCCGAACGGCTCGGCCTGGACGGATTGAGGGGCGGCGGACGGGATGTCCGCCCTGCCGATCAGACCGGTTCGGTGACCTTCATCGAGGCCCGTTCGGCCACCCGCGCGAAGCCGGCGGCCAGTTTCGGGTGGGTCGGGCGCCAGGGCTCATTGGGGAAGCGGAAATCGAGATAGGCCACGGAGCAGGCCGCGGCGATTTCACCCACGCCGAAGCTGGTGAAGGTCTCGACCTGGGCTTCCAGCGCGTCCAGGGCGCGCCCGACCAGCTTCCGCTGCTTTTCCAGGGCGTCGGTATGGCCATCGCCGGCGGGCCGGGCCATCTCGCCACGGCGCCAGACGGCCGCGTCGCACAGGCCATCGGACAGAGCTTCCAAGGTCAGCGCCCGCCAGCGATCCTCGCCGGCGGCGGGAAGCAGCGAGCCGCCAGCCAGGGCGTTGAGATAGTCGCAGATCACCGCCGAGTCGTAGATCGCCGGACCGTCGTCGCGGACGAGTGTCGGGATCTTGGCCAAGGGATTGAGCAGCGGCAGGTCGGTGCTGGTGACCGTCGCCACGGTCTCGAACGGCAGGTCGAGCCCCAGTTCCAGGGCCAGCACGCGCACCTTGCGCACGAACGGAGAGGCGGGGGCGCCGAGGAGTTTCATTGGGGTGGTCCCTGGGGTCGAGGCGATGTCGTGGATCTGGACGGTGAAGTCGCCAGCGCCCCCTCTGGCGGCTTCGCCGCCACCTCCCCCGCGAACGGGGGAGGAGAGGTGTCCGCATCCCGCGCGACGCGGGGAAGCGGCAGGGCGTCGGGTTGCCAGGCTACCGCCCGCTGGGGATGTCCTTGAACGCCACATCCTTGTCGAGGCGCACGTCCTGGGGCAGGCCCAGCACGCGTTCGGCGATGATGTTGCGCAGGATCTCGTCGGTGCCGCCGGCGATACGCATGCCGGGCGCGCCCATCAGGGACGACTGGAACGCCGCCGCCAGGGGGGCCATCTTCGGATCGCTGATGATCCCGAACTGATCCTCAAGCTCAAGCGCGGTATTGGCCATGTCCTGCATCAGGGTCGCCGAGACCACCTTGCCGATCGAACTCTCCGGCCCCGGCGTCTGGCCGCGCGACAGGGCGGTCATGGTCCGGAACGTGGTGTACTTCAGCCCTTCGGCCTGAACGAACCAGTCGGCGATCTTCTCGCGCAGCCCGGCGTCCTTGGCCGCGGGGCCGGCCAGGGTGGAGATGTCGCTGGCCAGCTTCAGCACCCGCGCGTGGCTCGACCCGGCGCCGCCGCCGCCGACGGAGAGGCGCTCGTTCATCAGGGTGACCAGGGCCACCCGCCAGCCTTCGCCCACGGCGCCGACGCGCTGGGAGTCCTTGATCTTCAGGTCGGTGAAATAGACCTCATTGAAGTTTGAGGCGCCCGACATCTGGTGGATCGGGCGAACTTCCACGGCCGGATCCTTCATGTCGATCCAATACATGGTCAGACCCTTGTGCTTGGGCACATCGGGATCGGTGCGCGCGAGCAGGAGGCCGAAATCGGAATAGTGGGCGCCGGAGGTCCACACCTTCTGGCCGTTGATCGTCCAGGTGTCGCCGTTCAGCACCGCGCGGGTGCGGGCCGCCGCGGCGTCGGAGCCGCCCGAGGGCTCGCTGAACAGCTGGCACCAGATCTCATCGCCGAGGACGGCGGGTTTCACAAAGCGTTCCTTGTCGGCCTGGTTGCCCGCCGTCATCACCGTAGGCACGCACATGCCCAGGCCGATCGCGAAGGGGTTGCCGGGATGCGGGAACTTGGCCTCTTCCTGGCCGAAGATCACCGACTGCCAGGAGGCGCCGCCGCCGCCGCCCCATTCCTTGGGCCAGGTGATGCAGGCGTAGCCGGCTTTGGCCTTCTTCCGCTGCCAGGCGCGCGCCGCCTTCATATCCATGGCGTCTTCCATGGGATCGGCCGAGGTGACGACCGATTTGGGGGCGTTGGCTTCGAGCCAGCCGCGAACCTCTTTGCGGTAGGCGGCTTCTTCAGCGGTGTCGTTGAAGTCCATGTCTCTGTCCTTCTTGAATGTCTTAGGCGGCGTTGCGGCGTTCGAGCTGGCTCACCAGGCGTTCTTTCCACGCCTTGGCGCCGCCCGCCACGAGACCGAGCTGCTGGGCGCGGCGATAGAAGAGGTGGCAGTCCACGGCCCAGGTGAAGCCCATGCCGCCGTGGGTCTGAATGTTTTCCTTGGCGGCGAACCAGAAGGCTTCGCAGGCCGCGACCCGGGCCGCCGCGGCGGCCACCGGCAGTTCGGCCGCGCCGTCATCGAGGGCCCAGGCGCCATAGTAGGCGTTGGAGCGGGCCAGTTCGTTCTTGATATACATGTCGGCGAGCTTGTGTTTGATCGCCTGGTAGCTGCCGATCTGGCGGCCGAAGGCGTAGCGCTCAAGGGCGTAGCTCTTGGCCATTTCCAAAGCGCGATCGGCGCCGCCCACCTGTTCGAAGGCCAGAAGCACGGCGGCGCGGTTGAGCACCACCTCGGCCAGGCTCAGGCCCTCGCCCGCTTCGCCCATGCGCTCGGCGGCCGCGCCGGCGAACGTCAGCTTGGCGACGCCGCGGGTGGGATCAAGGGTCTGCAGGGTCTCGCGGGTGACGCCCTCGCCGCTCAGATCGACCAGATAGAGGCCGACCTGTCCGGACTCGCGGGCCAGGACGATGGCCAGATCGGCCACGTCGCCGTCGGTGACGGGAATCTTCACCCCGGTGAGCTTGCCGCCCTCGACCCGGGCCTGCACCTGGGCGTCGGTCAGCGTGCCCGGGCGCTCAGTCATGCCGAAACAACCAATCACCTCGCCGGCCGCGATCTTCGGTAGCCATTTGGCCTTCTGCGCCTGAGAGCCGGCCAGCATCAGGGCCTCTGCGGCGAAATAGACCGTGGAGGCGAAGGGGATGGGCGCCAGGGCCCGGCCCAGTTCCTCGGCGATGCCGCACAGGTCGATGCCGCCCAGTCCCAGACCGCCGAATTCCTCGGGGATCGCGGCGCCCAGCCAGCCCTGCTCGGCCACGGCCTTCCACAGGCCCTCGTCATAGGACTTGGCCGGATCGTCCAACACGCCGCGCACCACCGTCACCGGGCAGCGGGCGTCGAGGAACTTCCGGGCCTCGGTCTTGAGGAATTTCTGGTCGTCGGAAAAATCGAAATCCATGGCGCGCGTTCGCTCCTGCCTAATCTCTTTGTCGCCTAGGATAGCGGGCTTTCGCGGCGGGGAAAGACTGACGGAGCGTCAAGCCTCCCCATCGGCGATCCGACGGGCTAAACAGATCGGATGCGCACCGAAAACGCCCAGCCCGTGCGGCTGTCCGACTATCGCCCGCCGGCGTTCCTGATCGACGAGGTCAAGCTCGACATCGCCCTGGAACCCCGCGCGACCCGGGTGAAGGCCCGCCTGTCGATCCGACGCAACGGCGATCACGCCGAACCGCTCTGGCTCAATGGCGAACGGCTGATCCCGGTGTCTGTGTCTATCGACGGCCGGAGCCTGGGCGCGGACGAACACGCGATCGACGCCGAGGGTCTGACGATCCCGGGCGTCCCCGACAGCTTCGTTCTCGAGACCGAGGTCGAGATCGATCCGGACGCCAACAAGTCTCTGGACGGGCTCTATATGTCGGCGGGGCGCTTCTGCACCCAGTGCGAGGCCGAGGGCTTCCGCAAGATCACCTGGTATCCCGACCGGCCGGACGTGCTGTCGCGCTTCACGGTGCGGCTCGAGGCGTCGCGCGACTTCCGCCACCTGCTATCGAACGGCAATCTTGTGGAGTCGGGCGGCCTGCCGGACGGACGCCACTTCGCGGTCTGGAACGATCCCTTCCCCAAACCCTGCTACCTGTTCGCTCTGGTGGCCGGGGAACTGGACGTGCTGGAGGACAGCTTCGTCACCATGAGCGGCCGCGATGTCGCCCTGCGCATCTATGTGGACACCGGCATGGCGGCGCGCGCCGAATACGCCATGGACAGCCTCAAGCGCGCGATGCGCTGGGACGAGGAGGCCTGGGGCCGGGAGTATGATCTCGACCTGTTCATGATCGTCGCGGTGCGCGACTTCAACTTCGGGGCCATGGAGAACAAGGGCCTCAATATCTTCAATTCCTCCCTGCTCCTGGCCGATCCGGCCACGGCCACCGACCTCGACTATGAGCGGATCGAGGGCGTGGTGGCGCACGAGTACTTCCACAACTGGACGGGCAACCGCATCACCTGCCGGGACTGGTTCCAGCTGTGCCTGAAGGAAGGCCTGACCGTGTTCCGCGACCAGGCTTTTTCGGCCGACCAGCGCGGTCATGCGGTCCAGCGTATCAAGGAAGTGCGGACCCTGCGGGCCCGGCAGTTCTCCGAGGACGCCAGCCCCATGGCCCACCCGGTGCGCCCGTCGCGCTATCAGAAGATCGACAACTTCTACACCGCCACGATCTATGAGAAGGGCGCCGAGGTTATCCGCATGCTGCGGCTGCTGATCGGCGAGACCGATTTCCGGCGTGGCATGGATCTCTATTTCGACCGCTGGGATGGTCAGGCCACCACGGTGGAGGCCTTCGTCGCCTGTTTCGCCGAGGTCACGGGCCGTGATCTCTCGTCCTTTTTCGGCTGGTACGAACAGGCGGGCACACCCAGCGTGAATGTCGAGGCGCTCTATGACGAGGCCGCCCGGGCGCTGGATGTCACGATCACCCAGGTCACCGCCCCGACCCAGGATCAGCCGGAGAAGCGCCCGCTGCCCATCCCCATCGCCTTCGGTCTGCTCGATCAGGACGGCCGGGAAATCCGCCCGACCGAAGTGATCATCCTGGAAGGGGCCGAATACCGGACACGACTTGAGGGCATTGCCGAGACGCCGGTGCTCTCGATCCTGCGCGGCTTTTCCGCTCCGGTGAATCTCACGACCGACGCCCCGTCCAAGGACGGCTACGCCCTGCTGGCCGGCGATCCGGACCTGTTCAACCGCTGGGAAGCCGGCCAGAGCCTGGCCCGCGATCTGATCCTCAAGCGCGCGTCCGGGCGCCCGGACGATGTGGGCGAGGAGCGCTTCGCCGAGGCCATGGGCCGTGCGCTGGACGACCAGTCCTCCGAGCCGGCGTTCAAGGCCCTGCTGCTGGGCCTGCCCACCGAAAGCGATCTGGCGGTGATCTCCGAGGTCGCCGATCCGGCCGCGATCCACGCCGCCCGCAACCGCCTGCGCTCGCGCATGGCCGTTCACCTGGGCGAGAGCCTGCGGCGTCTGCATGGCGGCCTGCAGGGGACCGGCGCCTTCTCTCCCGACGCCGAGTCGGCTGGCCGCCGCGCCCTGCGCAACGCCGCGCTGGATCTGCTGGCGGCCGACCCGCGGCCCATCAACCTGACCCGGGCCAAGGGCCACTTCGAGGCCGCGGCCAATATGACCGACGCCATCGGCGGCCTGAACGCCCTGATCCAGTTCGGCGGCGAGGCGGCCGAAGAGGCGATCGCGACATTCTATGAGACCTGGCAGCACGAACCCCTGGTCATGGACAAATGGTTCGCCGCCCAGGCGCGCGATCCGTCCGAGGGGGCCCTCGGCCGTGTTATCGGTCTGACCGCCCATCCGGTCTTCGACGCCCGCACGCCCAATCGCCTGCGCAGCCTCGTGGCGGTGTTCGCCTCGTTCAATCCCGCCCGGTTCCACGATCCGAGCGGCGCCGGCTATCGCTTCCTGGCCGACCAGATCCTTATGGTCGACACGTTCAATCCCAATGTGGCGGCCAGGCTCGTGGAGCCGCTGGGCAGCTGGGCGCGCTACGCCCCGGAGCTGGGCGCCTTGATGCGCGCGCAACTCGAGCGCGTCGCCGCGGTGGAAACGCTCTCGAAGAACGTCCGCGAACTGGTGCTCAAGGCGCTCGGCTGACCGGACCTATGCCGCCACCGTAGCGGCGAAGGCCGCGTGCGCGGCGCGGCGCGACGCGGCCAGGCGGGTCTTGAGCCCGGCGTAGTCGCGGCAGCCGCCGGCCTTGGCCAGCAGGGCCTTGAAGGCGCCCGGCTCATCCTCCGGGGCGGCGCCGTCCTGCAGCGCGATCTTCAGCAGTTGCGACAGGTTCTGCTGCAGCCGCCAGGCCTTCAGCACACCGGACAGCACCCTCCGTCGGCTGGGGTCCGCGGCAATCAGGGCCTCCAGCGCGTCGGCGGTGTTGGCCGTCAGGGGGCCGCCCGCGGCCGCGCCCACGAGCTGGAGGTACTGCGCGCAGAACTCCATATCGACCATGCCGCCTTCGCCAAGCTTGAGATCCCAGAACCCATCGGGCGGCCGTTCGTCAGCCATGAGAGCGCGCATTTCCAGAACGTCTTTGGCGCAGACGGCGGGATCGCGGGGCCGGCGCAGGATGGCCTCCACGGCGTCGGTGGCGTCGGCGGTGAAGCCTTCGGACGTCGACCATACGACCCGCGCCCGGCACAGCGCGAGTTCTTCCCAGGTCTCAGCGTCGCCGGCGTAGTACGACTCGAAGGCCGCGAAACTGACCGCCACGGGCCCGGCCGTGCCCGAAGGCCGCAGGCGCAGATCCACCTCATAGAGTGTGCCGGCCGCCGTGGGCGCGGAGAGGGCCGACACCAGCCGTTGGGTGAAGCGCGTGTAGAACACCTGCGCGCCCCAGCCCTTGACGCTGGACTCGGTGGCGGCGCCGGCCGGACGGTAGAGGGTCATAAGGTCGAGATCGGATCGGGCGTTCATCTCGCGCGAGCCGCACTTGCCCAGAGCGATCACCGCCACCTCGCCCTCGAATGTCCCCCCGGTTCGCGTCACCTCGGCCAGGGCAGCGCGGGCCAGGCCGGCGATCAGGGCGTCGGCCAGGTCGGCGAACGCCTGTCCTGCGGCCTCGGCGCTGGCGAGGCCGCCCAGGACATGCACGCCGATCCGGAATGAGCTTTCGGCGTGAATCCGCCGCGCCTCGTCCATCGCGGCTTCGAACCCCTCGGCGGCGGCCAGGCGAGCGGCGATGTCGCTGGTAGGGTCCAACGGCCCGAAGAAGGTGGGGTCGAGGAGAGCGTCGAGCACCGCCGGCCGCTTGGCCAGGGTGCGGGCGAACTGCGGCGCATAGGCCATCACCCGCACGACCAGCTCCAGCAGCTTCGGCTGGGCCAGGAACATCGACTGCACCTGGACGCCGAGGGTGAGACCAGAAAAGAAATCGGCGAAGCGGGCAAAGGCGGTGTCAGCAGCGCCGGTGGCCGAGGCCGCCTCAAGCAGGCGTGGGGCCAGACGCGTGAACACTTCCCGGCCGCGCTCGGTGCGCGTGGCGGCGATGTGACCATGGTGCCAGCGCCGGATGGCGGCCGAGACGGTGTCCGGGTGCGAGAAGCCCATGCGACGCAGGGTGGCGAGGGTTTCGGGGTCGTCGTCGACCCCGGTGAAGATCAGACTGCCGAACCGTGAGGAGAGCTCCTCCTCGCCCGCGAAAAGTTGGCCGTAGCGCTTGTTCACACGCCGTAGCAGTCGCTCGACCGCCGCATCGAACCGGGCCAGTGGCGCGAAGCCGGCCAGGGCGGCGATGCGGCGGCGGTCGCTATCGGCCTCGGGCAGCTTGTGGGTCTGATCGTCGGCCAGCATCTGGGCCCGGTGTTCCAGGCCGCGAAGCGTTCGATAGGCGTCCGTCATCTCCCGGGCCGTCGCGGCCGAGATATGGCCGGCGGCGGCCAGCGCGGCCATGGCGTCGAGGGTGCGCGGCGAGCGCAGCTGCGGCTGGCGGCCCCCCAGAATCAGCTGCTGGGTCTGGACGAAGAATTCCACCTCGCGGATGCCGCCGTGGCCGAGCTTCAGATCGGCGCCCTTGGCCGTCAGCCGGTCGTCGACCTTCCACACGTGGATCTGGCGCTTGATGGAGTGGATGTCGGCGATCGCGGCGAAATCCAGATTCCGCCTCCAGATGAAACCCTTGAGTTCGCCCAGGAAAGCGCGGCCGAGCGGCATATCGCCCGCCACGGTCCGCGCCTTGATGAAGGCCGCCCGCTCCCAGTTCTGTCCCACCGTCTGGTAGTAGTCGAGCGCCGAGGGAACGGAGACAGCCGCGGGGGTGGAGGAGGGATCGGGCCTCAGCCGCAGGTCCACCCGGAAGACGTACCCGTCTGCGGTGCGGCGCTTGAGCAGGTCGCTGACCCGGTCGACATAGCGGCTGGCGAAGGCGGCGGTCTCCACGCCGTCCGCCAGCGGCAGCCGGCCGGGTTCGTAGAAGAACGAGATGTCGATGTCGCTGGAGTAGTTCAGTTCGAAAGCGCCATGCTTGCCCATGGCGATGGCGAACATGCCGGGCAGGGGGCCTTCGTCGCCGACCCCGAGGCGG
This sequence comes from uncultured Caulobacteraceae bacterium, assembly GCA_903872075.1. Taxonomy (GTDB): domain Bacteria; phylum Pseudomonadota; class Alphaproteobacteria; order Caulobacterales; family Caulobacteraceae; genus Acaudatibacter; species Acaudatibacter aquilonius. The sequence continues at coordinate 74,122 of CAIQJF010000086.1, read as the reverse complement.
GTCAGCCGCCTGGCGGCGAGCGCCTCGCGCGCCGCCAGGCGCATGGCGCACGCCACGGCCGCGTCGGCGAAGGCCGTGAGGGCCCCGGTCACCTGTTCCAGGTCCCAGACGCCACCCAGGTCGGCCAGGGCGGTGAGCAGGTGCAGATCGGCCTTCAGGCCGCGCAGGGTCCGTTCCGCGACCGCCACCGGAGCGTCGACAAGCCGCCCCGTCTCCGCCAGCAGAGCTCCAAGATGCGCCGCGGGCGCGCCATCCAGACACCGCCGCAACCTCTCAGGCTCCCGCGTGGCCAGGGAGGCGAGGTAGGGCGAGGCGGCGAACACCGGCGCCAGGGCCGGCCAGGCGCGGGTCAGCAGATCGCGCCAGCCTGCGTCCGCCGCGGCCGGCTCCAGCCGCTCGAGCGCGCGCGCCGCGGCCTTGGCGTCGGTCACCGGTCCGCAAGCTGCGATCAGGTCCACAAGCGCTGTCATGAGACAGGTCCTAAACCCTGCCGCGTCCCAGCCGAACCCCCATTCGCATCCGGCCGGCTATCCCGCCGACGGAAACACCAGGGCGACGCGCACGCCCGGACCGCCACCGTCGAGCGAGCCTGGACCTTCGTCCAGATCGAGGTGGCCCCGGTGGGCCTGGGCCACGGCGGAGACCAGGGACAGGCCGAGTCCGGCGCCGGGGGCGTTGCGGCTGTTCTCCAGCCGAACGAACCGCTCCACCACCCGCGCCCGGTCTTCGGGCGGGATGCCCGGGCCGGTATCGGTGACCGAGATTTCCACGTCACCCGACGAGCGGCGCCGGGCGCGGAGCATGATCGCCCCGCCTTCGGGGGTGTATTTCACGGCGTTGTCGAGGATGTTGGCCAGGGCCTGGGCGATGAACTCGCGGTTGCCGCGCATGGTCAGGCCGGGTGTCGCCTCAATCTGAAATTCCTGCCCCTTGTCCTCGCACAGGGGCTCATAGAGCTCCGCCACCGAGGCGGCCAGTTCGGCGGCGTCGAACACGGATTGACCAGGGGCGTCGCCCGCGGCTTCCAGCCGAGCGATGGCCAGCACCGCCCCGAAGGTGCGAAGGACGCCGTCCGCATCTTCCAGAGCCTGGTGCAGGGCGGCCTTGGCGTCGCTGCGGCCGGCGTCCACCTCGATCATGGCCGCCTCCAGGCGGGCCCGTAGCCGCGTGAGCGGAGAGCGCAGATCATGGGCGATGGCGTCGCCCGCGTGCCGCAGGCCGCCCACGGAACGTTCCAGGCGATCGAGCATGTCGTTCAGGCCGGCGGCCAGTTCGTCATATTCATCGCCTGTGCCCCGGACCTCGGCGCGGGCGTGCAGGTCGCCGCCCTGGGCCTTGCCGATCACGTCGGTGAGCCCGGCCATGCTGCGGCTGACGTTGCGGCTGACGAACAGCCCGCCGGCCAGGCCGAGGACCGCCATCAGCGCCCCGGCCCCCCACAGCGCGCGCAGGATCTTGTTCACATAGAATTCGGCTTCGCCGATGTCCGCGCCCACGAACAGCTTCGCGCCGTCCGGCAGGGCCTCTTCCAGGCCGCGGGCGGGCTGGCGCACGGTGACCCCGTCGGGATCCTTGTCCGCGACGCTGAAACTGACCCAGGTGCGTTCGCCGCTGAACGCCTTCACCGGTGATTCCGTGATGGTGCCGCTGACGTGACCCTGGGGGTCGATCAGCAGATAGATCATCGGGTGATCCACCGAGCCGCGCTCGATGACCGCCTCATTGAGGGCGTTGATCCCCCCGTCGGCGTACACGCCCTCCAGCGAGGTCATTTCCCGCAACACGCGGGCGTCGGCCCGCATGGTCACCTCGCCGGCGGTGGCGATGTAGATATAGGCCAGGAACAGGCTCGCCGCGGCCGCGAACAGACCCAGGAACAGCAGGGTCAGCCGGAAGGGTGTGGTGCGAAAAAGCCGGGGAAGGCGCACGCCGGACTAGCGGCCTCAGGCTTCGAGTCGGTAGCCCGCGCCGCGCACTGTCTGCAGCATGGGTTTGTCGAAGCCCTTGTCGATCTTCGACCGCAGGCGCGAGATGTGAACGTCGATGACATTGGTCTGGGGATCGAAGTGATATTCCCAGACCTTCTCGAGCAGCATGGTGCGGGTCACCGACTGACCGCCGTGACGCATCAGGAATTCCAGCAGCTGGAACTCCCGGGGCTGCAGATCGATCTCCCCACCCGCCCGGCGGACCTCGCGGGCGATCAGATCCATTTCGAGATCACCGACCTTGAGCAGGGTCTGGACAGAGCCAAGTTCCCGCCGCCGCGCCAGGGCTTCCACGCGCGCCAGCAGTTCGGCCAGAGCGTAGGGCTTGACCAGATAGTCGTCGCCGCCGGCGTTGAGACCGGCGACGCGATCATTGATTTCACCCAGGGCGGAGAGGAACAGCACCGGGGTCTGGACACCCTCGCGGCGCAGGGTCTCAACCATGGTGACACCGTCCATTCGGGGCATCATCCGGTCGACGACCAGAACGTCGAAACGCCCGTCGCGGGCGGCCCTCAGGCCTTCCTCCCCGTCGCCAGCGGTCTCGCACTGGTGCCCCTTCTCGGCCAGGCCGGTGACCATGGCGCGGGCGGCTTCGGTGTCATCCTCAACGATCAGAAGTTTCATTCAGGAGTCCTCCCGGGGCCCCGCGCCCCCTCCGCCCCATCTCCAGCGATCGCCTTGGGCCACGCCCCGCCAGGAGGCCGTGGCATGGCCCAGGACGACTAGCCCTCGATCTTCACAGGCACGAACAGCGAAACCCCGCCGCGCGTCACCTCAAGCGGGATGCTGGTGCGTCCCGATTTCTTCCAGTCGGCCACGGCCGCGGTGATGTCCCCGGCGCTGGCCACCTCGCGGTCGCCGGCCCGCACGATCACGTCGCCCTTTTTCAGGCCCTTCTCGCCGGCGTCCGATGCGCTCTTGACCGACTGGACCACCACGCCGTGAACGCCCGCGCCGATGTTGAACTGCTGACGCGTCTGCTGATCCAGCGGCGCGAGCGACATGCCGAGCACCTTCGCCTGACCCGAACCCGAGCCGTCCGGCCCCGGAGCATCGTCGTCGCCGCCGCCCAGTCCGCCGCCCTTGGCCAGTTCCTGTTCAGAGGGACGCAGGCCGGCGATGATGTCCACCGTCTTGGCCTTGCCGCTCCGGAACACGTCCAGATGCAGGGTGTCGCCGGTGTGCACCTTGGCGACTTCCCGTGTGAGTTCCGAGGCGCTGCCGACGGCGTGACCGTTCACGGCCACAACCACGTCGCCGGGCTGGACACCGGCCTTGGCCGCCGGACCGCCGCCCACAAGGCTGGCCACGACCGCGCCCTTGCGGCCGTTGAGGCCCCAGGCGGACGCCATTTCGTCGCCCAGATCCTGCACCTGGGCGCCGATGTAGCCGCGGGTGATCTTTTTGCCCTGCATCAACTGACGGGTGACGCTCTGGGCGATATCGGCCGGAATGTCGAAGCCGATGCCCACGGATCCGCCGGATGGCGAGAAGATCGCCGTGTTGACGCCGATCACGCGGCCGTAGGTGTCGAAGGTCGGGCCGCCCGAGTTGCCCCGGTTGATAGGGGCGTCGATCTGAATGTAGTCGACGAACTTCTCGCCGATGTCGCGGTTGTAGGCCGAGACGATGCCGGCCGTGGCGGTGCCGCCGAGGTCGTAGGGATTGCCCACCGCCAGCACCCAATCGCCCACGCGCGGGCGGGCGCGATCCTCGAAGTTCACGAACGGGAAATCCTTGCCCTCGACGCGGATGACCGCGAGGTCGGTGCCCTCATCGCGTCCCACCAGGGTCGCCTTCAGCTCGCGACCGTCCTTGAGCACGACCTTGATGTCCTCGGCGTTCTCGATGACGTGGTTGTTGGTGACGATGAAGCCGTCGGCGGAGACAAAGAAGCCCGAGCCGGAGGACATCTGCTTGGGGGCCTTCTTCGGATCGGCCTGATCCTCGTCGCCGTCGGGCGCGCCGCGGGGAATCAGCCCGAAGGGGAAGCCGGGCGGGAAGCCCTGATTACGGTGCATGGCGCTCACATCGACCTTCGAGGTCACCTTGATGGAGACCACAGCGGGCGAGACCTTCTCAAAGATGTCGGCGAAGGACATGGGCGCGCCCGGCGCCGAGGCCAGCACCGGTTCGGTCGACGCTTTGATGAGGCGGCCGAACCCGTCGGCGCCCAGCGGAGCGCCATGCAGGCTGGCTCCGGCCATCGCCGCGACGGCGACGCCCGCGCCGGCGAGAGCGCCCACCAGAACCTGTGACTTACTGACTGCCATCGTCTGATTTCCCTGTGCCCGCCGATCGATCGCGCGGGTCTCGTGAATGTAGGAAGGTAAGCCTGGATGCGGGAGGTCCCGCCGTTCACACAATGCTCCGGGCGCACCTCAGCTTAGCGTCTGTTTCTGGCGTCAAGATGTCGGGTCCGGAGCTCCAGAAAGGTCAGTTCGCCCCGGCCGGGCCGTCAGGGACGGCTGGCGGTCGAGGCGGCGGCGTAGGCCGGCGAAGAGCCTTTTCCTCGCCACTCGCCCTGCGCTTTTAGCGCCTGCTGCAGCTCTTTCGGCATGTATTTTTCGTCATGTTTTGCGAGCACTTGCGTCGCCTTGAACACACCTTGGTCGTCGTAGGCGCCGATGGCCACGATGCCCTGGCCCTCGCGGAACAGGTCCGGCACCTCGCCTTTGTAGGAGACCTTCGACTGAGTGATCTTGTCGGCTACCGTAAAATCGATCTCGGCCCCGCTGTGGCGCGTTACGCTGCCCGGCACCACCAGCCCGCCGAGCTGGATCGACCGGCCGGCGGCCACGTGCGCCTCCCGGGCCTGGGCGGGCGTGTAGAAATAGGAAATCGAATCGCGCAGCCCGTACAGGACGAGTCCGGCGGCAAGGGCGAGGATGGGCGCGGCGGCGCCGATCCAGATCAGGCGGCGCCGGGCGGTGCGGGAGCGAGGAAGCAGGGTCATGAAGCGGTCCAATAGGGCGATCGCCGCGAGTCGGCTTTCATCTGAGTCAAAAAATCTCCGCCATCAGGGCCAGAATAGCGAGATTTCGCGGCGGGCGCGAGCGGCAGGGAGGGGTCATGCGTCGGCCCGGGGCAGAATGAGGACCGCCTTGAGGCCGCCCAAGTCCGACTCGCCGAGCTGGACGGACCCGCCGTAAGCGCGGGCCAGTTCGTCGACGATCGACAGACCCAGGCCCGAACCCGGCGTGGCCTCGTCGAGGCGGGCGCCGCGTCGCAGCACCTCGGCGCGTTTCTCCGCCGGAAGGCCGGGGCCGTCGTCCTCGACGATGACGGCCAGGCGGCGGACGCCATCCGCCCGCGCGGTGACACGGACCGCGGAGGCGCTCCACTTGCAGGCGTTTTCCAGGACGTTGCCGACCATCTCAAGCAGGTCCTGCCGTTCGCCCAGGAAGTGCAGGTCTTCCGGACAATCCCACTCGATCTCCGCCAGTTTGTTCCGGAAGATCTTCTCCAGAGTGCGGCTGAGATCCTCGATCACCGGGGCGAGCTGGGTCCGCTCGCCCTGGCCCTGGGTCCGGGCGGCGGCGCGGGCCCGGCGGAGATGGTGGTCCACGTGCTGACCCATGGTCTGGGCCTGTCGGGTCACCACCTCGGCCAGCGGTCCCGGCTGCTGCTCGGCTTCGGTCAGCATCACCGACAACGGCGTCTTCAGCGCATGGGCCAGGTTGCCCACATGCGTGCGCTGGCGTTCGACGAATTCCTGAGTGTGAGCGAGCAGGGCGTTGAGCTCCTCGGCCAGGGGTTCCAGCTCGGTGGGATAGCGACCGGCGATTCGCTCGGTCTGGCCGGCGCGGATGGCCGCAACCTCCCGGCGAAGGGCGAACAGCGGCCGCAGGCCAACGCGCACCTGCACGACCACTGCCGAAATCAGTCCCGCGCCCAGCAAAATCAGGGCCACAGCGATGGTGGTGTCAAACGTTCTGACATCGCGGTTCAGCGGCCGGCGGTCGGCCGCCACCATGAAGATCATCGGCGGCGAGACCTCGTCCACCTGAACCAGAACGGCCACAAGACGCAGCGGCGTGTTCTGAGGCCCCGGGGTGTCGAAGAAGACATTGTCGCCCGGCGTCTTCTTCAGGGCTTCCAGTCCGCCCGGCGGCAAGGTCAGCTTGTGGTCCCAGAGGGATCTTGATCGGGACAGCTGTCCGCCGCCGGCGCCTGTCATTTCGACCTGCCAGTAGGAACCGCTATAGCTCTTGGAGAATCGAGGATCGGTCGACACCTCGGTGATCAGGCGCCCGTCGGCGACAACGGCCGTGGCCAGCATCCAGTCGATGGTCGGCGTGAGTGTGTCGTCGAACCGCCGCGTGGCCAGCTGGCCGAAGAGAGTCGCCAGGAGAAATCCGGCGATGGCCAGTACGCCCAGGCTCCAGGCCGCCGCCAGCAGCACCAGACGCCGGACCAGCGACGGCCGCGCCAGGGACGCGAGCAGCGCCGACGGGCGCGGCAATCTCACGCGGCGCTTGCCCCGTCCTCGATCGCGATCAACCGATAGCCAAGGCCGCGGATGGTCTCCACCCGGTCCGCGCCGATCTTCTTGCGCAGTCGCCCGATAAACACCTCGATCGTGTTCGAGTCGCGGTCGAAGTCCTGATCGTACAGGTGCTCCACCAGTTCGGTGCGGCTGATGACCCGATCCTGATGCAGGATCAGATAGTGCAGCAGGCGATATTCCAGCGAGGTCAGGCGCAGCGGTTCGCCGCCGACCGAGGCCCGGGCGGCGCGCGGATCCAGACGCACGGCACCGCAGGAGAGATTGGGCGTCGCATGTCCGGCCGACCGGCGCACCAGGGCCCGCAACCGGGCCAACAGTTCCTCGGTGTGGAAGGGTTTGGTGAGATAGTCGTCGGCCCCGGCGTCGAAGCTGGCGACCTTCTCGCTCCAGGCGCCCCGGGCCGTGAGAATCAGCACCGGCGTGGTCAGGTTGGCGCGTCGCCAGCCCTCCAGCACCGCGCCGCCATCGATCTTGGGCAATCCCAGGTCGAGGATGATGGCGTCGTAGGGCTCGGTCTCGCCCAGGAAGGCGGCCTCTTCGCCGTCGGGCGCGTGATCCACCGCGTAGCCCGCGTCGCTCAGGGCCCGTTTCAATTGCCGCGACAGGTCGGGATCGTCTTCCACCAGCAGAATGCGCATGTTTCCGTCCTAATGCCTCAACGAACGCCCAGAATGCGCCCGGTCTCCGCGTCGACCACATAGTCCAGCCGCCGGCCCTGCCGGGTCAGCCACATCACCCGGTACACTTGCCGGCCGTCGAAATCGTCCAAGGCCGAGTCCAGTTGCCGTCCGGGCGTGCGTCGCTCGATGTTGTCCAGAACCAGGCCCAACGAAGCCGGGCCCGGTCGTGGGGCGCCTGACGGCAGGAGCGGCGGGGGCGCGCCGGGCAGGTCGGCCGTGGACCGGCGCGGCGGACCGGAGGGGTATGTCGAGGGGCCATGCGGCCGCGGCGCGCCGCCGTAGGGCGGAGGCCCCGGTTCGCGCCGTTCGATCGGCGGCAGGGCGCGCGGATAGGGGCCGCTGGGAAAGTCGGGGCGGCCGGGCGGGCCGCGGTAAACCTCGGGGCGTTCAAAACCGCCCGGACGGCCACCATAGCCGCCTGACTCGCGCCCGCCATAGCGACAGTCCTGGGCCGCCGCCACGCCGCACAGCGTGAGGGCCCAGAGAAAAACGACGGCGCGAAGGGTTGGTTTGCAGATCACACGGTTGTCCTAGCCCGGCGTGGCTGAACCTACCGTGAATGAGCCACCCCGCTCACCGTCATGCAAGCTTAGGGCGCTTCGGCGCAAGCCCGCCGCGTGCGATGGCGCGGCCGTGGGCTACCGGCGGCGGCGAGGCGTGTAGGGGCGCTCCTCGCGCCAGGTTTCGGCGAAGGCCTCCAGGGCCGGATCCGCCGCCTCGGGCAGGGTGAGCATCAGCCGGGCCAGCAGGTCGCCGCGCCGTCCATGCGCGTCGCTTAAGCCGCGGCCCTTGAGCCGAAGCACTTGGCCGCTGTTGGCGCCCTTGGGAACGCTCAAGGTCACGGGTCCGTCCGGCGTGTCGGCCTGAACCTTGCCCCCCAGCACGGCGTCCGGCACCGATACCGGCAGGTCCATCACCAGATTGTCGCCCTCGCGCTTGAAGACCGGATGAGGACGGATGCCGATTTCGATCAGCGCGTCGCCCGCGCCGGCGCGCCCGGCGGCGCCCTGGCCTTTGAGCCGCAGTGTCTGGCCTTCGACCACGCCCTTAGGGATGGTGATGTCGAGCGTGCGTCCATCGGCGAACGGGACGCGCTTCTTCGCCCCTGCAATGGCTTCCTCCAGATCGATCTCCAGCCGGGCGCGCAGGTCCGCGCCGCGGGCGGAAAAACCGCCGGCGCCGCGGCCGCCCCGCGAGCCGAACATGTCGCCCAGGATATCGTTGAGATCGACACCTTCGAAGTTAGCGGAACGAAAGCCGCCGCCCTGATCGCCGAACGGCGATTGGCCGTAGCCGCGCATGGTTTCCCGACCATCGGCGTCGATCTCGCCCGCGTCGAATTTCTTGCGCTTGTCCGGGTCGCTGAGCAGATCGAAGGCGGAGCTGGCGCGCTTGAACTTATCTTCCGAGGCCTTGTTGCCCGGATTGGCGTCGGGATGGTGCTTTTTGGCCAGCTTGTGGAACGCCTTGCGGATCTCATCGCCGCTGGCTCCTCGCGAGACGCCTAGTTCCAGATAGGGATCCTGCGCCAATCCAACGTCCTCGATCATGTCCGGTTCGGTCCGAAGCCGGAACCGGGCGCGGCGCGCCAGGGTGTCCGGCCACTCGTCTACTTAGAGCGCCGCGGCGCCAGCGCAAGGGTAAGTGTTGCCGAAATGACACAATGAATCGCTCTGGCGCCCCGTTGAGCCGATCAATCGTCGCTGAAGTCCCGCATCAGTTCCGGCGCGGCATACTCCAGGGCGTCGTCCGGGTCGTTCAGCGTGTCCTCATTGATCGTGAGGCCGCGGACCGAAACTTCGGCCTCATGGACGCTTTCGGGATCCCCGGTCACCAGCGGATGCCAGGAGGGCAGGTCCTTGCCTTCATGCAGCCGCCGGTAGGCGCAGCTCAGTGGCATCCAGGGCAGTTTGGCGATGTTGTGCGGCGTCAGTTTGATGCAATCGGGCACCGACTTGCGGCGGTCGGCGTAGTCCGTGCAGCGGCAGGCGTCACTGTCGAACAGCTTGCACGCCACCCAGGTTGGCGTGATCACCCCGGTGTCCTCGTCCTCGAAACGGATGAGGCAGCACAGGCCGCAACCGTCGCAGAGGCTCTCCCACTCCTTGGCGGTCATCTCTTCGAGAGTCTTGGTCCGCCAGAAGGGCTCAGAGGGCATGACGGGGACCTCTACCGCCGAATGGCCCTCCAAGGATAGCCGCGGCCGCGGTCAGGTCATCAGGCGCGGCGCCACGCCCGCCACCAGGGTGTGCAGGAACATGAGGAAAATCGCCCACACGAAAGTGCCGACGACCACGGTCAGGGCCGTGTTCCGGAGCGTCGGGGAAGCCGCTGGAACCCCGCCTGGCCGCGCGCGAAGCGAGATGAAATCCACGATCGCCCAGACCAGGAAACCGCCGAACAGGGCCATGCCCGCCGGCGTGGGCCTGACCAGCAGGTGGCCAAGGGCCCAGAGCCCGACCCCCGCGACCATGGGGTGGCCAAGCACCGCCTTGAAGTGGTTGGCTGGCCAGTAGGCGGCCACATTGAGCACGAAACCCAACCAGACCAGCACGTAGGTGACCGCCGAGAGGCTCGCCGGCAGAGCGATCAGTGGGGCTCCCGATTTCGCCTGGCCGTAGCCGATGACCAGCAGAACCAGACCCGCCAACGAACCCAGCGAATACAGCCCCTTCCAGCCGTTGGCGCCGATCCGCGCGATCAGGCCCGCCCGCAGCGGCGCGGCGAAAATCTGCACGCTGTGAAAGCCCAGGAACAGCACCAGTCCGACAATCAGCAAGGTCATCATCTTCTCCCGTCGCGATCCCGCTTGCGCGACCATTGGTCGAATTCGCGGTGGCGTCCAGGGGGGGCTGTTCAGCGCCCCTGGTCCCGCGCCGCCGCCTCGGCTAGATCACGCCCCCTCTGAAACGACGATGCGGCCCTCTGGCCGCCAGGAGTTCACCTACCCCCCATGGCCGCGCCTGTTCTCGCTCTTCGCGACGTGCGTCTGGCCGACGGGCCGCGCTGGCTGTTCGATGGCGTCGACCTGGGCCTGGAGGCGCGCGGCCGGGCGTGCCTCGTCGGGCGAAACGGCGCGGGCAAATCGACCCTGCTGCGCATCCTGGCCGGCCAGACCGCGCCGGACGATGGCGAACGTATTGTCACGCCCGGTCTTCGGGTGGTGCTGGTCTCTCAGGAGCCGCTGCTGGAGGGCGAGACCCTGCTCGATTTCGCCGCGGCCGGCGGCGCGGCGCGGCACGAGGCCGAGGCGGCGCTGGAATCCTTCGGTCTCGATCCGGCCCGCGTCCCCGTTGGGCTGTCGGGCGGCGAGGCGCGTCGCGCGGCTCTTGCCAGGGCCTTCGCCGAGCAGCCGGACGTGCTGCTGCTGGACGAGCCGACCAACCACCTCGACATCATCGCCATCGAGCGGCTTGAAACCCTGATCGGCCGCAGCCGGGCCTCGATCCTCATCGTCAGTCACGACCGCGCGTTCCTGGAACGGGCCACCGAGCGCTGCTTCTGGCTGGAGAGCCGCAAGGTGCGCCGCCTGGATGCCGGCTTCGCGGCCTTCGAGCCCTGGGCCGAGAAGCACGCCGCCGCCGAGGCCGAGGCCGCCCGCCGGCTCGATAAGGCCATCGAACGCGAGCAGGACTGGATGTCCTTCGGCGTGACGGCCCGCCGCGCCCGCAACGAGGGCCGCCGCCGACGGCTGGTGGCCATGCGTCAGGAGAAATCCGAGAGTCTGCGCCTGGCGCGGGGTGAGATGACCCTGGCCAGCGCCGCGGCGCCGATCTCCGGCAAGCGGGTGCTGGAGGCCAAGGGCGTCAGCAAGGCCTATGGCGCGAAGACGCTGATGCAGGGCTTTTCCACACGCGTGCAGCGCGGCGATCGGGTGGCCATCGTCGGCCCCAACGGCGCGGGCAAGACCACTTTGGTGAAGATCCTGCTGGGCGAGATCACCCCCGACGCGGGGTCTGTGGTGTTGGGGGCCAATCTCGAGATCGTCTATGTGGATCAGGCCCGGGCCGATCTGGACGCGGACATGACGCTCTGGCGCGCCCTGGCCCCGCTGGGAGGGGATCAGGTCATGGTGCAGGGCCAGCCCCGGCATGTGGCCGCATACGCCAAAGACTTTCTGTTCCGCGACGATCAGTTGCGTCAGCCCGTGGCCAGCCTCTCGGGCGGCGAACGCAATCGCCTGCTCCTGGCCCGCGCCCTGGCCCGTCCGTCCAATGTCCTCGTGCTCGACGAGCCGACCAACGACCTGGACATGGACACCCTCGACCTGCTCGAGGAGATGCTGGCCGACTACGCCGGCACCTTGGTTCTGGTCAGCCACGACCGCGACTTCATCGACCGCCTGGCGACCTCGACCATCGCGCTCAACGGCCGGGGCGTCGTGGTGGAGACGCCCGGCGGCTGGAAGGACTTCCTGATCCAGAATGAGGGCTTTCTCGACCCGTCCGAAGCGGCGCCGGTCCGCAAACCGAAGTCGGCGCCCCCCGCCCGTGCGGCCAGCGCTCCGGCCAAGCTTTCGTTCAAGGATCAACGCCGCCTGACAGAACTAGAGGCCCGCCTGGCCGCCCTGCCGGGGGAAATCGCCGCCCTGGAGGCGCGTCTGCACGATCCCGCGCTCTACAGTCGTGACCCGGCGGCGTTCGCCAAGGTCTCCACGGCGCTGGAAAAGGCCCGGTCAGACCTCGCCGCGACCGAGGAGGCGTGGCTGGAACTGGAGACGCTCAAGGAAGAGCTTGCCGCTCGCTCCTGACATTGCTTCGCCGGCGCCCTATCTATTGCGAACCAAAGTCATTTCAGGAGTCGCGCACATGAGCTTCAAATCACTCACCGGCGCGATTGGCGCTGGTGTTCTTCTCGCAGCGGCGACCGCCGCGACGGCCGCCGCCCCGCCGGCGAACATCGCCGCGGCAGTCGCCGACGCGGGCCGTCCCGCCGCCGACACCGCCCTCGACGCGGGCCGCAAGCCGGCCGAACTTCTGACGTTCGCCGGGATCAAGCCCGGGATGACGGTAGTCGATGTGTTCCCGGGCGCTTATTGGGAGCGCCTGTTCGCCAAGGCCGTCGGCCCCACAGGCAAGGTGTTCGCCTTCTGGCCCGCCGAGATGGTCAAGGCCGAGAACGTGGCTGCACCGGCCAATGGCTCTCACCCGGATGCCGCGAATCCCAACATCACCGCCGTGGTCGCCCCGGTGAACAAATTCCCGATCAATGTGCCGGCCGACGTGATCTGGATCCGCCAGAACTACCATGACCTCTACGACCCCTTCATGGGGCCGGCTGACGTGCCGGCGTTCAACAAGACGGTGTTCAACACCCTCAAGCATGGCGGTCTCTATGTGATCATCGACCATTCCGCGCCTGACGGCTCTGGCCTCGCCGGCGCCAACACCACCCACCGCATCGACGCTGCCGTGGTGAAGAAGGACATGGCCGCCGCGGGCTTCAAGTTCGTGGGCGAAAGCAACGTGCTGCGCAATCCGGACGACAAGCGTGACAAGCTGGTGTTCGACAAGTCGATTCGCGGGAAGACCGATCAGTTCGTCTATGTGTTCAAGCGGCCCTGATTGAGCCGCCTCCGACGGGGCGGCTTGGCGCGGCGGGCGGCCCGGCTTAAGGGTCTCCCTATCTTCTGGGGGAGACCTGAGACCATGCGTAGATCCGTCCTGGCCGCCGTGGCCCTGGCGCTTTTGGCAGCCGCCTGCTCCAAGCCGGCGGACAAGCCCGCCGCCTCCGGTCCAACACCCGTCCGCTTTGCCACCGACTGGCGAGCCGAGGCGGAGCAGGGCGGCTTTTTCGAAGCCGTGGCCAACGGCGAGTACGAAAAGCGAGGTCTGAAAGTCACCATTGTGCCGGGCGGGCCCGGTGTGAACGTGCCCCAGCTCGTCGCCTCCGGCGCGGTGGAGATGGGCATCGGCTCCAACAGCTTCATCGTCATGAATCTGGCGGCCGAGAAGGTGCCGGTGAAGGCCGTGGCCGCCTTCATGCAGAAGGACCCCCAGGTTCTGATGGCCCACCCTGACGCCGGCATCAAATCGTTGGCAGACATGAAGGGCCACCCGATCCTGTTGTCCGACGCCTCGGTCACCGCCTTCTGGGTGTGGCTGAAAGCCAAGTACGGCTTCACCGACGATCAGGTCCGCAAATACACCTTCAACAATGCCCCGTTCCTGGCCGACAAGCGCATCGTCCAGCAGGGCTATGTGACAAGCGAACCCTACACCCTGGAGAAGGAAGCCCATCTCAAGCCGGCCGTGTTCCTGCTCGCCGACGAGGGCTATCCCGGATACGGCGGCATGGTGCTCGCCTCGGCGAAGATGATCTCGGACAATCCTGCGGTGGTGAAGGCCTTCGTCGAGGCCTCGGCCGCCGGCTGGCAGGCCTACCTGCACGGCGATCCCGCCCCCGGTGACGCCCTGATCCTCAAGAGCAACCCTGAGATGACCGAGGATGTTCTGGCCCAGGCGCGGGACAAGATGCGCAGCTACGGCATCATCGACTCCGGCGACGCCAAGACCGGCGGTCTGGGCGTCATGACCGATGCGCGGTGGGAGTCGTTCTTCAAGATGGCCTCCGACAAGGGCGTCTATCCGAAGGACACCGACTACAAGGCGGCCTACGCCCTGGGTTTCACCCCCTCGATCGCGAAATAGGACCGACGCGCGCGTGAGTTCGGTCGCTTCCCTCAAGGCTGTCGAGGTCGTCTATCCCGGCCGCGGTCAGGCTCTGGGCCCGTTCGACCTGGCGCTTGCCGAAGGCGAGATCGTCAGTCTCGTGGGGCCGTCGGGCTGCGGCAAATCCACGGCCCTGCGGCTCTTGGCCGGACTTGAAGGGCCTACACGAGGTGAGGTGCGCCGCGCCGCCGGCCGGGGCGAGACCTCCGTGGTCTTCCAGTCCCCCACCCTGGCGCCCTGGCTCAGCGCTACGGCCAATGTGGCCCTGCCCCTCGAACTCTCCGGTGTCGCGCGCCAGGAGGCCCGCGCCAGCGCCAAGGCCGCCCTGGGACGGGTCGGTCTCGCCGCGGCCGTAGACGCTCGCCCAGCTCAGCTCAGCGGCGGAATGGCCATGCGCGCGTCTCTGGCCCGGGCCCTGGTCACCGGCCCCAAGCTACTGTTGCTCGATGAGCCTTTCGCCGCCCTCGACGAGATCACCCGCCGGGCGTTGGCCGACGACCTGCTGGCGATCTGGCGCGAGGCGCGCCCGGCGATCGTCTTCGTGACCCACAATGTGGAAGAGGCGGTCTATATGGCCAGCCGGGTGATCGTCATGAGCCCCGGCCCTGGCCGGTCGGCCGGCGAGACCGTGATCGACGCCCCGGTTCCCCGGCCTCACGGCTTCCGCACGACGGCGCTGTTCCGCAACGCCGCCGAGGAAATCTCCGAGCGTCTGGCCTCCGCCACGCGGGCCGCCGCATGAACCGGCTTGGGTTCCTCGCGCCGACGGCCCTGATCGGCGCCATTCTCGTCGTCTGGCAAGTCGCCTGCGCCGTGCTGCACACGCCGGAATACCTGCTGCCGCCGCCCACAGCCATCGCTTCGGCTCTGGCTCACAACGCCCCCAAGCTGGCGCTGTCGGCGTGGCGCACCCTGGCCATGGCGCTGGAGGCGCTGGTGGCGGCCAGCGTCTTCGCCGGTCTTCTGGCCCTCATGGTCACCCTGAGCCGCACGCTCGACCAGGCGGTGCGGCCTTTGGCCGTGGCCCTGCAGGTGACTCCGGTCGTGGCCATCGCACCGCTGTTCGTGATCTGGGCCGGGGTCGATCACCCGGACCGGGCCATCATCGCCTTGGCCGCAATCGTCGCGTTCTTCCCGATCTTCTCCGGCACGGTGCGCGGTCTGACCTCCGCCGATCCGGATCTCGAGCGTTTGTTCGATCTGTATGGCGCGCGCCCGCTGCAGCGCCTGACGCGCCTTCGCCTACCCTCGGCCCTGCCGTTCATCGTCGAGGGGCACAAGGTGGCTTCCGGGTTGGCGATCATCGGGGCTGTGGTGGCGGAGTTCGTGGCCGGATCCGGCGGCGCCGAAGGCCTGGCCTGGCGCATCCTTGAGGCGGGCAACCGCCTGCGCACCGCCGAGATGTTCGCCGCCATCGTCACCCTGGCGCTGATGGCGGCGGTTGTGCACGTGCTCTTCCAGGCCCTGGAAAAGCGGGCCCTGGTCTGGTGGCGGGGACGCTAGACGAAACGGCCGGTCCGGCGGCGAGGAGACCTGAACATGCAATACCGGCGGCTTGGAACCAGTGGCCTCAAGGTCAGCGAGATCGGCCTCGGCTGCAACAATTTCGGCATGCGGATCGATCAGGAGAAGACCACAGCGGTGGTCGACGCGGCGCTGGAAGCCGGAATCACCCTGTTCGACACGGCCGATGTGTATGGCGGGACACAGTCTGAAGTCATGCTCGGCGCCGCGCTTGGCAAACGCCGCCACGACATCGTCCTGGCGACGAAGTTCGGCATTCCCGCCGGGCCCGCGCCTTACTTCGGCGGCGGCTCGCGCCGCTACATCGTCCGCGCGGTGGAGGCGAGCCTGACCCGCCTGGGGACCGACTATATCGACCTCTACCAGATGCACCGGCCGGACCCTGAGACGCCGCTCGACGAGACCTTGCGCGCCCTGGACGATCTGATCGCCTCCGGCAAGGTGCGCTACATCGGCAATTCCAACTACGCCGGCTGGCAGATCGCCGACGCCGACTGGACGGCGCGCTCGGAGGGTTTGAACCGCTTCGTATCAGCCCAGAACAACCTCTCTCTGCTGGAGCGCACGGCGACTCACGAGGTGCTGCCAGCCTGCGAGAGGTTCGGGCTCGGCTTCCTGCCGTTCTTCCCCCTCGCCTCTGGCCTGCTGTCGGGCAAGTATCGCCGTGGCGCGCCGCCGCCCGCCGGCACCCGTCTGGCGGTGTGGGGCGCCCGCGGCGCCGAGGCGCTCAGCGAGCGCAACCTCGCCCGGGTTGAGGCCCTGACCGCCTGGGCCGAGGCGCGAGGACACACGATCCTGGAACTGGCCTTTGCCTGGCTGCTCGGCCATCCGGCCGTGTCCTCGGTGATCGCCGGCGCTACGTCGCCGGAACAGGTGGCGGCCAACGCCGCCGCCGGGGTCTGGCGCCTGACGCCCGCGGAGGTCGCCGAGGCCACGGCCCTGGCGAAGTAGACGCTGACCCCAAGGTCAGGCCCGATAGCCGCAGCTGAACGGAGCCCTCCATGCCGATGACCCAGGTCGCGATCCCCACCACCGATGGCGACGCCCGCGCCTTCTTCTTCACGCCGGAAGGCGAGGGTCCCTGGCCGCCGGTGATCTTTTTCATGGATGCGCCGGCGATCCGTCCGGCGCTGTTTTCCATGTGCGAACGCCTGGCCGGCCATGGCTATGCGGTGCTGCTGCCCGACATGTTCTGGCGCGCGGGGCCCTATGACCCGATCGATATCAAGGCGGCCTTCCGCGACGAGGCGGCCCGGCGCGAGATTTTCGGCAAGTTCATGAGTTCCACCGACCCGGTGCGGTCGATGGCCGACACCGGCGCCTGTCTCGACTGGCTCGCCACCCGGCCGGAGGTGAACGGAGAGGCCGTCGGCTGCACCGGCTATTGCATGGGCGCCGGTCTTTCACTTCGCGCCGCCGGGACCTACCCCGAGCGCATTGTCGCCGCGGCCGGATTCCATGGCGGGCGTCTTGCCACGGACGAGCCCGACAGTCCGCACCTGCTGGCCCCGCGGATCAAGGCCAAGGTCTATCAGGGCGGGGCCGACATGGACGCCGGCTTCCCGCCGGAACAGGCCGACCGCCTGCGTGATGCGCTGACGGCCGCCGGGGTCGACAACACCGTCGAGATCTATGAGGGCGCGCGCCACGGTTACGCCCCGCCGGACATGCCCGTCTATGACGAGACCGCGTCCGAGCGGCATTGGAAGGCGCTGCTCAGGCTGCTGGACGAGACCCTGGGCTGAAATCGCCCGCGGGTCAGGGTCCGGCGAATACCGCCGCAAGCTCCTCCGGTGTCGCGATGCGATAGGCGCCGGCGTCGATATCTTCCGGCAGATCGAGCCCGCCGATACGGTCACGGTGCAGCGCGACCACATGATTTCCCACGGCGGCGAACATCCGGCGCACCTGATGGTAGCGGCCCTCGGTGACGGTCAGCCAGGCGCTGGTGGGCGAAAGCGGCTCAAGCACGGCCGGGGCGAGGGGATCGGTCTCGCCCTCCAACACGAGATCGCCGGCGGCGAACACCGCGGCCTCACCGCCGCTCAGCGGCCGGTCGAGGATGGCCAGATAGCGCTTGGTCACATGATTGCGCGGCGAGATCACCCGGTGGAGCAGACCGCCGTCGTCGGTGATGAGCAGGAGGCCGGAGGTTTCGAGGTCCAGCCGTCCGATCGTCGAGAGGACCGGATCGCGCCGGCGCCAGCGCGGCGGCAGGAGTTCATAGACGCTGCGGCCCGGCTCTTTGTGCGAACAGACCACGCCGACAGGCTTGTGAAAGATCAGGGTCAGGGGCGGGGGCGGGTCCACGGGCGCGCCGTTGATCTTCAGCCAGTTGGGCAGGTCGGGCGTGATCGCCAGCCGCTCGCCGGCGTCGCGGAGCCGCCCGGCGTTGCCGGTGACGAGCCCGGCGGCGACCATCTGCGCCACTTCGCGGCGCGAGCCGTAGCCCAGATTGGCCAGCAGCCGGTCCAGGCGCATGGTCGGGGTCTTCATTTGACGGCCTCATAGACCTTGTAGCCGCTGGTCTGGGCGAGGACCGCGGTCCGGGAGAATTCGGCGTTCAGGCGGCCCTCATAGGGCAGGGCGATATTGGCGACCAGGCGGCAGATCCCGCCCTTGCGCAGAAGGCGGGCGGCGGTGGAGATGAACGTCAGGCCAAGTCCGCGATCCTCATGGCCGCCATCATGAAACGGCGGATTCATGATCACGAAATCCAGGCCGGTGAGGTCGGGGCAGCCCAGGCGGACGTCGCGGTGCAGCAGCCGGGCGCGTGGGTCAGTGACATTTTTCGCCGCCGCCTCCAGCGCGCGCCGGTCCAGGTCGATGCAGGCAAGGTCGGTCACGTCCGGACTTTCGAGGACGGCCCGGGCCAGGACGCCCACCCCGCACCCGAGATCCGCACCGGCGCCTTTGAGGCCCTTGGCGTGAAGCAGAAGTTGTGACGTGCCTGTGTCCAGCCGGTCCCAGCTGAACACGCCGGGCTGCGACCACAGGCCGAGCGACGTGACGAGCCGCGGCGCGCCGTCGGCGACGGCCGCCGCGATGCCGACGGGATGCTCGGGGCGGGTCAGGCGACAGATCCGGTGATGGCGCCGGGCGTCCTCGTGGACCGTACAGCCGAAGGCCGCCAGTTCCTTGCCCAGCCGCGTTCCGCCCTTGGTCTTGGGCGCCAGAGCCGTCATCTCGCCGCCCGGCCTGAGGGCGCGCAGCGCCTGGGCCAGGACATATCGCCGCTCGAGCGTTCCCGGCGGCGCCAGGATCACCGCGCGGTCGAGCGATGCGTCCGCCAGATCCTCGATCGCCTCGGATTCCGGGACCAGGGGTGACACCTGGCGGGCGTCGAACGCCGCCGCGGCCAGTTCCCGGGGCGGTGCGCCATAGACGGCTTCGGCGGTCATCTAGCCCCGTTCCTTGGTCCGCTCGAACCCGACCTTGGAGAACCGCTCGGCCAGATAGTTGATCTCCCACGCCGACTTACCCAGGAACACCGGCTGGCCGTCGATGTCGGTGGCCATGGCCGTGCGGTGCTTGCCGCCGAAATCCTCGATGTCGGCCTTGGCGCCGCTGAGCCACCGGGCTTCGGCATAGGGCGCCGGTTCAAAGATCACATCCAGGGCGTATTCCCCGCCCAGGCGGTCAGCCATGACTTCGAACTGCAGCTGGCCGACCGCGCCGACGACGAAGTCCGAACCAAGGGTCGGCCGGAACAGCTGGGTGACGCCTTCCTCGGCCAGGCCTTCCAGCGCCTTCTTCAGATGCTTGGCCTTCAGGGGGTCGGTGACCCGCACCCGGCGCAGGATTTCCGGCGCGAAATTGGGCAGCCCCGCGAAGCGCAGCAGGCCTGTCTGGGAAAGGCTGTCGCCCACCCGCAACACGCCGTGGTTGGGAATGCCGATGACATCGCCGGCGAAGGCCTCCTCGGCCAGCTCCCGGTCGGAGGCGAAAAACAGGATCGGCGCATTGACGCTCATCTGGCGACCGGTGTTCTGCACCTTCAGCTTCATGCCCCGGGTGAACCGCCCCGACGTCAGCCGCACGAAGGCGATCCGGTCGCGGTGGTTGGGATCCATATTGGCCTGGATCTTGAAGACGAAGCCGGAGACCTCCTCGTCGCCGGGGGCCACATGGGTCTCTTCGCCCGACCGCGTGGCGCGGACCAGTTTCGGCGGCGGCGCATAGGCCCCCAGGCC
The DNA here is from genome assembly GCA_903872075.1 of uncultured Caulobacteraceae bacterium. Taxonomy (GTDB): domain Bacteria; phylum Pseudomonadota; class Alphaproteobacteria; order Caulobacterales; family Caulobacteraceae; genus Acaudatibacter; species Acaudatibacter aquilonius. The sequence goes on along the minus strand of CAIQJF010000086.1, from coordinate 54,553 downwards.
TTCCAGCAGTTGATCCACGCCGAAGTGGCGCAGCGCCGAGCCGAACAGGATCGGCGTCATGTGGCCCTCGAGGAAGCTCTGCGGATCGAACGGCTTCGAGGCCTCCTTGACCAGCATCGCGCCCTCGCGCGCCTCCTCCTGCTCCTCGGGGTCCAGCAGGCTGTCGAGGGCGTTGGAGCCCAGGGGGATGGGCCTCGGTGTCGCGGCCTCTTCGCCGGCCGCAACCCGCTGGAACGGCAGGAAGGTGTCGTGCCGAAGGTCGATCATGCCCTTGAAGCGGTTCCCCGAGCCGGCCGGCCAATAGAGCGGGGCCGGGTCGAGCGCGAGCTTCGAGCCGATCTCGTCCAGCAGGGCGAAGGGATCCATCGCCTCACGGTCCATCTTGTTGATGAAGGTGATGATCGGGATGTCACGCAGGCGGCAGACCTCGAACAGCTTGAGGGTCTGAGGTTCGATGCCACGCGCCGCGTCCAGCACCATGATCGCGGCGTCGGCGGCGGTGAGGGTGCGGTAGGTGTCCTCCGAGAAGTCTTCGTGACCTGGCGTGTCGAGCAGATTGAACATCAGGCCGGCGTGGTCGAAGGTCATGGCGCTGGCCGACACGGAGATGCCGCGTTCCCGCTCGATCTTCATCCAGTCCGACCGGGTCCGGCGCTGCTCGCCGCGCGCCCGCACCGCGCCAGCGGCCCGGATCGCGCCGCCGGCCAGGAGCAGGTTCTCCGTCAGCGTTGTCTTACCGGCGTCCGGATGGCTGATGATCGCGAAGGTGCGCCGGCGGGCGGCCTCGGCGGCGGGGGAATTTGACATGGGCGGGCGATACCTTGCGTAGCCGCGCGAGGCAAATGCGTCGCTCGGCCGATCTTAGGAGTCCGCGGTCGGCTCGGTGAAGAAACGTTTGCCGTCGGCGTCCTCGATTTCGACCACCCAGATGTCCGGGTCGATCCGGGCCGCGCGGCCAACATAGGCGTCGACGTCGGCTTCCGCCTCGCTGGTCACCGGCCGCATCCACAAGGTCTCGCCATCGCCGCCCACCGTTTCCGACCACAGGTTCGTCCTGCCGGTCTTGCGATCGAGGGTCTTCACCAGCACCGCTCCGCCGCGGGCGTCACCCTTGCGCGCCACGGTGGCGAACGATCCGGCGAGTTCCACCCGGCGGATCAGGGCGTAGACCCAGATATCGCTCGACAGCCGCATCGCTTCAGCCTTCCAGATTGACCGGCAGGACCAGCTCCGCCCGGGCGCCGCCCTCGGGCAGGTGCGTCAGGGTCATGGTCCCGCCCTGCGCCGCGCACAAGGCGCGAACGAGGCGAAGGCCAATGCCTTCGCCGGTCACGGGAGCTTCCGCCTGCCTGCCCGTGTCGGACACTACGATGAACAGGGTCTCGACGCTCTGCGAGAGCGAGAGCGTTATCGTCCCCCCGCCGCCCGTGTGTTTCAGGGCATTGTCGAGGAGGTTCAGCAGGATCTGGGTCAGGCCACGACGGTCGGCGGATAGTTCGCCCACGGCGCCAGCCGACTCAAGACGTAGCGTGACGTCGGCGACTGCCGCCCGTGGTGCGAGCAGGTCCAGGACCTCACGGCCCAGCATCGCCAGGTCAACCTGGTCCGGGGCCCGTGTCCAGATTCCGGAGTCTGCTTTGGCAATAGTTGTCAGATCGTCGACCAAGGCCAGCAAATGGCGCGCGGCCTTGGTCATGGTGGCCGCGTGGGCATCATACGGCGGATTGACCGGGCCAAAGGCGGCGTCGCGCATGGCTTCCGCATAGCCGATCAGGGCGGTGAGCGGCGTGCGAAGCTCATGCGCCAGCAGCGCAAGCGGATGAGCCGCGGCGGCGGCGTCGGTCGAGGGCGGGGATTCAGTCACAGGCCTACTATGGCCCGCCGCGGGCGTCCGGGGGAGGGTGGTTGCCACCGGGACGCCTTCGGGCCAAAAGCCGCGCCATGAGCACCCTGCCTGTATCTCCGTCCACGATCGAACTTGCCCTGGCCGAACTGCAGGATGAGTTCGACATATTGGGCGACTGGGAGGAACGGTATCGGCATGTGATCGATCTCGGACGCGACCTGTCGCCGCTGTCGGACGCCGAGCGGTCCGATGTCAACAAGGTCAGAGGCTGTGCGAGTCAGGTCTGGCTGGTGACGGAGTCTGTGGCGCCCGGCGTACTGGCCTTTCGCGGTGATTCCGACGCACACATCGTGCGTGGACTGATCGCGGTGCTGATGCGCCTGTATTCGGGACGCAAGGTCAGCGACATACTTGAATTCGATGTGAAGAGCGCCCTGGGGCGTCTTGGATTGACCGGGGCCCTGTCGCAACAGCGATCCAACGGCCTGTTTTCCATGGTCGAACGCATCCGGCGGGATGCGGCCGGCGCGGTCTGACACCACACGCCGGACAATCGATCGGGCCCGCGCCTGCTTCCTCCCCCGTCGGCTGGTGACCCGGCCGAAAGGCAGACGCGGGAACCCGTCGCTTAGCGGCGCTTGGTAGCCTTGGGGGCCTGACGGCCGCCTTGGCCGAGGCCCATCTGCTTGGCCAGGTCCGAGCGAGCCTTGGCGTAGTTCGGGGCAACCATCGGGTAATCCTTCGCCAGACCCCACTTGGCCCGGTAGTCTTCAGGGCTCAGGTTGTACTTGGTGCGAAGGTGACGCTTCAGGGACTTGAATTTGCGGCCGTCTTCCAAGCACACCAGATAGTCGGGTGTGATCGAACGACGAACGGGAACGGCAGGTTCCTTGGGCGCAACTTCGACGGGTTCGCCGCCGGTAGAGATGGACGTGAGGGCGCGGTGCACGCTTTGAATCAGGGCGGGCAGGTCGCTGGTGGTGAGCGTGTTGTTCTCCACATAGGAGGCCACGATCTCCGCGGTTAACTCGATAATTTCAGCCTTGTCGCTCATGGTGAATTCTCTGATCCTAAATTTACGCTTCGGAAGGGCCGAGTACCGTTCCGATTCCACGGCTTCTATGGAAATGGCGTGATTAATACAAGTCGTAGAACTACGCTATAAACGACAAGTGAATTGGCGGCGCGTCAAAACGCCGCCCACGCTTGGTCTTCAATGCGGGTTCGGTGTGTGAGACTGTTAAATAAAGTCACGCTTGACCCAGTTTGGCCAGATATCAGGCAAGTCAGATGAAACCTGATTCGGATAGGCTGCCGGACGCTTCTCCAGGAACGATGTTACGCCCTCCCGAGCATCCGCCGAGGCGCCCCGCGCCTGAATGGCCCGGCTATCGGCCTTGTGGGCTTCCATGGGGTGATCGGCGCCCGCCATGCGCCAGATCATCTGACGCGTCAGGGCGATGGAGACTGGCGCGGTGTTGTCGATGATCTCGCGAGCAAGCGCGCGGGCGGCCGGCAGGAGGTCATCAGGTTCGTGCAGCGAACGCACCAGGCCCTTGTCGAAGGCTTCCTGGGCCGGGAACACGCGGCCGGTGTAGCACCACTCCAGAGCGGTCTGAATGCCTACCAGGCGGGGCAGGAACCAGGACGAGGCGGCCTCGGGATTGATGCCGCGACGGGCGAACACGAAGCCGAAACGGGCCGCCGTCGATGCAAGCCGGAAGTCCATCGCCAGCTGCATGGTCACGCCGATGCCCACCGCCGGCCCGTTGATCGCCGCGATGACAGGCTTGAGGCTGTCGTAGATGCGCAGGGTGACCCGGCCGCCGCCGTCGCGTTGCACACCTTCGACGCGGGCCTCAAGACGAGCAGGATCGCTGGACTTGGCGTAGTCGAACGTCGCCCCGCCGGCAGACAGATCCGCCCCGGCGCAGAAGGCGCGGCCGGAACCTGTCACGATGACGGCTTTCACCGAGTCGTCAGCGTCGGTGATGTCGAAGGCCTCGATCATCTCGGACATCATCTTGGTGGTGAAGGCGTTGAGTTTCTCGGGGCGGTTGAGCGTGATCGTGGCGATCCCCTCCTCCACCGAATAGAGCAGGGTTTCGAACGTGGGACTGGCCATGGGGTTTCCTTCGCGGACCATTGAGAGGACGTTTCCGGGGCGGGTTAAATCAGAAAGCCGGCGAGGAGACCAAGCAATGATTGCGGCGCATCGCCGCCGGGCCTCGGGCGCGGGCCGGTGCGCCCTTTACGACCTTGGGGAAGGGGCGTCATAAGGCGTCCCACAGGAGCGCCCCCCGGCGCCGGAGGAGTTCCATGGCCGAGTCTTTGAGCGCGGATTACATCGTGGTCGGCGCGGGGTCGGCCGGGTGCGTGCTCGCGAACCGTCTCTCAGCCAATTCCGCCAACAAGGTGTTACTGCTGGAAGCCGGCGGCGACGACCGCCCGACGAAGAACCCGGGACAGTTCTTCTCCAATCTGATGATCCACGTGCCGGTCGGCTACTCGCAGACCCTGAAGGACCCGAAGGTCAACTGGTTGTACGAGACCGAGCCGGACCCGGGCACCGGCGGACGCACTCATGTATGGCCACGGGGCAAGGTCCTCGGCGGTTCATCCTCGATCAACGGCCTGCTCTATATCCGTGGCCAGCACGCCGACTATGACGGCTGGCGCCAGCTGGGCTGCGAAGGCTGGGGCTGGGACGACGTCCGCCCTTATTTCCTGCGCGCCGAGAACCAGGAACGTGGCGCCGGAGAGCATCACGCCGTGGGCGGGCCGCTCAATGTCTCTGACGTTACACAGACCCACCCGGTGTCCGACGCGGTTGTCGAAGCCTGTGTCGAGGCCGGCCTGCCGCGGAACGCCGACGTCAACGGCGCTGAGCAGGAAGGTGTCAGCTACTATCAGCTCACGGTTAAGAACGGTCAGCGCTGCTCCTCGGCCGTGGCCTACCTCCATCCGGTGATGAGCCGCGCGAACCTGCGTGTGGAGACCAATGCGCTCACCACCCGGGTGATTTTCGAGGGCAAGAAGGCGGTCGGCGTCGAGTTCACCCAGAACGGCGTGAAGCGGATTGCCCGCGCGAACAAGGAAGTGATCCTCTCCGGCGGGGCGATCAACTCGCCCCAGTTGCTTCAGCTGTCCGGTGTTGGCCCAGGTCAGCTCCTCGCGGACCATGGCATCGCGGTGGTCAGCGATTTGCCCGGCGTCGGCGGCAATCTGCAGGATCACTATGTGATCGCCATGACCTGGCGGCTCAAGGCCGGCGTCATTTCGGTGAACGAACTGACCAAGGGCGCCCGCTTCATCGGCGAGACGTTCAAATATGTCTTCCAGCGTAAAGGCCTCCTGACCCTCTCGGCCGCCCACATCGCCGCCTTCTGCAAGTCCAGGCCCGATCTCGCCGGTCCAGACATCCAGTTCCATATTCTGCCGGCCACCTCGGACACGCAGAAGATGGTCACCGAACAGAAGATGGAGCTCGAAAGCCAGCCGGGCCTGACGATCGCGCCCTGCCAGGTGCGGCCCGAGAGCCGCGGCCACATCCAGATTGCGTCACCCGATCCGTCGGTCTACCCGCGCATCACGGCCAACTACCTGTCCGACCCGCTCGACCAGGAGGTGGCGGTGGCCTCTCTGAAGTGGGGTCGGCGGATTGCCGGTCAGGCGGCCCTGACGCCCTATATCGACCATGAGATGATGCCGGGGCCGTCGCTCGACAGCGATGAGGCGCTGCTGGCCTATGCCCGCATGGCCGGCTCGACGATCTATCACCCCGTCGGCACCTGCCAGATGGGCCGTGGCCCGATGGCCGTCGTGGACGCCCAACTTCGCGTGCACGGCGTAGAAGGGCTGAGGGTCGTCGACGCTTCGGTCATGCCGCGCCTGGTCTCGGGCAACACCAACGCGCCCACCATCATGATTGCGGAGAAAGCAGCCGATATGATTCTCGGAAAAGCGCCGGCCAGCGCGCTGGCGGCCTGACGATGCATCCGTTCCATCACGCCAAGGCGACGCCGGACAAGGCCGCCTATATCATGGCCGCCTCGGGTGAGACGGTCACCTATCGCGAACTCGACGAACGCTCGAACCAGGGCGCCCACCTGTTCCGCGCCCTCGGTGTCCAGCCGAACGACGCCATCGCGATCTTCATGGACAACAGTCCGCGCTACTACGAGGTGCTGTGGGCGGCCCAGCGATCGGGCCTGCGATTCACCTGTATCTCCTCGAAGCTCACCGTCGGCGAGGTCGAGTACATCGTGAAGGACAGCGGCGCGAAGGTGTTGATCGCCTCCGCGGCCGTGGCGGACGTGGCCCTTGAGGTCGCGCCCCTGATCCCCGGCGTGAAGCTCTATATGGTCGAGGGCGCCAAGGCGCCGTTCGAAAACTTCGAGGCGGCGCGCGCGCCGATGCCGGTCACGCCCATCGCCGATGAGAGCGCCGGTTCGGCCATGCTCTATTCGTCCGGCACCACCGGCCGTCCCAAGGGCGTGAAGCGCGCCGGGGTCGATGGCCCGCAACCGATCGACGCGCCCAACGGCCTGGCCATGATCGGCCAGGCCTTGTTCGGCTATGAGCCGGACATGGTCTACCTCTCGCCCGCGCCGCTCTATCACGCGGCGCCGCTCGGGTGGACGATGGCCGTGCATGCGCTCGGAGGCACGGTGATCCTGATGGAGCGCTTCGACGCCGAGCAGGCGTTGGGCTACATCGAACAGTACAAGGTGACCTGCGCCCAGTGGGTGCCGACCCACTTCGTGCGCATGCTTAAGCTGCCCGAGGAGGCACGGGCCCGCTACGATGTCTCCTCGCTGAAGAAGGTCTTCCATGCCGCCGCGCCATGCCCGGTGCCCGTGAAGGAAGCGATGATCGGCTGGTGGGGCCCCATCGTGCAGGAGTACTACGCCGGCACTGAAGGCAACGGCTTCTGCGTCATCACCTCCGAGGAGTGGCTGAACAAGAAGGGCTCGGTCGGCCGCAGCATGACGGCCGAACTGAAGATCTGCGACGAGAACGGCGATCCCGTCCCGCCCCGCACCGAGGGCACGGTCTATTTCGCCGGCGGCGGCGAGTTCGAATACCACAACGATCCGGCCAAGACCGCCGAGAGCCGCAATCGCCATGGCTGGACGACGCTCGGCGACGTGGGCTGGGTCGACGAGGACGGCTATCTGTTCCTGACCGACCGCAAGAGCTTCATGATCATCTCCGGCGGGGTGAACATCTATCCGCAGGAGATCGAGAACCTGCTGATCGGACATCCCAAGGTGGCGGATGTGGCCGTGATCGGCGCGCCGCACGAGGAGATGGGCGAGGAGGTCGTCGCCGTCATCCAGCCGGCGGACTGGAACGATATCGGCGAGGAGCTCGCGGCCGAACTCAACGCCTACGCCCGCGCCAACCTGTCCCACGTCAAGACGCCGCGGCGGATCGATTTCATGCAGGAACTGCCCCGTCACGCCACGGGCAAGCTCTATAAGCGTCTGATCCGCGACGCCTACTGGGGCAAGGCCGAGGCGCCCATCGTGCGGGGCCGCTAGGCCTCTGCGTTCGCAATTTCATCCACCAACAAAGGAGACGTGGCCATGGCGCCCGTGGAAATGAAGGATCTGCCCGGTCTCGTGGGTCAGGAAGTCGGCGTGTCCGACTGGCTCGAGATCACCCAGGAACGCGTGAATCAGTTCGCCGAGGCGACCGGCGATCACCAGTGGATCCACGTCGATGTCGAGCGCGCGAACAAGGAAATGGGCGGCCCGATCGCTCACGGCTATCTCACCCTGTCGCTGATCCCGTTCCTCTCGGCCGGCATGCTGCCCGTGAAGGGCGTCACCCGCGGCATCAACTACGGTTCCGACAAGGTGCGCTTCACCAACATGGTGCGCGTCGGCAAGCGCGTGCGTCTGCGTCAGAAACTGATCGGCGTGGAAGCCAAGGCCGGCGGCCTGCAGATCAAGAACGAATGCACCATCGAGATCGAAGGCGAAGCCCGCCCGGCCTGCGTCGCCGAGACGATGTCGGTCATCTACGGCGGCTGATCCGACGCCTCTCCCCGTTGGCGCGATCAGGGTCTATCCTGATCGCCCAACGGAGGCGGGGCCAATGCACAGACGCGCACTGCTGGGGATGGCCGCTGCCATCCCGATGACATTCGGCGTCGCGGGGCGAACCCTCGCGGCGCCGTCTTCGTTCCGGAGGGTTCGGCCAAGCGATTCGGCCTGGCCCTCGCCCCAGGCCTGGAAGAGCCTGGCCGAGCGCGTCGGCGGGAACCTAGTCCGTCCGGAACCGCTCCTCGCGCCGTGCGAAACCGACGCCAAGAGCGACAGCTGCCGGACGCTCTACAAGAACCTGCAGAACCCCTTCTTCATCGGTGATCAGCCCTCCGGAACCCAGGTCTCGGGCTATCTCGACGCCTGGGCGCCGGCGCCAAGCGCCTATGTGGTCGCCGCGCACTCGGCCGCCGACGTCGCCGCCGCGGTGAGCTTCGCCCGACGCCATCGCCTGCGCCTGGTGGTGAAGGGCGGCGGCCACAGCTATCTGGGCACATCCAATGCGCCGGATTCCCTGATGATCTGGACCCGCCCGATGCGGGCGGTGACCGTCGTCGACGCTTTCACGCCGCGGGGCGCGCCCGCCGGCGTGGCGCCGGTCCCGGCCGTGACCGCCGGCGCGGGGGCCGTTTGGATCGACCTCTATGACGCCGTGACCACCCGGGCTGGGCGCTATGTGCAGGGCGGTGGCTGCACGACCGTCGGCGTGGCCGGCCATATCCAGAGCGGCGGCTTCGGCTCCTATTCGAAGGGGTTCGGAACATCCTCGGCGCACCTCCTGGAGGCCGAGGTGGTGACAGCGGACGGCCGGATTCGCACGGTCAACGCCTACAGGGACCCGGACCTGTTCTGGGCGCTGAAGGGCGGCGGCGGCGGCAGCCTCGGGGTGATCACCCGGGTGACCCTGCGCACCCACGACCTGCCGGCGCGAATGGGCGGCGCGAACGGGGTCATCAAGGCCACCTCGGACGACGCCTTCCGAAGGCTGGTTTCGCGGTTCCTCGCCTTCTATTCCGAGGCCCTGCTTAATCCCAACTGGGGCGAAGAGGTCGCGATTCAGCCGGACAATGTGCTCAAGATATCGATGGCCAGCCAGGGTCTCGACGACCGGATTGCTTTGGCGCTTTGGCGACCGTTCGTCGATTGGGTGGTCGCGTTGCCCGGTGACTATCGGTTTATCGAACCCTTTCGGGTGGATTCGGGCTTGGGGCGCGGCACGTGGGATGTGGCGGCGTACCGCCGGAGTGGCTCGACGGATATGCACTTCGACAGCCGGCCGAATGTCTCCTCGGTCCAGGGCTGGTGGGCGGGCGATCAGGGGCAGGTCAGCGCGTTTCTGCACGGCTACGACTCGATATGGCTGTCCGAAGAGTTGCTTGAGACCGGTCGGCGAGACGCTCTGGCCGGCGCCCTGATCAAGGCGAGCCGTAGCCTGACCGTAACCCTGCATGTCAACAAGGGCTTGTCCGGCGCCGCGCCGGAGATGATCGCCGCCAGCCGCAATACGGCGATGAACCCCGAGGCTCTCTCCGCGTTCGCCCTGGTGATCATCGCCACCGGAGGCCCGCCGCAATACGTGGGCCTTGTAGGCATGAGACCGGACATGGACTTCGCCCATCGCAACGCCCAACGCGTGGCCGCGGCCGCCTCGGCGCTTCGCGAACTGGCGCCGACCGCCGGCTCTTATCTCTCCGAAAGCAGCTATTTCAACGCCGACTGGCGCCACGCCTATTGGGGTGAGAACTACGCTCGCCTCAGCGGTGTGAAGGCCAGATACGACCCCGAAGGCCTGTTCACCGTTCACCACGGCGTCGGCAGCGACGCCTGGAGCCCGGACGGTTTCACCCGCCTGGCTTGAGGCGCCGCTCGGAAATCCTATCGCCGGGCGTCGTTGGACTTCTTCTTGAACTTGGGCGGCGGACCCTTGCGCGGCGGCCCACGCTCAGCGCCCTGTCCCGCCTCCGGTTCGCGCCGCAGGCCGGGCGCGCCCGCCGCCTCGATGCGGATCGGCTCGCCGGGCGCCGACGCCACCGCCGCCTTGAACCGGTCCACCGCCTCGCGGGTGATCTCGAACTTGGTCTCGCGGTCGAAGATACGGATCTGGCCGATGTCCTTCTTGGTCACATGTCCCCTGCGGCAGATCATCGGGATCAGCCATTTGGGATCCGCGTTGCTGTTGCGCCCCACGGCCAGACGGAACCAGACGCCTTCGCCTTCGGCACGCTCGAACGACTCGCGTGGTTCACGCGGGCCGCGCTCCGGGCGCGGGCGATCTTCGCGACGGTCGCGATCGCGCCCGGTCGCGTTTCCGCCTCGCGGCTCGCCCGGATCGAACAGATCCTCGGGCGCCGGAAGCTTGGCGCGATGCAGCCGGATCAGGGCGGCGGCGACCGCTTCAGGACCGGCCTGGTCGATCAGCAGCCGGCCGAGGGCCAGATCTTCGTCCGTGGAGGGTTCCGTGAGGATGGGATCGGTGAGGAGCCGCGCCTGGTCGCCGGCGCGGATGACCTCGGCGCTGGGCGGGCCGCTCCAGGTGGCGTCGACGCCGGCCGAGGCGAGCAACTGTTCCACCCGCCGCCGGCGGGTGTAGGGGGCCAGAAGCACCGAGACGCCCTTGCGCCCCGCGCGGCCGGTGCGGCCGCTGCGGTGCAGAAGCCCCTGGCGGTTGGCGGGAAGGTCGGCGTGAATCACCAGGCCGAGGTCCGGAAGGTCGAGGCCGCGCGCGGCGACATCGGTGGCGACGCAGACCCGGGCCCGGCCGTCGCGCAGCGCCTGCAGGGCGTCGGTCCGTTCCCGCTGGGTCATTTCGCCCGACAGGGCCACGGCTTCGAAGCCGCGCTCGCGGAGGGCGGCGTGCAGGTGGCGCACCGCTTCGCGGGTGGCGCAGAACACCAGGGCGCCCGGCGCTTCGAAGAAGCGCAGCACATTGACCACGGCGTGTTCGATCTCGTTGGGCGCGACCCGGATGGCGCGGTATTCGATGTCGCCATGGGGCTCGTTCGAGCGGGCCGTGTCGATCCGCACCGAGGCCTTCTGATAGGAATGGGCCAGGGCGGCAATGTCCCGGGCGATCGTCGCCGAGAACAGAAGGGTGCGCCGCTCGGGCGGCGCGGCCTCGAGGATGAACTCAAGGTCTTCCTTGAAACCGAGGTCGAGCATCTCGTCGGCCTCGTCCAGGACCACCACTTCCAGAACGCTCAGATCCAGGTGACCGCGCTCAAGGTGGTCGCGCAGGCGGCCGGGCGTGCCGACGACGATCTGCGCCCCGGCGGCCAGGGCGCGCTGCTCGCGCCGTGAGTCCATGCCGCCGACGCAGGTCTCGACCCGCCCGCCCGCGCGGCCATAGAGCCAGGCCAGTTCCCGCGCCACCTGCATGGCCAGTTCACGGGTGGGGGCGATGACCAGGGCCTGGGGCGGGCCCGGCTGAGGCAGCCGTTCGGCGGTTCCCAGGATGGTCGAGGCCATGGCCAGGCCATAGGCCACGGTCTTGCCCGAGCCGGTCTGGGCGGAGACCAGCAGGTCGCGATCGGCCGCCCCAGCCTCGAGGACCGCCGCCTGGACGGGTGTCGGCTCCTCATAGCCCTGTTCTGTCAGGGCGCGCGAAAGGGCAGGGTGCATCTCGGGGAAAGGCATGGGGATCCAGTTCGGGTGGTCGCGATCGCGGCGGGCGCCGCCGTGGACCTTGGCGTCCTTCTAGCGGTCCCGCCTCTCTGCGGCAAACCCGGGGGAAATGCGGCCCCCGGCGTCCGGAGGTCGTGGACGAAAGACTCTGTCTGCGCTCTAACTTCAGCAAGGGCTTCAACGACGGGCCCGCGCGGAGTCCCGGCGGAGGCGTGCGGGACCAGAGGAGATAACGCCCATGGCCGACGGCTCGACCCCGATCGCCGCGGAGGAGCGCCTGAAGGCGGCCCGCGAGCGCGCCTACGCCACGCCGCTGGAAGACTTCCACGTCGGTGACCCGGAACTCTTCCAGACCGACACGCACTGGCCTTGGTTCGAGCGCCTGCGGGCCGAGGATCCCGTGCACTGGTGTCGAGACAGCGAATTCGGCCCCTATTGGTCGGTGACAAAGTACAACGACATCATGGCGGTCGACACCAATCACGCCGTCTTTTCCTCCGACGCGGCGCTCGGCGGCATCACCATCCGCGACGCCCGTGCGGATCTTCGCCGGCCCAGTTTCATCGCCATGGACCCGCCGCGGCACGACGATCAGCGCAAGGTGGTCAGCCCTGTGGTCGCGCCGCACAATCTGGCGGCCATGGAGCCGATCATCCGCGAACGGGCCGCCCGCATCCTCGACGAACTGCCGATCGGCGAGACCTTCAACTGGGTCGACCGGGTGTCGATCGAACTGACCACCCAGATGCTGGCGACCCTGTTCGATTTTCCCTTCGACGAACGCCGCAAGCTGACCCACTGGTCGGACGTGGCGACGACCATTCCCTATCCGGGCGGATTGGTGGAGACCGAGGAGCAGCGTCAGGCCGAACTGGCCGAATGCCTGAACGCGTTTCTGGTTCTCTGGAACGAGCGGGTGAACGCCCCGCCGCGCGGCGACCTAGTGTCCATGCTCGCCCACGGCGCGTCGACCCGGAACATGAGCCACGACGAACTTCTGGGGAATCTGATCCTGCTGATCGTGGGCGGTAACGACACCACGCGCAATTCGATCAGCGGCGGTCTCCTGGCGCTCAACCAGAACCCGGAACAGTACCAAAAGCTGCGCGACAACCCCGATCTGATCCCCAACATGGTGCCGGAGATCGTGCGCTATCAGACGCCGCTCGCCCATATGCGGCGCACGGCCACGGCCGACTATGAACTGGGCGGCAAGACCATCCGCAAGGGCGACAAGGTGGTCATGTGGTATGTCTCGGGCAATCGCGACGAAACGGCCATCGACAATCCGGGCGCCTTCATCATCGATCGCGAACGTCCGCGCCAGCACCTCTCCTTCGGCTTCGGCATCCATCGTTGCGTGGGCAACCGCCTGGCGGAGATGCAGCTGCGCATCGTCTGGGAGGAGATTCTCAAGCGTTGGAGCCATGTGGAGGTGGTCGGCGAGCCGACCCGCGTGCGCTCCAGCTTCGTGAAGGGCTACGAGGTCCTGCCGGTTCGGATCTCCGGGTGAGCCAGGCGCCCGGCAGGGACCGCCGCAAGGAAATCGCCAGGGCCTGGACCGAGCGTCCGCGCAGCCAGGGCGTGTTCGTCGTGCGCTGCGCCGCCACCGGCCAGGCCTGGGTCGCGTCGAGCCCGAATCTCGACACCCAGCAGAACAGCGTCTGGTTCGCCTTGCGGAGTGGCGGCCATCCGAACAAGGTCGTGCAGGCGGCCTGGAGCGCGCATGGCGCGGACGCCTTCACCTATGAGGTCGTCGAAAAGATCGACGGCGCCGACCTGACTCCTCTGGGACTGAGGGACCAGCTGAAGGCTCGCGCCGCGCACTGGCGCGAGGCCCTCGGTGCGACGGCTCTCGTCGGTTGAGGCCTACTCCGGCCTTGTGACCTTGTAACCACGCGCCTGCAGGCGCTGAAGCACGCCGCCCTGAGCCAGGAGGGTGCGAAGATTGACCACGGCGACGCTGTGCCCAGGCGTTATAAGGGCTTTGGCGAGCGTATCGGTGGTGTCGTTCATGGACCGCGACACCAAGTCCGCGCCTTCCGGCAGGCTGTTGAGGCACTTCTCGTAGCCGCGCTGGGCCGACAGCGCCGCGGCCACATCGCCGCGCGCCCAGCCCTGGGCGGCCGTCTTGACCCGCGCCGCGCCGGCGTCGATCTCGTCGAGAGCGTCGGTCAGACAGGTCGGACCCGAGGCGGTCAGACCCGCTTCCGCCGCCTTCAGCAGGGGGACGGCCCGGTAGCTGCCGGCGGGGATCACCTTCACGCCCTTGTCCCGGGCCAGGCGCGTGATCATGCCGGCGGGCTCGCGCGGCTCAAGTCCCGCCTTCTTGCGGAAGTCCGACACCATGAGCAGGCCGGCCACCAGGGGCGTCCAGCCCGAATAGGCGCGCGTGTCGCTGGTCAGGGCTGGCCTGTCGGCCAGAAACCGCGCCCGCAGGCCGGGCGGCAGGGTGTCCTCCATCCGGCCCCTGGATCGGAAATGCTTGCGGGCGTTGATCAACGCGAACACGTCGCCCAGGCCGGCGGTGACGATCGGCGGACCGATGAGCACATTGGCGTCGACCAGGCGCCGGCGCAGCAAGGTCTGGTCCCACTTCAGGCCCTTGGGCAGGGCTTCGGGGACGCCCATCACATAGATTGTCGTGGTCGCGCTGGAGACGCGCCACCACGCCGGCCCGCCGGCCGCCGACGTCACCACCAGTTCGTCGACAATTGTCGCCTCGCGGTCGACCGGCGGCGGGGCGGCCTCAGCCAAAGCGGGCGAGATCAGAATCGCGGCCAGCACCAGCCATCCAAGACGGCGAACCAGGCTTCCGGGCATAGAGGCTCTCCATCGGCGGTCGTGCGGTCGATAGCGAGCGCCCCCGGCGTGGCGCAAATTAAAACGCCGTCACCCGCGAGGGCGACGGCGCTTCATTGAGTGCAGTCGAACGAGACCTCAGGCCGCGGCGGCGGCCTTGCGTCCGGCCATGCGGAGCGCGCCGCCGAGACCGGCGAAGCCCACCAGCATCAGGGCCCAGGTCGAGGGTTCCGGCAGCGGCGGAGGCGTGCCGACGTCGATATAGGCCAGAACGCCGGGGAAGGTGCCGGAGTGCAAATCGTAGGCGGATTCGGCGTAGCCGGCGGGATCGAGACCTTCCCAGCCCACGAACCCACCGCTGGCGTTCACCGCGGGGGTGAACTGCGAATAGATCGACTGGCTGTTCCACGTTGCCGTGAACGTCACCGCGAAGTTGCCGACCTGAGCGGGGTAGACGCCATATTCGTCATCATAGTCATAGGCGAACAGGTTCCCGCCCGTCGTCGCGCCCAGCCAGACATAGGTGAAGCTGGAACCGGCGGTGATGTCGGGCAGGGTGATCGACTGGACGATACCGTTGTTGAGGCCCTGGTAGCCGGTCAGCTTCAGGGTGATGCCCGTGAAGTTGAAGGCGCTGGTGTTGTTGAACGTCAGGCTGGGGGTGTCATAGACCGGATAGTCATAGGCGCCGGAGATTGTGGCGACGTGGGCGGAGGCGGACGCCCCGGCCAGGGTGGCGGCGGCCAAAGCCGCGCCGGCGAAGGCTTTCAGCGTGGAGGACATTGGGAAGGTTTCCTGTTGCGAAGGGGCGGCAAGGCTGTCCGAGACGTGGGTACGCGGTACGCAAGAAACTACGCCAAAAACTCGCCCCATTTTGCCCGGATGTCAACGTAACAATGAAGATTCGAGAGAATTTTACCGAGTGATGTCGAGCCGACGCAGCGTTGCGGCCAGCATTAACCGCCGGCGATGAGCTCAGCCGCCGCCGATCCTCGGGATCAGCACGACCTCGCTGCCGGGAGGCAACGGCGCGAAGAGCGCGTCCTGATGAATCTCGCCGTCGATGGCGATGGCCATGCGGCGCTCGATATGTTCGCCGAAACCGGGATAGCGGCGGTCGAGTTCACGGATCATCTCACGCACCGTGGCCGCCTCGACGTCGAAGGCGGCCACGTCGCCGGTGAAGGCGCGACAGGACGAACAGGCGGCGACGACATGGGGCATGTGAGCTCCGCCGCGCCGCCTTTGTCCTACCCCGCGTCGATGGCCGCGCGGATCTTCGGCGGCGCCATCGGAAGGTCCGTCAGCCGCTTGCCGATGGCGGCGCTGACCGCATTGCCCACGGCCGCCAGCGGCGGCACGATCGGCACCTCGCCCACGCCCTTGGCCCCGAAGGGATGCCGCGGGTTGGCGACTTCCACGAGGATCGAGTCGATCATGGGAAGGTCCGAGGCCACCGGCACGCGATAGTCGAGGAAGCCGGCGTTCTCCATGTGGCCGGTGCGGTCGAAGATATATTCCTCGTTCAACGCCCAGCCGACGCCCTGCGCGACGCCGCCCTGGATCTGGCCTTCCACATAGGCCGGGTGGATGGCCTTGCCGACGTCCTGGGCGGCGGTATAGCGCAGCACCGTCACGTGACCGGTCTCGGGGTCGACTTCCACATCGCAGAGGTGGACGCCGAAACCCGGACCCGCGCCCTGGGCGTTGAGCGACACCTGCGCCCCGATCGGGCCGCCGGTCTGGCCGGACTTCTCGGCGATATGGGCGAGGCTGAGGTCGGCCTTGCCCTTCGAGGCGTCGCGGCAGACAGCCACGCCGTCCACCCAGTCCACCTGGTCGACCGACACGTCCATGAGCATGGCCGCGCGGCGCTTGAGGTCCTCGACGATCTTCTGCGAGGCCTGGGTCACCGCCATGCCCGTGGCGAAGGTGGTGCGGCTACCGCCGGTGAGCATGGAGAAGCCGATGGAGGCGGTGTCGGCCACGATCGGCCTGACCTTTTCCACCGGCAGGCCCAGGACCTCAGCGGCCATCATGGCCATCGAAGCCCGCGAGCCGCCGATGTCCGGATTGCCGCTGATGACCACCGCCGTACCGTCTTCGTTGATGTTCACCGCGGCGGTGGATTCGCCGCCGATATTGAACCAGAAGCCGACGGCCAGGCCGCGGCCCTGATTGGGGCCGAGCGGCGCGGTGTAGTGGGGGTGGGAGCGGATGGCTTCCAGGGTCTCCACATAGCCGATGTTCTTGAACACCGGCCCGTAGGAGGCCTTCATGCCATCGCGCACAGCGTTTTTCTCACGCAGGGCGAGAGGGTCCATGCCGAGCTTGGCCGCCAGTTCGTCCATCGCCGTTTCGACCGCGAAGGCCGAGATCGGGGCGCCGGGCGCGCGATAGGCCGCCACCTTGGGGGTGTTGGTCACCACATCATAGCCGACGATGGAGAAGTTGGGGATGTCGTAGCAGGCGAGAGCCGTCATCGAGCCGGCCCCGACCGGGGAGCCCTCGAAGGCGCCGGCCTGGAACTTCAGCACCACATCGGCGGCGGTGATCGTGCCGTCGGCCTTGGCGCCCAGCTTCACGGTCATCACCCCGGCGGAGGTCGGACCGCTGGCGCGGAACACCTCGTCGCGGGTCATGACCATCTTCACCGGATGACCGCACTGGCGTGACAGGGCCAGGGCGACCGGTTCCAGATAAACGGTGGTCTTGCCGCCGAAGCCGCCGCCGATCTCGGCGGGGGTGACGCGGATGTTGGAGGATTCCAGGTTCAGCACCTTGGCGCAGTAGGTGCGGATCATGAACTGACCCTGGCTGGAGCTCCACACCTGGCACTGGCCGTCGGCGGCGTAGCTGGCGACGCAGGCGTGGGGCTCGATATAGCCCTGGTGCACGGCGGCGGTGGTGTAGCGGCCCTCGACGGTAACGTCCGCCTCGGCGAAGGCGGCCGCCAGATCGCCGCGGGTGAGTTCGTTGCGCTTGGCGATGTTCGAGGGTTTGTCCGGGGTGACGGCCAGGCCCTGGGTGAACATGTGGGCGTGCAGGACGGGGGCGTCGGGCGACATGGCCGCCTCCACCTCTGTCACGTGCGGCAACACCTCGTAATCCACCACGATCAGGGCCAGCGCTTCGTCGGCGATGGAGGACGAGGTGGCGGCGACCGCGGCGACCGCGTGGCCGTCATACAGGACGACGTGGCGCGCCATGACGTTCTGCGACAGGTCGCGCAGGTTGCCGGCGCTCTCGCCGGCCTCGAATTCCTCCGAGGCCAGATCGGGGAAGTCGGCGGCGGTGACGATCGCCTTGACGCCCGGCAGGGCGCGGGCCTTGCGGGTGTCGATGGAGACGATCCGGGCGTGGGCGTGGGGGCTGCGCAGAATCTTGCCCACCACCATGCCTGGCATGGCGAGGTCCGCGCCGTACATGGCCTTGCCCGTCACCTTGTCCGCGCCGTCCGGGCGGACGGGACGGGTGCCGACGACCTTCAGGTGGCCGTCGTCGAGAGGTGCGGCGTCGCGCCGCTCAAGCACATCGCTCATCAGACTTTCTCCTGCCGAAGTTCGGCCGCGGCATCCATGACGGCCCGGATGATCTTGTCGTAGCCGGTGCACCGGCAGAGGTTCCCCGCCAGCCAGTAGCGGGCTTCGGTTTCCGTAGGATCGGGATTGGCGTCGAGCAAGGCTTTCGCCGACACCAGCAGTCCCGGGGTGCAGAATCCGCACTGAAGGGCGGCATGTTCGAGGAATTTTTGCTGCAACGGGTGCAGCTTCGATCCTTCGGCCATGCCCTCGATGGTCTCGACGCGCCGGCCTTCGGCTTCCACCGCCAGGACCAGGCAGGAACAGACCAGCCGTCCGTCGAGGATGACGCTGCAGGCGCCGCAGTCGCCGGAGCCGCAGCCTTCCTTGGAGCCGGTCAGGCCCAGGTCGTCGCGCAGGGCGTCGAGCAGGGTCGCGCCCGGCTCGGCAAGAAATTCCACCGGATCGCCGTTCACAGTGGCGGAGATGTGCTGTCGCTTGCTCATGATCTCTATCTCTTCTCGGCGCGGCCGTAGGCGATCGTGGCGGCGCGTCGGGCGAGCACGCCGGCGATCTTGGTGCGGAACTCAGCCGTGCCGCGCTTGTCGCTGATGGGGTTGCAGGCGGCCCGGGCGGCCGCATCGAGATTGGCCAGGGCGGCCTCGTCGGCTTTGGTGCCGACCAGGGCGGCGGCGGCGGCCGTGGCCAGGATCACCGTCGGACCGACCGCGCCCAGAGCCACATGGGCCTCGGTGATCACGCCGGCGGCGTCCAGAGTCAGGTTCACCCCGGCCCCGACAACGGCGATGTCCATTTCCGTGCGCGGGATCGAGCGCAGATAGGCGTCACCCGAGCGGCCGGGACGCGCCGGCAGACGAATCTCAAGCACGAACTCACCGGGCGCAAGCGAGGTCTTGCCCGGGGCGACGGCGATGGATTCGACCGTCGCCGTGCGGCGGCCATCTGGGCCGACGATCAGGCAGGTGGCCCGCGCCGCCACCAGGGCCGGCACGCTGTCGGCGGCCGGCGAGGCATTGCACAGATTGCCGGCCATGGAGGCGCGGCCCTGAACCTGGGTGGAGCCGATCAGATTGGTCGCCTCGACGACACCCGGCCAGGCCAGGCCCAGCGCCTTGTGTTCGCTCAAGGTGATGCCGGGGGTCGAAGCGCCGATGACGAAGGCGCCGCCATCCTGGCGGATGCCTATGGCTTCCGGGATCCGCTTCAGGTCGACGATGAGGCCGGCCGGCAGGCGGCCGGACCTCAGTTGAACGAGCAGATCGGTGCCCCCGCCAAGCGGGCGCGCGCCGGGGCCGCCGGCGAGAAGCGCCTTGGCCGCCTGCTCGGGGCTGGTGGGCGCGATGAATTCTACGTTGGACAAGAGACCTCCCTCGGCGCTGACGACGCCTTTGACCTAACCTAACAAGCCAAGGGGCGCCGTGGCGAGAGCCATTCCTGTACCGCGATACGGATTCTTGGTTTCGGCGCCGTCTGGACAAGCGCCGCGACATCATCGCCCGTCCTCGAAGGGCGCTTTGGCGTTGCAGACGGCTTCGAATTGCGCCTCAGTGGCCCGCGACGGTGCGACAGCATTTTAAGCAGTTTCGCCCGGGGAGCTGGATTGAATGACGGATTCGCCTGAGCGGGGCGCCTCGGGCGTCGGCCAGACCTACGGCTATTTCGGCGCCCTGACCCTGCTCGTCTATCTGTCGTCCCCGAGCGGCTATCTCGTCGACATCACCACCTCCTACATGCTCAAGAACAACCTCCACGCCACCGCCACGGACGTGTCGGTGTTCCGCGTGCTCACCGCGATCCCGTTGTTCCTGGCCTTTCTTTTCGGGTTCGCCCGAGACCTTTGGAATCCGTTCGGCCTGAGGGACCGCGGCTATTTCCTGATCTTCGCGCCCCTGACCGCCGCGGTGTTCGTCTGGATGGCGCTGTCCCATCTCAGCTACCAGTCGCTGTTCATCGGCATGCTACTGGTGATGGCCGCCTCGCGGTTTGTCGCGGCCGCCTATCAGGGGCTTCTCGCCCTCGTCAGCCAGGAACGTCTGATGTCCGGGCGTCTTAGCGCGCTCTGGCAAATCGTCAGCAGCCTGCCGGTGCTCGCCGGCGCCTTTGCGTCCGGCTGGATTTCCGAACATCTGCGCACGTCTCAGACCTTCGTCCTGCTGGCGGTTCTCGCCGGCGGCATCGGCCTGCTGGGTTTCTGGAAGCCCCGCGCGGTGTTCACCCATACCTATGACCAACCGCTGGCGCGCGGCGCGGACATCGTCGGGGACATCAAGCGGCTGTTCCGCCACAAGGCGATCTATCCGGCCGTCCTGCTGATTTTCATGTTCCAGTTCGCGCCGGGCGCGAACACGCCGCTGCAGTACTATCTGACCAACCACCTGCACGCCTCGGACGAGATCTACGGCGATTTCCAGGGTATTTTTGTCGCCTCCTTCATCCCGGTGTTCTTTCTCTACGGCTGGCTGTGCAAGCGGGTGTCGCTTCGCAAGCTGCTGTTCTGGGGGATCATCATCACCATTCCGCAGATGGTGCCCCTGGCGCTGATCCACTCCGCCACCGATGCGCTTTGGGCCGCTGCGCCGATCGGGGCCATGGGGGGCATCGCCGCCGCGTCGCTGTTTGATCTGGCCATGCGCTCATGCCCGCCGGGACTTCAGGGGACCCTCATGATGATGGTCGAGTCGGGGAATCTGTTGTCCACCCGCGTCGGTGACCTGCTGGGCTCGAAGATCTACACCAGCAGCCCTGAGCACGGCTTTCTGTACTGCGTCATCGCCATCACCGTGGTCTACGCCCTGATGCTGCCGGTCCTGCTGCTGATCCCCAAGGAGATCCTCGCCACCGCCGACGGCCAGGCCAACCCGGCCGGTGACGCCAAGGTGCTGGAGGAACTGGCCGCGTCCTGACTCCCGACGCCCATCTGGAAGCCTCGCCATGTCCGCGTTCCGCGATCTCTTCGTCACCCGCGTCTATGAGGCCTCCCTGGCCGGAGAACGCGGGTTCGCCCACTTCAACGCCGAACTGGAGGATGCCTGCGGCATGCTGGCGGCGGAGGACAAGGCCGGACGGGCCTGGTGCAAGGCCAACAATTACGGCGGCTACACCTCCTATGCCTCGCTCGACGATCTGCCGCGGCGGGCGACGGTTTTCGGCCAGCTCAAGACCCGCCTGGACAGGCACGTGAAGAGCTTCGCCGAGGGGGCCGAGCTGGATCTCGGGCCGACGGGACGGCTGGTGCTCGACAGCCTGTGGGTCAATGTCCTCAAGCCCGGCGCGGCGCATTCGGGCCACATCCATCCGCACAGCGTCGTTTCCGGCACGATCTATGTGGCCACGCCGCCTGGCGCCGGAGCCCTTCGGCTGGAGGACCCGCGCTTGCCCCTGATGATGGCCGCGCCGCGCCGGCGTTCGGACGCGCCGGAAACAGCTCGCAGCTTCGTCACGCTTCAGCCGTCGCCGGGCGTGATCTACCTGTGGGAGAGCTGGCTTCGCCACGAGGTGCTGGCCAACGCCGCCAAGACACCCAGGATAAGCGTCAGCTTCAATTACGCTTGGCGATAGCCATCCGCCGTTGCGTGTGACGAACGCTCCCCGCACATTGGGCGCATGACGTTTCCTGAACCGCCCCGCCCCCGCAAGGATCCCCGCCGGATCGAACAGCTCGGCCGCGTCCGCACCGACGACTACGCCTGGATGAAGGACGCGAACTGGCAGGCGGTGCTGCGCGATCCCTCACAGGTGAACCCCGAGATCCGCGCCCATCTGGAAGCCGAGAACGCCTATCTGAAGGCCGTCCTCGCGCCCAGCGAGGCGCTTCAGGCGCGGTTCTTCGCGGAGATGAAAGGCCGGCTCAAGGAGGATGACGCCTCCGTCCCCACGCCCGACGGTCCCTTCGAATATTTCAGCCGCTACGAACTGGGCGCCCAGCATCCCCGCTATCTCCGGCAGCCGCGCGGCGGCGGCGCCGAGACCCTGCTGCTGGACGAGGACGCCGCGGCCAAGGGCAAGGCCTATTACAGCGTCGACGCCGCCTCGCACTCGCCCGATCATACGCTTTACGCCTGGGCCGAGGACGATCAGGGCTCGGAGTATCACCGCATCCTGATCCGTGACCTGGCGACCGGCGAGGTCCTGTCCGGCGGGCCCGAGAGCGCATCGGGCTCCTTCGCCTTCTCACCCGACTCCGCCTGGCTGTTCTGGGTCTGGCGCGACGAGAACGCGCGGCCCGCCCGGGTCTATCGCCGGCCGGCGCGCGGAGGACCCGATGTGCTGGTGTATGAGGAGGCCGACGACGGCATGTTCCTCGGTGTCGGGGTCACGGCCGACGACACCCACATCCTGATTGGCGTCCAGAACCAGGAGACCAGCGAGGACTGGCTGATCCCGGCCGCCGATCCCACCGCCATGCCGGTTCTCGTCGAGGCCCGCGAGGTCGGCGTTCGCTACGATCTCGATCGCTGGGGCGATCGCTGGGTGATCCGCACCAACGCCGGCGGGGCGGTGGATTTCCAGTTGATGACCTCGACCGCCCAGGTTCCGGGGCGGCCAACGTGGGCCGAGTGGATCGCCTACCGTCCAGGCCGCCTCATCGCCGGCTTTGCCGCCTTCAAGGGCCATCTGGTGCGTCTTGAACGCGAGAACGCCTGCGACCGGCTGGTGGTCATGGCCCGGGACGGGGCCGAGCACGAGATAGCCTTCGCCGAGGACGCCTACGCCCTGCATCTGATGGGCGGCTATGAGTACGACACCACCCTGACCCGGTTCATCTACCAGTCGCCCACCACGCCCCGGCAGTGGTTCGACTACGACATGACCACCCGCGAACGGACCCTGCGCAAGACCCAGGAGGTTCCCTCCGGCCACGATCCGGCCGCCTACGAGACCCGCCGCCTATGGGCGACGGCGCCGGACGGCCAGACGGTGCCGGTCACCGTGCTCCTGAAACGCGGGACCCCGCTCGACGGTACGGCGCCCCTGATGCTCTATGGCTACGGCTCCTACGGCTATCCGCACACCGCCAGCTTCTCGACCCAGAGCCTGAGCCTGGTGGATCGGGGGTGGATCTGGGCCGCGGCCCATGTGCGCGGCGGCTCGGACAAGGGCTGGGGCTGGTTCCTCGACGGACGAAAGTTCGCCAAGAAGAACAGTTTCACCGACTTCATCGCCTGCGCGGAACACCTTGTCGCCCAGGGCTACGGAACAGCTGGAAAGATCGTCGCCTACGGCGGCTCGGCCGGTGGGCTGCTGGTGGGCGCCGCGGTCAACATGCGGCCGGATCTATGGGGCGGCGTCATCGCCGCCGTGCCCTTCGTCGATGTGCTCAATACGATGAGCGATCTCAGCCTGCCGCTCACCCCGCCGGAATGGCCCGAGTGGGGCAATCCGCTGGAGGATCCCGCCGCCTACGACTACATCGCCAGCTACAGCCCCTATGACAACATCGCCGATGTCGCCTACCCGGCCATCCTCAGCCGGGGCGGCCTCACCGATCCCCGTGTCACCTGGTGGGAACCGGAAAAGTGGGTGGCCCGCCTGCGCGAGCACACCACCAGCGGCCGGCCGATCCTGCTCAGCATGAACCTGGAAGCCGGACACGGCGGGGCGTCCGGGCGTTTCGACCACCTCAAGGAGGTCGCCATGGACTACGCCTTCGCCGTCTGGGCGGTGGAGGGGGAGGGCGCGCTGTGATCGTCCGCGACGCCGCGGCCGATGACGTCCCGGATCTGGCCGCCATCTACGGTCATCACGCTGTGCATGGTCTCGGCACCTTTGAGGAGGCGCCGCCCGAGGCGGCCGACATGGCCGCGCGCCTGGCCGCCGTGCGCGCCCGAGGCCTGCCATACCTGGTGGCGGCGGATGAGGACGGCGTGGCCGGCTTTGCCTATGCCTCGCCGTTCCGCCTGCGGGCGGCCTATCGCTACACGGTCGAGGACAGCGTCTACATCGCGCCGGGCCGCGCCGGGCAGGGGATCGGCAAGTTTCTCCTGGCCGAGGTCATCGCCCGCTGCGAGGCGCTGGGCCTTCGCCAGATGATCGCCATCGTCGGCGACTCCGGCAACGCCGGCTCGATCGGCCTGCATCGATCCTTAGGTTTCGACCTGAAGTCCGTCATGCCGGCGGTGGGCTTCAAGCACGGCCGCTGGGTAGATATCGTGTGGATGCAGCGGACGCTCAATGGCGGCTCGGACGCGCTACCCGATGCAGCGGGGTTGGATTTGATCGGGGTCTGATGCCCCCTCCGGGGTGGGTTTTGGGCTTGGATACGAGGGGAGACATGTCATGCGTAGAGGCTTGAGCATCGCGGCGGCATTTGTGCTGTGGGTGTGGGGCGGTCAGGCCTTCAGCCAGGCAAAACCCGCCGCCGCCGACGCGCCGCCGCCCGGCCTGGCATCCGCCCCCGCGCCCGAAGGGGCCGGCAAGCCCGATCCGGCCTGCGACTCGCCCGCCGCGGCCGACGCCTCGCGCAATCCCCGCGCCGACCGGGCCCGTTGCCACAAGCTGACCGATGCCGAGATCGCCACGGCGCCCATCGTCGAGGTCCGCAAGGTCAGCCGCCACGCGGCGGTGATCGGCGGACATTCGCTGGCCTATACGGCCACGGCCGGGACGCTCACCGTGCGAGATGATGAGGGTAAGCCCACCCTGTCGATGTTCTATGTCGCCTACACCGCGGGCGAGGGCCGCGACCCGGCCCGGCCGGTGACCTTCCTGTACAATGGCGGCCCCGGGTCCTCGAGCCTCTGGCTGCACATGGGCTCGGTGGCGCCAGTGCGCGTCGCGACTGACAGTCCCGCCGCCACCCACAATCCCCCGTTCTCCATCGTCGACAACAATGAGAGCCTGCTCGACAAGTCGGATCTGGTGTTCATCGACGCGCCCGGGGCCGGCTTCTCCCGGCCCGTGGGCGACACCAGGCTCAGCGCCTTCTGGGGCGTGGACGCCGACATCGACGCCTTCGCGCGCGGCGTGGAGCGGTATCTGACGCTCTACGATCGCTGGAACTCCCCCAAGTTCATCTTCGGCGAGTCCTACGGCACCGCCCGCTCCGCGGGGCTCTCCTACCGGCTGCAGCAGGACGGGGTTCAACTCAACGGCGTGATCCTGCTGTCGTCGATCCTCAACTACGGCCGGCGCGATCCTGGGTTCGATCAGGAACTGCTCAACTATCTGCCGACCTACGCGGCGACGGCGGCCTACCACCACCGCCTGGCCAACCCGCCGGCCGACATTCCAGCCTTCCTGCGTGAGGCGCGCGCCTTCGCGCGGGGCCCCTACGCCCAGGCGCTGGCCGAGGGGCAGGATCTCGGTCAGCCGGAACGGCTGGCCATGGCCCAGAAGCTGTCTGGCTTCATCGGTCTTCCCGTGGACTATCTGCTGCAGGCCGACCTGCGGGTCACGCCCCAACGCTTCCGGAAGGAACTGCTGCGCGAGCAGCGCCTGACCATCGGCCGCTATGACGCGCGGTTCACGGGCCAGGACGTGGACGCGGCCGGCGAGAGCCCGGAGTATGACGCCTCGGACACAGGCATCACCGGCGCGTTCGTCTCGGCCTTCCATCACTATCTGACCGCGGATCTCGGTTTCACCAGCGACCTCGCCTATCGGCCGACCTACTACGGCTCCGGCCTGCAGTGGGATCTGCGGCACAAGTCGCCTGGCTCGCGCAGCGAGTACGACACCAGCCCGGCCGACACGGCGCTCGATCTCTCGGCGGCCATGCGACAGAACCCGCACCTGCTGGTCTATTCGCTGAACGGAATTTATGACTTCGCCACGCCGTTCTTCGGCACTGAATACGATGTCGGCCACATGCAGCTGGACCCGGCGCTCAAGGGCCACGTCCGCTTCGCCTACTATCCCTCGGGCCACATGGTCTATCTCAACACCGACGCCCTGAAGACCATGAAGGCCGACCTGGCGCGGTTCTACGACGAGGCGATGGGGCGGTAGAGCCCCTCCAACGCGCAGCTGCGCCCCTCCTTCACCTTGGTGAGGGAGGGGCGTTCCGCAGGTTCAGCCTACCAGGGGCGGCGGTCGTCGTTCGGCCGCATCCAGTGAATCTGCGCGTTCAACCGGTCCAGGTGGGCCTGCAGATTGGCCATCGTCCGCGGCGGAACGAAGCCCTTGTAGCGGAGGGTCCCGGCCTCTTCCGCGCGGATTTTGTTGAGATCGG
Organism: uncultured Caulobacteraceae bacterium; assembly: GCA_903872075.1. Lineage (GTDB taxonomy): Bacteria > Pseudomonadota > Alphaproteobacteria > Caulobacterales > Caulobacteraceae > Acaudatibacter > Acaudatibacter aquilonius. The sequence goes on along the minus strand of CAIQJF010000086.1, from coordinate 28,519 downwards.
TCTGCACGCGATAGAACTCGCGGGCCCGCAGCGTGCCGTTCTGACGGCCGCGGTTCAGACGTTCCTGGGTCCACTGAATACGACGGTCGAGGTTCCATTGATCCTGACCCACATTCTGGCGGTAGCCATCCTGGCGGTCGCCGTCATGACGGTCCCAATCCCGGTGATCGCCGTCGCGCCTGTCGCCATCGCGATAATCCGGGCCGCGGTTCGGGTCGCCTCGGTTCATCTCGCTGCGGTCCATGTCGGGGCGATAGGCGCCCGGCGGGGGGGGAGGGCCGCCATAGGGCTGAGCGAGCGCGGGGCCGGCCAGGGCCGTGACGGCGGACAGGCCGGCCAGCAGGGCGAGAGTCATCTTCTTCATGGTCGTTTTCCCAGATTGATCAGGCGGGCCGGTGTCGGTCCGTGGGTCTGATCTAAAGGCCCGGCGCTGAACCGGCCTTGAACAGGCTGTTGTGAGCCGTTCATCTAACGCCCTGGGCGGGCGGAGGTTCATCGGGGTCATCCGAGGGATGTTTGCGACCGCCCGATCAAGGGCCGCGCGTGGCTGGGGAACTAGGACTCGAACCTAGAACGACGGTACCAAAAACCGCTGTGTTACCATTACACCATTCCCCAGCGGCGAGGGCGGCTTAGCCGTCCGGGCTCGCGAGGGCGCTCAGATAGCGCGGCGCGGCGGCGCATGCAACGCCTGGGTGTTTTCTATCTTCCGGAGCCGCTTGCGACCCCGGGGGGCGTCCTCTATAAGGCCCGCTCTTCAATCGGAGTGTGGCTCAGTCTGGTAGAGCACCGCGTTCGGGACGCGGGGGTCGCAGGTTCGAATCCTGCCACTCCGACCATCCTTCCCGCCCATCTTTCCTTGGCCGAATCGGCCCGGTGAGGCTTGCATCCTGACCCAGGGTCATGGCGGGGTGCGTCGCATGAAGTCGTTTCTCACCACCATTGCCGGCGTGTTCGTGGGCCTCGCCCTGTTCTTTGTCGGGGTTCCGATTCTGTTGATCGCCTGGGCGACCGCGGCGTCGCGGCCGGCGCCTTTGGCCGACCACACCGTGCTGTCCCTGGATCTGCGGAGCGGCCTCACCGACCAGCCGGGCCAGAACCCGTTTGCCGTCTTTTCGGGCCATACCGGTTCGGTGATCGGGATTGAGCAGATCCTGCGCGCCGCCGAGAAGGACGACCATATCAAGGGCCTCTTCGTGCGCCTGCCCGAAGGGGGCCTGCAGCCGGCCGCGGCCGACGAACTGCGCGGCGCGTTCAAGCGCTTCCGGGCGGCCGGCAAGACCATCGTGACGCACGGCCAGGGCCTCTACGCCGAGGGCAGCGCCCTTTCGACCTACGAACTGGCGGCGGCGTCCAACGAGATCTGGATGCAGCCGGCGTCCAGCTTCCAGGCCGTGGGGATCTCCCACGACGACATGTTCTTCAAGGGCTTCTTCGACCGCCACGCCATCCGGCCCGACTATCAGCAGCGCTACGGCTACAAGACCGCCGTAAATCCCTTCCTCTACGACGACTACACCCCGGCGCACCGCGAGTCGGAACTGTCGTGGATGGGCTCGATCTATGGCTCCACCCTGGCGGCCGTGGCCCAGGATCGCGGTCGCGCGCCCGCCGACCTGCGGGCGGTGATCGAGGCCGGGCCTTACGCCGCCGAGGTCGCCCTGGACAAGCGCCTGATCGATCATGTGGGCCAGGTGAAGGAGGCCCAGGCCGCCACCCTCGCCAGGGCCGGCGCGGGCGCCAAACTCGTGCCCTTCGACGACTACGCAAGCCAGGTCGATCGCACGCCGGGTGGCGTCGGCGGCAAGCCGACGGTGGCGGTGATCTCGGTCGAGGGCGCGATCATGACAGGCGAAGGCCCCTCCGCGCCGAGCCCGCTGGGCGGCGGCGCGACGATCCGGTCCGACGATGTGGAGAAGGCCTTTCAGGCGGCGATCGACGATTCGGACGTCAAGGCCATCGTCTTCCGGGTTTCCTCGCCGGGGGGATCGGACACGGCCTCGGAACAGATTCTCGCCTCGGTCCGCGCGGCCAAGGCGGCCGGGAAGCCGGTGGTGGTCTCCATGGGCGCCTATGGCGCGTCTGGCGGCTACTGGATCGCCTCCCAGGCCTCCGAAATCATCGCCCAGCCCGCGACGCTCACCGGCTCCATCGGTGTCTTCGGCGGCAAGTTCGCGCTGGGCGAGGCCCTTTCGAAATTCGGGGTCGATATGCGCGGGGTGAAGGTCGGCGGCGACTATGCCGACGCCTTCTCGTCGCGCGCGGTCATGAATCCGGCTCAGCGCGCCGCCTTCTCCGCCTGGATGGACGGCATCTATAACGGTTTCGTTCGTCGCGTGGCCCAAGGCCGTCACCTGCCCGAATCGCGCGTGCGCGAGATCGCCCAGGGCCGGGTGTGGACGGGCGCTCAGGCGCGGGGCCTCGGCCTCGTCGACCGCCTCGGCGGCTTCTACGACGCCGTTGACGAGGCCAAGCGGCTTGGCGGGATCAAGGGCCTGGCGCGGCTGAAGTCCTTCAACAGCGAGTCCTCACCCTTCAATTCCCTGAGGCGAATGTTCGGCGGCGCGGCTGAGGGCGCGCACATTCTGGCCGCCATGGCCGGGCTCGCCGACGACCCCGCCGCCCGGGCGATCGCCGCCCATGTCGGCGAAGCCCGCCTGCGCGCCGCCGGGGCGACTGTGCTGGCGCCCGGCCTGTCGGACTAACTCAGGCCGGTACGACGTCGAAGGCGATGGTCAGACGTTCCTCGTCGCCGGTGAAGGGCACGGTGCCGTGCCACATATAGGAGGGGAACAACACCAGCTGGCCCGGCCTGGGCTTCACCATCATTTCCGGATCGAGGTGCGGCTTGGTGGGGATGCCCGGCTCGCCGAACTTCAGCCAGCCCTCCGGCTCACGGTCGATGGCCCGGGGCAGTTCGATGTGGCAAGCCGACGAGAACCAGCCTTTGGAATGCAGGTGGTTGACGTGGAATCCCACCGGCTGGAGCTTGATCGACCAGACGCCGTTGAAGTCATAGGCCTTGGTCTGCCGCCGCCGGACCGGATCGGCGCCAGGACCGAGCGACTTGATGTGCCGGCGGATCGGATAGTCGATGGCCTTGAAGAAGGCCCGGATCGCCGGGTGGTCCGAGCGGGTGAGGTCCTGCTGGGTCTGTGAGCCGTGGCGCAGGGACTGGCCGGCCGGATGTCCCCTGAAGCTGTGCAGCGGCTGCAGCGCCTCGCGCAGGTCGGCGAGATAGCTCTCAAGGTTCGGCCAGCCCTGCGGCGTGTCGATCATCGACCGGCCGACGAAAGTGTCATAGTCGTAGAGTCGGCGGTAGCGCGGGTCGCCCATCATCCGCCAGGCCGTGGCCAGCAGAGCGATGGAGTACTGATCGTCCGGCAGGCGGCGGCAGAGGTCCTCGGCGATGACCGCCGCCTCGTCGGCGCGGCCAAGGGCCAGGTTGACCTGGCACAGGGCGGCGCTGTGCGAGGGGACGTCAGGCTGCAGCGCCAGGGTGCGCTGGGCGTGGTGCAGGGCCTTCTCCGGATCGAAGTGAACGGCGAGCTGGGCCGCGGGCAGGTGGATGGCCGCGTCGTCCCTCAGGGCCAGGGCCTGCATCAGCACCTCATAGGCGCCGGCGACATCGCCCATGGTGTCCAGCAGCTTGGCTTTCTGAAGCAGAAGTTCCGGCGCCGCCGGCGTCCGCGAGAACACGTCCTCGAACACCTTCAGGGTCGGCTCGCGCTGGCCGGTGTGCATCCACACGGTATGGGCCAGTTCGGCGATGGCCTTCTCGAAGTTGGGTTTGCGCTTGATCGCTTCGACATAGAGCGCCTCGGCCTCGCCGAGACGGCCCTGGCCGCACACGGACCTGGCCCACACCAGCCACATCTCCGGGGCGTCGAGGCCGCGGGCGCGGGCGCGGCGGATCGCCACTTCGCTTTCGACGAAGTTCTGCACGTCGCCCAGCGCGCTGGCCAGGTTATGGTCGGCCACGGCGCTGTCCGGCGCGGCCCAGGTGGCCCGGCGAAGGATCGGCACCGCTTCTTCAGCGCGGTTGGCCGCCTGCAAGGCCAGGCCCAGATAGGTCAGAAGGCTCAGATTGCTGGTCTGATCGTTCACGAACGGCTCAAGCAGGGCGATGGCCTCGGGACCCCGATCCACCGCCAGCAGCACCTCGGTCAGGCCGGTGGCGGCGCGGGCCGAGCGCGGGTCCAGGGCCAGGGCGGCGCGATAGGCGGCCTCGGCCGCCGGCAGTTCGCTCATCTCGCCCAGGGCCACGCCCAGCAGGCGGTGCGCCTCGGAGACGCGGGGCGCCATGGCGATGAGCACGCGCAGGGCGGCCACGGCCTCGGCCCGGCGGCCGTCGCGCAGCAGCTTGCTCGCGGTCTCGAGCCGGTTCTGGATTTCACCGAGGGTGGGGGCGGCAGTCGTCATGGGGCGACCTCTTCATCCGACGTGTCATAGCCGAGGGCCGAAACCCAGGGCGCCAGGATCGGCAACACCGGCGCCAGCTGGCTCTCGTAGCGCCGCCACTGGCCGGCGCCCGTGGCGTAAAGCCCCTTGCGAACTTGCGCGGCGCTGGGCGTGCGGATAGTGCGGCCTCGCGCGGTGGCGGCGAAGTCGCGCAGGCTTTCCGTCCAGGGCAGGCCGATGAAGTCGCAGATGGCCCGCGTTTCGCCCTCGAAATCGGCCACGAGGGCCTCGTAGCGGACCGCATGCACGCGGTCGGCGACCAGGCCCCGATACACGTGTGCGAGGCTCATGACCCCGTCATAGAACCGCGCCGCGCCGTCGAGGGTGACGAACTGGTACATGCCCGGGTTGATCTTGAAGGCCCGGCGGAAGCAGCTCAGGACCACGTCCCGGGGATCGCGCTCGGCGAACAGGAATCGCGCGCCGGGGAACAGCCGGGCGATCAGGGGGATCAGTAGGCTGGCCAGCGGCAGCTTGTCGATGAACACCTTGCCGCGCACGTCGAGGCCATGGTCCGCCACAAGCCGCCAGTAGAGTTCCCGGTAGGGGTCGAGCAGGTCGTCCCCGGCCGCCATCAGCCTGCTGAGCCCCTCGGGCGTGCTCAGGAACTCCAGCTCCGCCGTCTCCAGCAAAGGCCGCTCCTCAAGGGTCACCACCTCGTCATGGCTGGCCAGGACCTGTTCCAGCAGGGTCGTGCCGGAGCGCGGAAAGCCCACGAGGAAGATATGGGCTTTCGGGCCGCCGGGAGCGGGCGCCAGGTCGCCGGGCGGAAACGCCCCCAGCGTGTCGACGACGGGTCTCAACGCCGCGAGTTGCGCAAGATGGCGATGGGCGGTCTCGGCCAGCGGCGTGCCGGCATATTGCGCCTGTGACAGGGCCTTGCCCTGCGTCCAGGCGGCGAAGGCCTCGTCGGGTCGCTTCAGGCCATCGAGGGCGTCGCCGAGCAGGGCCAGGAAGGCCGGACGGTCGGCGTTGTCGAGGCCGGGGTCGGCGAGGATGGGCTCCAGCCGGGCGACGACGGTCTCGAACCGGCCTTCGTCGAACTCGGCCTTGGCCAGGGCGAGGTGAGCGGTGGTGTGGCCAGGGCTGATGGCCAGGGCGCGCTGGGCAAGGTCTCGCGCCCGGACGAAATCGCCACGCGTGGCCGCGACGGAGGCCAGGCCCGCATAGGGGTCCTCGTAGCGCGGATCACAGGCCTGAGCCTCGGCGTAGAAGCGTTCGGCTGCGTCGTCCTGGCCGTTGCGCTCATAGATCATCCCCTTGTGGTGCAGGGGGGCTGCATAGTGTGGCCGCACATCCAGGGCGGCGTTGAAGGCGCCCAGGGCCTCTTCGTCGCGTCCTAGCCGGAACAGGCAGAAACCGCGCGAATAGAGCAGGTTGGCGTCCTGGGGCGCCAGGGCCAGACCCTGATCCAGCAGCGCCAGGGCCGGTCGGTAGCGGCCCGCCTCGGACTCCCGAAAGCCCAGGATGTTGAACAGGGCGGCGTCGCGCTCGCCCTCGTCCAGCGCGGTCGCGGCCAGATCCGCGGCCCGATCGAAGGCGCCGGCGGAGATGGCGGTGTTGACGTCGTCGAGCAGGCTCATGGCCGGGCCGCGATCTGGAACATGGAGGCAAACCTTGGGATTCTGGCGCGAAGCCAGGGCTTCGCATCATTCGGCAGGGCCGCAAAGGCGTCGGCCGTCACGTGGTCAACGGCCGGTCGTGAATCCACTGAGAGAGGACCCATTTCTCGCCCCGCCGGATCGGCAGGCCGGCGTGCAGGCTCTTTTTATCCGGTCCGCCGGTCTGATCGACATGGGCGAAATAGATGGCGTCTCCCTCATGGCCCTTGAACCTTTGCCCGACCAGGGGGAACTCCAGTTCCCCGCCGTCGAAATCGTCGTTCAGATAGAGCAGGAAGGTGACGATCCGGTCGCCCTGATAGCCGCTGCCGGCATAGTTGCCGATGCCGTCGTTGAGCCGGTCGTAGTGGGCCTTGATGTCCTGGCCGAGCGCGTAGTGGAACACGCGGGGCGGTTCCATGGCCGCCTCGGGCAGGCCTGTTGCGGCGGCGATCCTGTGGCGCACGAGGGTCAGGACCAGGTCCGACGCCAGCAGGTCGAACTCATAATCGCTGCACGAGCGGTGCGGATCGACGACCTCGGTCTTGGTGTCGCCGTGGTACATCAGAGCTTGCCGCATCTTGCCGCGCACGCTGTTGATGATCCAGGGGCCGACGCCGGCCGGCGCGAAGCCGTCCGACATCCGCACGCGCGGCTCCTCCCACAGCACCCGGCGGTTGGGCGCCGCCAGCCAGGGCGCCAGGTCGATGCGCCGGCGCAGCGCGCGCCAGTGGTCGGGCGATTCGCCGCCCGCGGGGCCACCCAGCAGGCGGAGCTGACCCCGGGCGCCGGCGCCGCCCAGGACGGCTGCGGTCTCCAGCATATCCAGGGCGCGGTCCCAGCTCTGTGGCATCCAGGCGCCGGCGCCGTGCAGAACGGCCATCAGGCTCGCCGCCCCGGCGTCTCCGGCGGCCACCGCCGCCTTGAGCATGGTCAGGCCGCGCTCAGGGTTGCGGGGGGCGTCGCGGCCGATCAACAATCGGCCGCCGAGATCGGCCATGTCCGCGGCGTTGCGCGGCGCTGTCACGTCGGTTGTCTGCGTCAAGGGACCAACACCTCGAAGATAGGGACGCGAGTCTGCCGACTTGCCGCGCGAGTGTCCATGCGGGCCATTGCGGAGGTCTCGTCTGGCGCCGTCAAAGGCTGGAGTCGGGCGCGGCCTCGTTGAAGGAGTCCGCCGCCGCCGTGACGCGGGAGATGAGGTCGCGCTCGACCTGCGACAGGAACGGGCTCCAGATGTCGAAGATCAGGATCGTTCGCGGAACGTCGCTCAGGTTCCAGGCCTCATGTTCGATCGTGTCGTCGAACACCCAGGCCTGCCCCTCGTGCCAGGGACGACTGTCGTTGCCCACCCGGAAGCCGCAGTCCGACGGGATGATCAGGGGCAGGTGAACCACCAGACGCGTGTTGCTGACCCCTGTGTGCGGCGGAATGCGCGTGCGCGGCTTCAACTGGGAGAACATGGCCGCCGGCGAGCGATGGACCACCTGCGGCTGCGGCGCGCCGGCCAGGGCGGCCATGGTGGCCGGGCACCGCTCGGCGTTCCCCGCGACGGGCAGCCCTTGATCCTTGAGAAAGAACGCGCTCCAGCGCGGCGAGCGGTTCAGCTCGGCCCACTGGTCCAGCGGCACGCCGTCGGGATAGGACACATAGGGCGTGAAGCGGTCGGCGATCGAGTCGTCGGCCATGACCTCGAGCAGTTCGCGCCGCACGGCGTTGGTCGCATCCTCGATGGCGTCCAGCCAGGGGAAGTCCTCGCGGGGATAGAATTCGATCGAGGGCAGGCCGGGGTAGTAGAAGGCCGTCGGCGCCTGATGGAAGATTCGACGCTGTCCGATCACATGGTCGACGAAGGTGGCAATGCGACGACTCTCGGCCGTTCTTCCCAGGCCCTTGGCGTCGGAGACCTCATCGAGGAGGCGTTCGCGAAAGCCCCTCACATAGTCGGCGTGGAAGGCGCGGGCGTGCTCGAGGGCCCGGCGGGTGGGCTGGTCGAGAAGTTCCGGCGGCGGCGCCTGGGTCAGGGCGATCCCGTAGCCGATGCCGGCCTGTCGCAGGTCGCCCCGCCGCTCCAGCAGAGAGGCCTTCATCAGCAGGGCGAGAAACGATCGCGGCTCCGCCCGTAACGCGCCTTCCACCGCGCCGAGCGAGGCGTCTATGTCGCCCAGGGCCCGGCAGGCCGCCGCCAGGTTGAGCCAGAGCGAAGCGTCCTCGGGATGGTCCTGAAGCGCCTCCTCGGCCATGGCCCGGGCCTGGATGGGCTGGCCGGCCTTCATGGCCGCGACGGCTTCGGCGTTGTGAACCGTCGCGCTGTGGGGGTGGGACACGTTTTGCCTCTGAATTTGAACCAAACTGAAAGGATTCGCCGGCCCCCGCCGTCGCCTTGCAAATCAAGGCGCGTTAAAAGGAATTGACGGGAACCACTTTAGTCGACCCTCGGAGATTTCGCCATGAGACCCATGCTCGCCGCGGCTCTCGCCGCCGTTCAGCTGTTCTGCGGCGCGCCGGCTTTCGCGGCCGGTGACCCCGCCGCGCCCGCGCCGATGCCGCCTTTGCCGGCCCCCGCCGCGCCGACTGCCGCATCGCGCCTCGACCCGGACGTGGTCATCTGCAAGCGGCAGGAAGAGACGGGCACCCGGCTCGGTGTTCACAAGATCTGCCACACGCGTCAGGAGTGGACTGATATGGCTGTCGCGGCGCGCAACAAGACCGACAAGATCGAAGACGTGCCGCGCGCGCCTGAGCGGTAGGCTCGGCCAGCGATCCAGCACGCCGTCGGCGTCGCTGTTCGGATCAATAAAAAAGGCGGCGGAGTTTTCACTCCGCCGCCCGATTTGTTTTTGGCTTGCGCCTTTGGCTTAGAAGTTCGCGGTCAGACCCACGAAGATCTTGCGGCCCAGGGAGTCGTAAACACCGGGGAAGGTGTTGCCGTTGCCGTAGGGCGGGCCGGCGATACCGATGTTGTTGCCGTCGATGACGGGCGGGTCGATGTCGAACAGGTTGTTCACACCGGCGCGCAGCACCAGACCGTCCTTGACCTTATAGGTGAAGGCCAGATCGAAGTAGTTGTAGGCATGGAGGCGGCCTTCAACCGAGTCCGAGGACAGGTTGTTGAGCAGCGGGTTCGAGGAGAGGTAGTCCAGGGTGACGGGGCCCAGGTAGCGCCAGTTCAGAGAGGCCGTGAGCTTCCAGGGGGTGACCCAGGTGAAGCGGGTCTCGGCCTTGAAGTGCGGCGTCACCGGCGAACCGAACTGGTTCGAGCAGGCCGCGCCATAGAGGCCGGCGCAGTCGTAGGTGCCGCCACCGGGGCTGGGCTGAGCCGTCAGGTGATCGGTCCAGGTGCCCACGAACGCGACGGCCAGCGAGCCGAGGCTTTCGCCCTTGTACCAGTTCGGGAGGGTGAACCGGTAGTTGGCCGAGAAGTCGATACCGTCGGTGGCGATGAAGCCGGCGTTGGCCTGCGTCTGAAGCACATAGCCCTGGGCGGTGTTCAGACCGCCCGTGGTCGGGTCACGATGGATCAGCTTACAGAACGCGCTGGCGGCGTTGGACAGACAGTCGTTGATGATCGTCGACGGCGAAGCCACGCCGGCGGAGATCACGTTGTTCACCTTGATGTCGAAATAGTCGATCGACATGCTGAACCCGTGCAGCCAGCTGGGCTGATAGACGGCGCCGACGGTGTAGGTGTCGGCGTCTTCCGGCTTCAGACCGGAGATGGCGCCGCCGCCGAACAGAGCCGAGCACTGGTTGGAGGGGCAGTTGTTGGTCACCCCGTACTGGGCGGCCGTCATGCCGGTGTTCTGGCAGGCGGCGAGGCTGGCGGCCACGTGGTTCTTATCGTCCAGGCCGCAGGGGTCCTGATAGGTGGTGAGACCGGCGACGTTCGGGGCGTAGAGGTCCTGAACGTTCGGCGCGCGAACCGCGTGGTTGAAGCTGGCGCGGATCAGCACGTCGTCGATCGGCCGGTATTCCAGGCCGAACTTGTAGGTGTTGGTGTCGCCGGCGAGGCTGTAGTGCGAGAAGCGGTAGCCTGTGTCGAGGGTCAGGTCCTTGATGAAGGGCTGGTTATGAGCCAGCGGGACCCGGGCTTCCATGAAGATTTCCTTCACGTTGGTCGCACCCCGGACGTCCAGAGCCTGACCGCCGCCGCCCGACAGGTCGCCCTGCTGCTGTTCGACGTCGAAGTTCTGCTTCAGGAAGTCACGGCGATATTCCGCGCCGAAGTTGACGCCCACGCCTTCATCGGCCCAGGGGCTCTTGACGCCGTAGCGGCCGAGGTCGCCGGTCAGGTTGACGCTGGCGATCTGCTGGGTGGTCTCACCGGCGGTGAACGCGCTGGCCAGGACGTAGTTATAGGCCGCCTGGCTGATGTTGGCGCTCTGGGCCGCAAAGATGTCCAGCGGAACGCAGGCGCTGCCGCCGTTGACGCAGACCGGGGTCTTGCCGTCGGAGCCGTAGACCACGTTCAGGGCGTTGGCGATCTTGTTGACCGAACCGTAGCCGGTGATGTGCGTGTTGAGACGCGCCACGCCGAGCTGCAGGAAGGCGTCGTAGGACCAGCCGCTGCCCAGGTCGCCCTTCAGGCCCACATCGATCTTGTAGTCGGTGTGGTTGATGTCGGAGACGCGCGGCACGGCGGCGAAGCGGTAGCCGATGGACTGCAGTTGGACGTACTGGCCGCCGGTGGCGCCGGGGACGGGATTGGTGCACCCCAGTTCCTGGGCCTGGGTCAGGCCGTGGAAGTCGGGGGTGGTGCCCATCAGCGGGTTATTACAGTTGATGGTGTAGCCGGTGGCCAGGTTCGGACCCGAGTTCCGGAACAGGCCGGACGGGGCGATCTGGGCGTTGGTCTGGTCGTCCATGAACATGAAGTCGGAATAGACTTCCGCCATCTTGTTGATTTCATAGTGGGCGAAGAAACCGGCGGTGTACTGCTCGTCTTCCCGCTGGATGTAGTTCAGCGGGTTGAAGTTATAGGCCAGGGCGCTGGTGTAGGGCACGAAGGTCTTCGAGCCGTCCGGATTGTCGGCCAGGTTCTGCTTCTTCAACTTCGGCACCGGCGCGTCGGGGTTGGCGGCCGTGGAGTCGAAGCGGCCGTAGGCGCTGTTCGACGAACCCACGCAGATGTGCGTGTTGTTGTTGACGGTCGCGATGCCGCAGCCGGCGAAGTCACGGGCCTTCTGCAGGATCGGGTCGCTGTGGCGATAGGTCAGGTAGGCGGTGACGTTGCCTTTGTCGTCCGGCGACGAGGCGCCGAGGATGATCGACACGCTGTGCTTGCCGCCGTCCGCGCCGACGTCGTGCGGGATCGGCGTCTTGAAGGCGGTCAGGAAGCCAAGGGCGTCCTTGTTGCCCTGCTGATGGTTCTCGAAGCTGTACTGGTAGTCGACCTGAATGCCTTCGAAGTTCTTCTTCAGGATGAAGTTCACCACGCCGGCCACGGCGTCGGAGCCGTACACGGCCGAGGCGCCGCCGGTGACCACGTCGACGCGGTCGACGAGGGCGGCCGGGATGTTGTTCAGGTCGGGAACGACGCTGCCGGGGTCGCCGGGCATCATGCGCTTGCCGTCGACCAGCACCAGGGTGCGGCTGGAGCCGAGGTTACGAAGGTCGGCCTGGGCCGTGCCGTTCGAGCCGTTGGAGACTTCGCCCGACTGGGAGGCGAAGGCGGCGGGCAGGTTGTTCAGAAGCGATTCGACGTTCGAGGTGCCGGTGAGCCGGACTTCGGCGCTGGTGACCGTCGTCAGCGGGCTGACGCTGGTCAGGTTCGGTTGCGGAATGCGCGATCCGGTGACAACCAGTTCCTGCACGACCGGGGCGGCGGCGGCGGCATCGGCCGTGGCGTTGGCCGCATAGGCTCCGGTCGTGGAGGCGGCCGCGAAGGCGGCCCCGGTAATCATGGACGACGCCAGCAGCCTGGCGCGTGTGGTCGACATGGTCAAATGTTAGTCCTCCGAACAGGCCGAATCGCCGTCCTGGGATGGGGCGATGGGCCGTGAGCGTGAATGAATCCCGGTGAAAACCCCCCGGTTCCCATCAGTTAGGGTCGCTCGCGCGAGGCGGTCAACGATCATTACGTCGCCGTAACCCATTCGTGGCGCCCCTGTTACTTTACGGTCACAGATTGCGTGGCGAGAGGCGGGTGAGTCTAATCACGGGCCAGCAAACGTTGAGACGGAGAACCACGGTGCGCGCCAAAGGGATTGAATTCGCGAAAGTTTGCGGTCTGGCGGTGATTTTTTCCGCCTTTGCCGCCCAGGCGGTGGAATCGCCCAAACGGGCTCCGGTTATGCAGGAGGTGCTCGATTGCCGGGCGGTCGCCGACAACACCCAGCGCCTCGCCTGTTTCGATAAGGCCGTGGGAACCCTGGCCCAGGCGGATCAGACCGGCGACCTCATCACCATCGATCGCGAGCAGCGCCGGACGGTCCGCCGTCAGGCCTTTGGTCTCTCCCTTCCCTCGCTGTCGATGTTCGACCGGGGTGAGAAGGTCGAGGAGAACGACCATATCGCCGTCACGGTGTCGCACGCGGAGCGTAACAATGCCGGCAAATGGGTCGTTGTGCTCGACGACGGCGCGGTCTGGCGGCAGATCGACAGCGAGCCGCTGGATGCGTCGCCGAAGGCCGGCCAGAAGGCCGTCATCCGGCGCGCGGCGCTCGGCAGCTTCATGCTGAAGCTGGCTGGAGAGAGTTCCATCCGGGTGCATCGCGACAACTGAATGCCGCGGGCGCGCGCCGTCCTGCTGACATCGCCGCGGTTTCCGTGTTTTGTGCCTCCCCGCGCAGGCTCACCGTCGCGCCCTGGAGACCCGTCCGTCCATGAGCCGTAAACTCGAGGTGCTCAAGAGCGTCATCGCCGCCTGGACGGCGGGGGATATCGACGGCGCCCTGACCCACATGCACGAGGATATTGTCTGGCATTACGCCGCCGCCGTGGCTCCGCCCGCGCGGGGCAAGGCCAAGGCGCGACGCTTCCTCGAAGGGTTCAAGGCGCGCATCACCTCGGTGAACTGGCGGCTGTTCGACTTCGCGGAGACCGGCGACCGGTTGTTCGTGGAAGGTGTCGATGAATATGTCGCCGCCGACGGGGCGGTGGTCCGGGCGCCCTATGCCGGCGTATTGGACTTCGACGGTGATCTGATCGTCGGCTGGCGTGACTATGTGGACGTGGGGGTCATGGAGGCCCAGCAGGCGGGCGGGGCGCCGAGCGCCTGGGTCCTGGCCCTGTCGGACCGGCCGGCCATCTAGCATCTGGAAAGAGAAGACGGCGCGCGCATGAAGATCGAAGACAGCGTCGCCGTGGTGACCGGCGGCAATCGCGGGATCGGCGAGGCCTTCGTACGGGCCCTGCTCGCGGCCGGCGCCGCCAGGGTCTGGGTCGGCTCGCGCGATCCTGACGCCGCCGCGCACCTGGCCGCCGAGGAGCCGGGCCGCGCGGTTCCCCTGCGCCTCGATGTGACCCGGCCCGAGCAGATCGCCGCGGCCGCGGCGCGGTGCGGAGATGCCTCCATCCTGGTGAACAACGCCGGCGCCTTCCTCAATCAGCGGCTGATCGGCGCGGACAGCCTCGACGCCGCCCGCGAGGAGATGGAGGTCAACTATTTCGGCCCGGTGGGCATGGCGCGGGCCTTCGCCCCCATCCTGGCGTCCAACGGCGGCGGGGCGATCGTCAACGTGCTGTCGTCGGGCGGCCTTGTCGCCGTTCCGGCCATGGGGGGCTACAGCCCTTCGAAGTTCGCCGGCCGGGCCGCGACCACCTGCATCCGCGCCGAACTGGCCGGCCAGGGGACGCAGGTCACGGCCCTGATCGTGGGGTCTGTGGATACGCGCATGGCCGCCCATGTGGCCGGCCGCAAGGAGCGCCCCGAGGACATCGCCGCCGCTGGGCTGAATGCGATCAAACGCGGTGTCGACGAGGTCGATACCGACTATATGGCCATTGAGGTTCGCGCCTCCCTGGCCCGAGACCCGAAGGCCCTGGAACGCGGCATGGCGCGCATGCTGTCCGCCGCCACGATCTCCACCGGCCGCTGAGAAAGTTCCCATGCCCGACTACGCCCAGCTGCTGCTTCAGAATCTGGCCATCTCCACCGTGCTGTTCGTCCTGTTGTGGCTGGTGAATCTGGCCACCCGGGACCCGTCCTTCATCGACAGCTGGTGGGGTTTGGGGATGGTGGTCAACGCCTGGGCCAGCTTCCTGTTCGTGGGCGGCGTCGGCCCGCACGCCCTTGCGTTGACCGTCCTGTGCTCGGTCTGGGGCGTGCGTCTGGGGTCCTATCTGCTGTGGCGCTGGCGCAGGCACGGGCCGGACCGTCGCTACGCCACCATGATGGCCCTGGCCCAGAAGGAACGCGGGTGGGGTTACGCCAAGGCCTCGCTGCTGCTGGTCTTCGCCCTGCAACTGCCGCTCCAGATGATCGTCAGCCTGCCGGTGCAGGTCGGTCAGCTAGGCGAGTCGCAGCACCTCGGACCGGTGGCCTGGGCGGGAATCGCCCTGGCTGTCTTCGGTATCCTGTTCGAGAGCATCGGCGACTTCCAACTGGTGGCCTTCAAGGCCAATCCGGCCAACGCCGGCAAGGTTCTGCAGAGCGGCCTGTGGCGCTACACGCGCCATCCCAACTATTTCGGCGACGCCTGCGTCTGGTGGGGCTTGTGGGTGATCTGTGTGGACGCGGGTTTCGATGTCGCCATCTGGTCGATGCCGGGGCCGATCCTGATCACCACCCTGCTGACCAAGTGGAGTGGGGTGCCCACCGTTGAAGGGCGGATGCGGCGCAAGCGGCCGGAGTACGAAGCCTATGTCCAACGGACCTCGGGCTTCATTCCCCTGCCGCCCAAGAAGGCCTGAGACCATCGCCATGACGGCCGCGCCGCCCGCCCTCGGGCCGGTCATGGACGCCCTGCGCGCCCAGACCATCGAGCGCGCGGTGGATCTGGCGGAGGCCGCTCTCGCGCGGGGCGAGGAGCATCCCCTGTTCCTGAACCTCCGGGCCTGGCGCGCCGAGACCGCCGGGCGCCTGGACGCCGCGCTCGCCGATCTTCAGCGCGCCCGCGTTCTCGCCCCGGCCGACGTGCCGACCCTCAACGCCCTGGGCCTGTGCCTGGCCAATCTTCAGCGGCCCTTCGAGGCCCTCGAGGCTTTCGCGGCCGCGCTGGCGGTCAATCCCGATTTCGGCCCGGCCCATTTCAACCGCGGCTGGGTCTCCGAAGACGTCGGCGAGCTCGACGACGCTCGCGCCAGTTTCGAGGCCGCCGCGCGCATCGAGCCCCGCGATCCGACCCCGGTGGCCCGGCTGGCGGCCCTGGCGGCGCGGGCGGCCGACTGGCCCACGGCGCGGTCCCTGGCCGAGCGCGCGCTGGCCATGCAGCCGCGCCATCCGACCGCCGCCCTGGCGCTCGCCGCCGCCGAGACGGCCGAAGGCGCCCCCGACGCAGCCCGACTGCGGCTGCTGACCCTGCTCAGCGACGCGACCCTCTCGCCCATCGACCAGGCGCAGGCCCAGGGCCAGCTCGGGGACGCCCTCGAACGACTTGGCCGTCCTGCCGACGCCTTCGCGCGCTTCACGGCAGCCAACGCCGCCCTTCGCGCCTTCTACGCCCCTCGCTTCGCCGGCCCCGGCGTGCAGACCGTGCCGGCCATGCTGACCTGGGTCGCCCGCTATTTTGAGACAGCGCCGCCCGAGGCCTGGCGTGGCGCGCCGGCCCGACCGACCTCCGACGATCCCGCCGCCCATGTCTTCCTGCTCGGATTCCCGCGATCGGGGACCACCCTGCTGGAACGCGTCCTGACCACCTCGCCCCGCGTCAGCGCCTCCGAGGAGCGCGAGACCCTTACCGACGCCACCATGGAATTCATGCGCGGCCCCGCGACCCTCGACCGTCTGGCCGCGATCTCCGAGGCGGACGCCGAACGTCACCGCGCGCTCTACTGGGCCCGGGTGCGCGAGCTCGGCGGCGATCCGGCCGGGCGGATCTTCATCGACAAGCTGCCGCTCAATTCCATCAAACTGCCTCTGATCGCCAAGCTGTTCCCGGAGGCCCGCATCCTCTTTGCGGTGCGCGATCCCCGCGACGTGGTGCTCAGCTGCTTTCGCCAGCGCTTCCGGGTGAACCCGTCGATGTTCGAGTTCCTCACGCTGGAGGGGTCCGCCCGGTTCTACGCCCAGGTGATGAGCCTCTCGGCGCTTTATGAGCAGCGCTTCGATTTGCGCATCCACCGCCACCGCTACGAGGACCTGGTGGGCGACTTCGATGGCGCGACGCGGGCGGTCTGCGATTTCATCGGCCTGGGCTGGAGCGAGGACCTGCGCCGCTTCGACGCGGGCGGCACGCGGCGCTCGATCGCCACCCCCAGCGCCACCCAGGTGGCCCGCGGTCTCTATGACGGCGGCGGGCAGTGGCGCCGCTATGCCGACCAGCTGGCGCCGGCCCTGCCGCATCTCGCGCCCTGGATCGAACGGTTCGGCTACGGTCAGGGCTGATCTGATCGCTTGCGAAACGCCCGGCGGGCGCCGATGATGCGGACGCGGGCTGCGAGCCCGGCTGATCAGGGCTTTCCATGACTGAATTCCGCACCGTGACCGACCGTTTCTCAGTCAGTCCCCAGATTTCCCTAGACGATGTGGCCGCCGCCGCCGCCCAGGGGTTCACCGTCATCATCAACAACCGGCCCGACGGCGAGGCCCCCGGCCAGCCGACCAGCGCCGAGATGGAGGCCGCGGTCCACGCCGCGGGCCTCGCCTATGTGCACGCCCCGGTGATGGGCATGCCGGGCGCCGCGCAGATCGAGGCCATGCGGCAGGCCACGGCCGCCGCGCCGGGCAAGGTCCTGGCCTATTGCCGCTCCGGCACCCGCTCGATCATGACCTGGGCTCTCGCCCAGGCGGCGACCATGGACAGCGACGAGCTGCTGCGGCTCGGCGCCGCCGCCGGCTACGATCTCTCGCCCGTGGTCCGCTGAGCGCACCCATGATCCCCTATGTCCGCGAGATCGATATCGACTACGGCCGCTGCGACGTAGTCTCGCCCCTGATCCGGCGGGTCACGGCGAAGAACCCCGGCCCGTTCACCTACATGGGCACCGGCACCTATATCGTCGGCCACGGCGAGGTGGCGGTGATCGACCCGGGTCCCGACCTGGCCGACCATCTGGCGGCGATCCAGGCGGCCATTCCCGGCGAGCGGGTCAGCCACATCCTCATCACCCACCATCACCTGGATCATTCGCCCCTGGCCCGCCCGCTGGCGGCGATCACCGGCGCCCGCGTCTACGGCCGCGCCGTAACCACGGCCCATGCCGAGGACGAGATCGTGCTGGAGGCCGGCAACGACGTATTCGTCCCCGACGAGCCGGTCGCCGGTGGCGAGGTGTTCTCCGGTCCCGGCTGGACTCTGGAGGCGATCCATACCCCCGGCCACACCTCCAACCACATCTGCTATGCCCTGAAGGAAGAGAACGCCCTGTTCGCGGGCGATCACATCATGGGCTGGTCGACCACGGTGATCACCCCGCCGGACGGTGACATGGGCGATTATCTGCGCAGCCTCGAGACCGTGCGGGCGCGGGGCTTTTCCACCGTCTGGCCGACCCACGGCCCGCCGATCCGCGAGGTCGATCCCTTCATCGGCGCCTACATCGCCCATCGCAAGGATCGCGAGCGGCAGATCCTCGAGCGGCTGGCGGCCGGCGATGTGCGCATCAAGGCCATGGTCCCGACCATCTACGCCGCCGTGGATCCGCGCCTCTACGGCCCCGCCGCCCATTCGGTCCTGGCCCAGGTCATCGAACTGGTAAAGACCGGCCAGGTTCTCTGCGACGGCCCGCCGGGGCTGGATTCGGATTACCGCCTGGCGGGGTAAGGGCCGCCGGACTCCGCCGGCGTCAGATCCGCCGCGCCGTCGCGCTGGGCAACAGATAGCCCTCGAAGCGCTGCCGGATCAGTTTCTTGTCGATCTTGCCGGTGGCGCCCAGCGGAATGTCGTCGACGAAGACCACGTCGTCGGGCATCCACCATTTGGCGATCTTACCGTCCAGGAAGCCGAGGAACTCGGCGGCCGTGCCTGTCTCGCCCTCT
Organism: uncultured Caulobacteraceae bacterium; assembly: GCA_903872075.1. Lineage (GTDB taxonomy): Bacteria > Pseudomonadota > Alphaproteobacteria > Caulobacterales > Caulobacteraceae > Acaudatibacter > Acaudatibacter aquilonius. The sequence goes on along the minus strand of CAIQJF010000086.1, from coordinate 10,378 downwards.
TTCAGCTTGACCAGCAGCAGGGGCCGTTCATCCCACTTGGGATGGGTGACGCCGATCACGGCGGCAAGCAGGGCCTTGGGGTGGCCGGCGGCAATGTTCTCGATCTCGATGGAGCTGATCCACTCGCCGCCGGACTTGATGACGTCCTTGGCGCGGTCGGTGATCTGCATGAAGCCGGTGTGGTCGATGGTGGCCACGTCGCCGGTGTCGAAATAGCCCTCCTCGTCGAGGATCTCACCGCCATCGCCCTTGAAATAGGATCCGGCCACATAGGGGCCGCGCACCTTCAGCCGGCCGAAGGCCATGCCGTCGCGGGGCTGGGGATTCCCGGCGTCGTCGGTGAGCTTGAGCTGCATACCCAGCGGCGGGCGGCCCTGCTTGAGCTTGAAAGGCATCTGATCGTCGAACGGCAGGGCCGAGATCTCCGGCGTCGGCGTCGAGAGGGTGCCCAGCGGCGAGGTCTCGGTCATGCCCCAGGCGTGGACCACCTCGACGCCATAGTCGTCGTGGAAGGCGCGGATGATCGCTTCGGGGACGGCCGAGCCGCCGATCACCACCCGCTTGAGGGTCGTCAGGGTTCCCTTGGTCTCGCGCATGTGGGCCAGCAGCATCTGCCAGACCGTGGGCACGGCGGCGGAGAAGGTGACCTTCTCGGTCTCCAGCAGTTCGTGGATCGAGGCGCCGTCCATCTTTGCCCCCGGCATCACCAGGCGCGCGCCCACGGCCGGGCAGGAGAAGGTCAGGCCCCAGGCGTTGGCGTGGAACATCGGCACCACCGCCAGGACGGTGTCGTTGATCGACAGGCCCATCACGTCGCTCTGCAGGGTCGAGAGCGTGTGGATGAAGTTGGAGCGGTGTGAATAGAGCACGCCCTTGGGATTGCCGGTGGTGCCTGAGGTGTAGCAGAGGCCGCAGGCGGTCTTCTCGTCGAACCCGCCCCAGACCGCGTCGGCGGCATGGGTGTCGATCAGGGTCTCGCTGGAGAGGGCGCCCGGCAGGCCGGCGGCGGCGGTTTGGTCCGCGTCGGCGAACAGGATGATCCGCTCGACGCTGGGCAGGCGCTCGCGGTTCTCGACCAGGAACGGCAGGAACGTCACATCGGCGAAGATGATCCGGTCCTGGGCGTGGTTGATGATGTAGCAGAGCTGATCGGCGAACAGGCGCGGGTTGAGGGTGTGGCACACAGCCCCGATCCCCATGATCGCGTACCAGGCCTCGATGTGCCGCCCGGAATTCCAGGCCAGGGTGGCGACGCGGTCGCCGGGCTGGATGCCGAAGCCCAGAAGGGCGTTGGACAGCCGCTTGGCGCGCTCATGGATTCCGCCCCAGGTGGTGCGGACGATAGGCCCCTCCACCGAGCGGGTGACCACTTCGCGCCCGTGGTGCCACGTGGCGGCGTGATCGAGGATCTTGTCCACGGTCAGCGGCCAGTCCTGCATCAACCCGTGCATCGGTGTCTCCCCGGTCTTTGTCGGCTCAGGCGAGGTTCTTAGGGATAGAGACGCTCGGTCGTCCAGCCCCCCGCCGCATGGTGGTACTTCAGCCGCTCGTGCAGGCGGAACGGCCGGTCGCGCCAGAACTCCATGGTGGACGGCAGGACGCGGTAGCCCGACCAGTGCGGCGGGCGAGGCACGGGACCGACCCCGAACTTCAGTCCGATGCTGGCGACGCGCTTTTCCAGGGCGAAGCGGTCGGGCAGGGGCTGGGACTGTTCCGAGGCCCAGGCGCCGATCTGAGCGGAGCGCGCGCGGGTGGCGAAATAGGCGTCCGCCTCCGTGTCGGTGACCCGCTCGACGTCGCCCCGGATACGCACCGACCGTCGCAGCGACTTCCAGTGGAACATCAGGGCGCAGCGGGGATTGGCGCTCAGGGCCCGGCCCTTGGCGCTCAGGGTGTTGGTGAAGAAGACAAAGCCGCGGTCGTCCACGCCCTTGAGCAGCACCATGCGCGCGTCCGGCAGGCCGTCGGCGTCGACGGTGGCCAGGGTCATGGCGTGCGGATCGTTGGGTTCGGACTTGCCGGCCTCGCGCAGCCATTCCTGGAAGATCTCGAAGGGATCGTGCTCGGGCAGCAGGGGCAGGGGCTCGGCGGCCTGAACCTGCCGGACATAGTCGTCCTCGGCCGGGGACGGGGGGATGAGAGTGGTGTCGGTCATGGGATGATTATAGGCCCATTTCCATCGCGCGGCATTCGCCATTAGAAACCCGGTCATGTCGCACAACACCTTCGGACATCTCTTCCGCGTCACCACCTGGGGCGAGAGCCATGGGCCGGCTCTGGGCTGCGTCGTTGACGGCTGTCCCCCCGGCATCCAGCTCACAGCCGCCGAGATTCAGACCTGGCTCGACCTGCGCCGGCCGGGGCAGGGCAAGTTCGTCACTCAGCGCCAGGAGCCGGACACTGTGCGGATCCTCTCCGGGGTGTTCGAGGACGCGCGCACCAATGGGCAGGTGACCACCGGCACGCCGATCTCCCTGATGATCGAGAACGTCGATCAGCGCTCGCGCGACTATTCGGAGATCGCCACGGCCTTCAGGCCCGGCCACGCCGACTACGCCTATTTCGCCAAATACGGGGTGAGGGACTATCGCGGCGGCGGGCGTCAGTCGGCCCGCGAGACCGCCGCGCGGGTGGCCGCCGGCGCCATAGCCCGCAAGGTCATCGCCGGGGTCACCGTCCGCGCCGCCCTGGTGCAGATCGGCCCGCACAGGATCGACCGGTCCCGCTGGGACTGGGCCGAGACGGCGCGCAACCCCTTCTGGTCGCCCGACGCGGCCATGGTGCCGGTCTGGGAAGAGTATCTCGAGACCATCCGCAAGGCCGGCTCCTCCACCGGCGCGGTGGTGGAGGTCGAGGCCGAGGGCGTGCCCGCCGGCTGGGGGGCGCCGATCTATGGCAAGCTCGACGCCGAACTGGCCGCCGCCCTGATGTCGATCAACGCCGCCAAGGGCGTGGAGATCGGCGCCGGGTTCGCGTCCGCCGCCCTCACCGGCGAGGAGAACGCCGACGAGATGCGCCTGGGCAATGACGGCCCGGTGTTCCTGGCCAACAACGCCGGCGGCGTGCTGGGCGGCATTTCCACCGGTCAGGCCGTCGTCGCCCGGGTCGCCTTCAAGCCCACCTCCTCGATCCTCACGCCGCGCCGCTCGATCAATGAGGCCGGGGAGGAGATCGAACTGCGCACCAAGGGCCGTCACGATCCCTGCGTCGGTATCCGCGCCGTGCCGGTGGTCGAGGCCATGACCGCCTGCGTCCTGGCCGACGCCTTCCTGCGCCATCGCGGCCAAACGGGCGGCGGGAGCCATGTTCCCGGCGCTTAGGTTGCGGGTTCGGCTCGCGCCCTCGCCTTGATCGAAGGGTCGAAGTGGCCATATGTCCTGTACATGTCGGGGTGTGGGAGGTTTCCGTGTCGGGCAAGACCGTAGGCGCCGCGCAGTTCAAGGCCGAGTGCCTGAAACTCATCGATGAGATGGCTCGGGATCACCTGCCCGTGACCATCACCAAGCGCGGCCGTCCCGTGGCCGTTCTCACGCCGGTCGACGCGCCGCAGCGATCGCTGATCGGCCTGATGGAAGGCTCCGTCTCCGGCTATGACGATCCGTTCGCGCCCGTCGTTGAGCCTTCGGAGTGGGACGCTCTGGCGTGATCCTGCTGGACACCCATGTTCTCATCTGGGCTGTGAACAACGACCGCCGTCTGGGCCCAGACGCCCGCCGAAGGATCGATCGCGAGACCGAGGCGCGGGGCGTCTTTGTCTCCGCGATCACGCCTTGGGAAATCGCGCTTCTGGCGGCCCGTGGACGGATTTCGCTCGGCGGGGATACGCTGGCCTGGATCGACCGCGTTCTTCAAACGCCGGGTGTCGCCGTGGCGCCGCTGGAGCCGGCCATCGCCGTCGGCAGCGTAGCGCTGCCGGGTTCGCTTCACGCCGATCCCGCCGACAGAATTCTGGTCGCCACGGCCCGCCATCACGGTTGGCCGCTGCTGACCGCCGACCGCATGATCCTGGCCTATGCCGCGGCGGAGCATCTGAAGGCGGTGGATGCGTCTCTATGATCCGAGCCAGCGCGGCCGCGCGGGCTTGACCGGGGCGCGGCTGTCATTTTGTATTCAGGTTCGGTGCATTAACTGGGCGCCAGCGAGGATTCGCTCGCGTTCGCTTTGAAAGGTGACTGAATGTCTGAAAAATCCCTGCCGGCCACCCGGCGCACGATCCTCATCGGCGCAGCCACGGCCGCAGCTCTGCCCCTGATCGCCGCAGCCGGCGCCGCCAACGCGGCGGGCACCATGCCCAAGACCAATGTGAAATATCAGGCCACCCCCAAGGGCGCGCAGCAGTGCAGCAAGTGCAACTATTTCCTGGCCGGCAAGGGCCCGAACGGCACCAACCTCTGCAAGATCATCGCCGGTCCGATCGACGCCACCGGCTGGTGCACCATGTTCGCGCCGAAGCCGGCGTAAGTTGAATGGTGGGGGCGTGGTCGCGCCCCCTCCGTCACCTTCGGTGACACCTCCCCCGCTTCGCGGGGGAGGAGAGCTGCCCTCCTCCTCCCCCGTTTACGGGGGAGGTGGCCCAAAGGGCCGGAGGGGGCGCGGCTCGCCCCCTAGATTTTCCGATCCTTCCAGTAAGCGTCCTTCAGCAGGCGCTTATAGAGCTTGCCGGTGGGCAGCCGCGGCATCTCGGCGATGAAGTCGATGGAGCGCGGGGCCATGTAGTGGGCCAGCTTCGAGCGCGCGAATTCCATCAGCTCGGCCGCGAGAGCGTCGTTCGGCTCGCAGCCCGGCGCCGCCTCGATCACCGCTTTCACCGCCTCGCCCATCTCCGGATCGGGCACGCCGAATACGGCCACGTCGTGAACCTTGGGATGGGTGACCAGGGCGTCCTCGATGGCCTGGGGATAGATGTTCACCCCCCCTGAGATGATCATGAAGGCCTGACGGTCGGTGAGGTAGAGATAACCCTCGTCGTCCAGGTAGCCGACGTCGCCCAGGGCGTTCCAGCCGGGGTGCAGCGGATGGCGCGCCGAGGCCGTCTTGGCCGGATCGTTGTGATATTCGAACGTCGGCGTCTCGCGCTCGAAATAGACCAGACCCGTCTCGCCCACGGGCAGCTCATTGCCCAGCTCATCGCAGATATGCAGCACGCCCAGCGCCGCGCGACCCACGGAGCCTGGATGCTCCAGCCATTCCTCGCTGGTGATGAAGGTCGAGCCGGAAGCCTCGGTGCCCGCGTAGTATTCATAGAGGATCGGGCCCCACCAGCCGATCATCTGGCGCTTGACCTCCACCGGGCAGGGGGCGGCGGCGTGGACGGCGACGAGGTGGCTGGAGAGATCGTGGTGGCTCCGCGCCTCCTCCGGCAATTTCAGCATGCGCACGAACATGGTCGGCACCCACTGGCTGTGGGTGACCCGGTAGCGCTCGATCAGTTCGAGCGATGCCTCCGCGTCGAAACGCTCCATCATCACCACCGTCCCGCCCCAGGACTGCACGGTCGTGACATAGCCGAGGGGCGCGGCGTGATAGAGCGGGGCGGGGGAGAGGTAGACCGCCTCGGGGCTGAGGCCGTAGCGGTTCATCAGCTGGCGCGCGGCGAAACCCTCGCCCGGGCTCACCGGGGGCAGGGGCCGCAGGATGCCCTTGGGCCGGCCGGTGGTGCCGGAGCTGTAGAGCATGGAATCGCCCATCCACTCCTCGGCCAGGGGCTCTGGCGCGCCCGCGGCGAGGGCGTCCTCATAGGCGTCCCAGCCGGGGATCGTGCCGTCGACCATCAGGCGGATGGTGACATTGGGGATCAGGTCGGTGAGGGCCTCGGCGGTCTCGCGCTTGGCGTAGGAGGTGATCACCGCCTTGGCCCCGCAGTCGTGGACGATATAGGCGACCTCGTCGGCGGGCAGGTAGCGGTTGACGGCGGTGACATAGAGCCCCGAGCGGAAGGCCGCCCAGACCGGATCCATGAAGGCGAGGTTGTTCTCCATCAGCACGGCGATGTGGTCGCCGCGCCGCAGGCCCTGGGCATACAGGAACTGCGCCAGGCGGTTGGAGCGCTCCTCAAGCTCCCCGTAAGTCACCGCCGCCCCGGTGTCGGCCGAGATCAGGGCCGGCTTGTCCGGCGTCAGGCGCGCATGGTCGGCGATGTAGCTCATCTCAGCGAAGCTCCCGGTGTCTCAATCCCGGGGCGCGATTTGGTCCGCGCCCTCGTTACCGGAGATATGAGGCAATTCCGCCCATTGGCGCCAGCCCTACTCCACGGCCAGGGCGCAGCGCTCGCCGACGGTGGGGCGGGAGACGACGATGCGGCAGAGGCCGGGGAAGGCGGGCTTCAGCCGCCCCGCGAACAGCAGGCAGATCGCTTCGAGGGTCGGGCTGGCCAGACCCTCATGCTCATTGAGCAGGGAGTGATCGAGTTCGGCGGCCACGGCCTTCAGCGCCTGATCGAGGCTGGCGAGATCGGCCACCCAGCCGACAGGACCCACGGCCGGACCGCGCACGCTGGCCTCGACCTGGAAGGAGTGGCCGTGCAGGCGCGTATAGGGGCTGTCCGACGGACCATTGGGCAGGCGGTGGGCCGCGTCGAAGGTGGCGGCCTTGGTGATTTCAAACAGGGGCTCGGACATGGCGGCGGCATGGACCACCTTTTGGCCCGGGATTCAATCCGGGGCGTGTCCCTACGGCAGGCCCAGATACTTATGTGTCTGCATGCTCAGGCGCCATTTGGGGTTGGCCAGGCAGTAGGCGATGGCGGCGTCGGTGTTGGCGCCCCGGTTCGGGTTGTCCATGGGCTGAAGATAGAAGCGCTCGAAATCCAGGTGCTCGAAACTGGCCGGATCGACGCCGGGCTGGGGATAGACCAGCTTGAGATCCTGGCCCCAGGTCTGCAGGACGACGGCGGCGGCCTTGGGGCTGACGCAGATCCAGTCGATCTCGGGCGGGGCGGGCAGGGTGCCGTTGGTCTCCACGGCGATCTCGAAACCGGCGGCGTGGAACGTGTCGATCAGCGGTTGGTCGAGCTGCAGCAGCGGCTCGCCGCCGGTGCACACCACCAGGCGGTCGCCCGCGCCGATCGGCCACCGTTCGGCCACGGCCGCCACGAGGTCCGCCGCCGTGGCGAACTTGCCACCGCCCTCGCCGTCGGTGCCGACGAAGTCGGTGTCGCAGAAGTTGCAGACGGCCGAAGCGCGGTCGGACTCGCGGCCCGACCACAGGTTGCAGCCGGAAAAGCGGCAGAACACGGCCGCCCGGCCGGCCTGGCCTCCCTCGCCCTGCAGGGTCAGGAAAATCTCCTTCACCGTATAGGTCATGGCTTAAGTCCCGGCTTTCCCTCGGCCATCCACGCGTCGAACCCCTTGGCGCGCAGCTCGCAGGCCGGGCAGGCGCCGCAGCCCGCGCCCCAGGCGTGCAGGGGCTCACGCGCGCCCTGGTAGCAGGTGTGGCTGTCTCTCACCGTGATCTCGATCAAGGCCTCGCCGCCCAGGCCCTGGGCCAGGGCCCAGGTCTGGGCCTTGGTCAGGCGCATGAGCGGCGTGACGATCCGGACGTCCCGGTCCAGGCCCAGGCGCAGGGCGGTCTCCTGGGCGTCGAGGGTGTCACGCCGGCAGTCGGGATAGCCGGAGAAGTCGGTCTCGCACATGCCGCCGACCAGGTCCGACAGACCCAGCCGATCGGCCAGGGCGGCGGCATAGGTGAGAAAGACCAGGTTGCGGCCGGGGACGAAGGTGGAGGGCAGGCCGCGGGCGGTCATGACGATGGCCTGATCGGTGGTCAGGGCCGTCTCGCCGATGGCCCCGAAGGCGCGGATGTCGAGGGAATGGTCGGCGCCCAGGCGCGGCGTCCACCCAGGGAAGGCCACCGCGATGGCGTCGCGCACGGCGATCCGGGCGGTGAGCTCCACGGCGTGGCGCTGACCGTAGTCGAAGCCCAGGGTCTCCACATGGGTGTAGCGGTCGAGGGCCCAGGCGAGGCAGGCGGTGGAATCCTGACCGCCGGAAAAGAGAACAAGCGCCCCGCGGTCGGACAGACTCATCGCGCCGCCTGTTCGAAGGCGTAGCCCAGGGCGAGCAGGCTCGCCTCGGACCAGGCCGGGCCGATGAACGACAGGCCCACGGGCATCCCCTGAACCGCGCCCATGGGCACGGTGAGATGGGGATAGCCGGCGATCGCGGGCAGGCCGTCGGTGTTGCCGCTGACGAAATGATCGCCCAGCAGCGGATCGATCAGGCCGGCCGGCCCCATGGTCGGAGCGACAAGGGCGACGACTCCGCCCTGGGCCAGGAGGCGGTCGATGCCCTCGGGTCCGGCCAGGCGTTTGCCGGCAGCCAGGGCGGCCAGATAGTCGGGGTCGGCGAGGCCGCCGGTCTTCTCGGCCATTTCAAACAGCTCCTGGCCGAACAGGGGCATCTCCTCGGATGCGTGGGCCTTGTTGAAGGCGATCAGGTCGGCCAGGGTGCGGGTCTTCACCCGGTCGGGGGAGGTGGAGGCCAGATAGGTCTCCAGATCGGCCTTGAACTCGGTGAGCAGCACCTTCTCCTCGGCCGCGCCCAGGGCCTTGCGGTCGGGCGAGTCGGTGAGTTCGACGAGCACGGCGCCGGCGGCGCGCAGGCGGTCCAGGGCGGCCTCGAACACCACATCGGTGGCCGGATGGAAGCCGGCGCAGAAGCGCATGACCCCGATTCGGGCCCCGCGCAGGGCGCCGGGATCGAGCCGGGCGCTGTAGTCGGTCTTGTGAGCGTCGGCGTCGCGGGTGGCGGGATCGGAGGGATCGGACCCGGCGATGGCGGTGAGCAGGATGGCGGCGTCGCGGACAGTGAGGGTGATCGGCCCGGCGGTGTCCTGGCTGTGGCTGATGGGCACGATGTGGGTGCGCGGCACCAGGCCGACGGTGGGCTTGAGGCCGACGACGCCGTTGACCGCGGAGGGGCAGACGATGGAGCCGTCGGTTTCGGTGCCGATGGCGGCGGGGGCGAAGCCGGCGGCCACGGCCACGGCCGAACCGGAGCTGGAGCCGCAGGGATTGCGCAAGGGGTCGCGGGCGTTGCGCGTCTGGCCGCCGACGCCGCTCCAGCCACTGTTGGAGTGGGTCGAGCGGAAATTGGCCCACTCGGAGAGATTGGTCTTGCCCAGGATCACCGCCCCGGCCGCCTTCAGCCGGGCGACCACGGGGGCGTCGCGGCCGGTGATATTGTCCTTCAGGGCCAGGGAGCCGGCGGTGGTGGGCAGGCCGTCGTCGGAATCGATATTGTCCTTGATCAGGATCGGCACCCCGTCGAGGGCGGCGGCGGCCTGGCGCGGACGGCGCGCCGCGTCCAGCGCGGCGGCCTGGGCGCCGGCCTGGGGATTGAGGGCGACCACGGCGCGATAGGCCGGTCCCTGCCGGTCGGCGGCGGCGATGGCGGCCTGATAGCGGGCCACCAGGGCGGCGCTGGTGACGCGGCCGGCCCACAACTGGCTGCGCAGCTGTTCGACGGTGAGATCGCGGGGGCGGGCGCCTTGCGGCATGGTCGAACTGTCTCCGGGGGCCGCCTGGGCCGCTCCGCTCAATATCAGACTCGCGGCCAGGAATAAGCCCGGCGTCAGAAGGGTGTTTTTGGTCATGGGCGCACCTTGAACGGCGTGGCCGACTTGGCAAGGGGCGCCGCCCTCGCTATGTCCCGCCCTACCTCCTTACAACCAAATTCCGCCGCGGAGCCCGCATGGCTGCTCAATACATATTCCAGATGCAGGGTCTGTCGAAGACCTTCCCCGGTGGCAAGAAGCTGTTCGAGAACGTCTGGCTGAGCTTCTATCCCGACGCCAAGATCGGCGTGGTGGGGGTGAACGGCTCGGGTAAGTCGACCCTGCTGAAAATCATGGCCGGCATCGACAAGGAGTTCAACGGCGAGGCCAAGGCGCTGGACGGCACCAAGATGGGCTATCTGGAGCAGGAGCCGCATCTCGACCCCAGCCTGGACGTGTGGGGCAATGTCATCTCCTGGTGCGAAGAGAAGAAGGTCTTCGACGCCTACAACGCCGTCGCCGCCAAGATGGGCGAGGAATACACCGACGAGCTGATGGAGGAGATGACCGCGCTGCAGGAGAAGCTGGACGCCGGCGACCTGTGGGACATCGATTCCAAGATCGAGATGGCCATGGGCGCCCTGCGCTGCCCGCCGGACGATTCCCCCGTGGACAAGCTGTCGGGCGGCGAGCGGCGCCGGGTGGCCCTGGCGCGGCTGCTGCTGTCGAAGCCCGACATGCTGCTGCTGGACGAACCGACCAACCACCTGGACGCCGAGTCGGTGGCCTGGCTGCAGCATCACCTGGAGAACTTCCCGGGCTGCGTGATCCTGGTGACCCACGACCGCTACTTCCTGGATCAGGTGACCAAGTGGACCCTGGAGCT